>JAUHYW010000069.1 GCA_030426085.1 bacterium | reverse complement strand
GCTCATGCCCCACCGCTGGGCCGAGGTCCGGCGACGAGCTGCCGCCGCCTGAGGCTCACGTCCGGAGGGCGTCCAGAACCGGATTCGGTCACCCGTTCGCCTGCTGGGGTTCGCGGAGGGCTTACGTCGGGCAGGCCGTTGACGAACTGATGCACGATGGGATCATCGCTCGCCCGGAAGTCATCCGGGGTGCCATCGAGCCGCACCCGGCCCTCGTAGAGCATCACGATGCGATCGGCGACGCCGAAGATGCTGCGCAGGTCGTGGCTCACCACGAGGCTGGTGACCCCCTCGCTGCGGCTGAGGTCGCGGATGAGGCGGTCGACGTTGACCGCGTTGACCGGGTCGAGGCCGGTGGTCGGCTCGTCGAAGACGATCACTTCGGGGCGCATCGTCAGGGCCCGGGCGATGGCCACCCGCTTGCGCAGGCCGTCGCCGACGTCCCCCGGGCGGCGGTCGGCGAGGTGCTGCATCTGCACCTTCTCCAGATAGCCCCGGGCCGCCTCCCGGCTCTCGCCGGCCGACAGCCCCCGGTGCTTGCGCAGGGGCAGCGCGACGTTGTCGAGCAGGGTCATGCTGTCGAACAGCGTGCTGTGCTGGAAGACATAGGTGCAGCGATGCCGCAGCGCGAAGAACTCGGCCTCGGTGTAGCGGGTGATGTCTTCGCCGCGGTAGCGGATGACCCCCGCGTCGGGCCGCAGCAGCCCGACGAGGTGCTTGACGAGCACGCTCTTGCCGGCCCCGCTCTTGCCGATGATGAAGCAGATGCGCCCCTCGCCGACGGTGAGGTCGACGCCGTCGAGCACGACCTTCGATCCGAAGGCTTTGTGGATGCCTTCGAAGGCGATCATCGCGTCGGCCGCGCTCATCGCAGCACGAAGACGACGCCGCTGATGGCGAAGTCGAGCACGATGACCGCCAGCGAGCTGGCCACGACCGCCTGGGTGGTGGCCTCCCCCACCCCCTCGCTGCCGCCCCGGGCCCGCAGCCCCGCGGTGGACGCGATGATCGGGATGGCGACGCCGTAGGCCGCCGCCTTGACCATGCCCTCGACGAGGTCGAGGCCGACGACGACGTCGAAGTCGGCGTAGGTCCCGGGGTTGGTGCCGAAGGCGAACGCGGCGACGGCCATGCCGGCGAAGAAGGCGGCGGTGATGCCGATGGTGGTCAGCGCGGGCACCATGATCATGCAGGCGACGAGGCGCGGCTTGACCAGGTACTCGGCCGGCGGGGCCCGGTTCATGCGCAGGGCGTCGACCTGCTCGGTGACGACCATGCTGCCGATCTCGGCGGCGATGCCGGTGCCGACCCGGGTGGCGACCATCATGCCGGTGAGGGTCGGGCCGAGCAGGCGCACGACGAGCGGCATCGACTGCGCGCCGATGAGCGAGGCGTCGCCGATGATGCGGGTGGCCTGGAAGCCGGCTTGCAGGTTGATGATCGCGCCGAGGAAGCCGAGGCACACGATGACGAAGAAGACGCTGCGCACCCCGATCTCGTGGGCCTGGGCCCAGATGGCGGGCCAGTCCCAGCGGCCGCGGGCGAGGTACCACGCCGACTGGCGGGCCACGTCGGCGGTGTCGACGACCTGGGCCCGGATCTCGGCGACGAAGCCCGCGAGCGTGGTCGGCTCAGCCATCGGCGATGGTTCCCCGCGGCACGGCATGGCAGGCCATGGCATGGCAGGTCATGGCATGGCAGCTCACTGCATCACCGCCGTGATGAGGTAGTCGAGCACGAAGATGCCCACCGCCGAGACCACCACCCCGCCGTTGACCGCCCGTCCCACGCCGGGGGCGCCCCCGCGCACGTCGAGGCCGAAGCTGCAACTCACCACGCCGATGGCCAGCCCGAACGCGGCGGCCTTGATCAGCCCGTTGACGAAGTCGATGAGCATCACGTACTCGGTGAACGAGTTCCAGAAGACATACGGATCGACCCCGACCATGGCATAGGCGGTGATCATGCCCCCGGCCAGGGCGAAGACATCCCCGATGACGTTGAGCAGGGTCATCATCACCAGCATCGCGATGATGCGGGGCAGCACCAGGAAGTGGATGGGATCGATGGCCAGGATGCGCAGGGCGTCGATCTGCTCGGTGACCTTCATCGTGCCCAGCTCGGCGGTGTTGTGGGCCCCGACCCGGCCGCTGAACATCAGCCCGACCAGCAGCGGGCCCAGCTCGCGGAAGGTCACGAAGCCGAAGCCCCAGCCGACCGCCTCGTAGGCCCTGAACTTCGTCACGTAGGTGCTGACCTGGATCGCGGCGATGCCCCCGGCGAAGAACGCGGTGACGATGACGATGGGCAGCGAGCGCACGCCGACCCGGTGCAGGGCGCGCCAGGTCTCGACCCGGTCGGCCCGGGGCGGGATCAGGGCCCGGAGGACCGACCCGCAGAAGAGGGTCAGGGCGCCGACGACCCGGCACAGGTCGAGCACGGCGCCGCCGAGGCGGGCGACGGCGGTCACGGGGGCTCGCCCTCCATGAAGGCCCGCACCTCGGGGTGCTCGACCGCCTCGGCGGTGGGCCCGGCGAAGACCAGCCGCCCCCGGTCGAGCAGGGCGATGGCGTCGCAGATGGGGCGCAGATAGCCGGTCTCATGGCTCACGATGATCGCGGTGGCGTCGTTCTGCGCTTGCAGATCCTTGAGCAGCCGGAAGATGCGGTTGGTGGTCACCGGGTCGAGCCCGGCGGTGGGGTCGTCGCACAGCATGATGGGCGGATCGTGCACCGTGGCCCGGGCGAGGCACACCCGCTTCTTCATGCCGCCGCTCAGCTCGCGGGGGTAGCGGGGGCCGATGTCGGGCAGGTGCACCTGATCGAGCCGGGTCTGCACCCGGGCCGCGATCGCGTCCGCCGGGCGCTGCATGCGGGCGAGGGGGAAGCCGATGTTCTCGGCCACGGTCAGGTAGTCGAAGAGCGCGTAGTTCTGGAAGATCATGCCGATCCGGCCGCGCACGTCCATCAGCTCGCGCTCGGAGAGCGGGCCCAGCTCGGTGTCGTCGAGCCACACCCGGCCGGCGTCGGGGCGCACGAGGCCGCACAGAATCTTGAGCACGAGGCTCTTGCCGGCCCCGCCGGCGCCGATGAGGCCCAGGGTGCCCCCGGCGGGCACGGTGAAGCTGATGTCGCGCAGCACCGGCTGGCCGTCGAACGCCTTGCCGACGCCCTCGAGGCGGATCATGCCCGGCCTCGCAGGGCGTCGAGGGCCGGCGGCGCCCCGCCATCGAGGATGGCCCGCGCGGCGGGCGCGTGGCGGCTCTCGGGGTCGGCGTCGAGCAGCGCCCGCAGCGCGTCGCGGGCCTCGCCCGGCCGATCGGCGGCGAAGAGCGCCACCGCCAACTCGAAGCGCATGTCGTCGCCCAGGACGCCGTCGCCGAAGTCGTCGATGGCGTCCCGATAGCGCTCCACCGCGCCCGACAGATCGCCGATGTGATGCAGCGTGATGCGCGCCGCGCTCAGGGCCGCCGCGTCCGATCCGATGCCCCGCTCGCTGCCCATCCACAGCCAGCCCCGGTCCGGGTGGCGGCCGGCGAGCGCATCCCAGGTGGCCCGGGCCCGGACCCAGGCCCCCCGGCGCTCTTCCAGCTCGGCGAGGCGCCGCATGGCCACCGCCGCCTCGTGCGACTCGGGCCACCGCTGCACCAACCCCCACAGCGTGCGCCGGGCGGCGGGCAGATCAACCAGCGCCTCGACCTCGAGGTAGGCCCGCCAGCGGGTGGCGACGGGGCCCAGCGTCGTGTCGGGGTGGGCCTCGGCCAGCGCGGTCAGCGTAGCGACCAGGGCCGGGGCCTCGGCCGGCGGGCACCCCCGGGCCAGCCGCTCGACGCCCACCTCGGCGGCGGCGGTGTCGGGGTGTGATCGGATGACATCCAGCGTGGCTCCCCGGGCGTCGGGCGCGGCCTCGGCGGCGTCGAGCGCGGCGAGGGCGGCCCGCTCGGGCACCCCGAAGTCGGCGACCGACGCCAGCAGCCGGCGGGCCTCGGGGGTCTGGCCCTGCCGCAGCCGGATGGCCCCCTGCCGGTGGCGGGCGAGGGCCCGGGTGGCGGCGTCGAACGCCGGATCGGCGGCGATGGCGGCGAACGCTTCGAACGCGTCGGGGTCGTGGCGCCGGGCGTAGGCCCGCTCGGCGGCGGCGTAGCGCTGCGCGCGGGCGTCGAGGGCGGCGGCCTCCTGCGGGCTCGGGCCGCAGCAGCCGGCGAGCGCGCAGAGCCAGGCGACGGCGGCGGCCCTCATCCGTCGAGCACGTCCTTCAGGGCCTCGATGGCCCGGGCGAGCATCCCGTCGTCCACGTCCCGGTGCAGCACCGCCCGGATGTGGCGCGGCCCGAACGGCAGGATGAGCACGTCGTCGGCCACCTGCCCGCAGATCTGGACCGGCGCGTGGTCGGTCGCCTCGAAGATGACGATGTTGGTCTGCACCGCCGCCGGGTCGAGCCGGACGTGCTTCATGCCGGCGAGCGCCTCGGCCAGCGCCCGGGCCCGGCGGTGGTCGTCGACGAGCTGGGGCGCGTCGTCCAGCGCGCACAGCCCGGCCGCGGCGAGCACGCCCGCCTGGCGCATGCCGCCGCCGAGCATCTTCCGGTAGCGGTGGGCCCGGGCGATGACCGCCTCGGACCCGCAGAGCACCGAGCCGACCGGGGCCCCGAGGCCCTTCGACAGGCAGAAGGTCACCGTGTCGGCGTGGCGGGTCCAGGCGGCCGGCCCGACCCCGCAGGCCGCCGCGGCGTTGAACAGCCGGGCCCCGTCGATGTGCACCGCCAGCCCCCGGGCGCGGGCCCGGGCGGCGATCGCGGCGAAGGCGTCGGGCGGCATCACCTTGCCCCCGCCCCGGTTGTGGGTGTTCTCGACCATCACCAGCGTCGTCGGCGGGACGTGCCCCGAGCGGTCGAGCCCGTGGATGGCGGCCTGCATCTGATCGGCGTCGAAGTGCCCCCCCTGCCCCACCGTGGTGAACTGCACCCCGGCGATGGCGGCCCCGGCGCCCGACTCGTACAAGCAGGCGTGGGCGTGCTGGCCGACGAGCACGTCGTCCCCCGGCCGGCAGTGGGTCAGCAGCGCGATCTGGTTGCCCATGGTGCCCGAGGGCACGAACAGCGCCGCCTCGTGGCCCGTCATCAGCGCCGCCCGCGATTGCAGGGCGTGCACCGTGGGATCCTCGCCGAAGACATCATCGCCGACGGCGGCCTCGGCCATGGCCTGCCGCATGGCGGGCGTGGGGCGGGTGACGGTGTCGGAGCGCAGGTCGACCGGTGCCAGCATTGGGGGCTCCATCGGGGGGTGGGATCAGGGGCGCGCGCGGTGCCTTCAGAGGCTCATCGTGAACTGCAGCTCGGGGAAGAAGCCGTCGCAGTCCTGATCGTCGTCGCAGCTCAGGCGGCGCTCGTAGCCTCCGCCGACGCCGAGGTAGGTCCGCTCGCCGACGGCGAAGAACACCCCCACCCGGGCCCCGACGAAGTCGCCGTCGGCGTAGGCGTCGTCGTGCACGAACTGCCGCCGGTAGAAGCCGCCGACGTAGGGGTGCACCGCCGGCACCTGGATGAAGACGTAGCGCAGGCCGGGGGTGAGCTGGGTGTAGGACGGCTCGCCGAACCAGTGGAAGACCGAGGCCTCGGCCTCGAGCCCGTCGATGATGCAGTAGGCCGCGCCGAGGCCCGCCCCGAAGCCGTCGCTGTTGCCGCCGGCCGAGATCGACGGCCGGATGCTGCCCTGCTCGAACGGCTTGGCGAGCGCGAGGGACGGCAGGGCGAGCAGCAGGCCGAGCGCGACGGGCGTGAGGCGAGACATCGGGGCCTCCGGGTGAATCCGACGAGACGATAACACGCCCCGCGCCCGGTTCGCCCGATGCGCTCGACGGTTTACGCCGGGGCCCGGACCCGATACACAGGCGGTCATGATTCGACTCACCGACGTGAAGAAGAGCTACCGGCGCGCCGCGACGGGCGAGTACGCCCTGCGGGGGGTGTCGCTGGCCATCGAGGAGGGGGAGCTGGTGGTCATCATCGGCACCTCCGGCTCGGGCAAGACGACCGTGCTCAACCTGGTCGGCGGCCTCGACCGGGACTACGAGGGCCAGGTCGAGGTGATGGGGCACGATCTGGCGAAGCTGTCCGATCGGGCGCTGTCCGACCTGCGCAACCGCGAGATCGGGTTCGTCTTCCAGCACTTCAGCCTGCTCGACCACCTCACCGCGGTGGAGAACGTGATGCTGCCGGCCCGCTTCGCCAAGGGCAAGCCGCCGGTGGCCGACCCCCGGGCGCGGGCGATCGAGACGCTGACCCGGCTCGGGCTCGGCGACAAGCTCGACAGCCGGCCGACCAGCCTCAGCGGGGGGCAGAAGCAGCGGGTGGCCATCGCCCGTGCGCTCTTGTTCAAGCCCAAGCTGCTGCTGTGCGACGAGCCGACCGGCAGCCTCGACAGCACCACCGGGGAGCAGATCATCCAGACCTTCCAGCGGCTCAACGCCGAGGGCTACACCGTGGTCATCATCACCCACGAGGCCCGGGTCAGCGACGCGGCCGAGCGCATCATCCGCCTCGAAGACGGGCAGATCGTCGACGACGGGAGGCCCGCGTGAAGCTCGACGGCATGTGGTCGCTGGTGCGGCAGAACATCGGCCGCTCGAAGAAGAACTTCTTCATGAGCGGCATCGGCATCGTGGTCGGCATCTCGACCTTCGTCTTCTTCCTGGGGCTGGGCGAGGGCATCCGCGATGTCGTGCTCGGCAAGATCTTCATCGTCGAGCAGGTCGAGGTCGTGCCCCGCAGCTTCGACACCGGGCTGGGCTTCGGCGGCTCGGGGCGGGTGCTCGACGACTCGGTCGTCGAAGAGCTGCGCGGCCTCGACGGGGTGCGCGAGGTCTTCCCCAAGATGAAGTTCACGTTCCCCACCCGGGGGTACGGGGGCAAGAGCCTCTTCGGGCGCGACCTCTACGCCGAGATCATCGCCGACGGCATCGAGCCGGCGCTGGTGGAGGACGAGCTGGAGGCGCCCGACGCCTTCCGCGACTTCGACGGGCCCATCGCCTGCGCCGCGGACGACGCCTGCCCCGACGGGCGGACCTGCGCCGACGGGCAGTGCGTCAAGCAGAGCTGCACCTACTCCAAGGCCTCGTACCTCGCCGACTGCCCCGGCGACAGCTACTGCGCCGAAGACACCGGCGCGTGCGAGACGCCGATCCCCTTCCTGGTCAGCAACCACCTGCTCGAGCTGTACAACGGCAGCCTCTCGACGGCGCTGTCGGGATCGAGCACCAAGATGCCCAAGCTCAGCCCGGGCATGGTGCAGGGCTTCCAGCTCAACCTGACCCTCGGGCGGTCCTTCCTGGGGCGGGCGACCCGGGCGAAGCCGCTGACCCGGCGGGTGAAGCTGGTCGGCTTCAACGACAAGGCGATCACCGTGGGGCTGACCATCCCCATCGGCTACGTGAAGCGGTTCAACGACATCTTCGGCGGGGCCGAGGCGGCGTCGACCTACCACTCGGTGGTGGTGCGGGTCGAGGACCAGACCCGGGTGCCGGCGGTGGTGGCCGCGGTGGGCGAGATGGGGTTCGACCTCGCCGAGAGCACCGAGAACGCCGAGCGGGCGGCGGACATCATCCGCACGGTGGAGAGCTTCTTCGCGCTCATCAGCTTCGTGATCGTGGGCATCGCGGCGATCAACATCAGCCAGATGTTCTTCATGCTCATCTACCAGCGGCGGCGCGAGATCGGGGTGCTGCGGGCGGTGGGCGCCAGCCGGGGCGACGTGCGGCTGCTCATCCTGGCCGAAGCGGCGCTGATCGGGCTGCTCGGCGGCGGCCTGGGCGCGGCGCTGGGCGTGGGCGCGGCCGAGCTGGTGGACTACGTGGCGGCGCAGTTGCCCGAGTTCCCCTACAAACCGGAGACCTTCTTCGCCTTCCCGCCCTGGCTGTGGGCGGCGGCGCTGGGCATGGCGGTGCTGTTCTGTCTGGTCGGGGCCTTCTTCCCGGCCAACGCGGCGGCCCGCCAGGAGCCGGCGGCGGCGTTGACCGACTGAGGACGTCAGATCGGACAGCGCCGGGGGTATAGGTGATCGGCGCCGTCGAGCCGCGGCGGCGCGACCCACCTCGGAGGACGCCCCATGCGCATCGCCGCAGCCCGCATCATCGCCCTCGCCCTGACCGCGGGGCCGCTCTTCACCGCCTGCATCGAAGACCCACCGAACGGCCGACCCGACCCCGACGCCGCCCGATCACTGCGGGACGCGCGGATCACCGACGGGCGGGCCGTCGACGGGCGGGTCGTCGACGCCCGCCGCCCCGACCCCGACGTCCGCCCCCCGGACATCGCCCTGCCCCATGTGAACAGACCCGACGGGACCCTGCCCGACGGGACCGTGCCCGACGGGACCCTGCCCGATGCGACCCTGCCCGATGCGAGCCTGCCCGACGGCGAGCCGCTGGACCTGCTGCCCCCCGACCTGTTCGACGGCGGCCCGCCGGACGCCCTGCGGGACGCCGCCGAGCCGCTCGACGGCGGCGAGGGCGAAGGCGAGGGCGAAGGCGAGGGCGAGGGCGAAGGCGAAGGACCCGGCTGCCGGCCGGATGACAGCGACCTCGATCTCTGCCGGACGGCCTGCGCCTGGTTCGGAGCCTGCGCCGCGATGCGCGACCTCTGCCCGGGCCTCGACGCGGACGGCGCCGCGCTGTGGGGCGCAGAGTGCGTCGACGCCTGCCTCGATCAGCCGGTGCTGGGGCGGCTCATCTGCGGGCAGGTGACCTGCGAGGCGACCGTCGACCTCGTCTCGGGCACCAACGCCGACTTCGACGCCGCGTGCCGCGCGCGGCCGCCGGTCTGCGAAGCGGGCGAGGACACCGCGCCCCTCGGGCGGGTGGTGCTGCCCGGGCGGCCGGGCCCGGCGACGATCATCCAGCGGCTGGAGATCCCCCGGACCCTCGACGCGGCGGCCGCGTTCGGCTGCGGCGCGCACGGGCTCGTCGGGGACAACGGGGGCACCGGGCTCGGGGCCCTGCTCGACATCGCCGGCTACGACACCCACGCCGCCGTCACCCCCGACGCCGACGGCCTGCGGGCCCTGCCGCTGGTGATGGAGTTCGAGGGCTGGTCGCCGGGCGAGACGGGCGACGGCGCCGGGCGCATGGCCCTGGGCCACTACCTCGGGGCGAGCGGCCCCGATGGCATCCTCGCCGATCCGGCGGTGGTCGACGCGCTCGGCCGCCCGATCAACCGCTGGCCCGACGCGCGGGTCGAGTGCGGCGCGCTGAGCACCGGGCCGGCGCCGCATCGGCTGATCCTGCCGCCGGCCTTCCTCGACGGCCTCCCGGGGGCGATCGACCTGAGCGCGACCGAGGTGCACGGCGCGGCGCGGGTCGACGACGACGGGGTCTACATCGACCGGGGCGTCCTGACCGGCTACCTGACCCGCGACGCGATGCTGGCCCTCGTGCTCGAGACCCGGCGGCTGTGCGACGGGGCGGCGCCCCCCGAAGAGTGCGACGGCTGGCAGCAGCTCATCGCCGGCCCGGACGAGCCGGAGGACATCGCCCGCCTCCTGATGGACATCATCGGCGGCCCCGACGCCCGGATCGACGCCGACGGGCAGCCGGCCGCGTGCGAGGACGACTGCGACGCGGTGAGCGTGTGCTTCGGCTTCGACGCGGCGCCCGGCCCGTGGGCCGGGGTCGAGCTGCCGCCCCTGCCCGACGGCCCGGACTGCCGACCCGGCGCCGATCAATGCCTCGGGGCCTGTCGCTGGCTGGCGCAGTGCGCGGCCGCCGACGAGGCGTGCCCCGCCGTCGGCCCGGCCGAGGCCCGCGCGGTCGACGAGAGCTGCCGCCTGACCTGCGCCGAGCAGCCGGCGCTGGCCGCCATCGTCTGCGCCCACGACGCCTGCGAGCAGACGATGGGCTTCATCCGGGCCGCGTCGGCCGACTTCGACGCGATGTGTATCGAGGGGCCGCTCGAGCCGGACCCCGAGCCGGACCCCGATCCCGAGCCCGACCCCGACCCCGACCCGGCCTGCGACGCCGACGACGACACCGACCCCCTGCCCGGCATCATCCGCCCGGCGGTGCACATCGACCGGCTCGAGATCCCGGCGACGCCCGAGGCCGCCACCCGGCTCGGCTGCGACGCGGCGGGGCTGGTCGGCCTCAACCGGGGGACCGGCTTCTCGGGCCTCTTCGGGCTGATGGCGATCGACCTGCCCGAGCGGGCCGTCGGGGGCCCGGACGGCACCGGGACCCGGGCCGCCCTGGAGTTCGAGGGCTGGGCGCCGGGCCAGACGGGCGCCGAGGCGCAGTTCATCCTCTACCAGCTCCTCGCGCGGCCCGCGCCCGCCGGCGCCGACGGGCCCCTCGAGGTCGTCGGCCCGCCCCGCGGCGAGTGGCCCGACGCCCGCGCGGCGTGCAGCCGCTTGCAGAGCGGTCGGGCGCCGCTGCTCTTCGAGCTGCCGTCCGGCCCGGATGACTTCCCCTTCGAGCTGCCCCTCACGGCGGCCGAGGTGACCGGCGCGCTGCGGGTCGCCGACGACGGTCTGTATGTCGAGGGCGCGATCATCGGCTACCTCGAGCGCGCGGCCCTCGAGGGCATGGTCGGGCAGTGGCAGGCGGTCTGCGCCGCCGCCGTCCGCCCCCCCGACTGCGACGCGATCGGGCAGTTCGTCGCCGGCGACCCCCGCGACGTGGCCGAGGCGATCATGGCGCCGCTGCTGCGGGGCTACGACGCGCGCATCGCCGACGGCCGAGCGGTGGAGTGCGGCGACGACTGCGACGCGATCAGCGTGTGCTTCGGGTACAGCGCCCGGCCGACGACGCTCGTCGACCCCTGATCAGGGGCAGGGCGTCGACCCCCGGCGCACCCGATCTCCCCCCGCCCGGCGCATGAGCCGACCGTCGCCGCCGCCGATGACCGCCGCCCGGCCCGGCGCGATGGGCGGCGAGCACCCGCGACCCCCCGGCCGGGGCCCGCGGGGCCAGGCGACGGCCGTGAGATCGCCGGCGGTCGGCCCTGCCCGGTGGCGCGCCGGCCGCCCGATCCCTGCGCGGGGCCGATCCCGGAGGGCGACGTTTTCTGCAGACGGCGAGCCCCGGCCCTCGGCGGTGGCCGGCGCCCGGTCGCGAGGGCCCTCGACGCCGCCGACGCCTGGACCGGGGCCGCGCGATCGCCGCCGCGGGGCACCCGCCGCCGGGCGGCGCCCTCCGCGATCGGCACCGCGGGCGACCGGCGCGTGGGTCCGGACCCCGAGAACGCCGCCGGGTGGGGGTCGCGGTCGGTCACGGGCCGCCGAGAGGAGCCCCCGGCGGCGGTCATCGGCGTCGGCGACGCTCGGATCATGCGCCCGGTGGCGGTGCCGGATGCCCCGAGGGTAGGCGGCCCCCCCGCCGAGAACCGATTTCGGGCCTCGGCTCCACCCCGGGTCGGCCCCACGGGGCCCATCCGGGTGGCCTCGATGCACCGTATTCGCCCCTCGACGGCCATCTGGCGAGCGTCGCCCACCCCGATCAGCCCCGGGGCGGGTCGGGCGAGAGGGCGACGCCCTGCCCGATGTGCCGCGCGGGGCCGATCCCGCCGCCCGCGTCCACCGGGGATCGCCCCTCGCCGGCCCCCGGGCCCGGGGCGAGGGTGGCGTCGACCGCCGGGCGGGGCCGTTTTTCGAAGCGCGGCCCACTCGACACCGCCCCGCCGGGCGACATCTGCGCCGTCACGTCCGGCGCCGACCCCCGGTCGACGCCGGGTGCGCGCGGCGAAGGGGCCCGAGACCCCCTTCGAAGGGCGATCGGAGTGGGCGAAGTGCCGGAGTGTGTGGGAGAGCTCTTCAGCCCGGGTCGGCGGCGGGCGGGGCGAGCAGGGCGTCGAGGCCGCGGTCGACCTCGGCGTGCACGAAGACGGTGACGAAGTCGGACAGCGGGGTGCGCTCGGCGTCGACCTCGACCACCACCGCGCCGTTCTCCCGGGCGTAGCCCGCCAGGCTCGCGGCCGGCTCGCCGGTGGCGCCGGCGCCGAGCACCAGGAAGACGTCGGCCGCGCAGACCGAGCGGTAGGCCCGCTCCATCATCGCGGCGTCGAGGGACTCGCCGAACAGCACGATGTCGGGGCGGATGAGCGACCCGCAGTGGCCGCAGCTCGGGGGCAGCTCGGGCAGGACGATGCGGGCGTCGTCCCGCACCCGGCCGCAGCCGGTGCAGCGGGTGCGCCACAGGCTGCCGTGCAGCTCGAGCGAAGAGGCGCCGATGCGGCCGTGCTGGCCGTCGACGTTCTCGGTGATGACGGTGAGCTTGTCGATGCGCCGGGCGAGCTCGGCGAGGGCCTCGGGCCAGGTGCGGCGGGGGGCGGCGGCGATGCGCTGGCGGCGCCAGAGGTACCACCGCCACAGGCGGGCCGGGTCGCGGCGGAAGGTGTCGATGGTCGCCATCTGCTCGGGCAGCGAGGTGATGACCGAGTTCTCGGTCTTCTCGTCCTCGCTGGCGTCGGGCAGCCCCTCCTCGGCGGCCAGGCTCTCGCCGACGAGGGCCACCACCCGGTGGGCCTTGCGCAGCGCGTCCCGCGCGCCGACGAGCGTCTGTTCCGGGTCGGCAGCCACCGAACCTCCTCGACTCCGGCGGGCAGGATAGCGCGTCGGGCGACGCGGATCGACATCGACGCGCACGGTGCATCCACCCGCGCGCCGGTGGACTTCGGGCGGCACCTGCCCCATCCTCCGGTCGTGGACGCCGAGAGCCTGCGCGAGATCCTGGACGATGTGCAGCACGACCTGGGCAAGCACCTGCTGCTGCCCGTGCGGCTGCTGCCGGCCGACGCCGACGCCGACGCGCTGCGCCGGGCCGCCGCGACGGCGCTGCTGCGCACCCGGCGGGGCCCGGGCGGCGCGGTGTCGGCGGCGGCGCTGTGGGCCGGCTTCGCCGACGAGCTGGCGGGGCTGCTGGGTCGGGCGCCGGCCGACGCCGGGCCGCCGTGGGACGGGCTGGCGGCGGCCGTCGACCGGGCGCTGGCCTGGGCCGCGCGCCTCGACGGCCCGCTCGATCGGGCGGCGCTGATCGCCGATCTGGCCGCGGTCGGCGAGGCGACCCGGGCGGCCTCGGCGGCCCTGGAGGGCGACCGATGAGCGATCGACCGCGGCTGCTGCTCATCGACGACGGCGAGACCTACGCCGAGGCCATCGCGGCTCACCTGCCGCAGTTCGAGCTGGTCGATCCGGGCCTCGGCGGCCTGCCCCGCATCCCCGACGGGCCGGCGGCGCTGGCGTGGCTCGATGCCCACCCGGCGGCGGTCGACGTGGTGCTGCTCGACATGCGCTTCGAGCTGCCCCGCGAGCGCCTGCTGCCGCTGCCCGAGGCCCGCACCGTGCGCCGCCAGCGGCGGTTCCAGGGGGTGGCCATCCTGCGCGAGATCCGCCGGCGGCTGCCCGATCTGCCGGTGGTGCTGCTGACCCAGGTGGCCGATCTGTCGCTGGGCGAGGTGGCCGGCGAGCTGGCGGCGCAGTCGATGACCTACATGCTCGACGGGGACGGGCTCGACGCGCTGCGCATCCGCATCCACGGCGCGCTGGAGTCGGCGGCCCGCACCCGGGAGGACGAGGGCGGCGTGCTGTGGGGCCGGTCCCCCGCCCTGCGCGCGATCCGGCGGCGGCTGGCGGTGCTGGCCCGGGGCCCGATGCCGGTGATCCTCGAGGGCGAGACGGGCACCGGCAAGTCGTTCCTCGCCGAGCGCGCGGTGCACGCCCGCAGCGGCCGCGCGGGGCCGTTCGTGGTCTGCGATCTGTCGACCATCCCCACCGATCTCATCCCGGCCCACCTCTTCGGCGCGGTGCGCGGGGCCTACACCGGGGCGGTGAGCGACCGGAAGGGCGTCTTCGAGCTGGCCCACCGGGGCACGCTGTTCATCGACGAGATCCAGAACGTGCCGCCCGAGGTGCAGAAGCAGCTCCTGCTCGTGCTGCAAGATCGCAAGGTGCGCCCGCTGGGCGGCAGCCGCGAGGTGCCGGTGGACGTCAAGGTCGTCGTCGCCAGCAACCGCTCGCTGACCGACGGGGTGCGGGCGGGCACCTTCCGCCCCGACCTGTACATGCGGCTGTCGCCGGCGACGCGGGTCGAGCTGCCGCCGCTGCGGGCCCGGCCCGAGGATCTGCCCTTCCTCGCCCGCCGCCTGTGCGCCCGGGTGGGCGAGGCGCCCGAGATCGCCGCGCTGCGCGACCGGGTGGGCGCCGCGGTGGGGGTCGCGCCCGGGGCGCCGCTGCGGCTGGGCATCGGGCGGGATCCGGCCGACGACGGGCTGACGCTGGCCCTGCCCGAGCCGGCGTGGCGCCGCCTGAGCGCGCACCGCTGGCCGGGCAACCTGCGCGAGCTGTCGATGGTGCTGCACAACGTCGCCGCGTTCACCCTCGTCGGCGCGGTGGACGCGCTCGAGGCCGGCCTGCCGCTCGAGAGCCCGCGCTTGCAGGTCGATCCGGCGCTGATCGCCGAGCTGCTGGCCGGCTCGGCCCCGCTGGAGGCCGAGCCGGACGGCGAGGACGACCGGCCGGGCATCCCGGTGGTGGTCGAGGCCCACGACACGCTGAACAACGTCTCGGTCTCGGTCGAGCGGCAGTACATGATCGCGCTGTTCGAAGAGTACGACGGCGATCTGGCCCGCATGGCCGAGCGGCTGCTGGGCGACCCCGAGCGGGGGCGGGCCATCCGGCTGCGCATGAACCAGATCGGGCTGAAGGTCCGCGAGCTGCGCGACTCGTGAGGTCGGCGCTGCTCGGGGTGGCGCTGCTCGTGACCGCGCTGCTCGGCCCGGCCGCCGGACAGGCCCCCGACGGGCGGCTGCCGATCGATCCCTACGACGCCGGCCCCCCGCCCGACGCCGGCCGGCCGGTGGGCGCGATCTTCGAGGAGGCCGCCCGGGCCGCGGCCCGCGACCGCAACGCGCTGGGGCTGCGGCTGACCGGGCAGGGGCGGCACCCCGAGGCGCTGGCCGCCTTCCGCGAGGCCCACGCGCTCGATCCCACCGACCCCGAGATCACCAACAACCTGGGCTTTCTGCACCTGCTGCTCGGCGACCGGGCCGACGCCGAGCGCCACCTGCGGGAGACGCTGCGCCTGAGCCCCCGCCGGGCCACCGCGCTGGACAACCTCGCCGAGCTGCTCGCCGACAGCAGCGGGCCCGATCGGCAGGCCGAGGCGGCCGAGCTGCTGGCCCGGCTGCGGCTGCTGCGAGGCAACGACCCCCGGATCATCCGCCGTCAGGCCCGGCTGGCCGCCCGCCGGGGGCGCTTCGACGAGGCCCAGCGGTTCTACGAGGCGCTGCTCGCCACCGGCCCGGTCGACGACGCGCTGGCGCTCGAGCTGGGGGACTTCCACCGGGGGCGGGGCGACCTCGACGCGGCGCTGGGCTGGTATCGGCGGGTGCGGGCGCCGGCCGACGAGCTGGCCGAGGCCGCCCGCCGCATCCGCGAGGTCGAGGTCGAGCGGGAGGCCCGGCGCTACGGCTGGGTGCGCCCCGACGCCGAGCCGCCGCCGGCCGTGCGGGCCCGCCGGCGCAGCGCCCGGGCGGCGTTGCAGGCGGGCGACGCCGAGGAGGCCATCCGGCTGCTGACCGAGGTCATCGAGCAGGCCCCGGGCTACGCCGACGCCTACGCCGATCTGGGCGACGCCCGCCGGGCGGCCGGCGCGGCGACCGCCGCCGAGATCGCCTACCTGCGGGCGCTGGTGATCGACGGGACCCACGCCGACGCCGCCCGCCGCCTGGGTGATCTGTACCGCGCCGCCGAGCGCTGGGCCGACGCCGCCTCGCTGTGGGATCGGGCGCTGGCCCTGCGCCCCGAGTGGACCGATCTGCACCTGCCCATCGCCCGCGCGTGGCGGTCGGCCGGCGATCTGCCCCGGGCGCTGCGCCGGACCCGCCTGGGCCTCGCCGCGCTGCCCGAGGACGCGCCCGACGACCGCCTGCGCCGCCTCGAGGCCGAGCTGACCCGGGCCCTGCCGGCCCCCGATCCCCGCGCGCCGGCCGAGCGTGATCCGTCGGACATCGGCGAGGCGCTGGCCCGGGCCCGGGCCCACCTGAGCCGGGGCGAGCCGGACGCCGCGCTGGCCGCCTTGCGGGGGCTGCCGCCCGACAGCCGCACCGCCCGGGTCGCCGCGCTCGAGGGCCGCATCTTCCGCGCGGCCAGCCGGCTGGACGAGGCCATCGCCGCGTTCACCGAGTCGCTGAGCCTCGATCCGGGGCCGGCGCCGGTCCGGGCGCTGCTGGGCGAGGCGCTGCTCGACCGGGGGCGCGTCGGCGAGGCCCGGCGGCACTTGCAGCAGGCGGCGGACGAGGGCGAGCCCCGGGCGGCGGTGCGGCTGCTGGCCCTCGACGCGGCGCGCGCCCCGGGGCTGCTCGACGATCTCCGGCGCCCGGCGGCGCTGTGGGCGCTGAGCCGGCGGGCGGCGGCGCTGGCCGAGGCGGTCGAGTCGCCGGTGCTCGCCGATCGGCTCACCGCGCTCGTCGATGATCTGACGCGCCGGCTGACGGTCGCGCTGGCGGTCTACGGCGGGGCCCTGCTGGTGCTGCTGCTGGGCGGGATCGCTCTCGCCCGCCGGCGGTGGGGCGGCGACACCCTGGCCGAGCTGGTCGATCGCTTCCCCGAGGCCGGGCCCGACGTGCAGCGGGTGCTGTCGGCCATCCGCCACGAGGTGCTCAAGCACAATACGCTGGCCCTCGGCGGCCTCGCCGACGCGCTGGCCCGGGGCGAGGATCCGGTGCAGAAGGCGGCCTGGGTCCGCCAGAGCCTGCTGGGGCCGCCGGATGATCCCCAGGCCGACGCCGCCGATCACCGGCTGCGGGGCTACGCCGAGCAGCTCCGCCAGATCGGGCGCAGCCACGGGCGCCGGCTGAACCTCGAGCGGCGCGATCCGGCGCTGTCGGCGCTGCTGCGCGGCTTCCGGATCCTGCGGGGGGCGGCGGGCGATCTCGATCGGGCGGTGGTGCGGGGCCGGGCGGGCCGCGGGCTGCGGCGGGCGGTGGCCCGGGCGGCGCACGCGCTCAACGTCGAGGGCCTCGGCGCGCTGCGGGGGCTGCTCGACCAGCTCCGGGCGTACACCGTCACCGCCGCCGGCCTGCGGGCCATCTTCGACCGCACCCGCCGGGAGCCGGGCTTCGCCGCGACCCCGGTCGCCCCGCTCATGCTCGACGCCGGCCCCCTGCCCGCCCGGGTCGAGGTGCCCCGCTTCGCCTTCGAGGACATCCTGACGAACCTGCTGCGCAACGCCATCCAGGCCGCGGCCAGCCACGAGCCGGGCGAGGTGATCATCGGGCTGGCGGTCGAGCAGGACGAAGATCCGATCACCGGCCTGTGCAGCCTGCGGTTCCGGGTGCGCGACCGGGCGCCGCAGCCGCTGACCACCGCCCGGCTGCGGGGGCGCTTCATCGAGGAGGGGCTGGGGCTCACCGGCGACCTCGTCACCCGCCACGAGGGCAGCCTCGAGGTGGAGCCCGACGCGGCGCCGTGGACCAAGGCGGTGGTGCTGACCCTGCCCCGGGCCGAGGACGCCGCCGACACCGCCCAGCGGGCGGCGATCTCGGGGTTCGACGACGGCCCGGATCCGGACGACGAGGAGGAGGACCGATGGACCCGCTGACCGGCCGCGCGGTGCTGATCGTCGAGGACGGCGACGAGTACCTCGAGAGCATGGCCAACTTCGTGCCCGGCCCGCGCTACGTGCAGGCCCGCTCGGCCACCGCGGCGCTGGCCCGGCTGGCGGCCGAGCCGGTCGATCTGATCTACCTCGACATGCGCTTCGACCGGATCCCGCGGGCCGATCTGGTGGGGGATCACGCCGCCGCCACCCGGGCCCGCAACGGCGACCCGCAGCGGGGCTGGCGCTTCCTGCAGAACAACCAGGGGCTGTACATCCTCGACGCGCTGGCCCGGGCGGGGCACGGGGCGATCCCGACGCTCATCAGCTACGACTTCTCCCGGGAGCCGGCCCGCTGGCGGCGGCTCGCGGCCCGCCACCCGGCGCTGGTCTGGGTCTCGGACGCCATCGGGCCCGAGGACATCCGGGCGCTGATGCTGCGGCTGCTCGGGTCGCCGTAGCCGACAGGATTCCGAAGGGGCGCGACACGAATCGAATCGGCCGCGGCGGGTCCGGGCGCCGGATCGCGCCTTCGAGGCCCCCGCCGGGCTGGCACGGGCCGTGCGATGGCATCCGGTCGTCCCACACCGGAGGCCCCGATGAACGCCGAGACGACCCGCCGCCCCCTGCTCGCCCGGATGCGCGCCGCCCACGCCGCCGCCGCCCCGGCGAGCACCCTGCTCGTCGCCACGCTGCTGACCCTGCTGCTGGCCACCTTCGCCCGCTTCGCCGCGGCCCGCGTCGAGCTGACCCCGCCCACCACGATTCATGTCTCGCCCCGGGCGACCCCCGGCGGCACCATCGAGGTCGCCGTCGAGGCCCCCGCCCGGGAGCGGGTGGCCGCCTCGCTGCCCGGCCTGAGCGGCGAGATCCCCCTGGCCTTCGACGCGGCCACCGGCTTCCACCTGGGGCGCCTCGACCTGCCCGAGCACGCGCCCGACCGGGGCTGGTGCACGGTGCGGGTCGTCTTCGACGATCGGGTCGAGCACGACCTGCGGGTCGATCTGGTGCCGCCGGGGAGCTGATCGGCCCACGCGCCTCGAGACCCCCATTGCTCCCCGCCCGCCCCCCGTCGGATCATGGCCCCGCGTCCCCCTCTGCGGAGCCCCGATGTTCATCGACTTCATGCCCGTGTTCATCGCCGTGGTGGCCATCACCACCGGCCCCCTGGTCGTGGGGCTGATCCTGCGCCTGCTCGGCCTGCGCCTCGCGGCCCGTATCGCCGCCGGGCTCACCGTCGTCATCTGCCTGGCCATCTGGGGGCTCATCGCCTACGGCGGGGGCTACGGCGGCTTCCTGGTGGGCGCGCAGCTCGTGCTGGCCGGGGTGCTGTGGGTCGCCTCGCCGATGAAGCGGATGTCGCTGACGGGCGACGCCCCGCCCGACGCCCCGCCCGACGCCCCGCCGCGCTGAGCGACCCGCTCGATCGCGGCTCCACCCCCGCGGTATACGTCATCGACCCGAGCCGCCCCCCGGAGGCCCCGATGACCGACGACGACCTGGAGCTGATGCGGGCCGAGATCCGCATGGGCCTGCCCCCGACGCTGCCCGCCGAGGCGCCCCCGATGGATCCCGACATCGACCGGGCCCCCCGCCGCACCCCGGCGCTCGACGCCGCCGATCGGGCCCTGGCCCTGCGCAACGCCCTGCGCTATCTGCCCCCGGCGTGGCACGCCGATCTCGCGCCCGAGCTGGCCCGCGAGCTGGCCGAGGACGGCCACATCTACATGCGCCGCCTGCGCCCGGCCCACGCGATGTACGCCCGCCCCATCGACGCCTACCCGGCGCAGTCCCGGCAGGCGGCGGCCATCATGCACATGATCCACAACAACCTGGATCCGGCGGTGGCCCAGCACCCCTACGAGCTGGTGACCTACGGGGGCAACGGGTCGGTCTTCCAGAACTGGGCGCAGTACCGGCTGGCGATGCGCTACCTCAGCGAGATGACCGACGCGCAGACGCTGGTGCTCTACAGCGGGCACCCGCTGGGGCTCTTCCCGAGCCACCCCGACGCGCCCCGGGTGGTCGTCACCAACGGCATGATGGTGCCCGAGTACAGCACGCCGGCCGCGTTCGAGCGCCTCAACGCGCTGGGGGTGACCAGCTACGGCCAGATGACCGCCGGCTCGTTCATGTACATCGGGCCGCAAGGCATCGTGCACGGCACCGCCATCACCCTGCTCAACGCCGGGCGGCTGTACCTCGGCACCGGCGACGCCGGGCTGGCGGGCAAGGTCTACGTGACCTCGGGGCTGGGCGGCATGAGCGGGGCCCAGGCCAAGGCGGCGGTGATCGCGGGGGCGGTGGGCGTCGTCGCCGAGATCAACCCCGCCGCGCTGCACAAGCGCCACGCCCAGGGCTGGGTCGACGAGGTCGAGTCCGACATCGACCGCCTGCTGAAGCGCGTCGAGGCGGCCCGGGCGGCGAAGCAGGCGGTGTCCATCGGCTACCTGGGCAACGTGGTCGACGTCTGGGAGGCGCTGGCGGCCCACGGGGTGCCGGTCGATCTGGGGTCGGATCAGACGTCGCTGCACAACCCGTGGGGCGGGGGCTACTACCCGGCGGGGGTCGAGTTCGAGGCGGCCCGGCGCATGATGACTCACGACCCGGATGGCTTCCGGGAGGCGGTCTACGGGTCGCTGCGGCGGCAGGTGCACGCCATCAACCGGCTCGCGGCGGAGGGCATGTCGTTCTGGGACTATGGCAACGCCTTCCTGGTCATGGCCCGGGAGGCGGGGGCCGACATCGAGGGCGAGGGCCGCGGGTTCCGCTATCCGTCGTACGTCGAAGACATCATGGGGCCGATGTGCTTCGACTATGGCTTCGGGCCCTTCCGCTGGGTGTGCACCAGCGCCGATCCGGCCGATCTGCGCCGGACGGACGCCATCGCGGCCGATGTCATCCGGCGGCAGGCGGCCGACGCGCCGGATGAGATCCGCCAGCAGATGCTCGACAACCTGCGCTGGATCGAGCAGGCCGAGGCCAACCGGATGGTCGTCGGCAGCCAGGCCCGCATCCTCTACGCCGATCACGCCGGGCGGCGGGCCATCGCCGCGGCCTTCAACCGGGCCGTCGCCGAGGGGCGGGTCGGCGGGCCCATCGTGCTCGGGCGGGATCACCACGACGTCAGCGGCACCGACAGCCCGTGGCGCGAGACGGCCAACATCCGCGACGGGTCGCGCTTCTGCGCCGACATGGCGGTGCACAACTTCGTCGGCGACGCGATGCGGGGCGCGACCTGGGTCAGCCTGCACAACGGGGGCGGCGTCGGCTGGGGGCGGGTGATCAACGGCGGCTTCGGGCTGGTGCTCGACGGCAGCGCGGCCGCCGGGCGCCGGGCGGACGCGATGCTCGACTGGGACGTGGCCAACGGCCTCGCCCGCCGGGCGTGGGCCCGCAACCCCGGGGCCGAGTTCGCTTCGAAGCGGGCGATGCAGGCCGATCCCGAGACCCGCATCACGCTGCCGGCCCGGGCCGAGGACGCGGTGGTCGCCGCGGCCCTCGCCGGGGTCGAGTGGGGTGAGGGGTGAGCGCCGATCCCGGCTCGCGCAACGTGCTCAACCCCCGGGGCAAGGTGCTTTTCCCCGACGAGACGCTCGAGCATCGCATCGCCCGGGCCCTCTGCGACGCCGGCAGCCTGCCGCGCAAGGAGTTCCACGAGGCGTGGCAGGTCGCCCGCCGGGTGCGGCGCCGCATGCGCGGGGGGCGGGTCTTCGACCTCGCGGCGGGGCACGGGGTGCTGGGCATGATCATGCTGCTGCTCGACGACTCCAGCCCCGACGTCGTGTGTGTCGATCGGCGGCGGCCGCGGTCGTTCGCCCGGGCGCGCGACGCGCTCGCCGCCCGCTGGCCGCGCATCGCCGGGCGGGTGCGCTACGTCGAGGATGACATCGAGGCGGTGGGTGGCATCACGTCGGATGACATCGTGGTGTCGGCCCACGCCTGCGGCGCGCTGACCGATCGGGTGCTCGACCGGGCGCTCGCCGCCCGCTGCCGGGTGGCGGTGCTGCCGTGCTGCCACGACAAGCGGGCCTGCGCCGTGCCGAGCTACGCCCCCTGGATGGAGGTCGGCCTGGCGATCGACACGGCGCGGGTGGTGCGGCTGGAAGGGGCGGGCTACGCGGCGTGGGTGCAGCGCATCCCGGCGGCGATCACGCCGAAGAACCGGCTGATCGTGGCCGGGCCCGGCTGAGGTCGCGCCGGGCCCGGCCTGGGGGGTCGGTCGATCAGAGCGCGCAGGCGTCGATGGCCTGCTCGAAGTCGCCGAAGCAGGCCTCGGGCGCCTCGCCGCTGCGCAGGCAGCCGTCGAGCTCGGCCCCGGCGGCGGCGAAGCAGTCGTCGCCCGGCTCGGGCTCGGCCGGCGGCTCGGGCTGCTCGCCTTCGAGGCACATCCAGAACGCGTCCTCGGCGGCCCACTCGCACTCCCAGGGCGGGGTGCCGTCCTCCAGGCAGCCCTCGAACGCCGCGCGGGCCTCACGGTCGCACGCCTCCTCGGGGCCCGGCTCGGGCTGCTCGCCTTCGAGGCACATCCAGAACGCCTCTTCGGCCGCGCCCTCGCAGGCCCGCGGCCGCTCACCGGCCGCCATGCAGCCCTCGAACGCCTCCCGGGCGGCCTGCTCGCACTCATCCTCGGGCTGGGGCTGCTCCGGCTCCTCGGGCTGCTCGCCCTCCAGGCACATCCAGAACGCCTGCTCGGCCGCGCCCTCGCAGATCCACGGCCGCTCGCCGGCCTCCAGGCACGCCTCGAACGCCTCACGGGCCGCCATGTCGCACGCCTCTTCCGGCTGCGGCTCGGGCTGCTCGCCGGCGCAGGCCCGGAAGATCTCCTCCGAGAGCTGGTCGCACCGCCGGGGGTCGGCCCCGCTCTCGATGCACGCGTCGAACGCCTGCCCCGCCGCCTGATCGCAGTTCTCGGGCTCCTGGGGCTCCTCCGGCTCCCCCGGCTCCTCCGGCTCCTCGCCCTCCAGGCACATCCAGAACGCCGCCTCGGCCGCGCCCTCGCAGACCCGGGGCCGCTCGCCGGCCTCCAGGCACGCCTCGAACGCCTCGCGGGCCGCCAGGTCGCACGCCTCTTCCGGCTGCGGCTCGGGCTGCTCGCCGGCGCAGGCCCGGAAGATCTCCTCCGAGAGCTGGTCGCACCGCCGGGGGTCGGCCCCGCTCTCGATGCACGCGTCGAACGCCTGCCCCGCCGCCTGATCGCAGTTCTCGGGCTCCTGGGGCTCCTCCGGCTCCTCGCCCTCCAGGCACATCCAGAACGCCGCCTCGGCCGCGCCCTCGCAGACCCGGGGCCGCTCGCCGGCTTCGAGGCAGCCCTCGAAGGCCGCCCGCGCCGCCCGATCGCAGTCCTCTTCGGGCTGCGGCTCGGGATCCACCGCGCCCTCGCACTGGCGGAAGGCCTCGCCGGCCAGCTCTTCGCAGATGCGGAACGGGGCGCCATCGTCCAGGCAGGTGTCCAGCGTGACCCGGGCGATCTCTTCGCAGCCGTCCTCGGGGTCGGGCTCGGGCTGCGGCTCGGGCTCCGGGTCGGCCTCGGGCTCGGGCTGCGGCTCGATCGCGTCGTGGCACGCAGCGATCGCCGCCTCGAACGCCGCCCGGCACACCTCGGCGTCGCGCGCTTCGAGGCAGGCCTCGAGCGTGGCCTCGGCGGCCGCCTCGCACTCGGCGATGGCCTCCTCCAGCTCGGGGTCGCCCCCCAGCCCGTCGATCAGCTCGTCGGGCACACAGCCCACGGCGCCCAGGGTGAGCGCACAGATCCCCATCAGGCGAATCACGCCTCGCATGGCATACTCCTCCGTCGTCGTCTATCGGGGTGGCACCCAGCGGGCCACCCATGGCTTCGGTTGCGTCGGACCGCGTCAGCGGCTCGACGGAGTATTGCGGCCAGCTCGGCGATCCGTCATCGGCGGGGCGGATTTTTCTGATTTTTCTGGCAAGACCCTGAAATCCAGGAGGTTTCTCGGGCCCGGCCTCCGGCTCAGCGCAGCGGGTGGGCGGTGGTCGGGGCCGGCTCGGCGAGCACGGCGGCCCGCTCGAGCTGCCGCCGCAGGCGGGCGACGTCGACGGTGGGGCGACGCTTCTGCATGCCTTCCTCCATGGGATCCATCGGTTCTTCGGGCTCGACGGGCTCTACGGGCTCGTCGGCGGGGCGCGCGCCGACGAAGTACCGGGTGCGCAGGTAGCGCACGGGCTCGCCCTCCGCCTCGCGGATGCCGCTCAGCGGGATCTGCAAGCCCTGGATCGACATGGCGAACATGTCCCGGGCGATGGGCACCAGCCGGGGGTCGTAGGGGATCCCGGCGTCGTCCACCGCCGGCAGCGTCAGGTCGAGGCCGCCGTCGTCGGCCTGCCGGATCTGCATCGGCCCGATGTTGGGGCCGCCGACGTAGTCGCCCACGTAGTCGGCGAAGGTGCTCGGATCGGGGCGGTTGTCGGGCTGTGCGGCGGGCGCCGGCAGGTGCTCGCTCGTGGCCAGGGCGATCGACAGGCAGCCCTCCAGCGGGTTGTTGAGGGCGTCGCCGTTGGCCAGCACCGAGGCCCCGATGCCCATCTCGGGCACGGTGAGCAGCACGCTGGTGTAGCCCGGGATGTTGCCCCCGTGGCCCACCGCGTCCGACGCGTAGTAGTCCATGCCCAGGCGGAAGCCGCGGTGGATGAGCAGCCCGTGGGCGTACTCGTTGATCACCGCGAACGACTCCGCCGGCACCTGCGCCGCCCGCCAGATGGTCCACGTCTCGGGCGCGACCGGCGCGGCGAAGTCGTCCATGGCGTCGGGCACCGTGCCGTCGACGATGTACTGGGCGTAGCGGGCCAGATCGAGCACCGACGACCAGCCCATGCCCGCCGGGCGCACCCACACGCTGTCGTACTCGTCGGCCGGCACCCGGCGGGTGGTGCCGGGCAGCCCGCCCGCGGTCACCCCCGCGGCGTAGTCCCCGTCGGCCAGCACGTCTTCGGGCAGGAACATCGTGCGCTGCATGCCCAGCGGCTCGAAGACCAGCCGCCCGATCGCGGCCCGATAGGCCTCGTCGGTGAGCACCTCGAGCACCCGCCCGGCGAGCATGAAGTTGGGGTTGGAGTAGTTGTAGAAGGTGCCCGGGTCGACCATGAAGTACGCCGCCTCGGCGAACTCGGCGCTCTCGACGACCTCGCCCAGCACGCTGTCGGGATCGCCCGGCTCCTGGATGTCGATGTAGTCGCTCAGGCCGCCCTGGTGGGTCAGCAGGTGATGCACCGTCAGCGCCTGCCACCGGGGGTCGGCGTGCTCGGCGAGCGGGGGCAGCACGTCGGCCACCGGGGTGTCGGGGGTCAGCCGGCCGGCCTCGATCTCGGTGAGGACGGCCAGCGCGGTCATGCCCTTGAGCGTCGAGCCGAAGCGGAAGAGCGTCGTCGGCTCGACCGGCGTCTCGTCGAGGTCGTTGCGGTGGCCGAGGCCGGCGGCGTGCACCACGGCGCCGTCTTCGACGACGGCGACCGCCGCCCCGGTGGCCGACGAGTTCTCGAGCACCCGGTCGATGCACTCGTCGAGCCGCCCGAAGCGGCCGAGCGGCGGCGCGGCGTCGGGGGCCATGTCGGGGCCGAGGTCGGGCGGCGGCGCCGCGTCGGGCGGGGCCAGATCGGGGTCGGGGCCCATGTCGACCGCCGGGGGCTGCGCGTCGAGCGGCGCGGCGTCGGGGGTGACGTCGGCGCCGACGTCCGGCGAGGGCTCGCCGTCGGCGTCGCCGTCGTCGCAGCCGAGCGCGAGCAGCGCCGCCAGGGCGAGCGCGGCCGGGCCGCGGCGGATCCCATACACCCCGCGGACGAAGGTCCCGTGCATCGCTGTCCTCCTCGATCGAGCGTGGGGGCCGGCGGTACGGGGCACCCGATCGTCGATGTAACCGGAGACGACATCCGGGCGGGTCGCCGCGCCGGGGGACGCCGCTCGGGGTCCCCCGCGGGCGATGACCCGGCGCCCGTCTCGGCCGGCAGCCGGTTGTCCGGGCACCCGCCCGGGAGTATGGTGGCGCCGATGCACGCACCCGCCACCCAGCGCAGCCCCTCGGCGACCCTCATCTCCTTGTGGGGCATGATCGGCGTCGTGCTGATCATCGGCTCGGCGCTGTGGCGGCTGACGCCGCTGGCCATCGAACCCATCGCCGACGGTTCGCTCGAGGCGTGGCACTGGGCGATCATGATCGGCTGGACGGCCTTCAACGCCTACGCCGAGGGCTACCGCGGCTTCCAGAAGCGCTTCTCACCCCGCACCGCCGCCCGGGCGCTGTACCTCGGGCACAACCCCACGCCGCTGCGGGTGGCGCTCGCGCCGCTGTTCTGCATGGGCTTCTTCGGGGCGACCCGGCGGGTGCTCATCGCGGCGTGGGTGGTGCTGCTGGCGGTCGCCGGCCTCGTGGCGCTGGTGCGGGCGCTCGACCAGCCGTGGCGGGGCATCGTCGACGCGGGGGTCGTCGTGGGGCTCGGCTGGGGCCTGCTGACGCTCATCGTGTTCTACGTGCTGGGGCTGATCGGCGACCGGATGCCGGCCGATCCCCAGGTGCCCGAGGGGCAGGCGCCCGAAGAGATCCCCCCGTCGAGCCCGGCCGAAGCGAGCGCGGGCGATGTCCGCGGATGAGCCGGGCGGGGGCGCGCCGGGCGACACCCGCGGCCCTCGTCGGCGATCGACCCTCGGCCCCCGGGGCTACACCGGCCCGCTGCGCATCAAGCCGCCCGAACCCGAGCCCGAACCCGAGCCGGCGCCGCCCGACCCGCTGACCCTGCTGCTCGGGCCCGGCGCGCTGGTGCTCTTCGCGCTGGCGGCGGTGGTGGCGGTGTTCCCCTTCGGCTTCCTGACCGACGACCCGCAGTGGTGGGCGGTGATCCCGCCGGGCATCTCGACCGCGCTGGTGCTCGCGGCGCTGATCTGGACGCTCCACCTGCGGCGGCGGGGCGCGCTGCCGCTCGCCCGCCCGCACTTCCTGGGCGTGCTGGGGGGCCTGGTCGTGCTGCTGCTGCTGGCCGGGGGCACCGCCCTGCGCATGTGGATCCAGCGCCAGTAGCGCCGGCCCCCTACCCGTCTTCGGGCCCCTCGTCGTCGTCGTCCTCGTCCTCGTCGAGCCGGGGGTCGACCGGCGGCCCGCCGACCCCCATCCACTCGCCGAGGGCGTCGACCCGCTGCACCACCTCGGCCTCGTCGACGAACGAGCGCCCGATGGGCACCCGCGCCTCGCCGGAGACGGCGACCACCCGATACAGGTTGCGGGCGCGGTTGTGCTCGACCACGAAGCCGTCGATCTCGCCGAACGGCACCACCCGCCGAGGCCGGATGCGCAGCAGGCCCTCCTCGATACGCAGCTCGCCCGGGTCGCGCTGGAGGACGGTGCGCTCCCGGGGCGCCTTGCGCACGATCCAGCCGGCGAAGATGAAGAACATCACCCCCGCGACCCCGAACAGGTTGCGCTCGGCCCAGGCCGAGAGGCCGACCCAGATCCCGATCGCCACCATGAACAGCGCGCTGAGCCACACCGGCCACGGCAGGGTGTAGAAGGTCAGCGAGGCCGCGTCCCGCCGGGCCCAGCGGGCGCCGGCGATCTGATCGGCGGGGCCGGTGTGGCGCACCGGGCCGGCGATCGGTCCGTGGCGGCGTCGGCGGCGGGCGGCGCGCCCCATGCTTCACCTCCGTGACCCGCGAGGCGGGCGCTGCATCACGATGGGGCACCCACCGCGGAGACCACACGATGCGCCACGACCCCCGGACGTTGCTCGCCGCCTTGTTCACCCTGGCCCTCGCCGCCCCCGCGCTCGCCGCGCCCGACGGGGATCCGCCCCCCTGGCGGCTCGACCTGCACGCCGAGCTGGGCAGCCTGTGGGTCGGCCATCACACCATCAAGCTCGACCGGGACGGCAGCGACATCGACTACATCGACGATCTGGGCCAGGAGAACCTGGTGCCGTTCGCCCGGGCCTCGGCCGACGTCTACCTCGGCGAGCACCACGTCATCACCCTGCTCTACCAGCCGCTCGAGATCGTCTCGACCCGCACCCTGGCCCGCGATCTGACCATCGACGATCAGGTCTTCCCCGAGGGCGCAGCGGTGCGCTCGACCTACAGCTTCCCGTTCGCCCGTATCAGCTACATGTACGACTTCACCGCCGGCCGGGACGAGCTGGCGGTCGGGCTGTCGCTCCAGCTCCGCAACGCCACCATCGAGTTCGAGCAGCTCGACGGCCCCGCCTTCCGCAGCCGGCGGGACGTCGGCCCGGTGCCGGTCATCAAGCTGCGCTGGCGGCAGGGCTTCGCCGACGGGGCGTTCGTCGGGGTCGAGGTCGACGGGTTCTACGCCCCGATCAAGTACCTCAACGGGGGCGAGACCGACGTCGAGGGGGCCATCGTCGACGCCAGCCTGCGGGCCGGGCTCGAGCTGCCCCGGGACGTCGAGGCCTTCCTCAACCTGCGCTGGCTGGGCGGCGGGGCGTCGGGCGGCGGCGAGGACGACGACAACCCGGGGGACAACTACAACGAGAACTGGCTGAGCTTCTTCTCGCTGAGCCTGGGGCTGACCTACGCCGGGCTGTGAGGGCCCGAACCGCGGCTCACTTCGGCTTCGCCGGGCCCTTGGCGCCCGGGGGCGCCGCCCGCGCCGGCCGGGCGGGCTTCGCCGGGTCGACCACCGGGCCCACCCTGCGGACCGCGACCGGGGTGCCGGCGTCGACGGTGAGCGAGGGCATCACCGGCTCCGGCCGCCACCGCCCGTCGATCCACAGCGCGCACGTCGATCCCTCACCGCACAGGTCGCGCAGGTGGGTGGTCAGCGCGATGCCCATCCGGCTGTCGTCCAGGCTCAGCCGGACGCCCGGATCGTCACCCTTCGCGGTGCCATACAGCGTCGCCCGCTGCACGCCGCCGAGGGGGCCCCGGGTGATCGCGACCGGCAGCCGCACCCGCGCTTCGGTCGCCAGCCCGGCGAGCCACGCGTCGAGGGCGGCGCGCTCGGCGACGCTCGGGCCGTCGGCCCAGGTGGCCGGCGGCAGCGGGCGCTTGGTCAGCCCCTCGCCGGGCGCCTTCGGCTCGGCCATCGCCATCCCCCCGGTCATCACACCCACGACACACAGGGCGCGCATCACATCTCGATATCCCATCACGGCGACCCCCCGGGCAGCTCGGCGACGATGAAGGCATAGCCATAGTCCGCGCCGTGCGCCGCGTACAGCGCCGCCTCGGCGTCGGCCTCGTCGAGCACGGCCGCCATCGCCGGATCATCCACGGCCCGCGAGCGCATCGCCGCCGCCCGCGCCTTCAACGGCCCGTAGTAGTTGGCCCAGTCCCGCGCCGGCAGGACGACGTCGCTCATCGGGCGCCACCCGGCCGAGGCGACCCGGGCTCGCAGGGTCTCCCGATCACCCATCGGGGGATACTCCACCTGCAAGGTCGCCCGCAGCGCGGGCGGCGGATCGGCCGACAGCCACACCAGCTCGCTCAACCCCACCCGAGCGCCCGGCGCGCCGAGCGGGCGCCACGCCTTCAGCGCCGCCTCGACGCCGACGCTGTAGGCCGCGCCCTCGCTCCAGAACAGATCGACCGGCTCCGGCGGGCGGTAGTCGAGCATCGAGCCGTGCCAGGTCTCGATCCGATCCCCCACCCCGGCCGCGGCCGCCCGGGCGGTGAGCGCGTCGAGGAACGGCCCGTGGGTGTCGACCGCGACGATCCGGGCGTCGGGCAGCGCCCGGGCCAGGGTGATCGCCGACGCGCCCGGCCCGCAGCCCATGTCGACCACCCGCGGCGCGTCGGGCAGCGGCCCGCATCGGGCGAGGGCCTCGCGGGTGCTCGCCTCGCTGCCCGGCCCCTCCCGCTCGAGGCCGCTGTGCAGTTCGAAGAACGCCGGATCCATGGCTGGCTCCCTCCCCGGGTCAGAACTCGACGACGATGGAGATACGCGGCTGGCCCGCCTCGGGGGCCGGCGGCAGATGATACCGCGGATCGGCCAGCACGCCGATCAGGCACCGCCGCAGGTCCTTGGACAGATCGGCCCCGTCCAGCACCGGCTCGAAGTCGTGATCCGAGACCACGCCCCGGGGGATGTCGACCCGGGCGCTCCACCGCAGCGCGCCGGGCCGGTCGGCGCCCTCGAAGCACCGGGCCAGCCGCGGGCCGCGGGCCGAGACCTGGATGCGCAGGGCGACGAGCCAGTCCGGTGGCGCGGGGGTCGGGTTCTCGAAGGTCGGGCGCCCGGTGCCCCGGATGGGGGCCTCGATGGGGCGCGGCTTCGCGGCCTTCTTCCGGGGGCGCAGCCGGGCGGCGTCGGGCCCCATGTCGTCGGCCATCGCCGCCGCGTCGGGGCCCATGTCGGCGATCGGACCGGCCCCCGGCGGGTCGTCGCAGTCGCAGCTCCGCAGCAGCAGGTAGATCAACAGCAGGATCGCCAGCAGCGCCAGCCGCCGCCGCAGGCTGCGCCGCCGCCGGGCCCGATCGGCCGGCGCCCGGGCCGCCGCCAGCCGGGCCTTCACCTCGGCCCGCCGCTGCTTCATCAGCCGCCGGGCCGCCCGGCGCGCCTCGCGGGGGGACGGCCGGCTCATGGCTCCTGCACCCGCCAGCCGAAGACCCGTCGGCCGTCGATCCGCCACTCCTCGGGGCGCAGCTCGAGCGGCAGGAAAACCGACGGGGCCTGCACGATCGGCACCCGGAAGGGCCACGGCAGCGGGTCGGAGGGCGCGACCCGCACGCTGCCCACGTACAGCGCGCGATCGGCCGACAGCCCGTGGGCCCGGTCGGCCTCGGAGGCGTCGTCGGGCATCGGCACCAGCCCGTCGATGATGGCCCGCATGCGGTCGACGAGCCCCTGCACCCGCCGCTGCCCGCGCCCGCTCTGATCCTCGGCCAGCAGCCGCTCGAGCCGATCCTTCAGCGGGCGCAGCACGGGCACGTAGCGGGCCCGGACCGCGGTCTCCTGCGCCGCGAGCCGGTCGAGGAACTGCCCCAGGAAGCGCACCGCGAAGTAGGGCGACTCGTCGATCGCGGCGATCACCTGCGTCGCGAAGGCGCCCCCGTCCCCGTCGGCCAGCGGCCGCAAGAGCGCGCTGCGCTGCACCAGCGCGCCCCGCCCCACCTGATGCCGTAGGCAGCGGTCGAACGACGCGCCGTCCGCGTTGAGCGCCGCGTGCCAGAGCTGGTCTTCGAGCACCGCGGTGAAGTCGGTCCGGGGCACCACCGTGCGCAGCATCGTCAGCAGGCCGTCGGTCACCCGGAACTGCGCGGCGACGAACGAGAGCCAGCGCCGGGCGAGGTTGCGCGCCGCGTCGCCGGCCCGGGAGGTCTCGGACCACTTCAGCGCCAGGGCCAGCGTGCGCAGCGACCCCGGCAGGTCGCCCCGGGCGAGCTGATCGACGCCCCGGTGCAGCGCGATGGGGGCCCGCTCGCGGAAGCCGGACTCCGCGTCGAGGCTCAGCAGGCCCGCGCCGCGGTCGCCGGCCCACACCAGGCGCCGGCTGGCCTCGTCCGACCCCAGGTGCGCGATCCAGCCGCCGATCTCGGCGCCGGCCCGCCGCTCGATGAGCTGATCGATCACCTTCAGGATCAGCCGCCGGCTGGCGGCCATGTCCGGCGGGGGGGTCATCGCGCCGGCCGAGCGCATGGCGTGCCCGAAGAGATACTGCCGGCGCTCGGGGGAGAGGGTCATCCACTCCTCGGCGCTCCAGGCGAGGCTGCGGCGCAGGATGCGGCCGGGCACGCTGTCGGGCGCGATCGTCGGCGCCGCGTCCCGCCCCAGCGCGCTCAGCTCGTCCCGGCTCAGGCCCCGGCGGCGGCCCTCGATCACCGCCTCCCGCCGGGCCCGCCGCCGGGCGCGGGCCCCGAGGCCGGTGATGCGCAGCTCGAGGTCGAAGATGCGGGCCTCGATCGCCGCCAGCCCCACCGTGCGCCCCCGATCGAGCGTCGTCAGCGCCTCCCGCAAGAGCGCCCGCATCACCTCGGCGGCCACCCGGCTGTCGGTCAGCTCGGTCCACGGCAGCGCGACCCGGGTCACCAGCCGGTTGCCCCACCAGCACTCGGTGCGGCGCAGCTTCACCGCCTTCAGCTCGTCGGCGTCGAGCACGTCGTTCAGCGAGACCCACCGCTGCTGCCGGCCGACCTCGAAGGCGTCGAACGGCGCCGCTTCGCTGTCGGGCGGCGCCGGGCGGCGGTTGCGCACGGTCCAGTTGTGCATCGCCACCGGCCACAGCCCGACCCCGTCGTCGTCGGCCGGCAGCCCGTCGGGGCAGAAGCCCAGCGCGCCCAGCGCGGCCCAGGTGTTCGAGCGCAGGTCGACGTCGTACGCGCTCACCCGCCCGGTCTCGCTGGCGATGGCGTTGCGCAGCAGCCACAGCTCGACGGCCTCCAGCGGCCGGCCCTCGCGCAGCGCCATGCGGGCGTTGTAATAGACCAGCGTCTGGGGCGATGGCTCGGCCGGCGGGGGCGCCAGCAGGCCGACGAGCAGCAGGGCGAGCATCAGAACGAGATGCCGGTCAGCAGGTGCAGCTCGAGCCAGACGTACAGCTCGGACTCGGTCGCCGCGGCCAGCAGCGGCACGGCGACGAGCAGCTTGTGGCTGAAGAAGAGCCCCGACTGGAAGTACAGATCGGCGCCCAGCCCGGCGAGGATGGCGTAGCGCCCGCGGTCGATCTGCATGCCGGGCAGGCGGTCGCTCTCGAGGTTGGCCAGGTCGCGGTCGGAGAGGCTGCCCGAGAACAGCGCCCGGGCGGTGTCGGTGAAGTCGTATCCGTCGAAGGCGCCGGTGTAGAGCAGGTAGCGGACGTCGAGGTGGCTCTGCAAGACCAGCTCGGCCGAAGGGAACCAGCCGGGCCAGGCGGTCACGATGCCTTCGGCGAGGGGGAACGCCAGCGTCAGGTCGACCTCGATCCGATCGGGGCGCCCCGGCTGGCGATACGGCGTCAGCGCCAGCCGATCGGTGCTGTCGGTGCCATACACCCAGACATAAGACGCCTCGACGCCGAGCAGCAGGCCCGAGACCGGCACCCGGGCGAAGGCCCCCGCCCGCCAGCTCTGGAAGTTGTTCAGCTCGGCGGGCAGCGCGCCCGAGAGGCCGACCTCGACGGTGGCCTTGCGCCAGTCGTAGCGCACCGGGCGCGAGGTGCGGCCGATGGCCCGATCGACCAGGGTGTCGAACGGCGTGCGGTGCGCCTCGATGGCGGTGTCGGGCAGCCGCTCGGGCTCGGGGATGGGATCGGCGAAGGGCGGCGGATCGCTCGACGGGGCCTCGGATGCCTCGGCGGGCCCCTCCTCCGATGGCTGCTCCGATGGCGGCTCCGATGGCTCTGCGGATGGCTCTATGGGTGGCTCTCCGGGCTGCGCGTGGGCCGCAGACACCGCCAGCGCCAGGATCAGCGCCCGCGCCCGCCAGTCACGGATCATACGGGAACCCGTCGTCGCCCCGCGCGGGGAAGGCCGGCGTGTAGCACACCGTGCGATAGGCCACCGAGAACAGATCCTCGATCTGGTAGACCCCCGCCGCGTCGAAGGTCGGGTGCCCGCAGTAGCGCCGGCATTGGGTCAGGCTGCGGGCCAGCGGGAACTCGCCGGTCTTCCACACCGCGCTGCCGTAGTCCTGGTCGACGTCGGTGCCCAGCCCCAGCGGCAGGCTGGCCCCGAACGCCGAGACCGCCAGCGCGGCGACCGCCTCGTAGTTCAGCTCGAGCAGATAGGGGAACTCCCAGGTCAGGCCCAGGCCATAGCTCTCTTCCTGCAAGGCCGCGTGCCAGTCGGGCAGCGCGGCCACCGGCAGGAAGATCGGCACCGCGCCCGAGCGGAAGACCACCGTCGTCGCCTCGCCCTGGGTCTCGCAGTACGAGAAGGCGTCGTCCGCCTCGGCGCTGATCTGCTCGTCGTTGAAGAAGGTGACCGATCCGAAGGGCGGCAGCGACAGGCTGTCGGCGTTGGGCGGCAGCTCGGGCGCCAGGAAGGTCAGCGAGTTCATGCGCCCCGCCTCGTCGGCGGTGTAGATGTCGAGGAAGCTGAGGTACTTGGCCCGGCTGGGCAGGATGGGCAGCGCCCCCAGGTTGAACGGGCCCAGGCTCAGCCGCAGATCCTCGGCGGGCAGCGCGCAGACGAGGCTGGACAGGCCGGTCGTCGGGATGGGCAGCACCCCGTCTTCGAGGGCGTCGGGGTCGAGGTCGATGAGGGCCGGGCACCACAGCACCGTCGAGCCGACGGTGGCGTCGGTGAGGGTGTACTCGAAGCTGTCGAAGACGAAGCCGCCCACGAGCCGGGGTGTATTGCGGGCCAGCTCGGGGGTGATGATCTCGGCCAGCGTCTGCTCGAGCGCCGCGGCGAACACCGCCGGGTCGTCGTGGTGGATCGCGAGGGCGATGACCATGTCCCGCCCGGCCGCGCGCACCGCCTCGAGGTCGTCGCGCACCCGGGCCACGAACGCGTCGACCTCGGCGTCGACCCGGTCGGGGTCGGCCCAGGCGTCGATGCAGATGGCGGCGATGCCCTCCATCAGCAGCCGCTGCTGCTGCATCTCGGCGTGCGGGCCCGAGATCGTGCGGTCGCAGACGCGCAGGAAGTACTTGATGGGGGTGGCTTCTTTGATGGGGCTGCGCAGCAGCGGGAAGGCCGGGCGCACCTCGGGGTTCTTGCGGGCGACGGCGCTGGCGGCGAAGGGCCCGGTGGGGTCGTAGACGGTGGCCCGGGCGCAGACGGTCTCCGCTGCGAACGCCGACTCGGGCAGCTCCTCGGGGCTGAAGATCGCCCGGTCCTCGGTCTCGACGGTCTGCCAGTCGAGCGCGACGGGGTCTTCGCAGCGGACGCCGTACAGGTAGGCGTTGCCGTTCGGCTCGGGCGCCGCGCCGGCCCGGCTGATCAGATCGACGGTGAACCGCCGCCGCAGCCCCAACCGCTCGACCTCCATGTTGCGCAGCGTGGGGAAGAGGTGCCGCGCCCGCCACTGCACGCCCCGGTTGTCTTCGTCGAAGACGCCGTAGACCAGCAGGCTGCGGTTGCTGTGGGCCGGGCCGGGGCCGATGACGTTCAGCCGGGTCTCGGGGTCGAGCGTCAGAGCGCCGTCCCGGTGGTAGCGCATCCGGACCTCGACGTCGCGCGGCTCGAGCGGGACGTGGATGCTGGTGCTGCCGCAGCGGGTGTTCGGCCCGCAGTCCACCGGGACGTGGGTGTGCACCGGCTCGATGTCGCCGAGCTCGGTCCAGTCGACGACCCCGTCGTCGGTCACGTAGCGGAGCTCGACGGTGGTCTCGACGCTCAGCCCCTGCTCGGCCTCGACCTCGTAGAAGACGAAGAGCGTCTCCTCCTCGGCGAACCACGCGGCGTCGGCCACGACGAAGCGGGCGGCGATGTCGGTCAGCGGCACCTTGCAGCCGGCGAGGCCGCCCACGAGCAGGGCGGCGGCGGCGAATGGCAGGACTCGGGTAAAGCCGGACACCACGACCTCGGCGGCAAGGCGATTCGCCGTGCACCATACAGCAACGGCGGGCGCCGACGCGACGAACGGGCGCCCGCCACAGGCCCCGGGAGGGCGCCGAGGCCCCCGGCGGGCCGCGGTTGACGCCTCTGGGGCAGGTCGGTAGGCTCGCCCGTCGTTCCACCTGCGCCCGCCGGGCCGACCTGATGAGGAGCCTCCCATGGCCACCACCGATCACGCGAAGGACGAGCTGCACCGCATCCGCCACAGCGCGGCCCATGTGCTCGCGCAGGCGGTGCGCGATCGCTTCAAGAAGGATGGCCAGGACGGCGAGGTGCAATTCGGCATCGGGCCCCCGATCGCCGACGGCTTCTACTACGACTTCGTGCTGCCCCGGTCGCTCAACGACGACGATCTACGCTGGATCGAGAAGCGCATGAAGAAGATCGTCTCCCAGCGGCACACCTTCGAGCAGAGCGAGCTGAGCCCCGAAGAGGCCCGGGAGATGTTCGCCGACCAGCCGTTCAAGCTCGAGCTGATCGACGGCATCCTCGAGGGCGCGCTCGACGAGGACGGCGAGCCGCTGCCCGAGGGGCAGGCCCCCAAGCTCACCGTCTACCGCCACGCCGACTTCGCCGACCTGTGCGGCGGGCCGCACGTCGAAGACACCCGCCAGATCAACCCCAAGGCGCTCAAGGTGCTCAGCATCGCCGGGGCCTACTGGCGGGGCGACGAGAAGCGGCCGATGCTCCAGCGGGTCTACGCCACCGCCTTCCGCACCAAGGAGGAGCTGGACCAGCACCTGTGGCGGCTGGCCGAGGCCGAGCGGCGGGACCACCGCAAGCTGGGCAAGCAGCTCGAGCTGTTCCACCTCGATCCCACCGCGCCGGGCATGCCCTACTGGCTGCCCAAGGGCTTCAAGCTGCTGACCACGCTCATCGACTTCTGGCGCGAGGAGCACGAGAAGGCCGGCTACCAGGAGATCTCGACCCCGCTGGTCAACGCCCGCCAGCTCTGGGACATCTCGGGCCACTGGGAGCACTACCAGGAGAACATGTTCATCTGCCCGGTCGACGAGCACCGGACCTATGGCGTCAAGCCGATGAACTGCCCCAACGCGATGGTGGTGTTCAACCTGAAGACCCGCAGCTACCGCGACCTGCCGCTGCGGCTGTCGGACTGCGACGTGCTGCACCGCAACGAGCGCTCGGGCGCGCTGCACGGGCTGTTGCGGGTGCAGAAGTTCCAGCAGGACGACGCCCACATCTTCATCACGCCCGACATGATCGAGGAGGAGTACGCCCGGGTCCTGGCACTCACCGATCACTTCTACAGCATCTTCGGGCTGACCTATACCCTGCGGCTGGGCACCCGCCCGGAGAAGTTCATCGGCGACGTCGAGACCTGGGATCGGGCCGAGGCGGCGCTGCGGCGCATCCTCGACACCAAGGCCGGCGTGGGGCAGTACCTCGTCGAGGACGGCGACGGCGCGTTCTACGGCCCCAAGGTCGACATCCTCATGGAGGACGCGCTCGGCCGGCAGTGGCAGATGGGCACCATCCAGCTCGACTTCCAGCTCCCCCGGCGGTTCAACTGCCGCTACGTGGACTCCGACGGCGCCGAGAAGACCCCGGTCGTCGTGCACCGGGTGATCTATGGATCGCTCGAGCGCTTCATCGGCATCCTCATCGAGCACACCGCGGGGGCCTTCCCGGTGTGGCTGTCGCCGGTGCAGGCGACGCTGGTGCCCATCGCCGACCGCCACGTCGAGTACGCCGAGGCGGTCGAGGCCCGGCTGAAGGCGGCCCGCATCCGGGTCGAGCACCCCGACGCCGGCAGCCGGATGAACGCCCGCATCCGGCAGGCGACGCTGGAGAAGGTGCCGTTCATCCTGGTGATGGGCGACACCGAGGTCGAGGGCGGCACCGTGGCGGTGCGTCGGCGGGACTCCAAGAAGTCGGTGACCCTGTCGGTGGACGACTTCATCGCCGGGGTGCAGGCGCTGGTCGCGTCGCGGGCGGCCGAGTCGACCGAGCTGAGCCCGGCCCCCGCCGAGTGAGCGCCGGGTGAGCGCCGACGCCGGGGGCGACCGCCTCGCCCCACGCCCCGATCGCCCGGCGGCCGCGGTGCAGGCCATCATGCACGCCGGGGTGCCCGAGGCCGCCGCCCGGGGGCTCGCGGTCGAGGCGATCACGCCCACCGGCGCGGTGATGCGCTGCCCGTTCCGCCCCCTCGACCTGCGCCCCGGCGGCACCCTCTCGGGGCCGGCGATGATGGGGCTGGCCGACGCGGCGATGTGGGCCGCCCTCCTCGCCCGGCTCGACGACGGGCGCATGGCGGTGACCTCGGAGATGAGCATCCGCTTCCTGCGCCGCCCCCCGCCCGAGGACATGCTGGCCCGGGCCGAGATCGTGCGCCTCGGGCGGCGGCAGGCGGTCCTCGAGGTGCGGCTGTTCGCCGACGGCGAGCCGGCCCCGGTGGCGCTGGTGGTGGGGACCTACGCGCTGCCCGGCTGAGGCATGCCATCCCAGATGACATACACCCATCCGGGCGCGTGGCTCACCGATACGCCGGGTGACGACTCTGCCGTATCCGCCAGCCCCCGGGATCGGGGGGATGGCGTCGGGACGGGCACCGGGCTATCATGCGCCGCGAGATCCGCGGTGATGGAGCGTGGGTCGCGAAGGCCGCTTCGGGGGACGCACGTCACAGTGGACACTCAGAGTACACACATCCTCAGCGAGTTCCTGCTCTGTTCGGCGGACACGCTCGACGACCTCGACGCGATCGAGGGCTTCATGAAGCAGGCGGCGGTCGCGGCCGGGGCGACGATCGTGACGGCGGCCTTCCACCGCTTCGCGCCGCAGGGGGTCAGCGGGGTCGTCGTCGTCGAAGAGTCGCACCTGTCGATCCACACCTGGCCCGAGCGGGGCTACGCGGCCGTGGACTTCTTCACCTGCGGCGATTGCCGGCCCGAGGAGGCCGAGCGGGTGCTCGCGCAGGCGCTCGGGGCGACGCGGGTCGAGTCGATGCGGGTCGAGCGGGGCGGCATCCGCAGCGAGCGCATGATGCGCGTCGCGTCCCACCAGACCCACACCGTGCCCGCCGAGCGCGCGCCGCCCGGCGGCGCGGCGAGCGGATCAGGCGGCGTCAGCGCCGTCCGGGTCCGGCCCGGGTGAGGTCGGCCCCTCGTCGCGCCCTCCGGGCAGCCGCCGCGCGCGCCGCACGGCCCAGCCCAGCCCGCCGGTGAGCGCGCCGGCGTAGATGAACGCCGGCAGCGCCACCGAGAAGCCGGCGAACAGGACCCCACCCAGCGAGGCGACGCTCGAATACCCCGAGACGGCGAGCAGATGATCGCTCGTGGCGTGGTCGTGCGCGCCGAGGTCGAGCAGCCTGCCCAACGCGTCGAGCGAGCCGTCGCGCAGCACGATCTGGGCGCTGTCCACCGCCAGGGCCGAGGCGCCGGTCATCGAGACCGAGACCCGGGCCCGGCGCATCGCCAGGGCGTCGTTGATGCCGTCGCCGACGAAGCACACCGCGCGCCCCTCGCCCCGCAGGGCGTCGATGCACGCCGCCTTGCCCTCCGGCAGCACCCGGGCGAACCAGCGCTCCACCCCCAGCGACCGGGCCAGGGCCCGGGTCGGCCCCGGCGCGTCGCCCGACAGGATCATCGGCTCGATGTCGCGGGCCCGGAGGTCGGCGATCACCCGCCGGGCCTCGGGCCGGATCTGCGCCTGCAATTCGAACCACCCGGCCAGCCGCCCGCCGATCGCGAGGTAGGTGACCGTCCGCCCCCCTCCCGTGGCCTGCCCGATGCGATCGGCCGCTTCATCGGGGATGGGGATCGCGCAGTCCCCCATCAGGCGATCGCTGCCCAGGACGACCGTCGCGCCATCGACGACGGCCTCGAGGCCCAGCCCTCGCTGCACGCTGGGCGCGTGGCATGCGCGCGGGGTGACCGCGGCCTGCTCGGCGGCGGCGAGGATCGCGGCGGCGATGGGGTGGGTCTGGCGGTGCTCGACGGCCGCGGCGATGGCCAGCAGCTCGGCGGTCGTCCACCCCTCCAGCGGGTGGATCGCGGCCACGGTGAGCGCGTCGAGCGTGAGCGTGCCGGTCTTGTCGAAGACGACGGTGTCGATGCCCCGAAGCGCGCGCAGCGAGCGGCCGTCCTTGATCAAGATGCCCTGCTCGGACGCGGTGCGCATGAGCATGAGCACCGCCAGCGGATAGACCGACCAGATGACGTCGACGTGATTCGACCACAGCCCGCCGACGGCGCCCGGCACCCCCCGGGCGGCCAGACCCATCCCGGCCATGACCAGCGTCGGGGGCACCGTCCGATCGGCCAGCTCGCCGCTCTCGAGGTCGAGCGTCTCTTCGTAGGACGTGCTCCGGGCGACGAGCGCCTCGATGCGGGCGGCGGCTGTCTCCCGGCCGCTGGTGCGCACCTCGACGATCGCCTCGCCCGCGACCGCCAGCGTCGACCCGCACACCTCGGCCCCGGCCATCTTCTCGGTCGGCTGCGACTCCCCGGTGAGGGCCCGCTCGTCGACCGCGATGACCCCGTCGAGCACGACCCCGTCACAGGGCACCGGCTCCCCGCCCCGCACGACGACCCGGTCGCCGGCCACCAGCGCTTCGACGGGCACCTGGACCTCGACCCCGTCGCGCAGCAGCCAGGCGGTCTCGGCCCAGTCGGCGAAGGCCCGGGAGAGCTCGTCCTCCGCCTTGCGCTGCGTCGCGAGGATGACCCGGGTGGTCCCGAGGAAGATCACGAGGTCGATGGCCACATAGACCGCGTAGCCCGCGCCCAGCAGGAAGGCGACCGACACCGCCTCCAGGCCGAGGAAGGTCAGCTTCCGCTTGGCCCGGACGTCCTGCCAGCCCATGTGCACGGTGAGCAGCGCAGGGGGGACGAGGCAGACGAGACCCACGGTACCCAGCGCCGCCGATCCCAGCCCGCCGCCGAGGACGCCCGCCAGCCCGGCGGCGCTGAACCCGAGCGAGCGATCGAGGGTACGGGCCTCGCGCTGCGCCTCTTCCCGGCGGCGGGCGCGGGCATCGGATGGGGTGTCGTCGGGCTCGGGGGGCTCGGTCCCGGCGTCGGGCCCCGGCAGCCGCCGACGGGCGGCCTGCCGACGGCGCACGACGCCGACGGCGGCCGCGAGGCCGCCCCCGAGCAACATGATCTGGATGATCATCGGCCCCCCGCCGCCGGCCGTCTGCCGACCGGCGGCCGACGATAGCCCACCGAATGTAGCGGCGTCCACGGGCCGGGACCCGAGCCCCTTGCGGTATACGTCCCGAGGGAGACCGACGGTTGACAACAGGGTTCGGGCGGGACAGATTCGTCTCCCTGTACTGCCGTGATCGCAGCCCGGCTGCCCGAGCCGGACACCCGCCGGACCATGACCGACGCCCGCGACGACGGATCCACCCACCCACGACACGACGAGCCCCCGCTCGACGGCACCTTCGTGGGGTTCGAGTACCGCCGGGTCCTGCACCGGTCCCGCACCCGCTACCAGCAGGTCGAGATCCTCGACGCGGTGCCCTTCGGCCGCACCCTCGTGCTCGACGGCTACGTCAACTCGGCTGAGAGCGACGAGGCCAGCTACCACGAGGCCCTGATCCACCCGGCCATGGTCCGCGCCCGCAGCCGGCGGCGGGTCCTGATCATCGGCGGCGCAGAGGGCGGCCCGCTGCGCGAGGTGCTGCGCTATCCGGACGTCGAGCAGGTGGTCATGGTCGACATCGACGGCGAGCTGGTCGACATCTGCCGGGCGCACCTCGGCGACCTGTACGGCGATCCGTGGTCCGACCCCCGGGTGGAGCTGATCGTCGGTGATGGCCGGGCCTACATCGAGGCCAACACCGGCCTCGACGTGATCGTGCTGGACTTGACCGAGCCGTGCGCCGATGGCCCGGCCCAGCGGCTCTTCACCTGCGAGTTCTATCAGCGCGTGCGGGCCGTGCTCACCCCCGGCGGCGTCTGCTGCGCGCAGCTCGGCCCGTTCGGCGAGACCTTCCACGGCGAGGCCCGCCACACGTTCGGCGCGGTCTTCGAATGCGCGCAGGACGTCGTCCTCGAGGTGCCCAGCTTCTTCGGCGCGGTCGGGTTCGTGCTCGGGGCCGCCCAGCCGGACGTGCTCCGGCCGCCGGACGACCTCGACGGGTGGCTCGCCGAGCGAGGGGTGACGCCGCAGCTCTACGACCGCGCCATGGACGCCCACATCGTCGACCCGCCACGCTATCTCCTGGACCGCCAGATCCGATCGACGACGATCTTCACCGACGCCGATGTCCCCCAGTTCGGCGGTAGGCCTTCCGCCCCCTCGAAGAAGAGAGAGTGATGGACCGCTACTTCGCCGAGAACCTCAACCCAGCGTTCGGCTACTTCTACACCGTCAAGGGCACGCTGGTGCGCCAGCAGACCCCGTATCAGACCCTCGAGATCATCGAGACCGAGGAGTTCGGCAAGGTGATGCTGCTCGATCGCATCACCCAGGTGGTCGAGAAGAACGACTGGCTGTACCACGAGCCGATGGTGCACCCGGCGCTCACCGCCCACCCCGACCCGAAGCGGGTGTGCGTCATCGGCGGGGGCGACGGCGGCGTGATGCGGGAGGTGCTCAAGCACGGCCCCGAGCGCGCCATCCAATGCGACCTCGACAAGGCGGTGATGGACGCCTGCGAGGCGCATCTGCCCGAGATCAATCAGGGGGTCTTCCGCCACCCCGCCGTGGCGTGTGTCATCGGCGACGGGCGGCAGTACATCGAAGAGACCGATGAGACCTTCGACGTCGTCATCATGGACATGACCGACCCCTTCGGCCCGTCCCGGCGGCTGTACACCCGCGAGTTCTACGCCGCCGTGAAGCAGACCCTGCGCGGCGAAGACGGGCTCTTCGTGATGCACTGCGAGAGCCCGATCTCGCGGCCGCTCACCTATCAGCAGATCCTGAAGACGCTCGACGGCGTCTGGGCCCACCAGACGATCTTCTACGTCTACGTGCAGATGTACGCCACGCTGTGGGCGGTCGTCGTCAACGGCGACACCGACGCCGTCGCGACCATCACCGCCGACGAGATCGAGCGGCGGCTGGCCGCCCGGGGCATCGACGGGCTCCAGGTCTACAGCCCGGCGACCCACCACAGCATGCAGGTCGGCTTCCCGTACATCGACGCCATCCGGGCCGGCGCTCGCGACGTGCGCCCGGTCACCGACGCCGACGACGGCTTCGACGACGCGATCGACGTCAACGGGCCCGACCGGCGCTTGCGGATCACGGTGGTCTGAACGTCCCGCGGGTCGCTGACCGTCACGGCGACCCGCTTCAGCGAGGGGACATGCCATGAACGCGCATTCGAGGGACATCAGCCACTGCCTGATGCCGTCGGCCGATGAGCTGGAGCAGCTCGTCGCCCGCTTCGGCTCGCCGCTGATGCTGTGCTCACCGCAGCGCGCCGTCGACCGCTATCGGACGCTGGCGGCGGCCTTCCCCCGGGCGCAGATCTTCTACGCGATCAAGTCCTCGCCCCACCCCCCGCTCATCGCGGCGCTGGCCGAGGCCGGGGCGGGCTTCGACGTGGCGAGCACCGGCGAGATCGACCTGCTGCGCGCCGAGGGCATCGGCCCCGCCCGGTGCCTGCACAGCCACCCCATCAAGCGGCCGGCCGCCATCCGCGAGGCGCTGGACTACGGCTGCCGGACGTTCATCGCCGACAACCCCGAGGAGCTGCGCAAGTTCGTGCCCTGGCGCGATCGGGCCCGAATCCTGCTCCGGGTCCGGTTCGACAACCCCGACGCCGTCGTCGACCTGGGGTGCAAGTTCGGCGCCTCGCCGACGGGCGTGCCCCGCCTCCTGGCGCTGGCCGTCGACCTGGGCCTCGACGTCCGGGGGCTGAGCTTTCACGTCGGCAGCCAGAACCTCAACGCCCGGCGCTACGTCGAGGCGATCCAGATCTGCCACGGGCTCTTCGAGCAGGCGGCCCACGCCGGCGTCGCCTTCGACACCCTGGACATCGGCGGCGGCTTCCCGGTCCTCAACCCGCCGGCGACCGTGCCGCTCGAGTCGTACACCGCGCCGATCGCCGCCGAGCTGGACCGGCTCTTCCCCGAGGCCCGCATCTGGCTCGAGCCCGGCCGCTTCATCTCGGCGCCGGCGATGACCCTGGTGACGACCGTCATCGGGCGCGCCCGGCGGGAGGGGGTGTGGTGGTATTACATCGACGACGGGCTCTATGGCTCGTACTCGGGCAAGGTCTTCGACAAGGCCGACTACCCCATCACCTGCGTCTCGGCCATGCGCACACCCGACGTGCCGCTCCAGCCGGTGGTGATCGCCGGCCCCACCTGCGACGGCTTCGACGTGGTCTACCCCCGCACGATGCAGCCCGACTGCCCGATCGGCGAGATCTTCGTCTCGCCGATGGTCGGGGCCTACTCCTGGGCCAGCGCGAGCGACTTCAACTCTATGCCGCGGCCGACCTTCGTCGACATCGATCGAGTCCGGCGCGCGCGCCGGCTCGCGTAGGGGCGCCCGTCACGACCCCGGCGACAGCTTGCCGGCGGCGTCGTCCGCGGCGACCGACAACCCCCCGCCCTCGACCTCGGCCAGCGCCAGCCCGCCGACCGGCACGTCGCCCGCCGCCCGCAGCGCGGTGATCGCCGCCGCCCGCGCCTCGCCGTCGAGCCGGGCCACGACCCCCCGCAAGAAGGCCCGCCCCTCCGCCGTCCGGCCCAGCGCCTCGACGGCCCCCACCCGCACCTCGGGCGGGTGCCCCGGCGGGACCAGCGCCTCCAGCGTGGGCTGGTCGCCCAGCTCGCCGGCCGCCAGCAGCCGCATCGCCGGATCATCGTCGGTCAGCGCCCGGCGGATCGCCGCGTCGGTGGCGGTGGCGGCCCGGCTCCGGCGCATCAGGCAGGCCAGCGCGCCCCGCCGCACGCCGGGCTTGGGATCATCGGCCGCGATCTGCGCCAGCCGCTCGGGCGAGGGCGAGGTGCCCGCCTGCAACCGCTGACTCGCCTCCAGCGCGCAGTCGATGGCCTCCGCGTCGCGCCCGGTCTGATCATCGTGCTGCCACGCCAGCCGCAGCGCCTGCCCATCGAAGGTGCCTCCCCGCTCGACCAGCAGCCGCACCGCCCACCGGGTGGGCCCGTCGAAGGCCGCCCGCAGCGCCGCCTCCCGCCCGCCGAGGCGCACCACGTCGTCGAACGTCGGATCGCCCAGCTCGAGATCGCGCCGGCTCAACAGGCGCCCGATGCTCGACGTCGACTCCGGCTCGAAGCGCAGCGGCAAGGTCCGGGGCAGGGTGACCGTCATGCGGGCGTAGTCCCAGGCCGACTCCCGCCGGCGCGCGAAGAGCGCGAGCAGGCCCCCCTTGCGGTCGTGGCGATCGGGGATGCGCCAGGGCATCTCGACGACGACCCGGCAGCCGTCGACCTCGCCCACCGCCGACGGGCGCCGGAGCCAGCCGAGCTGCGCCCGCCAGCCGCGGGTGGCCGCCAGGTGGGTCATCCGAGTCGCCCAGCCCCGGTAGATCGCGACGACCCGCACGACGAAGACGGCGACGCCGACCACCGCGATGAAGATGACGAAAGACGACGGCATGATCCCCCCGGCATCAGCATGCAGCCGGGCGACCGCCCCATCAAGGGCCGCGGCGGCGCCCGCTCACGGCAGCGTGCGCACCAGCCGGAAGCCGCCCCGGGGGCCGCCGAAGTTGGGCAGCTCGCTCGCCCGGAAGGCCGACCGCGACTCATCGGGCAGCGCCCCGAACGACCCGCCCCGACGCACCCGCTCCTCGGCGTCGACCGGGCCCACCGGATCGCGGTCGAGCACGTCCTCGTAGGCCGCGAAGCCGTCGTGCACCCACTCCCAGACGTTGCCGTGCACGTCGTAGAGCCCCCAGGCGTTGGGCGAGAGCTGCCCCACCTCGTGGGTCACCCCGCCGCTGTTGGCGGTGTAGAAGTCGGTCATCGCCAGCCCGCCGTCGGCGTCGCCGAACCAGAACCGGCCCTCGGTGCCGGCCCGGGCGGCGTACTCCCACTCGGCCTCGGTCGGCAGCCGGTAGCCGTCGCAGGCCACCCCGACGAAGTCCACCGACACGCACACCAGCCCGGCGCCGGGCGGGGCCGCATTGCAGCCGTCGAGCGTGTAGCACGGGGTGCGGCCCTCGCTCTCGGAGAGCGCGTTGGCGTAGGCCACCGCCTCGTACCAGTTCACCCGCTCCACCGGCCGGCGGGCGCGGAACTCGAAGAACGACGGGTCGTCCTCGAAGAGCGCCTGCCACGCCCGGCGGGTCACCTCGGTGCTGTGCATGACGAAGGGGCGCGAGATGCGGACCGGGTGGGCCGGCCCCTCGCGGGCGGTGCGCCCGGCCTCATCGGGCGGGCTGCCCAGGGAGAACTCGCCGGCGGGCACACACACCGAGCCGGCGGGCACCGCGGTGCCGTCGGGGCAGCCGTTGCACGGGGAGCCGTCGCCGCCGTCGCAGCGCACGCAGCCGGCGATGCCCTCGTCGACGAGCCCGTCGCAGTCGGCGTCGACCCCATCGCATACGCTGTCGGGCACCGCCGCCCCCGGCTCGACGTCGCACCGCTCACCGGCGCCGTCCGCCGCGCAGATCCGGACCCCGCTGCGGGCGCAGGCCCCCTCCCCCACCGTGCACGGGCTGCCCAGCGCCGGCTGGGCCTCGTCGACCCGCCCGTCGCAGTCGTTGTCGAGCCCGTCGCAGCGCGACTCGTCGGCCTGATGATCGGGCAGCGCCGCGAAGTCCGGCGCACCGCTCATGCCCCCGGGCAGGCACGGGATGCGGGCGCCCATGCAGACCCCCGGCACGTCGTCGACCCGATCGTCGATGCCCTCGTCGATGCGATCATCGCAGTCGTCGTCGACCGCGTTGCACCGCTCGGGGCCCACCGGCCCCGGGCAGGCGTACTCGCAGCCGTTCGTCGGGTCGTCGTCCACGTCGGCGAAGCCCTCGGCGCAGGCCGCGACCCGGCAGGCGCCCTCGACGCAGACCGGCTCGGCGTTGCCCGGCCGGCAGGCCCGATCGCAGCCCCCGCAATGATCGATGTCATCGTCGAGCGCGAAGCCCTCGTCGACCTCGAGGTCGCAGTCGTCGTCCTCGCCGTTGCACACCTCGGGCGTGCGCACGCAGACCCCCTCGGCGTCGGGCGGCGCGGCGTCCATCGGCGGAGCGGGCGGCATGTCGGGGGCGGCGTCGCCCATGTCGGGCGGCGGCCGACGATCGGCGTCCTGCGGCTGGGCGTCGGGGAACGCGTAGTCGGGCACGTTCACGCAGCCGACGAGCGCCCACGCCGCGATCCAGAGCCAGCGGCGGCTCACCACTGCCCGACGATCCCGATCCCGCCCGGGCCCGGCACCACCCGCAGCGCGGCCGCCTCGGCGTCGGGCGAATCGAGCCACATCCAGGCGGCGACCCCGGCGAGGGCCGCGCCGACGCCCAGGAAGGCGTAGCTGGTGTAGGCCGCGGTGTCGGCGTCGCCCCGGGCGTCCTCGACCTCGACCCGGGCCGCGGCGGCGCCGGCGGCGTTGCCCACCGCCCGGGCCCGCTCGTAGCGCCCGTAGGCCTCATCACCCCGATCGACCGCCGAGCGGGCCACGAGGTTGAACGCGACGCCGGTGCCCAGGGCGGCCACCGCGCCGCCGGTCACGATCCACGCCAGCGTGCGGTCGACCGGCCCCGCGGGCCTCGGCTGGGGGTCGTTCGACACCAGCTCGCGCTTGGCCCCCGGCAGCAGCACGACCACCTCTTCGGGGATACCCGACCGCACCTGGATGGTCAGCGGCACCTCGCGCCCGTCGGGCGCGCTCGCCGCGCCGCGATACACCCCTTCGGGCAGGCGCCACACCTCGTGGCACGGCTTGGGCTCGTCGGGGTGATCGAGCAGCGCGATGGTGATGCCGACCTCTTCGCAGACGAAGGTCACCGGCACCGGGAGCTGGGACTCGACGGTCTGCAAGAGCGGCTCGGCCTTGTCGATCGCGTCCTGCGGCGCGCCGCCGTAGACCACCTCCCGCAGCCGGGCGGCGGCCTCGGGCAGCCTCTCGAGCCGCTCGTAGCACACCCCGGCGTAGAGCCGGGCGTACAGCCGGCGCTCGTTCATCTCGGGATCGTCCTTCACCGCGTCGGCGAAGGCGTCGAAGCGGGCCGCGGCGGTGGCGCAGTCCCGAGCCATCATCGCCTGCTTGCCCTCGGCCTCGAGGGCCGCCGGATCGGCGGGCGGCGCATCGGGCTCAGCGGCCTCTTCGGGCTCGGCGGCCTCTTCGGGCTCGGCGGCCACTTCGGGCTCGGTCGACGGGGCCTCGGGCTCGGCCGGCGGGGGATCGGCGGCCGGCGGCTGCCCCCACCCGGGAGCGGCCCACAGCATCGCGGCGCACAGGCCGATCGCGGAGGCGCGGGCGCAGGGGGGTGTCATCATGCGCGACACCCTATGCGCATGGGCCGGCCGAGGCAAGCGGCCTCCGACCGCGCCGCGGCCCCCACCCGGATGCGGTATCCACCGCCCGTCGCGAAGAAGCCCCGCCGCCCTCTTTCTGCTATCCTCCGCCGGCCGAGATCCACCCCCTGGAGACACCGCCCGATGGCGCCCCGCGGCACACCCCTCGCCCTGCTCGCCGCCCTGCTGTCCGGGGGGTGCACGGTCGTGGTCTACCAGCCCATGTCGGGCCTGCACCGCCCGGTCGCCGTCGACCCCACCCGGCCCAACTTCACCGACGTCGACATCGAGGTCCGCTGCCCGCCGGGCGGGGCCGTCGACGCCACCGAAGCCGGCGCGCTCTGCCGCCGGGTCGCCCGCCTCTTCGAGAACCAGGGCGCCCGGGTCGAGATCCACACCCCCGGCGCCCCCGCCGCCGAGCCCGAGCCCGACGCCGAGGCCCCCGCGACCCCCCGCACCGCCCTGCGCGTCGAGCTGACCGCCCGCATCCTGCACCGCCAGATCACCGACTGGCTCTTCTGGGAGCACGTCTCGGACTACACCGTCGCCCAGGACGTCGTCATCCGCGACGAGACCGGGTTCATGCTCGCCCGGGACACCCTCACCGGCCGCTTCGTCAAGCGGTGGGGCTTCTTCTCGGACGCCGACGAGGACTTCTCGGCCGACTTCTACGCCCAGCTCAGCCAGCTCGCGCTCAACGCCCGGGTGCGGCGGCGGGTGCTCGCCGAAGGCCGCCCGACGGGGCCCGGCTGACCCATGGAGTTCTGGCTGTACGTGCTGCTCTTCGCGCTGCCCTCGCTCATCGAAGAGATCCGGGATCCGGTCGACGGCTTCATCGGCCCGCTCACCGGCAGCGCCCGCGAGCTGCGCGCGCTCGACTGCGAGGCGCTGAGCACCGAGGCCGCCCGCCAGCAGGCGCCGGGCCGCATCGAGACCCCCGCCCCCCGGGGCGACTTCTTCGAGCGCCGGGCGGTGATCTGCCGGGCCCGGCTGATGCCCGAGGGCGTGCGCCGGGCCCGGGACGAGGCGATCCTGTCCACGCTGCGGACCGCCGCCGACGAGATGGCGGGCCACATCGCCGGCCTCGCCGACCCGCTGCGCCGCCGCACCTGGCTGGTCGAGGTCTACCACCCCGACCTGCACGTCGCCGGCAAGGTCGAGTTCGCCGCCAAGAACGCCCTGATGGCCGCCGGCCTCACCGTCAGCGACCGGGCCCCGACCCTCGCCGCGGGCGACGTCGAGGTCATCGGCCGCATCGACCCCCAGCGGGCGTGGCCCCTCGCCTGCACCCGCTACGTGGCCGGCGGATCGCTCGGACCCGGCGACGCGCTGATGGGCATCGCCCTGCGCGACCGGCGGGCGACCATCCTCAACGTGGGCTACTGCGCCGACGGCGCGTGGCGGTGGCTGCGATGATCCGCGCCCTGCCCCTCGCCTGCGCGCTGGCCCTGATCCCGACGCTCGCCGGCGCGATCACCGCCGAAGAAGCGCAGCGAGCCGAGCTCGAAGAGCTGCGCCGGGTGATCGCCGGTCAGGTCCAGCTCTCGGCCTTCGACCTGCTCGACGAGCTGATCCACGACATGACCCAGGCCCCGCCGTTCGGCGAGCCGACCCCGGTCATCCTCGCCGACCTCACCGTACCGGTGGGCATGGGCAGCGGCCTCGCCGGCCTCGTCGAGAACCACCTCGCCGCGCTGCTGCTGGCCAACCCCCGCTCGAGCCTCGTGCTCTCGGCCTGCCCCACCTGCACCGCGATGGTCGTGCACTCCGGCCCCGAAGGCACCGTCGTCTCCCGGGGCCTGGACAACCCCGAGACGCTCGAGAAGATGGGCGGTGCCGGCGGGCGCCACGGCCTGTACATCGACCTCGCCGCCGAGGGCGCCTGGCTCGTCCTGCGGGCCCGCATCACCCGGCTGACCCCCGACCTGCCCATCGTATGGAGCCGCACCATCGCCTCCCCGGTGGGCAAGCCCTCGCTGCTGCGCCACCCCGAGCGCCTCAAGTCGGCCGCCGAGGCCCGCGAGGAGTACCTCGACGCGCTCGAAGACCGGGGCCCGTTCAACATCCCGATCAAGTTCGCCGTGCGGACCTACGCCGGATCGGACGAGGGCGGGTTCCCCCCGGCGCCGATCATCTGGTTGCAGACCGGGTTCGAAGCGGCGCTGACCCAGGCCCGCCGGTGGAAGGCCGACCTCGTGCTGGGCTACGCCTGGCTGCCCGACGCCTACGACGGCTTCATGGTGCAGTCCCGCATGGCGCGGCTCATCAGCGGCCAGACCCGCTCGCTGACCGGCCCCGACGTCTACCTCTTCCTCGGGGCGGCGCTGATGACCGTCGACGGCGACGCGGTGGCCCTGCTCAGCGACGAGGGCGGCCCCGGGCGGGGCACCTTCGCCGGGCTGCACCTCGGCCTCGAGATGCGGGTCGGGGATCGCATCAGCGCCGCGGCCTTCCTCGAGAACATGCCCGCGTTCAACGACTCGGAGCGCATCGGCGACTTCGTCGCGCTGTTCGGGCTCGAGTTCCACAGCTTCGGCGCCGAGGTCTCGTTTTGCTTCTGAGGCCGGCCACCCTGGCGCTGTGCGGCGCCCTGTGCCTGATGCCATCGATGGCATCCGCCGAGCGGGACACCACCCGCGAGGCCATGGAGCGCCTCGAAGAGCTGCTCGAGCTGCGCCAGGAGGCCGGCCGCCTCGATCACAGCGAGATCCTGCCGTTGATCCTCGTCGCCGCCGCCCCCCGCTACGAGGCGTCGCAGGGCTGGTTCGAGGCCCGGGCCCTCGCCGCGCTGCTGCGGGCCTTCGGCGACGGCGGGGTGCGGGTGTGCGAGGCCTGCATGCGCATCCGCACCACCGTCGGCGAAGGCTACCTGCTGCAATCCAGCGGCCCCACCGCGCTCGACGAGATCGTCGCCTTCGACGAGCGCTACCGGGGCCAGAGCGCGCCCGCCCGCAGCGCGGTGTGGATCGAAGAGACGCAGACCGGCGTCGCCCTGCGCATCGTCGACCTGCGCAACGGGCGGGTGATCTTCGCCGGCAACATCGAGCCCGACCTGCGCAGCTACAGCGGCACCCAGCGCACCTACCGCCTCGCCGAAGAGCTGGAGCGCCGGGCCCGGGGCGAGAGCCTGACCCACGCCATGTTCGACCTCGCGCTGTACCCCGGCCAGCACATCTCGCTGGAGTGGGCCGACCAGTGGGGCGACACCAACAGCAACCTCACCGGCTTCGTCCTCTCGCTCTACGACCCGGTGCTCGGCGTCGGCGCCTCGTACCACCGGGTGCTGCCCTGGCTGCACATGACCCTCGGCGCCAAGCTCCTGCTCAGCGTGCCCACCGCCGTCGCCCAGGGCATCGCCGACGCCGACATCGACATCCTCGACCCGGTGCTGACCGTCACCGGCCTGCTGCGGGTGCCCATCGGCAGCTCCAACTTCGCCGGCCTGCTCGCCATCTCGACCAACGGCGAGATCGGCGTCGGCATCACCCTGCTCAACTCGACCATCCTGCCGGTGCTGCCATGAGACACCCGCGCGCATCACTGTGGCTGCTGGCCTGCCTCGCGTCGGGCGCCCTGCTCCCGGCGTGCTCGGCCCGCAACTACACCACCTACCTCATCGAGCCGGCCCCGGCGAAGAACCCGGCGCTCGACGAAGACGAGGGCACCCTCGCCCGCCCGTTCGGCTTCGGCTCGACCACCGTGATGAAGGTGAGCTGGAACGACGGCGAGGTGCTCACCGAGGTGCAGATCCCGGTGCTCGCCGGGGGCCAGCGCATCATCATCGAGCACAGCGACGCCTCGGGCGAGGTCAAGACCCTGCCCTCGACCCGGCTGGTGCCGCCCAAGCCGACCATCGCCGACGCCACGCTCGTCGAGGCCTACCGGGCCCGCGGGCTGCGGGTGAACGCCGACGCGCCCGACATCAGCATCACCCGCTCGCGCACGCTGATGCAGGACGCCCTCGAGACGGGCAACGTACAGCTCGCGCTCGAGTGGGCCGAGATGGTGCTCGCCCGCTACCCGGCGCACCCCGAGTTCATGCGGGCCAAGGGCTCGATCCTGTACCTGATGGGCGAGCGCGAAAAAGCCATCGAAGTCTACGAAGCGGTCGAAGAGATCGAGAGCGACCCCCAGGTGAGGGAGATGCTCGAGACGCTGCGCCAGGGAGGCAACTGAACCCATGCAGATCATCGGACTCGTCTGCCTCGTCGGCGTCGTGCTCTACGGCTTCAGCGACCGCGAGATGACCCAGGTCAGCGCCATCGACCTGCACGCGCTCGTCGTCGTGCTCGGCGGCTGCGCGGCGGCCATCATGACCTCGTCCAGCGCGCTGACCAGCCTGCGCACCCTGCTCTGCCTGCGGGAGCTGCTGCCGTTCGCCGGCCAGCTCGACAGAGGCACCGCGCAGATCGAGCGCGAGCGCACCCGGTTCGCCGAGCTGTGGCGTGACGGCAAGCGGGCCCAGGCGGTGGACTTCGCCGAGCGGGCCACCGGCCCGGTGCGGGAGATGCTGCGCCTCGTGCTCGCCCGGGCCAGCGAGAAGCGGGTGAGCACCGTCTTCCTCGAGCTGCGCCACGCCGAGCTGGAGCGCTGGCAGCCGGCCACCTCGAACTGGGAGCTGCTCGCCCGCCTCGGCCCCAGCTTCGGCATGGTCGGCACCGTCACCGGCATGATCCAGCTCTTCCGCAACATGGGCAACGAAGACCTCAACATCGGCGCCGCCATCTCGCTGGCCCTCGTCGCGACGCTCTACGGCATCGCCTTCGGGGCCGGGGTCGCCGGGCCCATCGGCCACTACCTGCGCAGCCTGCTCGACGGCCGCCTCGGGGCGCTGAGCCGCTGCCGGCAGACGGTCATCGAGCTGGCCGAAGGCGAGAGGGGGTGAGCCCGTGGAGCGCCGGACCCCAGACGACAACGAGAGCTGGCTGCTCTCGTACGCCGACCTCATCACCAACCTGCTCATCTTCTTCGTGATGCTGCTGTCGATGGCCGAGATCAGCACCACCAAGATGCAGACGGTGCGCCAGAAGCTCTCGGGGCAGACGAGCCCGGCCAGCCTGGCCTCGATCCAGGAAGAGATCGACGAGCGCATCCGCGAGCAGGACCTGGAGGACGTGGTGCAGACCGACCTGACCGACGACGGGCTCAAGCTCTCGCTCAACTCGGGGGTCGTCTTCGACACCGCCGAGGCCGACATCGTGCCCGGCATGGAGCCCGTGCTCGCCTCGATGCTCGACACGCTGGTGCCCTACGCCGCGCGCTACCGCTTCGCCGTCGAGGGCCACACCGACAGCCGCCCCATCAACAGCCAGGCGTTCCAGTCGAACTGGGAGCTGTCGACCGCCCGGGCCAACGCCGTGCGGGTCCGGCTCGAGCGGGTCGGCGTCGACCCCGGCCGGGTGCGGGTCGAGGGCTACGCCGACACCCAGGCGCTGCCCGAAGACGAGCTGGCCGGCCTCACCGAAGACCAGATCCTCGCCCGCCACCGGCGGGTCGTCGTGCGGGTGTACTGATGCCATCCCGGATGACACCGATGACTCGACCCACGCCACCGGCCCTGCGCGCGGCCGCCCTGCTCGCGCTCGCGCTGCTCGCCGCGCCCGCCGCAGCCCAGACCCCCGCCGCGCCCGCCGCCCCCGAGGGCCCCCGGCGGGCCGAGGTCCCCGACCGCCAGCTCCCCCCGCCGGTGCTGGCCGGGGTGCGCCTCATGAGCCACCAGTTCGAACAGGCCCTCGCCCGGGACTGCGCCCCCGAGCGCTGCTTCTCCAAGGGCTGCCTCTACGTCTCGCACACCGTCGTCGACCGCCCCGCCGCCCGCTCGCTGCCCGGCCTCGGGCTCGACCCGGGCCCCGGGGGCGGCGACGGCGAGCAGGTCTACCTCACCACCGTCGAGTGCAGCTTCGCCCACGAGCCCTCGGTCGCCGCCAAGAACGCCCGGGCGCTCGCCAAGCGCCTCGGATCCAAGCTGTCGAGCGGCTGGACCAAGGTCGACGTCACCTTCGAGAGCCTCGACCCCCTGCCCGACTTCCTGCGCGACCCGCCCGAAGAGCCCGAAGAACCCGAGGAGCCCGAGGCGCCCCCGGTCGAAGAGCCCGAAGCCGACGCCGGCCCGCCCCCGGCCCCCGAGACCTGGGACGGCGCCGTCGCCGGCCGCGAAGCGTGGCTCAGCGTGCTGCCCCACTTCCCGTGGATGCTCGGCCTGCTGCTCGCCACCCTCGCCGCGCTGATCGTCATCTGGGCCGCCCGCCGCCTGGGCCGGGTCTCGCCCGAAGAGCAGGCCCTCATCGCCAGCCTCGCCGCCGAGGGCCCGGCCGCGCCCGACGACCCCGAGGACGCCGACGCCGAGCCCGACGCCGACCCGGCCGACCTCGAAGCCGAGCGGGTCTCGGCCCGCCTGCGCGCCTGGCGCGACCGCCTCGCCCGCAGCGACCTCGAGGCCGACCAGGTGCTCCAGGTGCTCGTCACCGACCTGCTGCGCACCGGCGAGCGGCGGATGCTGGCCAAGGCCGTCATCCTCTTCCCCGACGCCTTCCCCCGGGTCTTCCCCAAGGGCGGCGACTTCGCCTCGGCCAAGTTCGAGCTGGCCGAGTTCCTCAAGCACGCCGACCGCGGCGCGCTGCCCAGCGACGGCCAGTTCTTCGACACCCTCGACCGCTACGCCATGTCGGCCGCGCTCACCGCCCAGCCCGACACCGGGCTCATCCGCTCGCTGCACGACGACTTCGGCCCGGCGGCCCTCGTCGACGCCGTCGCCCGCCTGCCCGCCCGCCACGGCGCGCTGCTCTTCGCCGTCGCCCCCGAGGCGATGCAATACGAGGCCGTGCGCCGCCTCGACGGCCGCACCCTCGCCGCGCTGGTGGGCCAGCTCATGCGCTCCAACCGCATGGATCCCGCCGAGACGACCTACCTGCTCGACGTGCTCGACGCCTTGCGCAAGGGCGAGGGCGTGCCGGCCCCGCCGCCCCACGGCGCCGTCTCGGACCGCGGCTCGGCCTTCGACGCCACCGGCGCGCTCTCGATCATGCTGCCCCACGTCGACCCCGAGACCCGCCGGGCCCTGGTCGACGCCGCCCTGAGCCACCACGCGGGCCACCTGCCGAGCTGGATGCACGACACGCTCTTCGGCGAGATGCTCCTGCGCCTCGACGACGAGCTGCGCACCGATCTGCTGCTGGAGGTCGACCCCGACGCGCTCGCCGCGTGGCTCGCGGTGCAGACCGCGGCCGCCAAGACCGCCATCGAGGCCCGCATGCCCACCGCCCTGCGCGCGGCCCTCGGCGGCGCCCCGCCCCTGCGCGGCGCGGCGCTCTACGCCCGGGCCAACGACGGCCGGGCCGCGCTGTCGGCCGGCTTGCAGCGCCGCCTGACCCGCCGCGGCGTGGCGTTCCACGGGCTGCTGGCGTAGCGTGAGGCCATGATCCGGCGCATCGAGCTGACGAACCTCAAGACGCACGCCGACACGGCGATCGACCTCGGCCGGCTCACCGTGCTGGTCGGGCCGAATGGGAGCGGCAAGTCATCGGTGCTGATGGCGCTGCATGCCATGGGCCGGCTCGCCTCGTCGGGTTTCGGCCGCGCTTTCGGCGACCTTCGCGATCCGGGGCTTCTCATCCGCCTCGGCGCCGAGGATCTGACCATCTCGGTCGTGGCTTCGACGTGGAAACTCGCATTGAACCTCATCGGAACCGCGGAGTGGTGGGAAGCCCGGGTGAGCCATACGCTCGGTGAGACCGAGCCGGTGAGCTATGACCCCAAGCGGGTCGACTTCGGCAACCCGGCAGCGATCCCGCTGGTTGTCCGCGAGGCCATCTCCCCCGCCGTCCTCCTCCGCCTCGACGGACGGGCCCTCGCCCGCCCGGCCCCGATCCGCCCCGACCCCCGCCTCGCCGACGACGGCGAAGGCCTCGCCGCGGTCATCGCCGAGATGATCCTCTCCGGCGCCGACGGCTTCGCCGCCCTCGTCGAAGACGCCCGCCGCGTCGTGCCCCAGGTCAGCGGCCTGCGGGTGCGCACGGTCTCGGCCCCGAGCCCCGACGGCAAGCAGGCGCGAGAGGGCCGCATGGAGCTGCTCGTCGACTTCGACAACGCCCGCGGCGTGCCGGCCCACGCGGTCAGCGAAGGCACCCTCATCACCATCGGCCTGCTCACCCTCCTGCACACCGACCCCCGCCCGCGGCTGCTGCTCATCGACGACCTCGACCACGCCCTGCACCCCAGAGCCCAATGGGAGCTGGTCGCCGCGCTGCGCCGGGTGCTCGAGCTCGACCCCGACCTCCAGATCGTCGCCACCACCCACTCGGCCGACCTCGTCGACGAGCTCGAAGCCGACGAGGTCCGGGTCCTCGCGCTCGACGCGAGCGGCGTCACCCGCTGCCGGGCCCTCAGCGATCACCCCCGGGCCGGCGACCTCTTGCGGGTCCTCTCCACCGGCGAGCTGCTGAGCGCCGAGGGCGAGGACTGGGTCATCGGCGCCGATGATTGAGTGCGTCGTCTTCTGCGAGGCCCGCGCCGACGCGCAGGTCGCGCAGCGCCTCGCCGACCGGATCCTGCGCGACGCGGCCCCGTGGGCCGACGGCGTGCTCGACGCCCTGCGGGCCTGGCGCGGCGACCGCCACCGTCACGGCGACGACGACGTCTGGTTCGTCAAGTGGACCGACCTCAAGAAGCGCCCCACCGGCCGACCGCATCGCCGCCTGCGGATCCATGGCCGCTACGGTCGGACCATCAAGGGCGAGGCCGCCCAGGCCCGCAAGGCGCTCGTCTGGACCGCCCTCGAACGACCCGACGCCAACGCCGTGATCCTGATGCGAGACGACGACGGCCAGAACCGCCGCCCGTCCTTCGAAGCCGCCCGGGTCGACGCCGGCCCGGCGGTCGTGCTGGCCTTGCCCACCCCCGAAGTCGAGGCGTGGAGCATCGTCGCCTTCGACCCCGCCGACGACACCGAAGAGGAGGCCCTCGCGTCGCTGCGCGCCGACCTCGGCGCCCACCCCCACGCCGTGGCCCACCGCCTCGCCCCCAAGCGCGACGACCTGCCCCGGGGCACCAAGACCGTGCTCGGCCGCCTCACCGCCCACGACCCCCGGCGCGCCCTGCGCGGGCTGCACGCGCTGCCGCTCGATACGCTGCGCGCCCGGGGCGACGCCGTCGGCCTGACCGCCTTCCTCGACGAACTCTCGACCCGGCTCGCGCCGCTGCTGACGCCCTCGCCCCGAACCTGACTGCGCGCCGCGGAGCACGGATCGCGCTCAGCCCGCCTCGCTCTCCAGCCTGGCCAGCGCCTCGTGGAACCGCGGCTCATCCTTCAGCGCCACGGCCCGCTCCAGCGCCTCGCGCTGCGCGCTGTCCGGCGCCCCCTGCCACCGGCGGACCCGCGACAGATCGAACCAGGCCCACGCGTGACGGGCGCGGGGCGCGTCGAGCTGGATCACCCGCTCGAGCATCCCCCCCGCCTCGCGCAGGAGCTGCTCCATCGCGCCCTGCTCGGCGCGCGATCGCTCGCGACGCCGCATGCCACGCGCCAGGGCCAGCTTGGTCTGGGCGAACTCGTGCAGCATCTTGGGATCACCGTCGACCAGCGACCCCGCCCGCACGAAGAAGCGGTGCGCCTTCTCGTGCTCCCGGGCCCGGCGGGCGAGGATCGCCGCGTCCATCGCGTCCCGGGCGGCGACGACGTCCGGCGAGATACCATCGAGGATCGCCCGCGCGTCGGCCTCCCCCGCCTCGCCGCGATCGTCCATGGCGACCTCGGCCAGCGCGATGGCGACCCGCGCCCGCTGCGCATCGCCCCCGGTGAACCCGTCGAGCACGGCCCGCGCGGCGTCCGGCGTCCCCTCGCGGCCCAGCATCCGGACCAACGTCACCGCCACCGTCGCCGAGTCGGGCCGGGCGACCAGCGTCTCGCGCAGGCGGCGGATCGCGCCCGCCCGATCGCCGGTCGTCTCCAGATAAGCCGCGTCCCGCAGCGCCTCGACCGTCACGTACTCCGGGTGCGCCGGCAGCGTCACCCTGAAGTACGACCGCTGCGCGTCGAAGTCGAAGCGCGGCGGCGGCGACCCGTTCTCGATCATGCTGCGGTAGATCTTGGGCACGCCCGTCGAGCGCTCCTCGGCCAGCCGCAGCTCCTTGAGCAGCTCACCGATGCGCCGATTGCGGGCGGGGATCGGCTTGACCCGGCCGCCGTCGAAGTCATCGGGGTCGAGCCCCGGCGCCGGCCCGGGATAGCTGATGACCTCGACCCGGTCGGGGTGCAGATAGACCTTGGTCGGCTCGGGATACGCCCGCTCGTAGCCCCGGTGGTACACCGCGTTGACGAGCGCCTCGCGCAGCGCCATGAGGGGATAGCTGACGTACCCGCCCGCCTCCACCGCGTCGGGCAGCTTCTGCACATGGCGCACGGTGTAGTTCTCGAGCCAGGTGAGGCAGGCCCGGAGCTGCTCGTGCAGCGGGCCCTGGAAACGCTTCTCTTCGACCGTGGTGCCCCCGTCGTCCGGGAACCGCACGACGTCGATCACCGCGCCCGGGAACCACCGCCGGGGGTCGTCGGCGAAGAAGAGCAGGCCCACGTTGCGCGGGGCGTGGTGGCCGTTGACCCGGTCGATCAGCCGCATCGCCGAGTACAGGGCCTGCGGATCGCGCTCCCGCTCCAGATCGCTGCGCACATCCCGCAGGAACTCGCGCACCCGGCCCTCGCGCAGATCGGCGACCTCGGCGTCGAGGGCCCGGCGGTCGTCGAACGGCACCCGCGCGGTCTGCTGATAGAGCTGGGTCCGCAGCGGCTCCCGATCGGCCTTCACCGTCTCCGAGCCGACCCGGACCCACGGCACCCGGCGCCCCTTCGGCCCGTCCGGTGCGGCGTGGGGTCGGGTGTCCGACGCCGGCATGTGCACCACCAGCACGGTCTGCCCGTCGAGCGGCGTCGGCGCCATGAGCGGCGCGATCGGCGGCTCGATGCGGTTGCAGTTGCCCCGGATCCACTTCTGGGCCCGGTCGAGCAGGCCCGATGGCACCCCATGCGCCGGCCGGACCGCCACGCCGTCCCGCTCTTCGAGGCCGATGATCACGTAGCCGCCGTTGAGGTTGTGGAGGTCGTTGGCGAACGCGCAGAGCGTCTTGAGCACCTGGGGCCCGGTCGTCTTCTCGCTCCACGACCTCTTGAGCTCGAGGCGGGCGTCCTCGACCCGTCCGGCGAGCAGCTCATCGATCCCGATCGGCAACAGATGCGCCATCCGACCTCCTCGTACGGTGTCTATCATCCGGCTCGGCGGGGCGGCAATGCGGAGCGATCGGCGGACGGCCGCGGCCGCGACGCGCCCCACGCGACCGCCCCTCGCCGTCGCCGGGCCCGCTCCGCCCCGACGCACGACCCGACCCCCGCTCGATCGGGCCGCCCCTGGCCCGACCCCGACCCTCGCCGCCCACATCGCCGGAGGCCCTCCGAATCTCGCGCGACCCGACCCCCGAATTTCGAAGCCGCTCCGCCCCGACGCACGACCCGACCCCCGATCGACCGGGCCGCCCCTGGCCCGACCCCGACCCTCGCCCCCCATATCGCCGGAGGCCGCCCGAATTTTGCGCGACCCGACCCCCGAGCGCCCGGGCCACGCCCGGCCGATCCCGACCCTCGACCCCCATAACGCCGAAGGCCGCCCGATTTTCGCGCGGCCCGACCCCCGAGCGGCCGGGCCCGCTCCGCCCGCACGGGGGACCCGACCCCCGAGCGCCCGGGCCGCGCCCGGCCGATCCCGACCCTCGACCCCCATAACGCCGAAGGCCGCCCGATTTTTGCGCGGCCCGACCCCC
>JAUHYW010000001.1 GCA_030426085.1 bacterium | reverse complement strand
CGGCCCCCAGTCGCCAGCGCCCCCGCAGCCGGCGACGCAGTCGCACCCGGGGTGCGGCGAGGAGCCGGCGAGGAGGAAAGCGGCGAATGGGGGTCGAGATCGCGGCCGCAGCCCGAGTCGTTTGCTGACAGGCCCTAAAATGCCCACGCCCGCCGCCCGGATCAACCCGATCCGCCGGTCAGCGCCGGGGCCGGGCGGGGGAGACCTCTTCGCTCATCCACTGTCGCAGCCGGGCCCGCAGGCGCTCGAAGACCTCGGGGCGATCGTCGCTCAGGTCGACCTGCTCGTCGGGGTCGGTCGACAGGTCGAAGAGCAGGTACTCGTCGAAGGTGATGCCGTATTGCAGCTTCCACGGCCAGTCGATGATGGCCCGGCGGTCGGAGTGGGTGGCGTCCTTGACCATCTCGACGAAGACCGGAGGGTGCTTCGGCGGGGTCGCGTGGGTCCCATATGGCACCAGCGAGACCCCCTGCAAGTCATCCGGCGCGTCGAGCCCGGCGAGCTCGAGCACCGTGGGCACGATGTCGATGAGCCCCACCGGCTGGTCGATCTGGCGCGAGGGCAGCCCGGGGCCGGCGATGATGAGGGGCACCCGCACCTGATCGTTGAACAGATGCTGCCCGTGGTAGCGATAGCCATGCTCGTAGAAGCCTTCCCCGTGATCGCTGTGCACGATGACATACGTCCGCCCGCCGAGCGGCCCCGCCTCGAGCCCGTTCAGCAGCCGCTCGAGCTGGCGGTCGGTGTAGCGGATCTCTTCGTCGTACAGCTCTTCGGGGCCGTCGCCGTAATCGATGTCGGCGTGGTCCTGGTAGAAGTGATGGGGGTCGATGTAGTGCAGCCACAGGAAGAACGGATCGTCGAGCGGGCGAGCGGCGAGCCACTTCAGCGCGGCGTCGGTGACGAGGTGGCCGCTGATCACATGGGGGATGCGCTTCTGGAAGCGGCGCACGATGGAGGTGTCCCAGTCGGTGAAGCCTTGATCCAAGCCATAGCCGGGCAGGAAGAACCGATGGGAGGGGATGCCGCCGGTGTGATAGCCCCCATCCCGCAGGCGCTCGGCGAGGGTCACGTTCTCGGCGTGCACCGAGGCCCACAGGTCGGGGCTGCGCTCGACCTCGCTGTAGTAGCGCCCGATGAACATCGAGGGCATCGAGGCCTTGGTCTGCGGGCCCTGGCTGAAGGCCCAGGTGAAGCGCAGGCCGCGGTGGGCCAGCCGATCGAGCGCGGGGGTCGTCGGGCGGGGGTAGCCGACGTAGCCCACCCGGTCGGCGCGCAGGGTGTCGATGGTGATCAGGATGATGTTCGGCCGGGGCACCAGCCGGGCCGCGGGGGGCGGGGCCTCGACCGGCGGGGCCTCGACCGGGCGGGCGGGCTCGCCGGGGCTGTCGCCGCCGAAGCAATCGTCGTCGAGGCTGTTGCGGGGGATCTCGCGGGCCCCGGGGTGCACCGCCGGGTTGTCGTCGTCGCAGTCGCCCCCACCGAGCAGGCCGGCGTAGCCGTCTCCGTCGGCGTCGAACAGCGGCTGGGCCACGAGCACCAGCGGCTGGAAGACCAGCGTCTCGTGCAGCAGCGCCCGCTTGACCGCCGCCCGGGCGTCGATGTGCACCACCAGATCGGCCGCCCCGAGGGCCGAGACGATGCCCGCGGCGATGACCCACCGGCGCACCGCGGGGCTGCCCAGCCGGGCCGGTGGGAGCCGGCGCAGCAGCGCGGTCAGGGCCAGCGTCAGCGCGGGGTAGGCCACGATGAAGGCCGCCGTCCACCCGCCGAGCTGCTCCCGCAGGGCGTCGTTGCCGGCGACGGTGAGGCCGATGGTGATCAGCCCGACGGCGGCGAGCACCCCGGTGACGGTGCGGCTGGTGGCCGGGCCGAGGCGGGCGTCGAGCCGGGCCAGGCGATCGCGGGCGGCGGCCCAGAAGTACAGCGCGCCGACGGCGGCCACGGGGGTCGACACCGCCAGCACCGCCGCGCCGATCGCCCGGTTGTGGGTGTGGGCCAGGATGAGCCGGGCGACGCCGTAGATGACCCCGGCGAACGCGACGATGGCCAGCAGCCCGGCCCCGGCGTCGGCCGAGCGCCCCGGCGCTGCTCCCGTGCGGGCGACCGCGCCGATGCGCCGGGCCCGGGTCCACAGCCCGGCCAGCCCGGCGGCGGTGGCGGCGACGGCCAGCCCGAAGAGCACGTAGGGCGCGAGCACGTAGACCGCGGCGGCCCACCGCTCGCCGTCCGCCAGCCGCCCGGACCACGCGAGCTGCGCCGCCTCGACCGCGCCGAGCAGCACGGCGGCGAGCAGCAGGCCGTGGAAGAGCGCGAAGGGCGCGGCGCGGACCTCGGGTCGGGGCATGGTCATCGGCGGGAGTATACACCCCCCGGCGCGGGCCGCCGTCACGTCATCGGGCCGCGCGCCGAGGCTGGATCGCGGCGGGTGCAGAAAGTGCGCAACAATCGCCGCGGCTGATCGATGGAGCCTTCGAGCGATCGGAGGTCGAGATGAGTCGACGGTTGAGGTATGTGGCGCACAGCTTCCAGCCGGTGGAGTTGACGTGGCGGTGTATGCAAAGCCGGTTTCTTCTGCGCCCGGGCTACGAGGCCAATCGCCGCATCCTGGGGGTCATCGGCCAGGCGATGCGGCTGCACGGCTCGGATGTGAAGCTGTACTTCGCGGGGGGCACCTGCAATCACATCCACATCATCGCGGCGTTCCGCAGCGCCGAGATCAAGGCCGAGTGGGTGTGCCATGTGCGCACGAACCTGTCGAAAGAGCTGGGCGCGCTCTTCGATTGGCGGGGCTGTCATTGGGAGCGGCGCTCGTCCGACATCCCCATCCTGGACGACGCGGTGTTGTGGACCCGGCTGGTCTATCTGGCGGGACAGGTGACGCGGGCGGGGCTGGTGCGGCGGGCGGCGGATTGGCCGGGCGTGCCCTGGATCCAGGCGGTGACCGAGGGCAAGCCGCTGGTCGGGGTGTGGTACGACCGGACGCGGCTCTATCGGATGCGCAAGGTGTGGGCGGCCCGGCCGAAGGGGCAGCGCGGGCGGCGGCCCTCGCTGGCGGATGTGGCCGAGGCGCGGACGGTCGAGCTGACGCCGCCGCCGATGTGGGCCGAGCTGGAGGCGAGCGCCTTGCGCGCGCGCTGGCGTGAGGTCGTCGAGGTGGCCGAGGCGCGGTTTCCGGCGCCGGCGCGGGTCCTCGGCCGGGCGGGGGTGAGCCGGGTGGCCCCGCATGATCGGCCGGGGAAGAGCAAGCGCAGCCCAGCGCCAGCGGTGCACGCCAGCAGTCGGGCGCAGCGGCTCACATGGCAGGCGGCGTATGCGGCGTTCGTGGCGACCTACCGGCGAGCGATGGCGGCGCTGCAGGCGGGGATGGCGGGCTGCGGGTTCCCCGAGGAGGGGTGCCGGCCGGCGCGGATGTCGCTGGCGGCCGCGCCGAGCGGGTAGCGCGGCCGGGTGGTCGGTGATGATGCGGGTGTCGGTGACGTCGTGGGCGTACCGGATAGGTGCGCTCGGATGCCGGTGGCGGGAGTAGGGGGGCGGCCGGTTGGGGGCTCGAGCGAGACGCTCGAGGGTCTCGGGGGGGGTCGAGAGGGCGGGGGATGGACCGAGAGCGGGTCATGGCATCGCCGCAAGCGGCTTCGCCAAGCCTCGCAATCAACAAATGCTTGGCACTCCAAGTCTCGTCATCTACAAGTGGTTGGCGCTTCAAGTACCCCTTCAAGTACCAAGCCTCGTCATCTACAAGCGCATGGGAAAGAAAGAGGAAATCCGGCCGCCCTCACTCCTCTGCCGTCGCCGGGCTCAGCCCGCCCCCGCTCGCCCGACCGGGCAGCCCCAGGCCCCCGAACTCACCGCTCGTCATCGACAGCCCGCCGCCGCCGACCCGCCGCGAGTAGCGCGCCTTGATCAAATCCACCGCCCGCAGCGCCGCCGCCGACAGCTCCGGATTGACCCGGCTCCGGTGGATCGCCGCCAGCGCCGACGGCGTCCCGATCGCGCCGATGGCGTGCAGCGCCGAGATCCCCACCAGCCGCTCCGGGTGGTTGAACAGCCCGATCAGCACCGGCTGACCATCCTCCGGCGGCAGCTTCGCCACCCAGCCGATGACATCCAGCGCGATATCCACCGGCAGCCCCCGCAGGACCTCCTCGGGCACCGCGAACGCCGGCAGCCCGCGCTTTGCCGCGGTCCACAACGCCTCGTGACGCAGCCGCACATCGGGATCACTCACCCACTCGGCGGTCCGCTCTGCGGCGACCATCGGCGGCAACAGGGCCACCAGATCCCGGGCGGCGCGCAGGCGGACATCGGCGTCGTGGTGCTCCAGCAGCGGCTCGATGGCGCTCAACCCGTCCCGCCCGCGCAGCTCGGCCACCATCAGCCGCACCCGGGGATCCTCATGGGCCTCCAATCGCGCGGCGATCTCGGCCGCCCGATCGGGATCGATCTCCTCCAGCGCGACCAGCGCATCGATAGCCGCGGCCGGGCACGCATCATCCTCGGCGGCCGCGATCACCCGGGGCAGCACCTCGTCCTCATCGACCACCAGCCGATCCGACAAGGCGATGATCGCGTCCAGCAGCGCCCGCCGTGACGGCGGCCACCACTCGCGCCAGCCCCCGGGGATCAAGCGCAGCTCACCGCCGCCCACCGAGAGATCGTGATGCCGGGCGACCTCGACGAAAGCGGCCCGGAAGTCGGCGTCGAAGACCGCCACCCGGTGCAGGCGGGGACCGACCACCCCGGCCACCGCGTCGAACGCCGGATCACCCGTGCGATCGCCGCCGTCGAGCAGCCGGGTCGCCGCCCGCACATCCTCTCCGATCGGACCCACCGGCCGGACCGGCGCGATGCGGACCCCGACCGCCTCGCCGTCGGTCATCGGGATCACCGACACCGCCGCCCGCGCCGGATCGATCGAGCGGGCCAGCCGCTGCCAGGCCGAGGTGCGGACCCGCTCCCACAGCCGCAGCAGCCCGCCCACCGAGAGCACCAGCGACGCCACCGCCAGCCCGATGAGCGTCCACCGGGTGATCGGCTCGAAGGCGATGAGCCCCAGCACCACCAGCGCCGCGCTGCCCGACAGCCCCAGCAGCACCGGATCACGCCGCCGCTGCAAGACCGAGCGCCGATGGCGGGGCTTGATGCTGTGGGGGTGCAGCTCGTCGGGGCCCGGGCGCAGGCACGAGCGGATGGCCGCCGCCGCCGGGGCCCGGCTCGACAGCCCCAGCGCCGCCAGCACCCGGCGGGCCTCGGCCTCGAGACCGGGCGGCACCGGGATATTGACCGTGCGCACCGAGCGGGGCTCGCTCGGCGGGCGATAGCTCACCGACAGCCGCAGCCGGCGGGGATCGAAGCTGCCCGTCGCCAGCGCGTTGGGGTCGCCCCAGCGGTGCCACTCGCCCCCGATGAGCACCCCCGAGAACGTGATCAGCACCTCCGCCCGCTCGGGGCGGGTGATGGCCGTCCCTCGAATGCGCTGGGCGATGCGGTCGAGCAGCAGGGGCAGGGCCACCGCCGGCAGCAGCAGCACCACCACCGACAGCACCTGCCACGCCACGCCCGCCGGCACCGCCGACAGGCTGAACAGCAGCACGAAGGGCACCACGAAGACCACCGCCCCGGCCACCGGCAGCTCGGCCTTGCGCTCGCCGTCCCCGTCCTCGCCGCCGTCGAGGCGCACCCCGGGGGGCAGCATCCAATGGGCGAGGTGCTCACCGCGGCGGATCGAGCGGCCGGCGAGGTGCTCGAGCAGGCTGAACAGCAGCCCCCCGCCTTGCAGCATGCTGGCGATGCCGCCCACCAGGAACATGACCTGCCCCGGCGCGGTGTCGCCGAAGTGGCTGCGGGCGAAGACGGCGAGGCCCAGCAGCAGGAAGGCCGACAGCCCCACCGCGCCGGTCGAGACCCCGCGGCCGGCCCGCGGGTCGTTTCCGGTGGTCATCAGGGGGTTTATCGGTTGCTCGGACATGCGGCTCTCAACGGCTCTCAACGCCGTGAACCTCACGAGACTAGCAGGGCCGGCATCCGGAATCTACCGGATCGTGAGGGGTGGTACGGATAGGCCCGGCGCGCTCGATCCGGCCGCCGATCCGGGATCCACGAGCCCGGCTGAAATCTGATGGTGAAGGAAAATACCGACGTTGTTGGAATCCGGCGCGACGCCGCGGCGCACCCGGAGCCCGCGGCGCACGGACCGGGATCAGGCGTCGGCCGGCCCGTCCGGATCCTCGGGGGCGTCGTCCAGCGCCCCCTCCCGCCCGTCGGGCGCGATCTCGACCACGTCCCGATCGCCGAAGGTGTAGTCGAAGCGCCCCCGCTCATCGAGCCCGACGTGCAGGGTATGCGGCAGATCGCCCTCGGCCATCTGCTCGAGGATGCGGGTCGACACCTGGGGCAGCAGCGTGGCGTTGATGATGTGATCGATGTTGCGGGCCCCGGTCTCGACCTCGGTGCACCGATCCGAGATCGCCTGCACCACCGCCGGATCGACCGACAGCGACATCTTGTGGCTCTCCATCAGCCGGGCCTCGAGGTGACCCAGCTTCAGCCGCACGATCTGCTCCATCACCGACGCCCGGATGGGGAAGAACGGCACGATGGTCATCCGGGCGAGCAGCGCCGGCTTGAACCACTCCGACAGCGTCGGGCGGATCTTCTTGGTGACCGCCTCGTCGCTCGGCCAGTAGTCCTCGTCCTCGCACATCTTCATGATGAGATCCGAGCCGAGGTTGCTCGTCAGGAAGAGGATCGTGTCCTTGAAGTCGATGACCCGCCCCTCGCCGTCCGCCAGCATGCCCTTGTCGAACACCTGATAGAACAGGTTGAGCACCTCGGGGTGGGCCTTCTCGACCTCGTCGAGCAGCACCACGCTGTACGGCCGCTGGCGCACCGCCTCGGTCAGCACCCCGCCCTCGCCGTAGCCCACATAGCCCGGCGGCGAGCCGATGAGCCGGCTGACGGTGTGCTTCTCCTGGAACTCCGACATGTTGATCGTCGTCAGGAAGCGCTCCCCCCCGAACAGCAGATCAGCCACCCCCAGCGCGGTCTCGGTCTTGCCCACGCCGCTCGGCCCGACGAAGAGGAACACCCCCATCGGCGTGTTGGGGTTCTTCAGCCCCGCCTTGGCCGCCCGCACCCGGGTGCCGATGGCCTCGAGCGCGTGATCCTGCCCCTTGATGCGCTTACCCAGCTCATCCTCGAGGTGCAGCAGCGCCGCCGCCTGATCGCGCACCATGCGGCCGAGGGGGATGCCGGTCCAGTCGCTGACCACCCGGGCGATGACCTCCGGGGTCACCTCGACGTGCAGCAGCGGCTCCTTGCCTTGCAGCTCGCGCAGCTTGTGCAGGGCGATGTGCAGCTCGGCCCGGATGGCCGCCGGCGCCCGCGGCGGCTCCTCCTCCTCGGCCGCCTCGCCGTCCTCGCCGCCTTCGCCTGCCTCGCCCCCACCCTCGGCCGCCTCATCGGGCGCGTTGCCCAGCGCCTTCTGCCGCTCGGCCTCGGCCGCCTTCTCGGCCTGCTCGGCGTGCCACTCTTCGCTGTCGCGCAGCTCCCGGCGCAGGGCGACGATGGCGTCGGCCATCTCCTTCTCCCGCTCCCAGGTCGCCGTCAGCGCCTCGATCTCGGTCGCCGTCGCCGCCAGCTCCAGATCCAGCTCACCCAGGCGCTCTTCGACGTCCATGCCGCACGCCTCGGCGTCCCGCTGCAAGACCTCCCGCTCCCGCTCCAGCGTCTGGGCCAGGCGCTCGGCGTCCTCCAGATCGGCCGGCTTCGCCGTCAGGGCCACCCGCACCCGGGCCGCCGCCGTATCGACCAGATCGATGCCCTTGTCCGGCTGCTGCCGCCCCGAGATGTAGCGGGTGCCCAGCTCGGCCGCCGCCACCAGCGCGTCGTCGCGGATGATGACGTTGTGCGCCTTCTCGTAGCGGGTGCGCAGCCCGCGCAGCATCGTCGTCGTCGCCGCAACGTCCGGCTCGTCGACCTTGACGAGCTGGAAGCGGCGACTCAGCGCGGCGTCCTTCTCGAAATACTTCTTGTACTCGGACCACGTCGTCGCCGCGATCGTGCGCAGCTCGCCCCGGGCCAGGGCCGGCTTGAGCAGGTTCGCCGCGTCCGACCCCCCGGCGCGGTTGCCGGCCCCGATGAGGGTGTGGGCCTCGTCGATGAACAGGATGATCGGCACCGGCGACGCCTTGACCTCGTCGATGACCTGCCGCAGCCGGTTCTCGAACTCGCCCTTGACCCCCGCGCCGGCCTGCAAGAGCCCCATGTCGAGGCCGATGATCTCGGTGTTGATCAGCACATCGGGCACGTCGCCGGCGACGATGCGCACCGCCAGCCCCTCGACCAGCGCCGTCTTGCCGACCCCCGCCTCGCCCACGATGATCGGGTTGTTCTTCCGGCGGCGGGCGAGGATGTCGACCATCTGCCGGATCTCGCGATCGCGGCCGAAGACCGGATCGATGCCATCCACCCGGGCCCGCTCGGTGAAGTTCATCGCGTAGCGGCCCAGCGCCGACCCGTCGCTCGGCGGCTGCTTGCCGGCCAGCGCCTGAGCCTGAGCCGGAGACAGCCCCGCGCCCGCGGCCGCCGCCTGAGCCTCCTTGGCCAGCTTGTCCCGGGTCTTCGACGCCGACGCCGCCACGATGTCGAGGAGCTGGATCTGGAGCTGATGCTCGGGGATCGACTCCAGCAGATCGAGCCACTGCCCCTCGCCGAAGGCCCCCGGCTTCTCCCGCAGGGCCAGCAGCAGCACCCCCGAGCGGACCTCGGTCAGCCCCAGGTTGATCGACGCCACCGTCCACGCCCGCTCCAGCCAGCGGGTCAGCGCCGGGCTGAAGGTCGGCCGCCGGGTATTGCCCCCCGGCAGCTCCTCGAGGCTCTGATCCAGCGCCCGCATGAAGCGGCTCAGATCACGCTCGAAGTGGTTGAAGATCGGGCGGAAGTCACTGGACGGGTCGTCGGCGAGCGTGTGCAGATAGTGCTCGACGGTCACCTCGTAGTGCTTGCGGTTGACACACAACCGGGCCGCGTCTTCGAGGTTCGACTTGCAGGTCTTGTCCAGGCGCCCGATCAGGGCCTTCAGGTTCACGGCGGTCGACATCTGGCGGGTCCCCCCAAGGATCCTTCGGCTCGACCTTGAACCACCGCACCGTCCGACGCAACCCGGATCCGGTCGGTCTGAAACGGACTATGGCAGCGGTCTACCGAACGGTACCGGGCAGGGGCGCGAGGCCCAGGCAGAGGTCGATCATCCGGTCGGCGGTCGCCCGATCGGGGGCGTCGCCCACGCACAGCCGATGACCCAGGCCCGCCGGCCACATGCGGCGCACCGCGACCCGGCGCTCCCCGAGCTGATCCAGCGCGTGCACGTAGAGGAAATCCCCCGCGGACCCCGCCCGGCGGACCTCCCGCACGAAGCGGCGGATGCGATCGGCCCCGACCGCCGCGGCGTGCGCAGCCAACTCACCGTCGAGGCCGTGGCGCCGCCGCACGACGAGCGTCGCGCCCCCGGGCAGCACGATCCGATCGGCGCCCGGCAGCGTGCCCCGCTCCACCCGGCTGCCGGGCGGGGCGACGACCGAGCGCCCGGCGGCGGGCACGTCCAGCCGCACCGGCGGGGGCGGCGCCGGGGTCGGCGGCGCCATCGGGATCGGCGCGGGCGCAGGGGGCGGCGCCTCCCGGGGCGTGCAACCGAGCCCGCCGCACAGCCCCGCCAGCAGCAGCCCCGCCAGCCGCAGCCCCGCCAGCCGCAGCCCCGCCAGCCGCGACCTGGACCGCGCCGCCACCCCCCGCGACCGTGAACGATGAATCCGCATCGGCAACACGCTACCCTGCGCGACGGTCGACGCCCAGCCGCCGCCCGCGAACGAACCCCCGGAGCCCACGCGCCCATGGCCGCCCGCACCCTCGACCCCACCGTCTCGGCGCCGCCCGCCGCCCGGCCGGCCGACGCCCCGCCGCTCGACGCCCCCGAAGGCGGCTGGCGCCCGTGGTGGGGCCGGGTCGACGTGCCCGAAGGCGGCTGCGCCCGCCTGCAGCTCGGCACGCTGACCCTCTACGCCCGCAACCTGCTCAGAGAGTGGCGCCTCTACAGCCACCACGACCTCGACCCCACCGTCGACCGCCTCACCCGGGACCTCGTCGGCCCCGACGAACACCCGGCCGACGACCACCGCGACTGGCTCGTCGAGCGCTTCGCCCAGACCCACGAAGAGGGCGCGCTCGACCTCGAGCCCCGGCTGGCCGACCGCCCGATGGTCGCCCGCCCCGAGGTCCCCATCTCGCTCATCGGCGGCGACGAGATCAGCCTCTTCGTCAGCACCCCCCTGTGGATCGGCATCCAGACCGCCGACACCCACCGGGCGCTGACCGAGATCCCCAGCCTGCGCCCCAGCGACACCTGGTTCGGCCCCAGCACCCGGGAGGGCGAGCTGTGCTACGCGATGCGCACCCGGGCCCGCATCGCCGTGCGCGAGCTGCAGAAGCACCCGGTCCGGGCCATCACCCGCATCACCCTGCACAACCGCGCCCGGGAGCCGGTGCTCATCGAGCGCATCAACATCCCGGTGCCCTTCCTGCGCCTCTTTTTGGGGCGGGACGGCCTCACCTGGACCGACCCCATCACCTTCGAGCGCCTCGAGCCGGGGCAGCACAAGACGCTCGACGGCCGGCTGCGCATCCACCGCGAGGCGCCCGCCGAAGCCGGCGACCGGCCCCGCAAGCTCGCCGAGGCCCGGGTCGAGATGCGGGGCAACGTGCTCAGCCGGGCGCTGAGCGCCATGCTGGGGTGAACCGATGATCGAAGACCTCTCCCGGACCCTCGGCGACTGGGCCACCCCCGCGCAGCTCCGGCTGTGGCTGCGGGCGCTCGTCCTGCTCGTCGTCGGCGTGGTGCTCGCCCGCCTCGCCGGCCTCGGCGTCGGCCGGCTCGCCGTGCGCCGCTTCGGCCCCTCGCAGGGCATCCTCGCCCGGCGGGTCGTGTGGTACGGCCTGCTCTTCCTGGTGCTCGCCACCGTCCTGCGCGAGCTCGGATTCGACCTCGGGGTGCTGCTCGGGGCCGCCGGCATCCTCACCGTCGCCATCGGCTTCGCCTCGCAGACCTCGGCCAGCAACCTCATCAGCGGCCTCTTCCTGCTCGCCGAGCGCCCGTTCACCGTCGCCGACATCGTCACCGTCGGCACCACCACCGGCGAGGTCATCGCCATCGACCTGCTCAGCGTCAAGCTGCGCACCTTCGACAACCTGCTGGTGCGCATCCCCAACGAGACCCTGCTCAAGAGCGAGATCCGCAACCTCTCGGCGTTCCCCATCCGGCGGGTCGACATCCCGGTGGGCGTGGCCTACGACAGCGACCTCGAGCGCGTGCGCGACGTGCTCTTCGAGACCGCCGACAACCACCCGCTGTGCCTCGACGAGCCCCGGCCGCTGTTCCAGGTGCTCGCGTTCGGCCAGTCGTCCGTCGACCTCCAGTTCTCGGTGTGGGCCGCCCGGGAGAACTTCCTGACGGTCAAGACCGCGATGTACATCGAGATCCGGCGCACCTTCGCCGAGAAGGGCATCACCATCCCGCTCCCCCAGCGGGTCGTGCACTCCGCACCCGGGCCGGCCGACCCCCTCGAACCGGCCGACGGCGACCCGCGGTCGGCGCGCGGGCGCTTGTCCGCCGCCTCACCCGGCGATACAGTCACCCCCTGACAGTTGGAGGCCGGGCCGATGCGACGAGACGGGCGATGGTGGATGTGCTGTGTATTCGGGCTGGGGCTGCTCGCGGGCTGTGACGCCACCGAGGTCGAGCCGGCCGACGGCGAGGCGCCCGACGTCACGATCGACGCCGAGCCACCCGGGCTCGACGCCGAGCCACCCGGATTCGACGCCGCGCCCGAACCCGAGGCCGACGAGGGCTTCGAAGCCGACGCCATGCTCGACCTCGCCGGCCTCGACGCGCACCCCGATCCCGAGCCGGACATGGCCCCCGATCCCGAGCCGGACATGGCCCCCGATCCCGAACCGGACATGTTCCTGCCCGACGAGCCCCACCCCTGCGGCGACGCCTTCCCCCTCACCATCGCCGACCTCGACTTCCCCGCCGAGATCGTGCAGGGCGAGCCCGGGTTCGAGGCCAGCGTGCGCTACACCGGCGACCCCCGCCGGGCCGAGAACCGCCTCATCGTCGCGCTGCGCTACGAGCTGCCGGGGGTCTCGATCACGACCTTCGACTTCCAGACCGAGGCCGGAGACGACTGCGTCATCCGATTCCAGCATCGGGGCGACGACCCCGGCGAGCCGGCCGGCGAGACCGTCGCGACCTTCCGCGTGGTCGACGCCCTCCTGCCGCCCGACGGCCCCGACTGGGACCCGCCCGCCTCCAACGACCTCACCCAGCCGCTGACGATCTCGCCCCCCCGCTGACGATCTCGCCCCCCGCTGACACCCGGCCCGCCTCGGGCGCGCTCGGGCTGGCGTCGCCCGGCCCGCTGTGGCACCATCCCTCCATGGGCTGACGCTGCGGGTGGCAGTGGCCCATGCCGAAGACCAGGAGTCAGGCCCGGCCAGCCGGGCTTGTGCCTCGGGCGGCGCCCCGGGCGCATGGCAGCATGAGGGAAGGGCACATGACAACAGCGACAGATCCGAAGACGGCTGCTCCGAAGACGGCTGCTCCGAAGACGGCCGCGCGCCGACGCGCGCAGGTGGCGAGCCACCTGCTGCTGGTCCTGGCAGGCGCGCTCGCCGTGTGCGCCGCAGGCCCGGCCCGGGCGCAATGCCTCGACGGCGGCGGCGACGTCCTGATCATCCTCGACAACTCCGGCTCGATGCGGGGCGAGAAGTGGCAGGCGGCCACCGACGCCATCGAGCTGCTCGTGGGGGCCGAGCGGGACATCAACTGGGGGCTCCTGCTCTTCAACGGGGGCCAGTGTGGCGGGGCGGGGCAGGTCGTGGTGCCCGTCGGACCGCGGCGGGCCGGCGACATCCTCACCGCGCTCGCGGCCGACGCCAACCAGCCCGGCGGGGGGACCGCCATCGAAGGCGCGCTCCGCCGGGGCGGGGGGCACCTCGCCGACGGGCTCGGCTTCAGCGCGATCATCCTCATCACCGACGGGCAGGAGAGCGGGTGCGACGCGCCCGACGCCATCGCCGACATCCGCGCCCGGCGGGAGGGCCTGACGGTCTACGTCATCGGCTTCGGGGCCGGCGTCGACGCGGGCGCGCTCGCCGCGATGGCCCGGGCCGGCAGCGACGACCCCGCCGCGGCGCCCTACCTCGCCGGAGACGCCGTCGAGCTGCGCCGGGCGCTGCTGAACGTCGGCGCGGCCCTGCCCGACGCGATCGAGATCTGCAACGGGCTCGACGACGACTGCGACGAGCGCATCGACGAGGGCGTACTGCCCGAGGTCGGTGACATCTGCGAGACCGGCGAGCCCGGGATCTGCGCCGACGGCCTGTGGAGCTGCGAGGGCGGCATGCTGCTCTGCGTCCAGGACGCCGTGGGCGGCGACGAGACCTGCGACGGGCTGGACAACGACTGCGACGGCGAGGCCGACGAAGACCTCGACACCGGCGGCCGATGCGCGACCGGGCTGCCCGGCGTCTGCGCCGAGGGCGAGGTCGTATGCAGCCTCCAGCTCGACTGCCAGGGCCTGTACTCGGCGTCGGCCGAGACCTGCGACGGGCGGGACGACGACTGCGACGGCTCCATCGACGAGGGGCTGCGCTCGACCTGCGGGACCTGCGACACCCCGCCCGTCGACACCTGCGACGGCGTCGACCAGGACTGCGACGGCGAGATCGACGAGGACCCGGCGTGCCCGGTGGGCGACGTGTGCCATCGGGGGGCGTGCCGCACGCGCTGCGTCGCGGGCGAGTGCATCGAAGGCATGTGCGACCGCTCCACCGACCTGTGCCTCGCCCGCTGCGAGGTCACCCCGTGCCCCGACGGCCAGACCTGCGATCGGGACGCCGAGCAGTGCGTCGACCCCTGCGCCGCGGTCGAGTGCGCCCCCGGCGAAGTCTGTCGGGCGGGCGACTGCGCGCCCCCGCGGCCGGCCGGCTGCGAGGCCGATCCCTGCCGCCCCAACCCCTGCGAGCCGGGCGCGGTGTGCCACGCCGAGTGCGACCGGGCGACCTGCCGCCCGAGCTGCGCCACGGTGAGCTGCCCGCTGTTCTCGAGCTGCATCGACGGCGCGTGCGTCGAAGACCCCTGCGGCGGGGTGGAGTGCTGGCCCGGCTCGACCTGCGTGGACGGCGAGTGCGCGCCCGACCCCTGCGGCCCCGTGACCTGTGACCCGGGCATGGCCTGCCTCGACGGCTTCTGCCAGCTCGACCCGTGCAGCGCCGTCGTCTGCCCGGCCGGCGAGATCTGCCGCCGCCGCGCCGGGCGCGCGCAGTGCGTCTTCTTCGACGCGCCGATCGGCCCCCTCGACCCGGCCGACGCGCCGCCGGGGGACGAGCCGGACGGCGCCCTGCCGGACGCCACCGGAGACGGCCCGGACCTCGGCCCCGGCGCGGGGCCCGGCCACCGGGGCACGGGCGACGGGACCGTCTTGCCGGTGCGCCCGGTGGAGACGGTGGGCTGTAGCTGCTCGGCGGACGGGCGCGGGGAGGGCCCGGCGGCGCTGCTGCTCGTGGGGATCCTCGCGCTCGGGCTGCGGCGCCCTCGCCGCGGGCGCTGAGCCCCCGGCGGCGTCGACCGACGATCCGGCGCTCAACCCGCCGGGCGATCGAACTCCGTCAGGAAGCCCACGATCAGATCGTTGACCGCCTCCGGGGCCTCGCGGTGGGGGAAGTGCCCCACGCCGTCGAGCAGCGCCATGTCGTAGTGGGCCTCGTAATACTGCGGCGTCTCGGCGTAGGTCTCCAGGACCAAGGCCCCGTCGGCCCGCCCCCCGATGGCCAGCGACGGCACCGACACCCGCCGGGCCAGCGTGCGTCGCGCCGCGGCGTCCCGCTGCTCCTCGCGCCACGACCAGTAATAGCCCAGCGCCGCCTCGGCGACGCCCGCGTGGCGGAAGCACGCCTTCACCCGCTCGATCTCGGCCTCCGGCGCGTCCCACGTCGGCGACCACCGGCGGTAGATCGCCCGCACATGCGCGAAGTCATCCGCCTTCAGCCGGGCCACCGCCCGCTTCTGCCGCTGATAGGTGATGAAGTGCCGCGCCTTCCACAGCCCGCGCACGCTCGGCCGGATGGCCCGCAGGTGGGGGATGGCCAGCGTCACCAGCGCCCGGATCTGCCCCGGCGCGGCCTGCGCCGTCGCCGAGTACGCCGCCGACGCGCCCCAGTCGTGCCCCACCAGCGCCGCCGAGTCCTCGCCCAGCGCCGCGATCAACCCCAGCACCTCGCGCCCCAGCGTGAGGCCCGAGTAGTCCCCATCGCTCGCCGGCGGGCTGGGGTGATAGCCCCGCATGAACGGCGCCACCGCCCGATACCCGGCCTCGGCCAGCGCCGGCAGCAGCGCGTCCCAGGTGTGCGCGGTGTCGGGGTAGCCGTGCAGGCAGACGACCAGCGGCCCTTCGCCCTGCTCGAAGTACGCCAGCGTCTGGCCGCCGACGTCGATGGTGCGCGGTGTGCCGAGGGACATGGACAGGCCTCCGATTCGGGTCAGCCCGAGTCATAGCACCACCCGCCCTCGGGGCCCAGAGCCTCTACTCGGGCTCGGCGCCGGGCATGTGATTCGGGTGTCGGGCAACCGCAGCCCGTCCGTGCTCACGCTCGGGTTCATATCAATCCCCGAGCATGAGCACGCGGCCGCCTTCGCCGATCGCCAGTTCGAACAGCGCCTCCAACTCCGAGAACGCCCGGTGCAGCTCGTCCTCTGCGAGCATTCGCTTCAGCGCTTCGGCCTGCCACGGGGCGGCAGCATCGGTGAGCGCGAGACCCAACCGCTCCGCCCCGACCTGCGCCCGGCGCCTGCTGCACAGCGCGGTGACCACCGCGCGCCCGGCCGCCAGCGCGCGACCGTCGAACGTGACGTCCCGGTATGGATCGAGCGGCAGCCCCGCCTCGTCGAAGGCACCGCAGAGGACCTCGTCGGACTCGACCGGCGTGTGCAGGGAGACGGCATCGGGGTGGGTCGTATCGCGCGCGTCCGAGGGCAGCCAGCACCAGTTCATTCGTCGTCCTCTCCTCCACCTTGCGCCATCATCGCGCTGCCGACGCTCACGGTCAGCAGCTCGTACAGCTTTCTCCGCTCTTCTTCACTGAGCTTGCGACTCTCGGCCTGCTCGATCTCCGACACGAGCTTGGCGAACACATGACGGACGATGTTGCGTCTGGTCAGCCACAGGCCCTCGCCATCATTGGCCACGCTCGGCGTCAGGCCGATGGGCGTGAGCACATCGATGGCGAAGCTGCCCCACGAGCTCGCGTCCGCTTCGCGCCGCCGCTGATCGGCCTCGACCGCGTCTTGGATGCGCTCCCCGGCCTCGGCGGCCTTGCCGTCGAATACGCCTATCGCGGCCACCCCGAGCCCCATCGACGAGAGCGCCTTGGTCGGATACGCCGTGACGATGCGCCCCGAGTAATCCACGACGATCTTGAGGACCTTCTCGCCCGCCTTGCCGATGGGGTTTTTGAACTCGCGTTCGATGACCCACCTGAACTTGCCCTTGCCCGCCGACTGCCGGAACATCCGGATGCCCGGCCCCTTCAGCACATCGTCGGCCGACTTGGAGGCGCTCTTCTGGGCCAGCGCCATCGCCTCGGCCGCAGTCTTGCGCACCATGCTCCGGATCTTGTTCGGCCGCTTGAAGATCGAGTGCACCGCCTTGCCGGCGACGCTGCGGCCGTGCTTGGCGACGTGCTTCGAAATCTGCTTCTGCACGGTCTCCCGGCTGATCCACCGCCACAGTCGCTTCGTCACCCCCTTGGCCGGGTTCATCTGAACCTTCGCCGAAGCCGGCGCGGCCCCTTCGCTCTCGGGACCGGCCATCTCGGCCAGCAACGCCTCGGCGCTCTCGCCTCGCACGACGGCGTCGGCCACCGCGTCCGCGTGCTGCTCGTAGGGATCGCCGGCCCGCCCCACGCCGCCGGCGAGCTGCACGCCGCCCCGCTGCTGTACGACGTGCGCTGCCTCGTGCGCCGCCGTGTGCAGATCCGGGGCCTCGGCGAACGCGACGTCCTCCCCGGTGGCATAGGCCGACGCGCCCATACCCTCGGCGGCGTCGCGGCTCGCGCCGCCGATGTGGGCTGCGATGCCGCCCACGTCGAACCGCCCGAACGAGGCCTGGATCTTCTCCCGATGGGGCAGGGCGCCTCCGGCTCCGGAGACACCTCGCGCCGCGAGCGCGTGCACATCGCCGCCGGCCGCCTCACCGCCCAGCGCCTGCACGATGTCTCGCGCCTGCGCTCGGCGGGCCAGCGCCCGCATCTGCAGGGCGTGCATCGAGGGCAGACGCGGCGCGTCCTGCGACCCGGCTTCGTCCCCGCGATGGCTGCGCTCGGCGTCCGATTCGTAGCTCATGCCTGCTCCTGTATCGCGCCCCTCAGAGTACGCCGACGCGCGCCCGATGTCAGGAGCCCACCTCCCGCGCGCCGCCCGACCGCTACCGGGGCGCGAGGACCGGGTAGTCCTCGACCCCCGGCGGCACCACCACCACGACCCGCTGATCGCGCTCGGTCAGCTCGAGCACCTTGTCGTGCACGCACTGCCCCAGCCCCTTGTGGGTCACCGCGCCGTCGAAGCGCCGCTCGCCGGGCGCGGTCGCACAGCTCAGGATCGCGTTCGTGAAGGCGCCCCCGCCCCACAGCGGGCTCTCCTGCGCCGGCTGGCGCCCGTTCGAGGCGGCGAAGACGATCAGCCCGCTCTCGGCGTCGGTCAGCTCGTTGATCAGCTCGGTGAGATCGGCGCCCCGCATGGCGACCTGCGCGCCCCCGGCCGCGCCGGCGTGGCAGGTGTCGATGAAGAGCAGCGTCTTGCCCGGCAGCGCCTCGAGCGGGCCCTTGTAGTGCTCCTCCTTGAGCCACGTCGTCAGCTTGCGCTTCGGATCGGCGTCGGATGGCAGGAAGGCATAGCTGTTGTCCGCCGGGTGGATCTTGCCGTGGCCGCCCAGGTAGACCACCGCCACGTCCCGCTCGGTGACGTTGTTCACCAGCCACTCGACGCCGCCCATGATGCCTTGCCACGTCGCCTCGCCATCCGGCAGCACCCGGATGTGGGTCGTGGCGTACAGCGGGTCGTCCCGCCAGAGTTCGGAGAAGCGGCGGGCGTCGCTCGCGGGGTACTTCAGGTCGGCCCACCGCGCGCTCGCGTAGGCGCTGACCCCCACCGCCAGCACGTAGAGGTCGGGCTTGGGCGGCGGCGGCGGCGCCCGGCCCACGTAGCGCAGGGGCAGGGCGACCGGCTCGCTGTTGGCGAAGCGGGTCCGGCCGAAGACGACCACCGTCGCGTCCCGCTCGGGCATGGGCACCCGCAGGGTCGTCGTCTCGCCGTCGCGCAGCGCGGGCCCGGGATCGACGGCCGCCCGGAGCTGGCGCCCGTCGACCCGGTAGTCGAGGTGCACCGGCTGCCCCGAGGGCGAGCGCACCCGGACCCTCACCGCGACGACGTCGCCCGAGAACGCCGCGCCCGGCGCCGGGTCGAGGACCTCGATGATCGGGGCCTGCATCGTCTCGGTCAGGCCCGCGGGGGCCATGCGGCGACACTCGTCCTTCACGGCCGCCAGCGCCGCGTCGGGGTCGGCGGTGCGCAGGATGGCGGGGATCATCGCCGGGCAGAAGAAGCGGTGACGGTAGCGCTCGGCGGGGAAGAAGTCGGCCGCCGCGTCGGGGCCTCGGTTGACGTGCCAGCCGAGCAGGTCCTCGGCGCCGGGGGCGGCGTCGTAGTAGCCGGCCGGGGTCCAGGCGATCCACCGGCGCAGGTCGCGGTGCACGAAGGCCGAGAGCAGGAGCGCGCCGTCCCGGGCGCGGTACCAGCGCAGGGTGCCGTCGCCGACGGCGGCGATGACCCACCGGCCGTCGCCGCTGTGGTTGACCGCCCAGGCGGCGCCGGGGGTGGGGGTCGTCCACTGGAGGCGGCCGTCGGCGGTGAAGTGGCGGACGGACCAGTCGGCGCCGAGGGTGAAGTGCTGGCCGTCGGGGGCGATGGAGAGGCTTCGGGACCGCTCGTATTGCTTCAGGGGCAGCGCCCGGCCGTCGAGGGTCGGTGCCCGGGTGTGCTGCCAGCCGTCGATGGACAGACCGGCGGTGCGCGGCGGGCGCAGCGGGCCCCGGGCGGCGTCGGGGCGCAGGACGCCCCGGGCCAGATCGAGGGTGAGCGGGCGGTCGAGGTAGCCCCCTCCCGCGAGGTTGACGGCCTGCCCGGGGGCGTCGGCGGCCAGGGTGACGCCGCGCAGGTCGAGGATCGGGCGGGCGGCGGTGTGCTGCGGGCCGTCGGTGAAGCTCAGCAGGCCCCACGCGGGATCGCCCGAGGCCCACGCGAGCCGGCCGTCGGGCAGGGGCGTGAGGGCAGAGATCGCGTTGTCGGCGACCGGGTGGGCCGTGGGTCGGCCGTCGAGCGTGGGCCAGCGCAGCACAAGCTTCCGCCCACCCTCGGCAAGATAGCCGGCGGCGAGCAGGGTGGTGTCGAGCCATGCTGCAACGGGGGTGGGTCTTGGATTGCCGTACGAAACCTGCATCGCCCGGGTGGGTCGAAGGGTGTCGCCGTCGAGCACCTGCAACCCGCTCGCATCGTCGAAGCCGACCGCCACGGCGCCCGCCGGGCCGACGGAGATGTGCATCGGCTCTTTGCCCATCAGTGCGGGTGACGTGGCCTGGAGCGCGGCGTCGGCGTCGGCGTCGGCGTCGAAGCGCCGGACGTGCCCATCATCACAAGACTGGAGTACACCCGAGCGAGTGAAGGCCACCCCGTAGGACTGTGCAGCGCACGCCTTCGACTGCCACGAGTGCCGCCAGTCGGCGACTCGGTAGACATGCAGCCCGCCAGCGCCTGTCACCGCCGCCAGCCGGCGGCCGTCCGGCGAGAATACGAGCTGATTGACCACGTTGCCCGGCCCCGCCAGCCGGCGCACGAGGCGGCCTTCGGCCCGGTCGAAGACATAGATCAAGTGACCGGAGGCGCGCTCGGCCTGGAGCCACCCCCCGAGCGCCACCCACCGCCCGTCGGGGCTGATCGCCCCCGCGTACAGCCTGCCCTCGCCACCCGCCCCGATCGGCGGCCGCAGCACCCGCAGCAGCGCCCCGTCGGCCGCTCGCCACACCCGGGCCGTCTTGTCGTCGCTGGCCGTCACCACGTACTCCCCGGCCGCGTCTACCGTGATCGCCTTGATCGGCGCCGTGTGCATCCCAGCTTCGATCCGCAGCACCGGTCGCGTGTACAGCCCCTCGCCCCGGGCCGCCCCGGCCACCACCACCAGCCCCAGCGCCCACGTCCACCACCGCATCACGGCCCCTCCTTCAGCACCCAGGTCGCCCGCGCCGGCTTGCCGAACCACGCCTCGGGCCGCTGCGGCGCGTGCGCCGGCCCCTGCACCTCGAGCACCACCGTCAACCCCTCGCCGCCCGCCGCCGCCTCGGCCAGCGCGTCGTCGCACGCCGGCGCCCACACCACCCGCGCCAGATCGGCCGCGTCCACCACCCGCCGGGCGCCGTCGTCCACCGACCGCACCGCCTCGGCCGGCACGCAGGGCCCGGCCACCCACCGCCAGCCCTCATCCGTCCACCGCATCAGATCGCCCGGCCCCGGCGCCGCCGCCCCCTCCGGCACGGCGACCCAGCCCGGGGGCAGCGTCGGCCAGAACCACGCCGCCAGCCCCCCGGCCGCCACGACCAGCGCCGCCGCCATCCACCGCCGCCGGCCCGGCGACAGCCGCTCACCGCCGGCCTCGCCCGTCGACGGATCGCCCGCCGGCAGCGCCCCGCCCGCCGCCAGCCGGCGCAGAGTCTCGGCCTCGGGCCGGCCGTCTGCGCTCAGCACATCGATCGCCGCCTCGATCCACAGATCCAGCGGGTGCCGCCCATTCGTCGCCGGCCACTCGTTCAGCCGCCCCAGGTCGATCCGGAGCTGATCCGACCGCCGCGCGTCGACCTCCAGCGCCCCCCGCACGCCCGGCGGGAGCAGGGCCAGCAGCGCCGCCCGCCGCTCGGCCAGCCCCGCCCGCCCGGCCACCGCGATCACCCACCGCAGCCGCTCGGGCGCCATGCGCGTCGCGCTCATCGCCACCTCCACAGCTTCTGCATCGCGTACGACATGCCGTCGGGCACGTGCAGGCACAGCCGGTCGGAGTCCTCCTCGTCGACCACCGCCCGCACCTGCACCCGGGCCCGCCAGGGGTTCTTCGCCCGGGGCGTCACCTTGGGCGCCATGACCAGCGTCCAGCCCCAGCGGGCGTCGTCGCCGTCGATCACGAAGGCGCCGTCTCCTGGGGGCACCATCCAGGTCGAGCCCGAGCGGATGACCTCGAGGGTCTCGGGCATCGGCGGCCAGAGTTGGGTCGGCCGCCGCGCCTGGGCCTCCTGCCCGACCCACACCGCCAGGTACAGCGTGCGCGAGCTGTGCACCGCCAGCCGCAGCCGCTCCCCGGGCTTCGGCGCCTCGGCCCACGTCCGGTCGACCCACCGCCCGCCGCCCTCGTCCCGCTGCAAGCGGACCTCGACCCCCAGCACGCCGTCGCCGGGGTCGAGCTTGCACTCGGCGGCGGCGGGCGCGGTGACGGCGGCGGTGAGCAGGGCGACGAGGGCGGGCAGAGCGCGGCGCATACATCCTCCGGGCGCGCGCGGGTGGTCGGGCGCGCATCCGACCGTGGCCCGCGCCGCGCGGCGACACCATTACTCGGCCGTTACACCGCTTCACTCACCGCCGCCCGCTTCACCAGAACCGCATCAGGACGCCACCTCGGGCGTAGGGTGCGCCGCCGCGGCCCGCCCGAGGGCCTCGATCGGCGACCCATCTCCACCGAGATCGCGCCGGCGGGATGTCCTCGGCGACCCTACGCTGCCGAGGGCCCGCGTTTGAGACATGCACGTCGCAGTATACGCCGCGCGGCGCCCGCTGTTGAGACATGGATGGCGCACCCATCGCCGTCGATGGCCCTCTTTTGAGACATGGACGTCGCATGCATCGATGGCGGCGGCCCTCTCTTGAGACATGGACGTCGCACCCATCGCCGGATCGGGCCCTCCGGCGGGCGGCGCTCGCCATGGGGGTCGCCAGAAGCGGGCCTCTGGTGAGACATCGACAGCGCATATATCGACGCGGCGGGCCCTCTCTTGAGACATGGATGGCGCACCCATCGATGTTCGGGGCCCTCTCGTGAGACATCTGCGTCGCGTGTATCGCCGCGGGCCGCCCTCTCGTGAGACATGGATGTCGCGTGCATCGCCGAAGCGGGCCCGCCCGAGCACCTCGACCGGCGTAGGGTCGCCGAGGACATCCCGTCGGCGCGATCTCGAGGCGAACCCACCTCCATCGGGCGGGTCGGCGGGTGCGTCTGGAAGTCGACTCCCGAGTCAGTTGACGAGATCGCGCGGGTCGAGGCGGCCGCGCGCAGCCGCCGGGCAGAAAAAATCCAGGCGCCGGGCTCGCCGGGTTTCATCAATCTATTCAGCAGGTTGCTGGGCGTCCGGGTGGGCGACTGAGGAGAGCTCCGGTATTTCCACTTGACGGCTCGCGTATGCCCGCTAATGTGGATGCACACTTTCGAGTCACATTTCAGGGCCCATGTCAGAGTTCAGCTCTGCACAGCGGCTCTGAAGGGCACTCATCACAGTCACCACGCTCTGGAGGATCACATGCGTGACGACGCCACCCTCGCGGAATACGACCGCAAGCTCTCCATCCGCCGCTTCCCGGCCGGCCGCGCGATACAGGCGGTCCGGCCGATGGAGGCGCCCGCCCGGCGGTACGGCTACGCCGATCTGCTCAACCTGATCGTCGTGGCCATCGCCGCGGCGATGCGCTACATCGAGTTCAAGGCCCGCCGCTCGGCGCAGACCCTCGCCCGGGGCGGGGGCATGACCCGGGTCTACGACGCCAAGGTCGACAGCAACTTCGCCCAGATGCACGCGGTGCTCGCCCGCGAGGCGAAGGACTACGCCGCCGAGCGCACCGGCCGGCTGGCGCAGTCCATGCTGGACGCGTGCTTCCCCAAGGGCCTGGCCCCGGTCACCAGCGTGCCCTACGAGGAGCAGGTCGCGCTCAACGAGTACCTGATCGCGGTGATGCGCCGGGATCACGCCGAGGCCATCGACGAGCTGGGGCTCGAGCGCTATGTCAGCCGCATCGAGGGGCTCCTGCCGCACTTCCGGTCGTCGATGGACGCCTCGGAGGATGTCTCCGCCGTCGATCTGGGCCGGGCCTACGAGGCGATGCAGATCGGGCTGATGCGGGTCGTGGGCTGGGTCATGGTGATGGAGCCGGACGCCGACCGTCGGGCCGAGCTGCTGGCCGCCTTCCACGATCAGGAGTCCCGCCTCGCGGCGGTGCACGCGGCCCGGCGCCGGGGCGTGGCGGCGGGGGACGACGTGCCCCTCGACGAGGTGGAGCTGGATGCCGAGGCCCGCGCGGCGCTGGAGGCCGAGGCCGCGGCGGCCGCGGCTGCTCGGGAGGCGGCCGAGGCCGAGGCGGCCGGGCAGGCCGGGGCGGGCGAGCCCGGTTCGGGTGACGAGGGCGCCCGCGGGGGCGACGGCGAGCCGGGCTCGGGCGCGCCCGACGGTGACGGGGTCGAGGGCGACGAGGGCGCGGTCGACGCGGCGCCGGGTGACGCCGCCGACGGTTCGGACGCCTCGGGCGCCGCCGACGGTTCGGACGCCTCGGGCGCCGGTGATCGCCCGCTGCGGCCGCTGCCCCGGAGCTGAGCCCGTCTCCCCTCCTGGCCGGCGGGACCGCCGGCCCCTCCCCCTGCCAGAAATCTGCGCCCCGGGCCGACCGTCGAGCCGGCGCCGTGTGGTGAGCCCGTGACGCCGGTGCACCGGGTGCGTGCGATGGGTAACAGTTTGTACGGTCAGGCGCGCCTGCGGGCCGCTTTCGGGGTGGCCCGGTTCGTGCTGTTCGAGGGGGCGGCTCGCCATGCCGGCCGGGCCCCGCCCGGAGGTGACCCCATGCAGACCCCCCTCGATTCGATGCGCAGCAAGCTGCGCGTAGAGCTCGATACGCTGCTCGACCGCCACGGTCGGATCAGCGCCCACCTGCACAACGCCGATCGCGAGGTGCCCGCCGACTGGCCCGAGCGGGCCCAGCTCTTCGAGAACGACACGGTTCTCGAGGCGCTCGACGGGCGCACCCGGGCCCGCATCGTCCAGATCCGGCTGGCGCTCGAGCGGCTGAACGATCCCGCTTGGGGGTTCTGCGCCCGCTGCGGCGAGCCGATCCGCCCGGCCCGGCTGGCGGCCCTGCCCACCACCACGGTGTGCGTGTCCTGCGCCGAGCGGTTCCAGTAGCGCGGTTCAGTCGAAGACGGCGTCGAGGTCGGGGGCCGAGAGCAGGCGGGTGAGCCAGCGGCCGAGGGTGTCCATGTCGGCCGCGGCGACGCGGGCGGTCGCCTGCGCCGGTAGGGGACCGAAGCGCACTTCCAGGAGGCGCAGCACGGTGTCGGCGCGCTCTTCGGCGCGGCCTTCGGCGCGGCCTTCGGCGCGGCCCTCGGCGGTCCAGCGTTCGCGGCCTTCGTTTCGCAGTCTCTCGGCGGTGCTCATGATGATCTCCCGCTTCTCGCCGGGCAGGGCCTCGACCAATCGGGCTTCGATCAGACCCAGCGGCACGTCGCTGACAGTATAGATGTATTGCAGGGCCAGGGCGATGCCCTCGGCTGTCGCCTCGTCGTGCGCGGCGCGGTGCAGCAGCTCGACCATCCGCTCGGAGGGCACGGTCGGATCGCCGTAGGGCGCCGTCTTGAACGCCAGCATGATCGCGGCGCACAGCGCGACCCGGGTCGACGCCTCGATCTCGTCTTCGCTCGACCGGTTCAGGTCGTCGAGCAGCAGGCGGAAGCCGGGGATGTGGGCCGCGAGCGGGGCCAGCACCTCGGCGGGCGCGTCGAGCAGATCGTGCAGGTCGAGCGGGGCGGTCCACGGGCGCTCGCCGTGGTAGAGCACGACCGGCAGGACGAGCGGCAGCGAGGTCGCGTTCGGGTTCTCGCGCAGCCAGTTCGAGAGGATGCCGGCGATGTAGATGTAGACCCGGGCCACCAGCATCCGGTCGACCGAGGACTGGTGCTCGAAGAGCACGAAGAAGGCGGTCCGATCGCCGAGTCGGGCTCGGAAGACGAGGTCGGCGTGGCGCCGGCTGAGGTCGCCGCCGATGAACTCGGCCGGGACCCGCTCGAGGCTGCTCCAGTCGACCCGGTCGGCGACTTCGGGGGGCAGCATGCGCCGCAGGGCGTCGGCGGCGAGCCGGGGGTCGGAGAAGGTCGCCTTGAACAGCGCGTCGTGGGGGTTGGTGTTCGCCATCAGGGGGAATAGGGGGCGAGCGGTCCGAAGTGTCCGAACGGCCCGGTTTTTGATGGGTCGGGGGTCGGCGGTTCAGCCGGCCCGGCCCCGCTGCTGCACGATCAGGGCGCCGATGATGAGCACGAGCCCGATGTAGACCGAGGGGTGGATCGGCTCGCCGAGCACCTCGGCGATGAGCAGCAGCGAGATGAACGGCGCGATGAAGATGAGGTTGCCGATGCGGGCGGTGTCGTCGGTGAGCTTGAGCGCCAGCAGCCACGCCACGAAGGCCAGCCCCATCTCGAAGAGGCCGACGTAGAGCGCGCCGAGCAGGCCCCGGGCGTCGAGCAGGTCGAAGTCGGACAAGAGGCCGCAGGCGAGCGCGATGGGCGGCAGGCCGCACAGGAAGCACAGCAGCAGGCCGACGACCGGGTCGGCGGTGTCCCGGGTGTTGCCGATCCAGTACAGCGCCCACAGCACGGTGCTCGCCAGCACGAAGCCGACCCCCGCGGGGTCGTCGAATCGCAGGCCGAGCAGGTCGCCCCGGGTCGAGATCACGACCACCCCCAGGTAGCCCAGGGCGATGGCGATCCAGTCGGCGCGCCGGATGCGCTGGCCGAGCAGCGGCACCGAGAGCAGGGTCAGGGTGATGGCCCAGGTGTAGTTCAGCGGCTGGGCCTGCTGGGCGGGCAGCCGGTCGTAGCCTTCGAACAGGGTCAGGTAGTACAGGCAGGGGTTGAGCAGGCCCAGGCCGATGTAGAGCCCGGGGCGGGCGAGGAAGGCGCCGGGCAGGGTGCCGAGCGCGCCCCGCCGGTGGGCGACGAGGGTCAGCACGGCGGTCGAGATCAGGGCCGAGACGAGCAGGAGCTGGGTCGGGCTGTAGTGGCGCAGCGCGAGCTTGAACGCGGTGGCCACGGTGGACCACATCAGCACCGCGCTCAGGCCGTAGAGGGTGGCCTTGCGGGGGTCGGGGGCCCCGCCCGCCGAGTCGGTCACCGGCTCAGAACGAGGCGCTGATCGCGAACGAGAGCAGGTCGAAGGACGATTCGAAGGTGCCGGCGTTGGCCACGACGCCGGTGTAGTCCCCGCAGTCGGCGGGGCACTGGGCGATGGGGCGCTGCTGGATGACCTTGCCGTCGACCTCGGCGACCTCGCGGTCCTCCTGGAAGGTGTGGGCGTAGGCGATGATCAGGTCGAGCGCGCCGCCCTCTTCGCCGCTCCACAGCCGCAGCTCGACCCCGCCCGCCGCGCCGAGGCGGTCGACGGTGATGAAGTCGAGGTGGGTGTAGTGGGGGTGGCTGGCCCCCTGCTCGAAGTAGCCGCCCAGGCTGAGCTTCAGCCGGTCGGGCACCGCGGCCCAGGTGCCGCCGAGGCGCACGCTGAAGGTGTCCCGCCAGCGCTTGGCGATCGAGACGTCCTGCACCGGGGCCCCCCCGGCGAGCAGGATGCTGCCCTCGAGGTCGGCGTCGAAGGCGTCGATGATCGAGTAGGCTTCGTAGACGACGTCCAGCTCGACGTCGAACAGCTCGTAGCCCCCGCCGTCGTGCACGTAGCGCACCCCGAGCCGGGCGGTGGGCGGCAGCGGGATCTCGAGCTTCGCGCTGTTGCCGGGCACCTCGAGCTGGGCGTCGGTGAACGGGGACTGGCCGGGCACGTTGGCCAGCTCGATGTCGCCCTCGGCCTCGAAGATGACCGGCACGACCCGCCCCGAGAGGGCGATCTCGATCGCCGGGGTGGGGCGCCACCACACGCCGAGGATGCCGGTGGGCGCGAAGTCGTCCTTCAGGTTCAAGGTGGCCTCGACGTCCCACGAGCTGGCGTAGGGGCTGAGGCTGTCGACGGCGGCTTCGTCGTCGCCCGGCACGGGCGCGGTGACCCCGTCGGCGACGAGCGAGTAGCGCATCCGGGGCAGCGAGGCCGCCTGGAAGGTGGCCCCGACGCCGAAGTCTTCGGTGCCCCAGGCCACCGACGCCCCGTAGAACAGCATCAGCGAGTCCAGCTCGGTGAGCATGTAGCGCTGCCCGCCGGTGACCGGGTACTGCACGTGGCCGGTGGAGTTGGGGCCGTAGACCGACACCCCGAAGGTCCAGTCGTCGACGCCGTAGGCCGCGGCGAACGAGGCGCCGAGGCCGAAGAACGGGGTCTCGTTCTCGACCGGGGCCAGCGGGTCCTGGCCCTCGTAGGTGTCGGTGGGCGGCAGGGCGCTCTCGGCCCGGGTGAAGGTGGCGAAGTGCCAGACGAGGTTGTGGCTGTAGAGCAGGTTCAGGCCGTCGAGCTTGACCAGCGCCCCGGGGCTGTGGATGCCGGCGCTGGCGTCGTCCGCCCGGGCCGAGAACGCGCCCCCCCGGGCGACCGAGCGGGCGCCCTGCTCGGGGATCTCGAGCCCCGAGGCCCACGCCTCGCCGCCCGCGATGAGCAGGGGCAGTGTCAGGGCGAAGCCGGCGATCCGGGTCGCTTTCACTCGCATCGATCTCCCTCGTCGTGCTTGAACCAGCGCCATGGCCGCGCCAATGTAGCCCGGATCACGTCATAGGGAAGGGAAAAGATGGACCGTCACTGCGCCCGCCTGCTCATGATCCCGGCCCTGCTCCTGATGGCAGCAGGCTGTGCGTTCGACATCGACGAGAGCCCCAATCGGCTGCCCGAGCCCCGCCCGCCGCTGCCCGACATGGCCCCGGTGACCGACGGGGGGCCTCTCTCCGACGGTGAGCTGGGGGTCGACCCGCCCGACGCCTGCGTGCCCGATCCGAGCGCCTGCGACTGCGTGCAGGTCGGCGACTGGTTCCGCTTCACCGCGCTGGCGCCGACCTCGCTGGCCGGTGATCCGGGGCACCCGCTGGTGGTGACCCTGCGCAACCTGTGGGCCCGGGACATCGATCGCTACGAGCTCAACGTCATCTTCGTGATCACCGCGGTGGACGGCGACCGCATCTCGCTGCGGGTGATGAACGCCGCCCGGGGCGAGCTGGGCACCGGTGAGATCTGCCGGCTGCCCGAGACGGCGGTCGACCTCGACTTCGTGCGCGACCCCTGCGACCGGTGCACCGTGCGCATGGAGCGGCCCCAGCGCATCAACATCTACGCCGGCACCCCCGAGATCCCCCGCAACTGCGCGCCCCGGCTGGACGTGCTGCACGCCATCCCGGTCAATCGCATCCAGCTCGAGGCGAAGATCGCGCCCGACTGCTCGGCGCTGACCGAGGGCTTCGCCCACGCGGCGAGCATCCCCCGGGCGGCGCTGCCCGAGATCTGCACCTGCCCCGGGCTGAGCGGGCCGGCCGAGAACTGCGGGCAGCTCGACCCGGCGTTCGACGAGAACGGGTGCGGCGGCTGCAACCAGAACTTCCAGAACCTGGAGACGCTGATGCTGGCCCTCAACGGGGGGCAGCCGGTGCCCACCGAGTGCCCCGACGAGGACGGGACCCCGGGGGTGTGCATCGACGCGGCGTTCGACGGCGCCCGCTGGGAGATGGGCGAGCCGCCGCTGTGCCCCGAGGATCGGGTGTCGCTGCCCTGAGCGGCGGGTCACGGGTCGGGGTCCGGCGGCTCGGCGGGGGTGTAGGCCGGGCACCGGTGTACCGGTTGGGGGAGATATTTCTCCGGCCGCGCGGTACACAGGAGGAAGACCGACCCCCGGGCGCTGACGATCACGCGGCAGGCGCCGCAGCGGTGGCACAGGCTCGTGGGGTGGGGCAGAGAGGACGGCACGGCGGCTCCCATGACTCGAACGACGGACGGGGCGGTGATGGGGACAGATGCCGCGAGGGCCCTGGCGGACGCGGGCGGCCTGCTGGTGACCGGCTTCGGGCCGTTCCCCGGGGTGGCCGACAACCCCTCGGGGCGCTTCGCGGCTTCGGTGGACGGCGCCCGGGTCGACGGGGTGGCGGTCGTCGGGCGGGTGATCCCGGTGGAGTGGAGCCGGGCGTGGCCCGCGGTCCGGGCGGCGGTCGAGGCGCTGCGGCCGGCGGCGTTGCTGATGTACGGGGTGGCGGTGCAGCGGCAGCGGGTCGAGGTCGAGCGCCTCGCCCGCAACGTCGCCGGGCGGCGGCTGGACGCGGCCGGCGCGCTGCCCCCCCACGCGCGGCTGGTGCCCGACGGGCCGGCCGCGCTGCCCACGACGCTGCCCTGGCGGGATCTGGTGGGGCCGGCGGTGGGGGTCTCGGACGACGCGGGGGACTACCTGTGCAACGCGGTGACCTTCCACGCGATGCACGCCCTGGGTGAGCGGCTGCGCTTCTGCGGCTTCGTTCACATCCCGCCGTCGCCGACGCCGGGGGTCCGGGCGGTGCTGGTCCGGCTGGCGGGGGTGATGGCCCGCGCTTCTGTCTGAGGCGCCGCGCGCGGGGCCCCGGCGGCGGGCGTCAGTCGGGCACCGACCAGTCGATCGGCGCCTCGCCCCGGGCTTCGAGGTGGGCGTTGGTCTTCACGAAGTGTCCGCAGCCGAAGAAGCCCCGATGGGCCGAGAGCGGTGAGGGGTGGGGCGACTCCAGGATCAAGTGTCGGTGGCGGTCGACCCGGGCCGCCTTTCGCCGGGCGGCGCTGCCCCACAGGATGAAGACCAGCCCCTCGTGGCGGGCGTCGAGCTCGGCGATGACCCGGTCGGTGAACGGCTCCCAGCCCTTGCCCCGGTGCGAGTTGGCGTCCCGGGCCCGCACGGTGAGCACGGCGTTGAGCAGCAGCACGCCCTGCTCGGCCCAGCAGGTCAGCTCGCCGTGGTTGGGGCGGGGGATGCCGATCTCGTCGTTGATCTCCCGGAAGATGTTCTGCAGCGAGGGCGGCGGCACGACCCCCCGGCGCACCGAGAAGCACATGCCGTGGGCCTGCCCCGGGCCGTGGTACGGGTCCTGGCCGAGGATCACGGCCCGCACCGCGTCGAAGGGCGTCTTCCAGAACGCGGTGAAGATGTCCCGGTTGGGGGGGTACACCGTGTGCTGCTTCTGCTCGTCGATCAGGAAGGCCCGCAGCGCCTGCATGTGCGGGGTGCGGAACGCGTCGCCGAGCACCTCCAGCCACGATTCGGGCAGCTTGGGCTTCGGAGAGGGATTGTCAGCAGTGGGCTCGCTCATGGCCCCGTTCTAGCCGATCTCGGGGCCCGCGTCACGCCCCGGATGTCAGCAGTCTCACCGACAGTGTACCGCACTTGACCCAAGCGCGGGGTTGGCGCCCTGATGACGGCATGCAGAACCCGCGACCGACCCGCGCGCCGTCCGCCCTCCTCGGGCTGGCGGTGTGCCTCGCCGGGCTCGCCTTCGGCTGCGAGCCCTCCGATCCCGACGACACCGGTGGAACGGCCCCGACCCTGCGCGACCGGGGCGTGGCGTCCGACCGGGGCACGCTCGATCCCGAGCCCGACGGGGGGGATGAGCCGCCGGACGCCGCGGTCGACGCCGGCCCCGACGGGGCGGCCCCCGACATGATGCCCCGGCCGGCTTGCGCCGACGGGGTCGACAACGACGGCGACGGGGCGACCGATCACCCGGCCGATCCCGGCTGCGCGGACGCCGACGACGATGACGAGGTCGACCCCCCGCCGCAGTGCGGCGACGGCGTCGACAACGACGAGGACGGCGCGGTGGATCTGTTCGACGGGGACTGCCTGTCGACGGTCGATCCCACCGAGGGCGGCGGCGCGGCGGGGGCGGCGTGCGGCAACGGGGTCGACGACGACGGGGACGGGTTCACCGACTTCCCGTGGGATCCGGGCTGCCGGGCGGCGGGCGACATCGACGAGAGCGATCCGGCCGATCCGCCGGTGTGCGGCAATGGGGTCGACGACGACGAGGACGGGCTCGTCGACCACCCGGCCGATCCCGGCTGTCAGGGGGTCGGCGACGGCGAGGAGGCCGATCTGCCGTTCCCCCCGGCCTGCGCCGACGGCGAGGACAACGACGAGAACGGGGTGCTGGACTACCCGGCCGATCCCGGCTGCGACAGCGCGGCCGATCCCGAAGAGCTCAACCCGTGCGGTGACATCGCGCTGATCGATCTCAACGCCCACCTCGCCGCCGAGCCGGCCTACGACGGTGATCTGGCCGATCTGGAGAGCCACAGCATCGCCTCGTGCGGCGGCCGGGCGGGCGGTGAGGTGGCCTTCGTCTGGCGGGTCGATCGCCTCGTCGAGCGGCTGGTCTTCACCACCGAGCACCCCGAGACGGCGGCCCCGACCGTGCTCTACGTGCGCCGCCGCTGCGACGGGCTCGACGTCGGCTGCGACCGGGGCAACGGCGACGCGCCGGGGGCCTCGGTGGCCGTCGACCGGCCCGATCCGGGGGTGTACTTCGTGCTGGTCGACACCGGCAGCCGGCAGGCGGTCGGGGCCTTCCGGCTGACGGTCGACGTGCAGTATCCGCCGCAGTGCCGGGACGGGGTCGACAACGACGAGGACGGGCTGCTCGACGCCGACGACGTGGGCTGCGCCGAGTTCGACGACGACGACGAGACCGATCCGGCCGAGCCGCCGGTGTGCAGCAACGGGGTCGACGACGATGACGACGGGCTGCTCGACTACCCCGAGGACGACGTCTGCCTGACCGCCGGCTTCGACCGGGAGCAGCCGCTGTGCGATCTGCCGATCCCCTTCGTGACGGTGGGGCAGGCCGGCGGGCGCTTCGATCTGGATCCGCCGGCCGTCGGGGCCGACGAGGCTCAGGGGTCGTGCGGCGGGGCGGGCACCGGCGAGGGGGTGCTGGTCATCACGCTGGATGATCCGTCGGACGTGAACGTGCGCACCTACCGGGGCAACGTCGAGGTGCAGGTGCCGCTGTACGCCCGGGCCGAGTGCGTCGATCCCGAGGGCGAGGTGGCCTGCCGCCGCTCGGGCGCGATCGGCCCGCTGGCGCTGCCCGGGCTCGACCGGGGCACGTACTACGTGATGGTCGAGCAGCAGGCCGCGGGGGACGCCGAGGTGCTCACCGCCGAGGTCGAGATCATCAGCAACATCCGCGAGTGCAACGACCTCGTCGACAACGACGGCGACGGGCGGCTGGATCTCGACGACCCCGGCTGCGAGCGGGGGCTGGACGACTCGGAGGCTGATCCGCCCGAGTTGCCGGAGTGCGCCGACGGTCAGGACAACGACGGCGACGGGGCGACCGACTACCCCGACGACGACGGCTGCGGGGCGGCGGGGGACGACTCGGAGGGCCCGGTGTGCCTGTTCACCGAGGACGTGCTCGAGGTGGGCCCGGCCGGCGGCGAGGTGGAGTACAGCACCCTCGGGCAGCCCTCGGCGGGGGAGGGGAGCTGCGGCGGCGGCGGGCCCCAGGCGGTGGTCGCCATCACTGTGGATCGGGCGTCGTCGGTGCGGGCGGTGGTGACCGAGGCCGACTACGACACGCTGATCTACCTGCGCGCGGTGTGCGACGACGGGGCGACCGAGCTGGCGTGCAACGACGACGACTTCGACGGCTTCGGCACCGAGTCGGCCATCAGCGTCGCCCGGGTCGAGCCGGGCACCTACTTCTTGCTCCTGGACGGCTTCTTGGGTCGCTCGGGGTCGGGCACGGTCGACATCACCGTCACCCCGCTCTGACGGGCCGCCGCTCGCGCCCGGCCTGCGCTGCTGCACCGCCGACGTGACCGCCCGGTGGGTCTGGTCCGGGCCCGATGGCCTACCCGGCGCAGCCCCCGAGCGGCAGGCGGGCGACGAACGTCGAGCCCCGGCCGAAGGTCGAGTGGGCCTGCACCGTGCCGCCGGCCGACTCCACCGCGACCCGGGCCCGGGCCAGCCCGACCCCCAGCCCGGGGTAGTCGCCGGCCTCCCGGACCCGGTAGAACGCCTGCCAGATCGAGCGCAGGTGGGCCGCGGGTACGCCGATGCCTTCGTCGCGCACGGTCAGCACGCAGCTCTCGGCGTCGAGGGCGACGCGCACCATCACCCGCGGCGGGTCGTCGGGGGCGTGAAAGGTCAGCGCGTTGTGACAGAAGGCCCACAGTGCGGTGCACAGCGCGCCCGCCGCCAGGGTGGCGACGCCCTCGTCGATCCCGGTCTCGATCACCCCGCCCGCCGCCTCGGCCAGCGGCCACAGCTCGGTCAGCGTCTGCTGCACCAGCGGGCCGACGTCCACCGGCCGGGGGCGCTCGCCGCGCTCGGCCTCGGTGTAGGCCACCAGCGCCTCGAGCCGCGCGTGCATCCGGGTCGCCGCTTCGTGGATCCGGGTCAGCGCCCCCAGGCCGCCGGGCTGGGTCAGGTCGGGGTCGGAGAACGAGAGCACCCGCCGCAGCGGGGTTTGCAGGTCGTGGGCCGCGGCGTAGGTGATCTCGCGCAGCATGCGCTGGGAGGCGGCCAGCTCGGCGGTGCGGGCGGCCAGCTCGGCCTCCATGCGCTTGTGGGCGGTGATGTCGACCGACAGGATCGCCAGCCCCTCGGGCACCGGGGCGATGCGCAGTTCGAACCAGCCGGTGCGGCCATCGGGGTAGACGAACTCGTTGACGAACTCGGCCGGGCGCCGCTCGCGCATGCAGCGCTCGAGCACGGCGAAGAGCAGGGTCTGCTCGATGCCGGGGTAGACCTCGCCCATGGGCCGCCCGAGCAGCGCCTCGCGGGTGCTGCGCCCCTGGGCGATGACCGCGTCGTTGACGTAGAGGTAGCGCCAGTCGGGGCTGAGGACCTGGAAGCCCTCCTTGAGGTGGTCCAGTATGGTGCCGTAGCGCTCCTCGGCGTCGTCCTCCGGATCCCAGTTCGAAGGGTGCTCGAGCGTTCGCCGCAACTCGATCAGCCGGGAGATGCCCTCGCTCATCGTCTTCCTCCTCGACCGGGCTGCGACGCGTCCCTCACCGCGCTGTCCCCGTCGTCACGTTGAGTATGCGTAACGAGCCGGGGTCGGTAAAGTCACCTGACAATCTGTGACATTTTCCGCGGGCGCGTCACGCCCCGGGCAAGAGCGCCTCGGGGGGCAGGGCCGGTGAGCCGGCGCCGGCCGCTTCGGCGGCCCGCACCCGGTCGACGAGGTGGCGGTTGAGCGGGGTGGGGTGCCCGTGCTGCGCCCCGAGGCGCACGATCTCGCCGTTGAGCTCGGCGATCTCGGTGGTCCGGCCCCGGGCGAGGTCGTGGGCCATCGAGGTCCGGGCCTGGGGGTCGATGTCGAGCAGCCGCCGGGCGACGCGCGCGAACAGCGGGTCGGGCAGCCGCAGCACCCACCGGGCGAGGCCGGGCCGGATCTTGTGGCCCAGCGGCCGCGGGCGGAGGCCGGCGGCGCGCAGGGTCGCCAGGCCCTCGGCCATCACCGCCGACATGACCCGCCGGTAGCGGCGGTCCCTGATCTGGGCGTACAGCGGCTGCCCGCTGAGCGCGTTGATGGCGTTGTTGAGGTTGAGCACGAGCTTGCTGGCGAGCACCCCGGGCATGTCCCGGTGGGTGAAGGCGTCGAAGCCGGCGGCCCGCAGCGCGGGGGTCAGCCCGGCGTGGGCGGCGGGCAGGGGGCCGGTGACCAGCGGGCCCTCGGTGCCCCGGTGCAGGTGCCCCGGCCCCCGGCGCACGACGTTGAACGCCACCATGCCCCGCACCGCGGTCGGGGGTCGGCCCGCCGCGCCCCGGCCCAGGGCGTCGGCGAGCACGTCGGCGTTGCGCAGCCCGTTCTGGAAGCTGATCACGGCCGCGTCGGGGCGCAGGTGGCGGCCGAGCGCTTCGCCGGCCTCGGCGGTGTCGCCGCTCTTGACGGTCAGCAGCACGACGCCGCAGCCGGCGAGCGCGGCGGGGTCTTCGGCGAAGGTGATCCGCGCGGGGGCCGGCGGCAGCCGCACGTCGGCCCCGTCGAGGTCGGTCAGCCGCAGGCCGGCGGCGCGCAGCGTCTCGCCGAGGCGCGGACGGCCGATCAGGATCACCGGGGTGCCGGCGGCGGCGAGCCGGCCGCCGAGGTAGCCCCCGATCGCGCCGGCGCCCATGACGCCGACGGGCTGGGGGAGGGGTGGGGTCGTTCGGGGCACGGGCGCTCCGTCGGTCGGGGGGTGCATGGTGCCACGGCCGGGCGCGGGGGGGCACGAGGTGGATCCCGCCGGCCGCTGCTCACCGGGGCGGTTGATCTCGACCGCCCCGGCACGGCACAACAACGGGTCCCATGTCCGCCGCTCCACCCCCCGTCGATCCGCCCGCCGAGCCCGCCGAGTCCATCGGTCGGGGCCGCCCGCACGCCGAGACCCGGGTCCTGTATCGCATCACCAAGGCGCTCAACGACCGCGACATCTCGCTCGAGGACGCCCTGCACAACACGGTGGAGCACCTCGCCGACTACGGCTACCAGCGCTGCGCCATCGCCCTGCGCGACGCCCGCACCGGCGAGGTGCGGCTCGAGGTCTCCCGGGGGCTGTCCCTCGCCGAGCGGCAGCGGGGGCGCTTCCGGCCGGGGGAGGGCATCATCGGGCGGGTCATCGACTCGGGCGAGGCCGAGGTGGTGCCCGACATCGAGGTCGACCCCCGCTTCCTCGACCGCACCCGGGCCCGGGCCCGCCTCGACGCCGGCGGGCTGGCCTTCGTCTGCGTGCCCATCCCGTCCCTGCGCCGGGAGCTGCTCGGCACTCTGAGCGTGGACGTGCCCCACGGCACCAGCGACGACTTGCAGTGGGATCGGCGGCTGCTGACGGTGGTGGCCACCCTCATCGGCGAGGCGGTGCGCCGCTGGCGCGACGAGCGGGAGGAGGAGCAGGCCCGGGACGTCGAGGCCGAGGCGATGCTGCCCCCGCTGCCCCCGCTCAAGCGGGCGCTGGTGGGCAGCAGCCGGGCGATGGAGGAGGTCAAGGCCCACATCCGGCAGGTGGCCGGGGCCGACGTGACGGTGCTGGTGCGCGGCGAGAGCGGCACCGGCAAGGAGATCGTGGCCCGGGCGATCCACGACGCGAGCCTGCGGGCGACGGGGCCGTTCGTCAGCGTCAACTGCGGCGCGCTGCCCGAGCACCTCATCGAGAGCGAGCTGTTCGGCCACGCCCGGGGCGCGTTCACCGGGGCCCACGTCGCCCGCGCGGGGCGCTTCGAGACGGCCAACGGGGGCACGCTCTTCCTCGACGAGATCGGCGATCTGGCGATGCAGCTCCAGGTGCGGCTGCTGCGGGTGTTGCAGGAGGGTGAGCTGTACCGGGTGGGGGAGGACGCGCCCCGGCGGGTGGACGTGCGGGTCATCGCCGCGACCCACCGCGACCTCGAGGCGCTGATGAGCCAGGGGTCCTTTCGGGAGGACCTCTACTATCGGCTGAACGTGTTCCCGGTCTACGTGCCGCCGCTGCGGGAGCGCAAGAGCGACATCACCGTGCTCGCCGACCACTTCGTCGAGCGTCACGCGGGGCTGAAGGGGGTCACCCGCATCAGCACCCCGGCCATCGATCTGATGGCCGCCTACCACTGGCCGGGCAACGTGCGCGAGCTGGAGAACTGCATCGAGCGGGCGGCCCTGCTGAGCCGGGACGGCGTCATCCGCGAGCATCACCTGCCGCCGTCGCTGCAGACCGGGGCCTCGTCGGGCACGACCCGCAGCGGATCGCTCGAGGCGATGATGATGGCCCACGAGCGGGAGATCCTCGTCGAGGCGATGAAGGACGCCGACGGCAACATGAGCGCGGCGGCCCGGGCGCTCGAGACGACGCCCCGTATCCTGGCCTACCGGCTCAAGAAGCATGGGCTGCACCAGCGGCTGGCGGTGCTGCGGCGGCGCTGAGCGGCGGCGCTGAGCGGCGGCGCTGAGCGTCAGCGCAGCCCGTCGGCGGCCGGGCGCGGCCATGGGATGCTGACAGTGCATCTTGCGCGCGGGGCGTATTCCGTGGCATTGCACAGGGTACTGCTGCCACTCCCGGGAGCCGCCATGCACCGCCATGACCTCGCCCTGACCGCCGCCGAACACCTCGCCCCCCGATTCGGGCGCACCCTGCCCGACGCCGTATCGCGGGCGCTGACCGAGGACGCCGGCCCCCGCTCGGCCATCGAGGGCATCGCGGCGCACATCGTCCGGGTGGTCGACGCGGCGCTCGACGGCGCCCGCGACTCCGAGGCGCTGCGGGCTGCCCTGCCCCGGGTGCGGGGCGCGAGCCCGGCCATCGCCCGGGCGGTGGTCGACGAGATCCTGTCGCTGGCGATGGCCGACGCGGCCTGAGGCGCCCGCGCCGGACGCCCGATCCCCTGATCCATCGACGTGGCCCCGAACCGGGAGCTTGCCGTGCGCGCCGCTGCCGAGCCTCTTCGCCGCTTCGCCATCCACGGGCCCTGCGACGGCGACATCCACTACGCCGTCGATCCGGTCGCCCGGCTGCCCCGGGTGGGCGACCGGTCGGCCCTCGAGCGCCTGCTCGAGGGGGGCAGCTTCGCGATGCAGGCGCCGCCCGCCGGGGGCCGCACCACGACGGTGCACGCGCTGGCCCGCCAACTCCGCGAGCGGGGGGCGACCCCGGTCGTGCTCGACGCCCACGGGTTCGCCGCCGATGCGCCGCTGGTCCGGGCCGAGGTGCGCCTGCTCGATCAACTCCGGCGGGCGGCTCGGGGCGAGCCGGGCTCGCCGGGGCACGGGCCGTGGCGCATCGGCGGGCCGTGGCAGCTCCTGGCGGTGGCGCTCGACGACTGGTCCCGGCGCACCGATCGGCCGCTCGTCGCGCTGGTCGACGAGCTGGATCGGCTGCCGCCGCCGGTGCGGGGGCTGCTGCGGGCTCAGCTCGGCGCCTCGCGGGTCCGGGCGGTGGTGCTCGGCGGGGTGGGCGGCCTGCGGGGGCCGGGTAGCGGGCGCCTGGGGCGGGGCCTGCTGCGGGTGCGGTTGCCGGCCTTCGGCGCGCGGGAGATCGCCGGCCTGTACGGGCAGCACGTCGTCGCCACCGGGCAGCTCTTCGCCGAGGCGGCGCTGCGCCGGGTCGGTCGGTGGACCGGCGGGCACCCGTGGCTGGTGTGCGCGCTGGCCCGGGAGCTGTTCGACGGGCTGGGGCTGCGGGGGCCGGTGCACCTCGACGACATCGACCGGGCGGCGATCCGGCTGCTCGAGGCCTGGCCGGCGTGGTTCGATCGCTTCGTCGCCGGGTTGGATGATCCCGCCGGGCGGCGGGCGGTCCGGCCGCTGCTCGTCGGCGACGCGCCGCTGGGCCCCGGCGGCCCGGGGGACATCGAGCGGGCCCGCGATCGGGGGCTGGTGACGCTCGACGGCGAGCGCGCGGTCGGCGGGCTTCAGCTCGCGGCCATCTTGCGGGCCCACGCCCGGGCGGCGGGGGTGCAGGTCACGGTCGATCCCAGCCCCTGCCGCCGGCCGGACGGCGGCGTGGATCTGCCGCGGGTGATCAACGCGCTGGCCACCGGCTGGCGCCCGGGTCCGGCGGACGACGGGTTCGGCCCGGTCGTGTGGGCCGCCGCGCACATCGAGGGGCTGCTGCCGCCGGGCGGCGTCATGTGGCAGGCGGCCTACGGCGCCCGCCAGCTCGTGGGCCGGATCGATCTTCCGCTGGTCGGTCGGCGGCGCCAGCAGGCGGTGGTGGGCATCAAGCGCCGCGGCGGGGACGAGCCCCACCCGCTGGACCGGGGGCTGGCCGAGCTCGATCGGCGGATGCGGCCCGGGGCCGAGGGCGCGCTGATCCTCCTCGGCGGCCGGTCGGGGCGTGCGCGGCTGGCGTGGGAGGCGGCGCCGAGCGGGCGCGAGGTGCTGGTTCTCCGGATCTGAGGCGGGTCGTGCGCCTGGGGCACGGGCACCGTGAGTCGGGCGCACGGATCGGCCGCATGCGGCGTCGCGGCTGGCCGGTGAGGCCCCGGCGGCCCGGGGTCGACGGGCATTCACGAAAAGCGGCACATCGATTGAATAAACGGCGGTCGACCCCGCGGAGCCGGTCCGATGCGATGAGCGCGTCGTCCTCCGCGGCCCGGAGCCCACCGTGATGCACCGTCGAACCGCCCGCCCGCTCGCCCCGTTCGCCCTCGCCGCCGCGCTGCTCGCCGGCTGCATACCCTCGGGAGACGGCGTCCGCGATGGCGTCGTCGGCGCGCCGGTGGAGCAGTCGACCCGCGGCGTCTCGATCGACTTCGTCTGGCCCGGTGACGGGGTGGCGACCGACGAGGGGCTGCGCTTCGCCGACGCCGACGCCGACGTCCTGCGGCTGAAGGTCCGCGTCGAGAACCCACACCCGCACCCGGTCATCGTCGATCTCGACGATCTGGTGATGCGCCCCCACCCCGATCCGGGCGAGGACGGCGAGTCGGAGGGGCTGATCGAGGCGGTCTACCCCGCGCCCGGCGCGCTGCACCTCGAGGCCGGCGCGTCGCGCACGCTCGACTTCGGCTCGGTGCAGCTCTTCTTCGGCTTCGCCTGCACGGTGCACGTCACCGGTGAGATCACCCCGCTGCGCTCGGCGGGCGCGCTCGAGCCCGTCGCGGTGAGCCACGACTCGCCGCCCATCCTCGTCGATCTGTGAGAGGGCGGCCCGACGCCCCCGCCGCCGGCTTCGGCCTGCTTCGGCCGTCGCCGATTGACAGGCATCCGGCCCGTCAATAGCCTGGGCGACCACTTCGACCCCGCTCGCCGGAGGCCCGATGCGACGCTACCTGCCGCTCTTTATCGGCGCCCTCGCCTGGATCGCGCTCGACCAGTGGACCAAGCTGCTCGCCGTTCAGGCCTTCTCGCTCACCGAGCCGCCGCTGCCGGCCGAAGCCCACATGATCCGCACCGAGGTGATGGCGGTGACCGAGTCGTGGTTCAACCTGCGGCTCGCGGGCAACACCGGGGCGGCGTTCAGTATCTTCGGCGATCTGTCGGGCGCGGCCCGGGCGGCGATCTTCGGCACCGTGACGGTGGTCGCGGTGGGCGCCATCACCTACATGTGGGGCAAGACCCGGCTGCGCTTGCAGCAGGCGGCGTTCATCCTGCTGATGGGGGGGGCGATCGGCAACGCCATCGACCGGCTGCGGCTGGGCTACGTGGTCGACTTCATCCAGTGGTACTACAAGAGCTTCGTCTGGCCGACGTTCAACGTCGCCGACGTCGGCATCTGCGTGGGCATCGGGCTCTTGTTCGTCGACGCCATCGTCAACCGCCACGCCGAGGAGCGCCAGCCGGCCGCCGCCTGATCCGGCCGCCGCCTGATCCGGGCGCCGCTCAGCGGCGCTCGAAGACGATGACGTGGTTGTTGGCCGGCATCGCGATCACCTCGATCCGCGCCAGCCCCCGCTCGGCGGCGACCGCCGAGACCTCCCCCAGATCGCGCACCCCGAACCGGGGGTCCTGCGCCTTCAGCCAGCCGTCGAAGCGGGCGTTGCTCGGCGCGGTGAATCGCCCGTCGAAGCGGAACGGCCCGTAGAGGAAGAGCCGCCCCCCCGGCGTCAGGATCCGGGCCGCGCCGCTCATCAGGCCCGGCGTCGCCGCCCACGGCGCGATGTGGATCATGTTGGCGCAGAACACCGCGCCGGCGGACTCCACCGGCCACACGTCGGCGCAGACGTCGAGCCGCTGCGCGGGGCGCACGTTGTCCAGCGGGCGCCCCTCGGCGGCGGCGGCGGCCCGCCAGCCCTCGATGCTGGCCAGCGCGTCGGGGTCGAGGTCGGTCGGCAGCCAGACGTGGTCCGGGAACCGATGGGCGAAGAAGGCGGTGTGGGTCCCGCTGCCGGCGGCGATCTCGAGCACCGGGCCGGGCGGCAGCCGGTCGGCGAGCACGTCGGCGATGGGCCCCCGGTTGCGCTCGGCGGCCGGCGCGCTGCGGCGGTGGGACGGGTCGCCGGTGGGGCCGAAGGCGGCGGGGTCGGCAGGATCGGGCATCGCGGGGCTCCTGGGGTCGGGGGGGTCGGGGGCGCCGGACCGTTCGCCCCGGCGGATGAGCGCCCGGACGAGGTGGTGCCGCGCCTCGGGGTGCGGCTCGGCGGCCAGCGCCTCGGCGAGCGCGGCGTCGGGGATCGATGAGTCGGCGGCGAGGATGGCCGCGGTGGCCCGCACGCCGGGGTTGGGGTCGCGCAGGGCGGCCGCGATCGGCCCGGGATCATCGGCGAGCCGGGCGACGACCCGCAGCGCGGCGACCCGCACCTCGGCGTCGGGATCGGCGAGGCACGGCTTCAGGTGCGCGAGCGCGTCGGCGTCGAGCAGGCCCAGCGCCCGCGCGGCGTGATGGCGCAGGCCGGCGTGGGGCGCGCCGAGCGCGGCGAGCAGGGCCGGGGTGGACTGCGCGTCGCCCAGGCGACCGAGCGCGTGGGCCGCCTCGGCTCGGACCGGGCCGCTGTCATCGTCGCTCAAGCGGGCGCGCAGGGCGGGGCGGGCGCCGTCGACTTCGAGCCAGCCGCAGGTGCGCGCGGCGGATGCCCGGACGATCGGATCGGGGTCGGCGAGGGCGTCGATCAGCGCCGCGGCGGCCGCGGGCGGGGTCGAGCGGCCGCCGAGGCAGACCCCCAGGGCCCGCACCGCGTGGTCCCGCACGTCGGGTTCGGGGTCGGTGAGGGCGCCGATCAGGTCGGGGGCCAGCCGGGGGTCGCGCTGCCAGCCGAGGGCCCGGCAGGCCATGGCCCGCGCGGCCGGATCGGCGTCGCCCAGCGCGGCCCGCAGGGCGGGGGCGTCGGCCGGGTCGCGCCGGATCCCGATGCGCCGCACCGCCTCGGCCCGCTCGGTCACGCCCCCCGGCCCTCCGAGATCCAGCGGCCGTCGCGCAGCATGATGCGGTTGCGGGCCGCGCCGGGCGGGTCGAACTCGGGGTCGCCGGGCAGCAGCAGGTGCAGGTCGCCGCCGACGAACTGCGGCTGGGGCTGGATCGGGCGGGGCACGCCATCGGTCTTCAGCGCGGCCTCGATCGACCCGGCCCGGGCCAGCTCGAGCAGCACCCGCAGCGTGGGCGGCGCGAGCTGGATGTCGCCAGCGGCGTAGGCGTCGAGCGCGGCCTGTGGGGCGAGCCAGGCGCTGGCGGTGGTCTCGACGGCGTCGTGCTGCCCCCGCTGGCCCCGCGGCGCCCGGGCGATCAGGAACCGGGCATCGAACCGACGGGACTCGATGGGCGGCGTGATCCAGCGGGCGTAGAACGCCAGCCGATCGAGCTCGAGCCGCAGGTCCTCGGCCTCGGCCACCGCGGCCATCGTCGTCTCGTGGGCGTTCAGCGCGTCGCGGTGCTTCGCCAGCCGCTCGATCAGCGCCGCGTCTTCGAGGTCGAGCGGCCCGTCGGCCCGGCGGGCGAGCAGCAGCCCGGCCTCTTCGAAGGTCTCCCGCACCCCGGCCACGAGCAGCGCCAGCGCCTGCGCGCCGTCGTCCATGCCCATGCGCTGCGCGGCCGCCTCCCGGCTCAGGTCGCAGCGGGCGGTGAGCCCGTCGTCGGCGTCGGCGGCGTCGACCCGGCCCCCGGGGAACACCATCGCGCTGGCCATGAACTTCGCCCGCTTCGTGCGGCGCACCATGAAGATCTCGAACGGGTGCGGCCCGTCGCCCGGCCGCAGCAGCAGCACGGTGGTGGCGTCGCGGATGGGGGTCGGGGTCTCGGTCGGGGTCACAGTATGCCTCGGCGGCGGCAGCAGTCCTCGGCGATGGCCCGCAGGTTCACCGCGGCGTCGATGCGGGTCAGCATGCCCTTCATGCCGCCGAGCACCCGGAAGTACAGCAGCGTCTCGGGCGGGGGGACCAGCTTGAGGAAGCCGATGTTGCGGCGGAAGAACGCCCGGATGCGGGCGGCGACCTTGAAGTCGGCGAAGCGGAACGGCGCGTCGGCCGCGAGGGGCTCGAGGATCATCCCGAGGTACTCCCGCAGCACGTCGTCCTCGGGCCAGACCATGTCGTCCCGCCCGAAGCCGGTGCGCTTGAGCAGCGCCTTGAGCCGGGTCATGTCGTCGTCCCAGAAGGCGACGAGCATGCGCAGCACGTCGTCGGCGAGCGCCTCGTCGAAGTCGCGGATGCAGCCGAAGTCGAGCAGCACGATCGCCTCGTCGGGGGCCAGCATGAAGTTGCCCGGGTGGGGGTCGGCGTGCAGCGTGTGGCGCTCGTGGAACAGGTGCACGAACAGCTCGACGAACCGGTGGGCGATGGCGTCCCGCCGGGCCGGGTCGTCGATGGCGTTGATCGCCTCGTCGAGCTTGTCGCCCTCGCAGAAGCCCATCACCAGCACCTGCTCGGCGGTGAGCCCGGGCACCGGCTCGGGGATCCGCACGTCGGGCCAGTCGTCGGCCAGCATCGCCCGGAACCGGGCCAGGTTCTGGCCCTCGCGGCGGTAGTCGGCTTCGGCCAGGATCGCGTCCCGGGCCTCGGCGACGAAGCCGTCGGCCCGCTCCTTGGTGACGAAGACCCGGCCCACCTTGAGCATCGAGGCCATGTTGCGCAGGTCGCTCTCGATGCTGTCGGCGATGCCCGGATACTGGATCTTGACCGCCACCTCGCGCCCGTCGAAGAGCGTCGCCCGGTGCACCTGCCCGATGCTGGCCGCGCCGATGGGCTCGGGGTCGAAGTGACGGAAGACGGCGTCGATCGGGCGGTCGAGCCAGCGCTCGATCTGGGCGGCGACGGTCTCGAAGTCCATCGGCGGAGCTTCGCGCTGCAGCGTCGCCAGCTTCTCGGCGAAGGCCGGGTCGACCAGCTCGGGGTCGGCGCTGAGCATCTGGCCGACCTTCATCGCCGCGCCCTTCATCTCGCCCATCACGTCGGCGAGGCGGTGGGCGTTGGCCACCGCGGCCTCGGCCATCAGCTCGAGGTCGGGGTCCTTCTTGCCGGTCAGCCCGGCCTTGAGCATCGAGCCGGTGAACCGGGCGGCGACCCGGCCGAGCTTCAGCGCCCGCCCGATGCGTCCGGTCTCGACCTTCTTGCCTTTGTCACCGCCCAGCGCGGCCCAGTCCTTGGGCATCGGTTCTCCTGTGGAGGGAGGATGCGCGGCCCCCGCCGCGGGTCACTCCCCTTCGAAGACCTTGGGCTGACCGGTGGTCTGCACCACCGAGCGCCACAGCGCGCCGTCCAGGTCGAGCCGCCGGGTGCGCCCCGCCACCGCCCCCAGCGGGACGTGGGTCCGCTGGCCGTTCCACAGCCCGACCACCATGCCGGTGCGCCCCGACATCGCGGCGTGCACCGCGTCCTCGGCCAGCTCGCCGCACAGCCGGGCGTCGGCGGTGTTCGCCGGGGCCGCCCGGATGATGTAGCTGGGGTCGATGTACTTGAGGTTGATCGGGTCGTCGGCGAAGGCGGCCTTCATCGCGTCCCGCAGGAAGACGCCGATGTCGCCCAGCTTGCGGTTGCCCGACGGGTCGGCCTCGCCGGCCGCCTCGAGGTGGTCCTGCCCGGCGCCCTCGGCGACGACGACCACCGCCCGGCCCTGGCGGGCGAGCACCTCCCGGATCCAGGCGTAGACCCCCTTGGGGCCGTCGAGCGCGAAGCTCAGCTCGGGCACCAGCACCAGGTCGACCTCGCGGGTCGTCAGCGCGGCGGCGGCGGCGATGTAGCCCGCGTGCCGCCCCATCAGCCGCACCAGCCCCACGCCCCGGGGCGCGCACTCGGCCTCGATGGCCGCCGCCCGCAGCGCCTCGCAGGCGATGCCCACCGCGGTGTCGAAGCCGAAGGTGCGCTCGACGAGCGGCAGGTCGTTGTCGATGGTCTTGGGCAGCCCGATGACCGCGAGCTGCCGCCCCCGGGCCTTCACCTCGTCGTAGATCGCCTGCGCCCCGCGCATGGTGCCGTCGCCGCCGATGCAGAAGAGCAGGTCGACGCCCAGGCGGTCGAGGGTGTCGACCATCTCGCCGGCCTCGACCGGGCCCCGCGAAGACCCGAGGATGGTGCCCCCCTGGCGGTCGATGTGGTGCACCGCGGCCCGGTCGAGGTTCATCGGCGGGGGGTCGGCGTCCTTGGCCAGGCCGGCGTAGCCGAAGCGGAACCCGGTCACGTTGCGCACCCCGTAGGGGCCGCGCAGGGTGCGGACCAGCGCCCGGATGATGTTGTTGAGCCCCGGGCTGAGGCCGCCGCAGGTGACGATGGCCGCGTGGCTGCGGGGGCCGTCGAAGAAGACCTGCTCCCGGGGGCCGGCCATTTCGAACGACGGGCCGTCGGCCCCCGAGGGGCTGGGGTCGAACAGCGTGCGGGCGTCGTCGGGGCAGTAGTCGGCGATGCGATCACCGGACACGGTCGACAGCCCCAACGGGGAGGGGCGGGTCGCCGGGCCCAGGCGGTCGACGATCAGATCGGCGGGGTCGGGCGGCTGGATGGCGCGGCTCCTGGTGCGGGTCGGCGAGCGCAGTCTACAGCGGTCGGGGGTCCCTGTCATCGGGGGGCGACGGCCGGCGGGACCTCTTGCGGATCGCCGGGCCGGGCGCGCATGATCGGCCGATGCCCTTGCGCCACTATCGCCGGATCCTCGACGACTGCGAGCCCTACCTCGTCGCCCGCCGCGGCGTGGTCGACCGGCTGTGCGTCGCCCCCATGGGCGTCGAGATCCCCCCGGCGAACATCATCGACCCCCAGCGGCTGGGCCACGAGACCTTCCTCGACCTGGTGCAGCACGTCAACGCGCTGACCTACGCCCCCATCGGCTTGCCGATGCCCGACTGGGTGTTCTACGACTGCGCGGTGATGCCCGGCGCCGTCTTCGGCTTCGGCCGGCGGGCGACGCAGCTCGAGCCGTGGTTCCGCCGGGCGCTGGGCGTGCCCGACGGCTACACCGGGCTGGTGCCGGTCTCCATCTTCATCTGCATCCCGACCGTCAAGCGCGACGCGGCGCTGGTCTACACCCTGTGCAGCATCAACCAGGTGGCGGTCGGCGCGGCGCCCGAGGGGCTGTGGCGGGTCACCCTGGCGCTGGGCATCGGCGCCTTCCACCTGCACCACATGATGGCCGTCTCGCAGTGGCGCTCGCCGCAGCTCGGGCTGTACGCCGGCCTGGGGCCGCTCGAGCTGATCACCGCCTGGACCCCGGCCCACGACAACCCGGCGACCTGCACTTTCCGGGTCGCGACGCCCGCGGCGGCCATCGAGCGGCTGCTGCGGGGCGATCTGACCGGGCCCGAGGGCATCGACGCCTACGTCGACGCCGACGACTTCGACGCGCTGAAGCGGCTGCAAGCCGCCCTCGAAGAGGGCCGGCGCATCGCGATCGCCGGGCCGGCCGAGATCCGGGGCGCGGCGACCCGGCTGCCGCTCCAGATCCGGGACGACGGGGCGCCCTTCGACCTCGGCGCGTCCTTCGGCGGCTACACCCGGCGGTTCCAGGGATGAGCGACGAGATGCACGAGGCGCGCGCCGCCCCGCCCAGCAAGAACCCGTCGCTCTTCGCCCGGCTGAAGACCTACGTCGTCGCCACGCCGGCCAACGCCGAGCGGCTCGAACAAGCGCCGTTCGGGGTGCCGATCGACGTGCAGATCGACCCGCTGCGGGTGGCCTCCGAGGCCTTCCTCGACCGGCTCCAGCGGCTGGACGTGGTCACCTTCGGCCCCGAGGGGCTGCCGATGGACAAGTGGGTCGCGTTCGATTGCGCCCAGCTCCCCGGCTTCACCTATGGCTTCTGCCTGCCGGTCGAGCAGCTCGAAGAGCGGGAGCGGGCGGCCTTCGAATTGCCCGACGACGCCGAGGGCTGGGTCCCGGTGTCGACCTACATCGCCATCCCGATGTTCGAGGACGGCTGCTGGTTCGGGCACAACCTCGCCAGCCTCAACCGGGCCTTCCCCTGGCGCGGGCTGCATCACCTGGCGTCGGTCACCAAGGCGATGGCCCTGCGCGCGTTCGGCTGCCAGCGCTTCATCGGCGCGACCCAGTGGACCTCGATGGCGCTGCACATCCACACCCGCTTCGGGCCGCTGACCCTCGACACCGCCTACACCCCGGCTCACAGCAAGCCCGAGACGCTGACCTACAGCTTCACGGTGACCGAGGAGAGCCTGCGGGCGGCCCTGGGCGATCCGGCGGTCGAGCTGGCGCGGCCATCGGCCGACTTCGAACTGAGCGCCGAGGACGTCGAGGGCATGCAGCGGCTGCAGCGGCGCATCGAGGAGGGCGAGCGCTATGTGCTCGTGAACCGCCCCCGGGTGGTCGAGGGGCACATCGTGCACCCCATCGCCCGGGTGGGGTGACGCGGGTCGCCTTCAGCCGCCCGGCGCGCCCCGACCGGCCGTCACCGCCGGCTCCAGGCGCCAGCCGACGTGATCGGGGGCGTGCTCGGCCAGCCACCGCCGCACGAACGTGAGCCGGCCCCGGCTGTTGGGGTCGCGCAGGGCGTCGGTCGGCGGATCGAGCCGGGCGGCGAAGGCCGGCGCCGGGGCCCGGGCCAGCGCCGGCGTCGCCTCGAACACCCGCCGCACGTCGACCGGGTCGAAGTCGAGCACCACCAGCGACGGCGTCTGCCCGTCGGGCTCGGCGTCGGGGGCGTCGAGCCCGTAGACCACCAGCGTGTCGGCGTCGGGGGGCAGCGTATCGGCCTTGCCCGGGGCCACGGCCCGGCGGGGCGCGGTGTCGGCGGTGGGGTCGACATCGGGGGCGCGGCGGCGGAAGAGGCGACTGAAGAATCCCATGACCGGATGATGGCACACGTCGCCCCCCGGCGGGCAGGGCCCGATGATGGATGACCGTATGCGGGTGTATCCCGTTGATCCGACCGCCGCCGCTGGGGCACAACCGGCCCGCGCACGCCGAGAGAGAGGGGGATTCGATGCGCCAGACTCTGGTGGTGCTCGCCGCGATGGGCGGCGGGCTGTGGGCGAGCTCGGCCGAGGGCCGGCCGGATTATCCCAACCGGGTGCCGACGCCCTATGGCTGTGAGACGTGCCACCTCGACCCCAACGACCGGCTCAACCGCAACGGCTTCGGCATCGACTTCGCGCTGGAGCGGGGGCTGTGGGTCAACCCGGCCCAGGCCGGGCGGGGCATGTGTGACCTCGACTCGGACTTCGACGGCCTGAGCAACGGCGAAGAGCTGAACGACCCCGGCTGCAACTGGCGGCCCGGCGATCGGCTGCCGGGCGGGCGCACCACCCACCCCGGCGACGGCCGCGACCCCGACCAGTGCGGCGACGGGGTGACCATCCCCTTCGCCGAAGAGTGCGACGTCACCGTACCCGACGACGTGAGCTGCCAGTCGCTGGGCTTCGACGAGGGCGAGGTGGCCTGCACCGCCGATTGCCTGCTCGACGTGCGCGGCTGCCGTGACCTGCCGCCGGACATGGCCCCGCCGCCGGAAGACATGGGGGTGCCCGATGCCGCGCCCGATGCCATGCCGGATGAGATGGATGCCATGCCGGAAGGGGATGGCACGCCGCCGGAGGGCTTCGATGCCACGCCCGATGCCACCCCCGATGCCATGGGCGAGGCGCCGCCCGATGTGGCCGCGCCCGACGGCGAAGACATGGCGATCGAGGCGCCCGCCGACGCCGGGGAGGCGACCGCCGACATGGGCGGGGGCGCCGCCCTTCCGCCGGCCTCCGACCCGGGCGACTGCCGCGCGGCGCCCGGCGCGCCCGGCGGGTGGGGGCTGGCGCTGATGATGGTGGCGCTCGCCTTCGGGCGCCGCCGCTGAAGCTCATCCCCTCGCGTCGGCGCGCTGCATCTCGCGGATCCGGCGCCCGAGCAGGGCCCCCCGTCGGGGGTCGAGTGGGCGCCAGACGCGGCGGGCGAGTTCGAACGCGCGCCGCGCGCGGGGGCGGTCGTGAGGGGTCAGACCCTCGGCGGCGCGCTCCAGGATGCGGCCGAGGGCTGGGCTGGCGAAGAGGGCGGTGTCGGCGTGGGCCGCGGCGCGGTCGAAGAGCCGGGCGGCGGTGGGCGGCCGATCGGCGGCCAGCTCCAGGCAGGCCAGCACGATCAGCGGCTCGCAGCGGCGGCCGGCGAGCTGCACGTCGAGCCAGCGGCCTTCGACCTCGGTGCTGTCGGCCCGGGCGGCGTCGAGGCGCCCCTCTTCGAGCGCGAGGATGGCCCGCCGGGTGAGCGCGTCGGGCAGGGTGGCGGCCTCGGCGGCTCGCAGCAGGCCCACCGCGCGGTCGAGGGCGGCCCGGGCGGCGATGGCCTCGCCGTCGGCCCACAGCGCGTCGGCCAGGTGCACCAGGCACAGCCCCCGACCGGCGGGCTGGCCCAGCTCGGCGAAGCGGGCGGCGGCGTCTTCGGCGAGGGGCCGGCCCCCGGGGCGCCCGCTCCAGATGCGGGTGACGGCCATGCCGTGGGCGCACCAGGCCGCCTGGAGCCGGAGGTCGGCGGCGGTGGCCAGCCCCAGGCCCCGTTCGAACAGCGCGTGAGCCGCGAGGGTCTCGCCGATGCTGCACAGCGCCCAGCCCTGGCCGTGCAGGCTGCGGGCGACGCCCTCCGGGTCGCCGGCCTGCTCGAAGAGGTCGACCGCGGCCCGCCACGCGGCGAGGGCGGCGTCGGTGCGGCCGGCGTAGAACGCTTGCTGCCCGTCGAGGCGGCTCAGCTCGGCCCGGGCCCAGGGGCGCCCGGGCGGGTGGGGCATGCGGCGCAGGCTGGCCAGGGCGGCCTCGGCCAGATCGGGCTGGCCGGTGAAGCGGGCGGCCTCGGCCCGCATCGCCAGCAGCCGCGCCCGGCGCACGTCGGTCGGCAGGAGGCCGGCGGCGGCGAAGACGGCGTCGGCGGTGTCGAGCAGGGTCGCCGCGGCCCGGTAGGCGCCCCGGGCCAGCGTGCGGCGGGCGGCCTCGGCGTAGGCTTCGACGGCCTCGAGCCGGTGCCCCCCGTCGTGCAGGTAGCGCGCCCGGCGCTCGGCGGCCCGGGCGTCGTCGGGCTCGGTGTCGATGGCCGCCAGGGCGCAGAAGAGCGCCAGCCGCCGGGCCCGGCCGCCGGCGCGGGCCCGGCCGACGAGGGCCTCGCGGATGAAGCGGTGGGCGAAGCTCCAGCCGTCGTCGGCCGGGCGGGCGAGGCCGCTGTCGAGCAGGGCCAGCGTCAGGTCGGACAGCGCCTCGCCGTCGGCGCCGGTGACCGAGGCCCAGTCGTCGGCGGCGACCGCCTCGCCGAGCATGGCCGCCGCCTCGAGGGCCCGCCAGCCGATATCGGGGTCGACCCCGCTCGTGTGCAGGACCCGCTCGATGCGGGCCCGCCCCAGGGCGTCCTGGTCGGCGGGGATCGGCAGCTTCACCCGGCCGACGGGCACCATACCCCGGCTTCCGGGACGCAGCGCCCCGTCGGCCAGCCACTCGGCGACCACCTGCACCGCGAAGAGCGGGTTGCCGCCAGCGGCCTCGACCAGCGGACGGGCGGTGCCCGGGGCCAGCCCGACGCCGTCGACGAGCAGCGTCAGCATCTCGGCGGCGTCCAGCGGCGCGAGCCGGATGTCGGCGTGGCCCCCCTGCGCCTCGAGCCGCTCGAGCGCGGCCAGCCGCTCGGCGCCGACGTGGGCCCGCTCGGTGGCGATGGGCAGCGTGAGCAGGATCAGCAGGGGCAGCCCGGTCTCCCGGGCGAGGCGGGCGGCGATCGAGAGTGAGGCGGTGCTCCAGTGCGCGTTGTCCAGCCGCAGGATGATCGGGCGGCGGCGGGCCAGCCAGCGCAGCCAGCGCACGAAGCCCCGCGCCTGCGGGTCGTGCTGCCCGGGGCGCTCGACGAGCAGGCCCCGGCGGGCGAGGGCGGCCAGGGCGTCCCGGGTGTCGCGCCGCACGATCGGGTCGACCTCCGGGGCCCGCCGGGCCAGCTCGGCGTCGATGCGCTCGTCGAGCAGCCGCGCGTCGGCGTCGAGCGCCCGATACCACTCGAGCAGCGCCGCGCCGAGGCCGTCCCGGCGGGCGGGGATCGGGCCGTGGGTCGCGTGGATCACATAGGCCGCGCCCAGCTCGTCGGCCCGGCGGGTCAGCCAGTCGGCGAGCCGCCGGCGGCCGAACCCGGCGGCGGATTGCACCACGCACATCCGGGGTGTGCCGTCCCGCCACGCCTGCCGCAGCGCGTCCCACAGGCCGTCCCGGGCGGCGATGCGCCCGACCATGGGCAGGGGACGCAGGCCGAAGAGCCCCGGCCCGGCCCGCCCGACGACGCCCCGCTGGCTCATCAGGGCCGAGCGCCAGTCGTCGGGCAGCGGCTGGATCGGTCCGGTGCTCGACCGGGCGGGGCCCGGCGCGTCGGCCCCCGCGTCGGGCGGCGGCGCGATCGGCGGGTCGTCGCTCGCCGTGTCGGACGCGGACAGCGCCCGGGTGGCGGCGCAGGCCACGGCGTCGTCCGCGGTGGCGCCGAAGACCAGCGCCAGGTGGCTGGCGCGGTCGGCGCCCGGGGCCCGGGTCGGGCCCTCGACCAGCGACGGCGGGGCCGCGGCGAGCGGCCCGTGCGTCAGCGCGCGGAACAGGGGGCCGGTGCCTGCCGGATCCTCGGGTGTGTCGCCAGCGAGGGCCGAGGCGGCGTCGGCGGCGCGCTCGTAGCGGGCGTGGGGGTCCTTGGCCAGCAGCCGCCGCAGCCAGCGCTCGAAGGCCGGGGGGTGGTCCGGGGGCAGCGCCAGCGGGGGCGCCGGCTCGCCGAGGTGCTTCATCGAGATGCGCACCGGGTGCCGGCCGATGAAGGGCGGCTCCCCGGTCGCCAGGCGCCAGCCGAGGCAGCCGAGCGCGTACAGATCGGTCCACGGGCCGACGTCGCGCCACTCGCCCCGGATCTGCTCGGGGGCCATGTACTCCGGGGTGCCCGAGATGCGCTGATCGAGGGTCGGCTCGTCGCCGTGGGGGTCGAGCACCTGGGCGATGCCGAAGTCGGTCAGCACCGCCCGCACCCCGGCCTCGCCCTCGACCCGCAGCAGCACGTTGCCCGGCTTGAGGTCGCGGTGGATGACCCCTCGGGCGTGGGCGTGGGCCAGGGCTTCGAGGATGTCGAGCAGCAGCGCCCGGGTCACCGCCCACGGCTGGGGGCCCTCGACCCGGCCCAGATCACCGTGAGGCACCCAGGTCATCGCCAGCCACGGGCTGCCGGCCGATACCCGCCCGCCGGAGTCGGCCTCGGCGCAGGCGTCGAGCGTGCCGGTGTCGAGCACCGTCGCGACCCGGGGGTGGTCGAGCCCGGCCATCGCCCGGACCTCGACCCGCAGCCGCCGGTCGAGCCCGGCGCCGTCGTCGGCCGACCGCACGATCTTGATCGCCGCCTCGGTGTGGTGCACCCGGTGCCGCCCGAGCCAGACCTCGGCCATGCCGCCCCGCGCGACGGGGCGCAGGACATCGAACGGCCCGGCCTCGAAGATCGGGCGCTCGGGGGCGGGCGGCGAGTCGCGCATCGGTCCACTGTAACCGATGGTGGGCCCGGGGCGGGGACTTCGCCTCGCCCCGAGCCGGGGCCCCAGGAGGCGGGCTACGCGGCCGCCGGCGGGAAGCGCGCGCTCTCCCGCTCTTCGATGGCCATCGCCCGGGCGAACGACGGCCGGGCGGTGACCCGCGCCGCGTAGCGCTCGAGCCGGGGGTCGGCGTCGAGCATCCCGAACTGCAGCCCGAAGCGCACGTAGTTGCCCAAGATCACGTCGGCCAGGGTGAACCGCTCGCCGAGCAGCCACCCGTCGCCGTCCACCGCCGAGGTCAGCACCTCGAACATGCGGGCGTAGGACCCCCAGCCGGCGGTGCTCGGGGCGACCTCCCAGCCGAACATCTTCTGGCAGAATGACGGCTCCATGACGTTGCCCACGAAGAACATCCACCGCAGGTAGGCCGGCCGATCGGGGTCGTCGGCGGCGGGCACCGCCTCGGGCGCGCCGTACAGATCGCCCAGGTACAGCGCGATGGCCCCCGTCTCGGAGATCGGCCGCCCGTGGTCGACGACCAGCGGCACCTTGCCCAGCGGGTTGAGCGCGCGGAACTCGGGCGTGGTGGGCCGCCCGCCGCGCAGGTCGAAGCTCTCCAGGGTGTAGGGCACGCCCAGCTCTTCGAGCAGCCACAGGGCCACGAAGGATCGGGTGCGGGGCGCGAAGTGCAGGGCGATGTCGGGCTTGCGGTCGGTGCTCATCGTCTGGCCTCGGGGGTCGGTGTGAGGGGGACTATGCGCTGCGTATGAACACTTGTCCAGTGTCGAGTGCGGCATGCCGCCGACGGGTCGCGCGCCGCGGTTGTGCCCGCCGCCCCGGGCTGCCACCATCCGCCCTCGCGCCCCGCAGAAAGGCCCCGAATGCCCGGCAGTCTCGACGCCTTGCGCCCGGCCCTCATCGCCCGGCACCCCATCATCGCGGTCGACTCGTACGAAGAAGAGCGGGTCGAGACCACGCTGGAGGCCGTCGCCCGGAGCCGCTTCGCCAAGCCGGTGCCCCTGCTGACCTGGAGCATCACCCGCGGCCTGCGCGGCCCCGAGGGCGCCGCCCCCAAGAGCCAGAGCCCGCTGGCCGCCCTGTCGGCGGTGGCCTCTGCCCGAGAGGGCGTCTTCCTCTTCCGCGACCTGCACCGCCACTTCGACGACCCGGCCGTCGTGCGGGCCCTGCGCGAGCTGCGCCCCCGGCTGGTGGGCACCGCCCGGCTGCTCTTCCTCGTCGGCCCCCGCGTCGAGCTGCCCACCGAGCTGCGCCGGGACATCGTGCTGGTGGACTTCCCCCTGCCCGGCCCCGAAGAGCTGGAGCCGCTGCTCGAGCGCCACGCTGGCCGGCTGCCCATCGACGACGCGATGCGGGTGCCCCTGGTGACCGCGCTGCGGGGCCTGACCGTCAGCGAGGCGGGGCACGCGCTGTACCTCGCGCTGCACGGGCGGGAGGCGATCGACGACGCGGTGCTCACCGCGCTCCAGGATCAGAAGGCCCAGCTCGCTCGGCAGGAGGGCGTGCTGGAGTACGTGCCCCAGCGGTGGGCCCTCGACGACGTCGGCGGGCTGGCGACGCTCAAGGACTGGTTCATGCGCCGGCGCACGCTCTTCGAAGACCCCGACGCGGTCGCCCGGGGCCTCACCCCCCGGGGGGTGCTGGTCATGGGCATCCCCGGGTGCGGCAAGAGCTTGACCATCAAGGCGATCAGCGCGCTGTGGAACCTGCCGCTGTTCCGCCTCGACATGTCCCGGGTCTTCGGCGGGGCCTACGGCAGCCCCGAGGAGAGCTTCCGCCGGGCGCTGGTCATGATGGAGCAGGTCTCGCCGGCCATCTTGTGGATCGACGAGATCGAGAACGGCATCAGCGCCGAGACCACCGGGGCCGACGCCGGCGTCAAGGGCCGCATCTTCGCGACCTTCCTGACCTGGATGCAGGAGAAGCCGGCCCAGGTCTTCGTCGGGGCCACCGCCAACCGCATCGATCTGCTGCCCGCCGAGCTGCTGCGCAAGGGGCGCTTCGATCAGGTCTTCTTCATCGATCTGCCCGAAGAGGGCGAGCGGGCCGAGATCTTCGAGGTGCACCTGCGGCGCAAGGGCGAGGACGTGGGCCGCTTCAACACGACCACGCTGGCCAAGGCCACCAAGGGCTGGAACGGCGCCGAGATCGAGGCGGCGGTGACCGCGGCCATCGTCGACGCGATGAGCGAGGGGCGGCCGGTGGCCGAGGACGACGTCTACATGCAGGTCGGCAAGATGGTGCCGCTCGCCCGCACGATGGCCGAGCAGATCAAGGGCATCCGCTCGTGGGCCCATCAGCGGGCCATCCGGGCCAACTGACGCCGCGGAGTCGAGGGAGCGATGGACATCTGGGATTGGGTCGGCCGGGCCCACGACGAGCTGGAGCAGGCGGGCCACGAGCGGCTGTCGCAGCTCCTGCGCCACCTGCCCGACGCGGTGTGCGACAACCACCACGCCCGGGTCGACGCGATCTACCCCGAGGCGCTGGCCCTCGCCCGGGCCGCGGAGAACCCGTGGCTCGAGGTCTTCGTGCGCCACTGGAATCTGCAGAGCCGCATCCTGCACCGCCACGAGGTCGAGGACTGGATGGGCGAGGCGGTGGCGCTGCTCGAGTTCGCCAACCGCCCCGAGACCCGCGAGTGCCCCCAGAGCGTCTGCGTGACCCAGGATCTGGTGAACTGCTATGGCAATCGGGACGGGCCGGGCTTCGCCGACGAGCGCATCGCCGCCTCCCGCGAGACCCTGGGCCGCATCGACGCCACCTGGCCCTGCTACTGCTGCATCGGCGGCGAGCTGATCGAGGCCCTGCTCGACGCCGGCCGCCCGGCGGACGCGCTGGCCGAGATCGACCGCCTGGAGGCCGAGCTGGCCCGCACCGACGAGTGGCACGCCGATCCGATGGGCGAGAGCCGGGCCACGGTGCTGCGGGTGCTGGGGCGCCACGACGAGGCGCTGGCGCTGATCGACCGGCTGATGGAAGACACCGAAGACGAGGACAGCCGGGTCGCCCGCCGGGTGGAGCGGGCCCGGCTGCTGGGGCTGATGGGGCAGGCCGCCGAGGGCGCCGAGGCGCTGCCCGCGTTCGAGGCGATCGACGGCACCCACAGCCTGTATCGGGGCTGGGTCGAGGCGGTCGCGTTGCTGGTGCGGGGCGGGGCGCTGCCCAACGAGTGGGTGCTCGAGCGCCGCTTGCGGGACATGTTCGGCGAGCTGCGGCGCAACGGCGTGATCCGCCACGGGCTGCACCTGTGCATCGTGCGGGGCGATCTGGCGTTGGACCGGGGGCGGATCGCGACCGCCCGCCGGGCGCTGGCCGACGGGCGGGCGCTGATCCCGCTGCTGCGGGCGCCGCTGGACGGCCCGGCGCTGCTCGACCGGCTGGCCGCCGAGATCGACTATGAGGCGGGCGCGCTCGAGCGGGGCGGGGGCGGCCGGCCACACGACCCCGACGACGGCGACCCCGAGGCCGACCTCGAGTGGCTGGCGGCGGCCCGGGCGAAGGATCCCGACGACCCCGACCTGCGGGTGGACGAGGCCCGGGCGTGGCGCGCGCTGGGCGAGCTGGAGCGGGGCGAAGCGCTGCTGCGCGCGGCGCCTGCCGGGCATCCGTCGGTCGCCCTCGAGCTGGGTCGCACCCTCGCCGCCCGCGGGGACTGGGCGGCGGTGGAGGCCATCGGCCGTCGCCTGTGCGCGCTCGACGACGACGAGGCGCGGCAGAGCGGGCGCCAGCTCCGGCTGACGGCGGCCCGCCGGACCGCCGATCGGGCCGCCGAGCGGGCCGTGCTCGAAGAGGCCCTGGCCGCCGCGCCCGACGACCCGTGGGCGGTGATGATGCTGGCCGACGCCCGGGCCGAGGACGACCCCCGGGCGGCCCTGGCCCTGCTCGATGCCCGCCTCGACGCCGACCCCGCCCTCGATCCGGGGCCGTGGGACTGGCGCCGGATCCTGATCGCGACCCGCCTGGGCGAGTGGGGCGCCGTCCGCCGATCGGCCGCCCGGCTGGGCATGACCTTCACCACCGACAGCGGCCCGATCGACGAGGTCTGGGAGCCCATCCGGCTGCGGGTGGAGGACGCCGTCGACCCCGACGACCCCTGGGCGCTGCGCACCGGCCCGGTGACCGCCCGCGTCGCGTCCATCGCCCCGCCCGAGCTGCCGTGCCGCTTCGGCGACGAGGTCATCTTCGACCCGCTGCCGGTCGAGGCCCCCGACGACACGCCCGGCGAGCAGCCCGGCGGGCCCTACACCTACCGTCAGGTCGAGGTGCGCGCCGAGGGCGGCTACCGGGCCTTCGTGCTCGACGCCCGCCACCCGGGCGACGCGGCGGTCGAGGCGCTGAGCGAGGCGGTGCAGGCGCTCGGCGGCGAGCTGCGCGACGTCACCGGCGACGGCTACGTCGTGGTCGACCCCGAGGGAGACGACCTCGTCTTCGGCCTCTACGCCCGCCTCGCGGTGCCCGCCGACCGCCTGCGCGACCTCGACGCGCTGCTGACGAAGACCTGCGCCGACTGGCCGGGCGCCGCCGTCTGGACCGAGCTGCTCGCCGCGCTCGACGAGCGGGAGCGGCTCGCGGCTCAGCGGGCGGTGATGGAACTCTGGGGCATGTGAATCGCGAACGCCGGATCGGCCACCGGCAGTGAGCCGACCGCCTGCCGCAGCCGCGCGCGCAGGATCTCGAAGCGGGGAGCGACGAAGAGCGTCGTGGCGAACCGGGCGTCGACGGGATCGGTGGTCGGCAGGACGCCCTCGACGATGACCGGCGGATCACCGCGGGTCTCGAAGTCGGCGTCCCGGGGGGCGCGATCCGCCGGCTGTTGCAGCCACACCGCGCTGCTGCCCCGAGCGACTCGCCGCTTCAGCGCCAGGGCGATCCGGCCCATCGAGCAGCGGGGGTTGACCTCGACGATCGGCTTGAGGCCGAAGCCATCGCCGTCGCGGTAGATCAGGGCGTCGATCGCCGCCGGGCCCCGGTGGCCGGCCTCGGCCAACGCCGCACCGATCCGGGCGCCGACCTGCTGCAATGTCTCCTGGACCGGCCGGCTCATGAGGAAGATGCGCAGCGGTATGGGCAGCCCGGTGGCCAGCGGGACCAGCGCGACGCCCCGGTGGTGGCCCCGGGTATCGACGAGGTTGCGCCCGACGCCATCGACCTGGACGCCGTCGCTGCGCACGGTGAGCTGGATGCCCAGATCGAGCACCCGATCGAGCCACGGCTCGACGATCACCGGCCCCCCGCCCAGCGCGCGGGTCAGCCATCTGCGAGGCAATATGTCATCCGCTTCGGGTGTGCCATATCCGGTATGAGATATGTCATCGGCTGCGATCCGCCGGATCCCGGCGCCGGCGGTGCTCAGCGCGGCCTTCACCGCGATCGGGCCAAAACCCGCCGCCCGCAGCCGGGCGATCTGCGCCTCGACCGCGGCGCGATCGGGGCAGGGCACGCCGACGAGCGCCGGGTCGACCGGGCAGGGCAGCTCATCGGCCAGCGCCCCGAGCTGCGCGGCGGCCCAGGCTTTGCCGAAGAGCGCGGGCGGGGTGGGCGTCGCCGGCCGATCGACCTGCGCCTCGCCGGCCTCCAGGGCGCCGGCGATCGCGGCCCATGGGCGCACCGTCGCGAAGCGCCGCCCGCCCAGCTCGCCCGGGGTCACGAAGTCGGGCAGCACGAAGCCGGCCCGGGCCAGCGGCTCGAGGGCGCCGGGGCGCGGGGCCCGGGTGACCTGGACCGCGTCGTCCCGGGCGCAGACGAACATCGGCAGCGTCTCCAGATCGCGGGCGAGCCGGCGGGCCACCGCGGGCGGCGTGCGCCCGGTCAGCTCGATCTCGGCGGTGGGGTTGAAGCGATGCAGCGTCGGCACCCGGCCCTTGGACTGTTGGAAGACCCGCAGCCGGCGGATGTAGCCCTCGTCGAAGCCGGCCCGGCGGCGGCCCTCGACGTCGAAGCCGATGCCCTTCGCCCGGCTCGGCTGCAAACGATCGGGCAGCGCCGCGCACCACGCGTCCCAGTCGCTCGGTGGGGGTTCGGGCGTGGCCTCGGGCGGCGCGGGCGACGTGCGCCACCGGCGGAACCACACGAGGCCCAGCTTCACGTGCCCGATCTCGTCCTCGTAGACCCGGTGCAGCACCGCCGCGGTCTCGGCGTCGCCGACCTCGGCGAACACCTCGCGGTAGTGGCGGGCGAAGTCGAGGTTGGCCTGCTCGAAGGTGAGGCTCATGCCGGTCACGTAGTCCATCGGCTCGGCCATCGGCGCCAGGATGTCCCAGAACAGCGGGCTCGCCGGCACCTCGCCCAGCGCGCAGCCCAGCGCCTGCATGCGGTCGCGGTACAGCTCGAAGTGGGTCTGCTCTTCGAACAGCGCCCCGGCGACCCCCCGCCGAAAGGCTGCCGGCGCCTCGGGGAAGCGCAGCAGCGCCAGCGCCATCAGCTCGATGGCCATCAGCTCGTGGTTGGCGAAGCGGTGCAGCACCCGGCCCCGGATCTCGTCCCGGTGCAGCTCGGAGCGCGCGGGGAAGGGGATCCGCGCCCGGCGGGCGGGGCCGAGCCCCGGCGGGCGGCCGGGCGCGTCGGGCCGGGTGATGGCGGGGCCCGGCCGGTGATCGGTCAACGGGCTGTCGGGGCGCAGCAGCTTGTCGGCGAGGGTGCGCCCGAACAGCACCCGCTCGGCGAGTTCGCGGATCTCCATGTCGGCTGTGTAGCGGGAACCCGCGGCGCGGGCAACGCCGTCGCCCGGCGACGGTCAGTCGATGAGGTCCACCGACGGCTTGGATCCGCCCGGAGTCGGGGCCGGCTTCTCGGCCCCGCCGCCAACATCGAAGGTGCGCGCCTCGTCTTCATCGAGGAGCTGCATGCGCACGGTGTCTTTCTTCTCGGCCTCTTTCGCCGGCTTGGGGGCGGCGATGACCGGCGGCGGCTCGGGCGGGGGCGCGGGCGCGACCGCCGGTTCGGGGTCGGGCGCCGGCTCGGGATCGGGCGCGGGCGGTTCGGGCCGCTCGGGTCGGGACGGGCCGCGGCCGAGCCGATCGAGCAAGCCCAGCGCCTCGATGACCTCGTCGCCGTCGGCGCCCACGTCGACCCGGATCGCGGCGTCGGTGTGCCCCCGCCGCGACAGCCGGAACACGTACTGCCCGGGGGTCAGCTTCAGCTCGAGCGGGGTGCGCCCCAGCCGCTCGCCGTCCCGCTCGACCGTCGCCCCGTCGGGGCGGCTCTTGATCAGGACCGCCCGCTCGACCGGGGCGGCGTCGACCGGGGGCCCGGCGTCGGCCGGCTTCGGCGCGGCGACCGGCGGCCCGGGCTTCGGCGGGCGCTCGGTCTGCGAGGTCTCATCGCTGCCCAGGGCGGTGATGCGCGGCTTGGGCGGTTCGCGGGTCAGCAGCAGGCCCACGCCGACGACCACCAGCAGCGTGATCAGCGCGGCCCAGATCCAGGCCCGGCTGCGGCGCGGCGGCTGGGGCACGACGTGCTCGGTCGTGCGGTCCTGCGCCTCGCCGGCCCACATGATCGACGAGCTGCGGCTGTGGGGCGCCGAGCGCACCGAGCTGTCCTCCAGCTCACCGGCGGCGATGCCCAGCCGCTTGCGGATCGAGCGCAGCGCGGTCCGCATCTCCTCGGCGCTGGCGAAGCGGTTGTCGGGGTCCTTCTCGAGCGCCCGCATCACCCACGCCTCGACCTCGGGCGGCACGTTCAGATCGGGCCGGATCTGGGAGAACGGCGGGGGCCGGCTCTGCAGGTGGGCCCGGAACTGGTCGTGGGCCGTGCCCTGGAACGGGAACCGCCCGGTGATCATGCGGTAGGTCGCCACCCCGGTCGCGTAGAGGTCGGCCCGGGCGTCGATCTTGCCGAAGCCGATCTGCTCGGGGGCCATGTACTGCGGGGTGCCGCAGAGCTGGCGGGTGGTCGTGATCTCGTTGTTGACCGTCTCAGCCCAGCCCTCGGGCGGCTCCTCGACGAAGCGGGCGATGCCGAAGTCGAGCACCTTGACGAAGTCGGGGTCGTCGTCCCGGGGGGTCAGGAACAGGTTGCTCAGCTTGATGTCGCGGTGCACCACGCTGCGCCGGTGGGCGTGGCCCAGGGCCCGCAGCACCTGATCGATGACGTGCACCGTGCGCTCGAGCGGGAAGGGCGTCTTGCGCAGCGCCTTGTACAGCGTCACCCCTTCGAGCAGCTCCATCACCAGGTACAGCTCGCCGTCCGCCGCGCGGCCGTAGTCGTGCACCGTGGTGATGTTGGGGTGGTTGAGGTTCGACGCGATGCGCCCCCCGCGGGCGAAGCGCTCGGCGGCGTCGCCCTCGACCGGAGGCAGGATCTTGACCGCCACCGAACGCTGGGTCGACGTCTGCCACGCCAGCCACACCGAGCTGTCCATGCCGCCGACCCCGAGCAGCTCGCGCAAGGTGTAGCGGTCGGCGATGGTCTGCCCGCTGCGATCGGGCACGAGGCGCTTGTTGTCGTGCGGACAGCGCTCGAGGGCGTCGTCGTCGAAGCGGGAACGGCAGTGGGGGCAGAGGGTGCCCATCGTCTTTTGCCTGACCTCTCGGCGGTCGGCGCCGCGCTACATCGGCGGCTCGCCCTCGCCTTCGTAGGGCGTGCGGAAGAGCATGCCGTCGAAGTCGCCGCCGCTGGTGAAGACGACCCCGAGCGACTCAACCGTGCCTGCGTCGACGTCCAAATACCAGCCCTCGATATCGGAGGGCGCCTCGCCCCGGCTGTTGTCGAAGTCGAGGGAGCCCGACGACCCCTGGAAGTCGAACGTCGCGTCCGGCGACGCCCGCAGAGCCGAGACGCCGGTGTTCCAGTCGCCGGGCGCGGCCCGCACCGGCTCGCCCTCGGAGACCCGGGCCAGGTTGGCTGCGATCGCCTGCCCGGTCAGCGGCCCGTCCTGCACCGCGGCCGAGATGGCGAAGGCGAGCAGGTACATCGCGTCGTAGGCCTGGGCGTTGTAGACCGCCGGCTCGGCGTCGTACTGCCCCTCGTAGCGGGTGCGGAAGCCCTGATACACCGAGCCGGCCGGCGAGGCGGGCGCGGTGCCGATGATGTTGCGCTTGAGGTCGTCGTCGAGGATCCGGGCGGCGATGTCGGCGTTGCGCATGCCGTCGCTGAGCACGATCGGGATGTCGGTGAAGCTCGAGTTGGCCGCCGAGTTGAGGATGCGGATGCCGGCCTCGACGAAGCCGACGAAGACGAGCACCTCGGGCTCGAACATGCGCAGGTCGTTCATCAGCCCGTTGACGGTGTCCACCTCGACGTTGCCGTTCTCGTCGGCGGAGTACGGCTGGGCGAGGAAGGCGTCCGGCCCGCAGCCGATGGGCTCGTCGCACAGCGGGGTCAGGACCGCGTCGAGCAGCCCCCGCCCGTAGGCGTCGTCGAGGTAGATCATCGCGATCTTCTGGTAGCTGCGATCCTTGAGGTACTCCAGGATCGCCCGCCCCTGGATGGCGTCGGAGGGCACGGTGCGCCACATCAGGTCGTCGTCGTCGAGGTTGCTGATCTCGGGGCTCGTCGCCGACGGGCTGATGAGCAGCGTGCCGTTGGGCTTGGCGACCCGGTTGAAGACCTGGAGCGTGCCCGAACTGGTCGCCGGGCCGATGATCGCCGGCACCCGGGCCCGCTCGACGAGCCACTCGGCGAGCGCCTCGGCCTGATCGGGGTTGGTCTGGGTGTCGCACGCCACGATGCCGATCGGCACGCCGTCGACCCCGCCGCTGGCGTTGATCTCGTCGGCGGCGAGCGCGGCGGCCTGCTCGATGGCCAGCCCCACCGGCCCCAGGTCGCCGGTGGTCGGCATCAGCATGCCGAGGCGGATGACCATCGACTCGTCGTCGAGCAGCGTCGACTCGGGCACCGAGTAGGTGTTGCGGCAGGCCTCGGGCTTGACGAGCGGGCCGAGGTCGGCCTCGCCGGGATCGGCGTCGACCCCCCCGTCGAGGGTGAGCGGCCCGGTGCACAGCCCCTGGGCGCAGGTCTGGATGCCCGGGCAGTCGCCGTCGGTCGAGCACTGGTCTTCGAAGTCGAGGGTGAACGAGCAGCCGCCGAGCAGCAGCGTCAGCGACAGCAGGGCGGGGGATGCCATCTTCGGGTGCGGGCGCATCACCAGACCCCTCCCACCGAGACGCCGAAGCCGTCGCCCCGCGGGCCGACGTGGATCGCGGTGCCCTCGGCCTCGGCCGGCCCGTCGTCGAGCACCACCAGCAGCAGCCCGGTGATCGTCGCCGCGGCGCCGGCGCCGAGCAGCACGTCGGCGATCAGCGCCCGGTCCTCGCCGACGTCGCGGGCCTCGATGCGGTCGTCGACCTCGCGGGTCGAGTCGGCGAACTTCTCCTGCGAGTCGCCGGCGAGGTAGCCCACGACGCCGCCTCCGATCAGGAGCGCCGCCCCGGCGCTCGCCATCACCCACCCGGTGACCGCCTGGGTCGACATGTGCGCCGGGGGTGGCGTGCGCTGCCCCTCGGCCTGCCCCCCGCCGGTGGGCGTCAGGGTCGACAGCTCGGCCTGACGCCGGGCCTCCTTCTCGGCCTTGAGGGCCTGCAAGCGCGCCGTCGCCCGCTGCACCGCCTGGGGATCGGCGTCGGGCGAGCCGATGTAGCGCCGGTAGAAGTCGATGGCGAGATCGACCTCCTTGAGCTTCTTGTCGTAGATGACCGCCACGTTGTAGAGCACCGCCGCGGTGGGCTGGAGCTTGTAGGCCTCGAGATACTTCGCGACGGCCTGCCCGAACTCGCCGGCGTCGTAGAGCGCCCGGGCTTCTCCGGCGAGAGCTTCGACCTGCGAGACGGCGTCGTCGGCCGGCTGGGCCTGCACCGGAGCGGCGATCAGGATCGCCAGCGCCGTCGACTTCGCCCACCTGCGCGTCATGCGCTTTCCTCCCTCTCGACGCCTGTCGCCCCGCGGGTGACGTCGGGGCGCGCGTCGAGTCGTACGCATCGTAGGACTCGCTCGGGGGACCGTCAACTAACCGCGAGCCATGTCGGGTGCCGGCCCGGCGGCCCCGAAACGGCGCGCTCGGCGGTTGATTCCGTACGCGGGTGTCGGGCACCGTGGCCCGGGTCGACCCGCGGGGGTCGCCGGGGAGGGAGCGATGCGGAACACTGTGCGCGAGGTGGGTGCGATCCGGTGGATGCTGGGCGCGCTGATGACTGTGGGGCTGCTGTGCGGGTGTGACGACGACCCCGACGCCGACCCGGTGGACGCGAGCGTGCCCGATGAAGGCATACCGTTGGCCGACGACGGCTGCGATCCGCTCCAGCCGGTCGCCTGCACCTTCCCCTGGCCGTCCGATCGCTACCTGGTGGCCGACGACAGCCGCGCCTCGGGCTACCGCCTCGACTTCCCCGTCGGCGCGCTGCCGAGCAGCCAGACCTCGGGCCCCGTCGATCCCGGGCCCTGGCTGCGCCTGGACGGCTACGGGCTCGGCACCCCGATCATGGCGCTCTTCCCCGACGTCGACCCCACGCTGCTGCCCGACGAGCTGCGCGTCGCCGAGTCGCTCGCCGAGGACGCCGCGGCGCTGCTCTTCGAGGTGACCCCCGACGGCCTGCGGCGGGTGTCGTATTACATCGACCTCGACGCCCGAGCGACGGACGCCGCCGAGCGCATCGCGATCATGCGCCCGGCCGAGATCCTCGAGCCCGACACCGATTACATCGTGGCGTGGCGCGGGCTGCAGACGACCGACGGCAGCCCCATCCCGCCCTCGGAGGCCTTCGCCGCGCTGGTCGCCGGGGCCGCCGACGGCCCCCTCGCCGCCCGGCAGGCCCGCTTCGACGAGCTGTTCGCCCGGCTCGAAGCCGAAGGCATCGAGCGCGATACGCTGACCCTGGCCTGGCCGTTCCACACCGCCAGCGACGCCGCCCTCACCGGGCCGCTGCTGCACATGGTGAACGACGCGCTCGACGTCGTCGGCGAGGACGGCCCCGCGCTGGTGGTCGAGACCGTCGATCGCTACAGCCCCGACCCGGAGAACGCCGAAGGCCTCGAATACAACCCCTACGTCGCCTACCGCCTCAAGGGGCACTTCCGGGCGCCGCACTACATGCGCCTCGACGAGCCGTATCAGGGCAAGCAGGGCGAGATCTTCAACCGCGGCGACGACGGGATGCCGGCGCAGAACGGCTGGCGGGAGGAGGTGCGGTGGTACGCCTCCATCCCGTATTCGGCGCTCGATGGCACCCCCCACGGCCTGATCAACCACGGCCACGGCATGTTCGGCGACGCCAAGGACGCCGCCGATCTGGGCTGGACCCGGGACTGCGGCAAGTACCCGCCCCGAGAGTGCGGCTGGTTCCACGGGCGGGTCGACCAGAACCATCGCTTCATCACATACGCCGTCGATCTCATCGGCATGAGCCAGTGGGATCGCGACGAGCACGCGCTGACCGTGCTGACCGACGTCTCCCGCTTCACCTGGCTCGCCGACCGGCTGCACCAGGGGCTCGTCGAGTACGTGCTGATCACCCGGGCGATGCAGCGCCGCTTCACCTCGCTGCCCGAGGTCGCCGAGCTGGGGGTGACCCTCGCCGAAGGGGAGAGCTATTACTGGGGCATCAGCCAGGGGGCCATCTTCGGGGCGACCTTCCTCAGCGTCAGCCCCGACGTACAGCGGGGCGCGCTGAGCGTGGCCGGGGCCAACTACGCGACCCTGCTCGAGCGCTCGCGCAACTTCGAGCCGTTCTTCGCGATCCTCGGCGGGGTCTACACCGGCCGCCCCGACCAGCTCGTGGCCATCGCCCTGATGCAGCTCTTGTGGGACGGCACCGACAGCATCAGCTACTACCGCCACCTCGCCGATCCGCTGCCCGGGCGCGCGCCGGCTCAGGCGCTCGTCGACGTGGCCGTCGGCGACTATCAGGTGCCGCTCGTCAGCGTCGAGAACCTCGCCCGCAGCGACATCGGGGTGCCGCTGATGGTCAACTACGACGACGTGCGCGACGTGCCGCTCGCCGCCGAGCAGAGCTACCCCCACGTCGGATCGGGCGTCGTCAACTGGCACTTCGGCAACGCCTGGCCGGCGCCGGGCAACCGCCCGCCCGAGGAAGACCCGGCCAACGGCGACCCCCACGAGAACGCCCGCCACCTCGACGCCCAGAACCGACAGATGGCCCACTTCTTCCGGACCGGCGAGATCATCGATGTGTGCGACGGCGGGACCTGCCCCGACCTGAGCGCCATCCCCGAAGACGCGCCGCCCGCCGAGCCCGCTGAATAGCGCGGGCCCCTGCGGCATCGCGCCGCCGTCCACCGCCCATCACGAACCACCAACGGGCCGCCGGCCCGCCCAGCCCCCAGGGATGCCCCAATGCGATCACTCGGGAACCGAACCGCCCGCCCGGCCGTGTGCCTGCTCGCGCTCGCCGCCGCGCTCTCCGGCTGCGACGCGGTCGAAGACGCCCTCACCCCCCGCGACAGCGAAGAGGCCCGCGCCGCCGTCGAGTCGATGTCGCTCACCCGTCTCGAAGCCACCCTGCTGATGGCCATCGCCGAGCAGATCCCGCCCGGCGAGATGCCATCGGCCATCGCCCCGGCCGTCGCGATGGCCCTGCCGATGGTCTTCACCCCCGCCGACTGCGTCGAGACCGAGGTGGTCGACGCCACCCTCACGATGACGCTCGACGGCTGCGCCGGCCCCCGGGCGCTGAGCGTCTCGGGCACCGCGGCGGTCGTCTTCACCGCCGCCGACGACGACGGGGCCACCCTCAACCTCACCGCCACCGGCCTCGAGATCGGCGACGCCACGATGACCATCAACGCCACCGCCGACTACGCCCCGCAGCCGCTCGGCGCCCACCGGGCCTCGGTCACCACCGAGGGCCTCGGCACCACCCCCGACGACCTGATCGTGGGGCGCCTCGGCACCTACGACATCGAGTGGAGCGACGCCTGCTTCTCCATCGACGGCGAGTGGAGCAGCTCGCTGGACGACGAGATCTTCCTGACGTCGGTCGACGACTATTACGGCTGCGACGCGTTCTGCCCGGCGGCGGGCACGATCGTCTACGGCCGCACCCGGGCGACGGGCGCCGACGACATCCAGGGCACCGCGCTGACGATCACCTACCTCGGCGACACCGGCGCCCCGTGGGTCGCCACCGACGGCGCCTTCGGCCGCCAGGAGCTTCAGTGCACCGAGGACCCCGACGACCGCGAGCCGCCGGGCAGCGGCGGGGACGACGACGACCTCGACGACTGAGGCGCGGCGCCTCGGATCACAGCCCGCCCGGCGCGATCACCGCGCCGTCCGGGCGGATGACATCGGGCAGACCGAACGCCGGGACCAACTGGCCGCGCCAGTCGCCCTGCACGAACAGACCCTCGCCGCCGGTCGGGCTCTCGGCCCGGGCCCGGAAACGCACGCTGTCGGCCACCACGTAGAGCGTGCCCCCCGCCGGGATGACCGTGCCCGGGGTGAAGCGGTGCTCGATGCCCGCGCCGCGCACCAGCCAGTCGCTGACATCGACCGCGACCGGCTCCGGGTTCTCGACGGCGATCCACGCCTCGGCCGGGTCGTCGGGCGCCTGCATGTCGATGGCATGCACGATGGCATCCGGGGCCTGGGCCGGGGGCAGGACGCCTTCGCCCAGGGCGCCGTCGACCAGGGCCGGCTGGATCAACAGATCGCTGCTGCCGGGGTTGGTGTTGACGACGTGGATCGCCAGCACGTTGAGCCCCGGGCGTAGGGCGGGGAGGGCGGCGCTGATGTCGATGCCTTCGAATGACACCGCCTGATTGTCGGGGTGGTTGACCGCGCCCGCGTCCCACGCCGGCAGCCCCTCGACGTTGCGCCGGGCCACCTCGACCCCGTTGAGCCACGCCACGACGCCGTCGTCGTAGCGCAGCGACAGGGTGAGCGTGTCGACCGCGGCCGGGTCGTCGACGACGAAGGGCACCCGGAGCTGGATCCCGGTCGCGGCGGGGTCCAGATCGGTGGGGCGCACGACGGTGGCGATGAAGCCGTCGTAGTCCGCGGGCGCGTTCTCATAGCCCAGGCCCAGGGGCGCCTCGATCCAGTCGGCGTCGTCGAAGTCGGGGGCGGTCCACGCCTGCTCGGGGTCGTCGACCAGCGGCACCCGGTAGCGCCCCAGCGCCGCGCCGGGCTCGGGCGGGATCAGGATCACCCCCGGCTCGTGCTGCACCAGCGCGCCGTAGACCCACGCCCGGCGGGGCGCGAGGAAGTCGTCCTTCAGCCGGCGGGCGGCCTCCAGCATCGTCTGCGGCTCGCCCCAGGTGGGCCAGCGCTCGGCGTCGAGCCGGGCGTCGTCGCCGATCTGCGCGGTGAGGGCGTCCACCCGGGCCTCGAGGATGAGCGCCTCGGGCGGGGTGCCGGGCGGCTGGAGCATCGCGTCGAGCACCGAGCGGGTCCGCCGGAGGTACATCTCGACGAAGGCCGGGTCGTCATAGAGCGCGAGCAGGAGCTGGTTGCGGCTGCCGGTGTCCCGACCGAGGAAGAGCCCGTTCTCGGGGTACATCCGGTCGTCGAAGTAGTTGCCGGTCCACACCCGGCCGAAGCTCAGGTCGACGTCCCAGGTCATCATCCACCACTCGAGCCGGGCGGCGTCGCGGTACAGATAGTAGTTCTTGTGGCAGCAGTCGACGGTGGCGTGCAGCGCGTTGCCGGCGAGGTAGTTCGCCATGCGGGCGAGGTCGACGTTGTCGTAAAGGAAGGCCCGCCGCTCGGCCGGCGGCAGCCCGAGCCCGGCGATGAGCGCGGCGTAGTCGGCGTTGTCTTCTTCGCGGCGGGTCTTCTTCTCGGCCCGGCCGGGGTCGTAGGCCCCGTCGTAGACCTTGTACAGCGGCCCGACCGGGTCGTAGCCCAGCCGCTCGATCCAGCGGTCGTCGCCGTCCTCGACGAAGTCGGCCACCGCGAAGAAGCTCCGGTTGCGCTGCACGCGCATGGGGAAGGCCAGGTGGTGATCGGCGCCGATGGACGCCAACGCGCCGTAGGCCAGCGTATTGCGCACCCGCGACTTGTCGGCGTAGGTGGTCAGCAGGTTGAAGTCCTTCATGCGCCCCAGATCGTCGCTCAGGCGGAAGCGGTGGTCCCGGTTGAGGTCGACGTCGTAGCTCTTCTTGGGGAAGCCGCGGGTCGACTGCCCGTGCAGATCGAAGCGCACGTTGTCGTACAGCTCGCCGTCGAACCAGATGCTCGCCCGCCCGCCGCTGGCCCGATCGGCCAGCTCGGGGCGCTCCATGAACCAGTGCAGCACCGGCAGATCGCTGGCGATCGTGGGATCGGCCACCACCGTGCCCCGGTACTCCTCGCTGTCGGTGGGATCGGCGAACGGCGGCTCGCGGGTGGTCCGGCCGTCGGTGTCGGCGGCCTCGACGAACCAGCGGATCATCTGCCCCGGCAGCATGACCGCGGCCGGCAGCGTGGCGCGGTACAGGCTGGGATCATCGGGATCGGGCGCCAGCTCGATGACCTCGGGCGGCTCGAAGGCCACCCGCCATGTCAGCCGCACCGAGGCGATGGGCGCCGCGGTGGGGTGCACCCGGGCGACGACCTCGAGCGGCGTGTCGGGCGCGGCCGGCGGGTCGCGGGTCAACGCCGAGACGATCGGGCCGAGGTCGACCGGCGGGCTGTTGTCGGCGCCCGGCGTCGGGGTGAGGTAGCGCCGCTCCGGCTCGATCGTGCGCCGCACGTCGGCGGCCTCGACCCCCAGCATGAAGCGCCCGTCGTCCGCCGGCCCGTCCAGCCCGGCCAGCGCGATGACCCGCGGCCCGGGGGCGGCGTCCAGCGCGATCCGCAGCGGGGCCGACGCCTCGACCGGGGCCCGCTCGACGGTCGCCCGGGCGTCGGCGGCGGGCGCGTCGGTCGGCAGCCCGGCCGCGTCGAGCGGGGCGGGCATGCCATACGCGAAGACCGGCACGCCATCCAGCCAGACCGCGACGCCGTCCGCGAAGCGCAGGCTCACTTCGAGGTGGCCGGGGTTGGGGGGCACCTCGACCCGCAGGCGCAGCGCGGCGCCCGGCGCGTCCAACGGGGTCGCGATCGGCGCGTCGGGGTCGGCGCGGTCGACGCCGAGCGGCAGCGCGACCAGGGGCCACGGGCCGTCGGCGAAGACCGGGCCGGTCCAGCCGGGGGCGGCGTCGGCCAGGGGGACCGCCCGAGCCGGGGCGTCGAGCGGGCGGCGCTCGACGGTCATCGGCCGGCCCCACGTCGCGGCCTCGATCTGCGGCGGCCAGCCGTCCCACGCGTCGAGCACGGCCCCGTCGGGGTCGGTCAGCGCGAGGTATTCGCCCTCGGCCGACAGCCGGAAGTCGGTGTGCAGCGGGCCGTCGAGCGGGGCGCGGTCCTTGCCCGAGGCGAAGACGACCCGGTACCCGCGGGGCGGGATGTCGACCGGGGGCAGGGCCCAGCCGAAGGGGTCGTCGCGGTCGTCGGTGAGGTGGTGGTCGGCGAGCAGGTAGGGGACCGGGTTGGGGTTGTACAGCTCGAGCCAGTCGGACGGCTCGTCGTCTTCGTCGACCACGCCGGCGCCGTCGCGGGCGGCGACCTCGGTGATCTGCGGCGGGTCGAGCGGGGGCGGTCCGGCGTCGATCCGCATGTCGACGGCGGCGTCGGGGTCGGGCAGGGCCATGTCGGGCGCCGCCACGTCAGGCGATGCCATATCCGGCGCGGCCGCGTCGGTCAGGGCCGTGTCCCCGGCGGCCCCGTCGGGCAGGCCCCGGTCGGGCGAGGTCCCATCCGGCCCGGCGATATCGGGCAGGGCCCCGTCGAGCGGGTCGGGCGCTGCGTCGAGATCGGACGGGGCCATGTCGAGCGCCCCGTCGAGCCCGCTGTCGGCCTCGCCCCCGGCGTCGGCCGGTGGATCACCGTCCACCGGGCGCGCGTCGAGGGGCGCCGTCGACGACGGATCGCAGCCGACGAGGGCCCACAGCGTGAGCCCGGTGACGAGGAAGTGGCGTCGGCGTCGTGGCATCGTGACCTCCCGGTGGCGGTCGAACGACGACGGTAGACCGGATGCGGTGACAGAGACCAGCCCGAGGGCGCCCGATCAGAACTGGAAGTAGATGAACTCCACCGACTCGCCCGGCGCGAACAGCGGCAGGGCGGCGGCGAGCAGCGCGCACAGGGCCGCGCGCCAGATCCACGGCCCGCGGATGGGGGCGAGCAGATCGTGGCGGGTGTACTGCACGATCTGGGCGACGACCAGCGGCAGCGCGCACCAGCCGAGCGTGGTGGCCATGTCGGCGGTGCTCTTCGAGTCGTCGAAGCTCCACATGTGCGTCAGGAAGTGCTGGATCTGAGGCACGCTCTCGGCCCGGAAGAGGACCCAGCCGATGACGGTCAGCGTGAAGAAGATCAGCCACCCGCCGAACGCCTTGCCGACCCGCAGCGGCAGCGGCCCCGGGCCCTTGTCTGCCTTGCGCTTGCGGATCTCGAGCGGCCGGTACAGGCACAGGATGAGCCCGTGGAAGGCGCCCCACAGCACGAAGTTCCACGCCGCGCCGTGCCACAGGCCGCCGAGCAGCATCGTCAGGCTCAGGTTGCGATAGGTCTTGTACCGCCCGCCGCGGTTGCCGCCCAGCGAGATGTAGAGGTAGTCCCGCAGCCAGCTCGACAGGCTGATGTGCCATCGGCGCCAGAACTCGCTCGGCGTGCGCGAGAAGTAGGGCAGGGCGAAGTTCACCATCAGCTCGAAGCCCATGAGCTTGGCCAGCCCCCGGGCGATGTCGCTGTAGCCGCTGAAGTCGCCGTAGATCTGCACGGTGAACGCCAGCGCGCCGATGAGCAGGTCCAGGCCCTGGTAGTCGCCGTAGCCGTTGAAGACGGTGTTGGCCACCCCGGCGACGTTGTCGGCGATGACCACCTTCTTGAACAGGCCCCACACGATGAGCCACAGCCCGCCCTCGATCTGGCCCGGCGCGATGGTGCGGGCCTTCGCCACCTGGGGCAGGAAGTGGGACGCCCGCTCGATGGGGCCGGCGACGAGCTGGGGGAAGAACGCGACGTAGACTGCGAAGTCGAGCAGATCGTCGGTGGGCTCGAGCCGCCGGCGGTAGATGTCGATCGTGTAGCTGAGCGTCTGGAAGGTGTAGAACGAGATGCCGACGGGCAGCACCAGCCCCAGGGTCAGCGCGTCGACCTGCCACCCCACGCTGCCGGCGATCTCGGCGAAGCTCTCGGTGAAGAAGTCGAAGTACTTGAACAGCCCCAGGATGCCCAGGTTGGTGCACAGGGAGAGGATCATCCACCGCTTGCGGACCCGGGGGTCGTCGCTGCGGGCGAGGCGGCGGCCGACGAAGAAGTCGACGGCGGTGCTGATCCACAAGAGCGAGAGGAAGCGCCAGTCCCACCAGCCGTAGAAGACGTAGCTGCCCAGCAGCAGCCAGACGTTCTGCCAGGTCTTGGTGCGCTGCAAGTGCAGGTAGCCGTTGTAGAAGACGACGATGAAGACGGCGAAGGCCAGCGAGTTGAACAGCACGTCGTCGCTCTCCGGGAGGGGGTCGCGCGGGCCCCGGCGCCGGCCGGGGCCGCCGGCTCAGCGGAAGGTGCCCACCGCGCGGAACGTGGCCAGCGGGTCGTCGGCGGTCACCTGCACCCGGGCCTCGACGTCGAAGCCGGCCGGCTGCTCGTCGCTCTCGAGCGCGAACCGGTTGATGATGACGGTGCCCACCTCGAAGTCGGTGCGGGTGTCGGCGATGTAGACCCGCACGTCGTTGTCGGCGGCGTCGAGCGGCGCGTTGGCCGCGTCGGCCGCGAGGTCGTTGAACTTGATGACGTAGAAGGTGCCCTCGGCCTCGAAGTGCACCTCGAGGTCGCTGGGGCCGCCGTCGTTCTTGGTGCCGACGATGGCCACCGCCTCGGCGGTGTCGAGCTGCAGCGGCGCGCCGTCGAGCACCGCGGCGACCTGCACGCTGGCGCCGGCGCCGTAGGCCACCACGCCGTCCTCGTCGGCGAGGCAGGCGCTCAGGCGGGCGCAGTCGGCGGCCGCGACCGCGGCGTCGCACAGCGCAGCCGAGCGGGCGAGGGGATCGGTGAGCATGTCGGCGGCGGCGGCGGCGGCGTCCAGGCAGTTGTTGCAGTCGCCGGCGATCGCGAAGGCGCCACCGCACTCGTTCTGGAAGGCGTCGCAGAGCAGGTTGCAGTCGAACGGCAGGGCCTCGCCTTCGCCCTCACCCTCTCCTTCGCCTTCGCCCTCGCCCTCGCCCTCGCCCTCACCTTCGCCTTCGCCCTCTCCTTCACCCTCACCTTCGCCTTCGCCCTCTCCTTCACCCTCGCCCTCGCCTTCGCCCTCACCCTCTCCTTCGCCTTCGCCCTCACCCTCGCCTTCGCCCTCACCCTCGCCTTCGCCTTCGCCTTCGCCCTCGCCTTCGCCCTCACCCTCGCCTTCGCCTTCACCCTCGCCTTCGCCTTCGCCCTCGCCTTCGCCCTCGCCTTCGCCTTCGCCCTCGCCGCCCGGCCCGGTGTCCGCCTGCACGCCGCTGTCGGCCGCGCCGCCGCCGCCACCGCCGTTGCAGCCCCACGCCGCGAGCGCGAGCGCCAAGAACAATCCCCACTTCGAGCCGGACATGCTGATCCCCCGATCGTCTGTCGTGCGCGGCGTCGTGTAACACGATCAGCGGGGTCGAGACGACCGTTCCGGCGGCCCGCCGCGGCGCCCCGGCAGCCCGCCCCCGCCGGGGTCAGCCGCCGCGCAGCCGGCGGCGGTGATCGGCGGCGATCCGGCGGGCGAAAGCGGCCCGCTCGGGCTGCCCGGCGGCCTCGGCCAGCGCGGCGGCCCGCTCGGCGGCCCACGGCACGTCGGGGGACAGGGGCGCGTCGACGACGAGCCCGATGAGGCGGGTGGCCGCCGCGTCCCACATCAGCCAGTCGCCGAGGCCGGCCGCGCCCGCCAGATCGCAGGCGACGATCACCGCCCGCTGGGTGCTGAGGTCGTGCCGGGCGGCCTCGGCGAGCCCCCGCCGGGCAGCCTCGAAGCGGCCCCGGGCGAGGTCGAGCAGCGCGGCGTTCAGGGCGAGGTAGGCGCTCTCGGACGGCCCGGTGGCCCGCAGGCAGTCGGCGAACGCCCGGTAGCAGCCCGCCGCCCGGTCGAGGTCGCCCTGTCTGCGCTCCAGATCACCCTCGACCGACCACGTCAGCCCCTCGAGGTGGCGCGAGCCGGCCCGGCGGAAGGCCTCCCGGGCCTGTCGGCAGCGGGCGATGCCCGGCGGGGGCTCTTCGCGGAACGCGTGCACATTGGCCAGGTAGTACAGCACGCCGCCCTCCCGCCGGGGGCGCCCCCGGCCGGCGATGTGGCGCCAGCCCTCCAGCAGCGCCGCCTCGGCCTCGTCCAGCCGCCCGAGGAACATCAGCGTCGAGGCGTACTCGCTCAGCATCAGCTCGATCAGCCCGGGGTCGCCGGCGGCCCGGGCCATGGGCAGCGCCGAGGCGATGAGCGGCAGGCTCGAGCGGGGGCCATCGGTGTAGTACCGCGCGTTGCTCTCGACGTGCAGCGCCAGGGTCACCAGCCGGGGCTCGTCGGGGCTCGTGGCCCGCAGGCGCCGCGCCCGGCGGATGGCCGGGGCGTAGCGTCCGCGCCGCTGATCGAGGCGGGCCCGGTGCAGGCGGAGCTCCTCCCATCGGGCGTCGAGGCGGGGGATCCGCAGGCGCCGCAGCAGCCCGATCCGGCGCTGAACGATGCGCTCGAGCAGGTCCAGCTCGGCGTCCAGCGCGGCTTGCTCCGAGGCCGCCCGCAGGGGCTCGAGGGCCGCCGCGTCCTGGCCGGCGGCGAGGCGGTGCTCGGCGATCCGCAGCGGGGCCGCCCCCCGCTCGGCGAGGGCGTCGGCGCAGGCCCGGTTGATCACCGCCCAGTCGCCGCCGGCCCGGGCGGCCGCGATCAGCGTCTCCCGCAGCATGGCGTGGCAGAAGGCCCACTCACCGGCCCGATCGATGTGCATCAGGCGGGCGTCGAGCAGGCGCTCCAGCCCCACCCGGCTCCAGCGCACGCCGGCCCGGGCGCAGGCGGCGGTCCAGGTGTCGCCGTCCACCGTCAGCCCCAGCGCGGCCGCCACCTGAAGCGGGCCCCACGCCGCCTCGGCCTCACCGCCCAGCGCCTCGACCAGCCGGGCCTGCCACAGCGCCTGCAACCCCCGGGGCAGCGCGGCCTCGGCCCCCGACGCCAGGCGGTAGCCCCCCGGGCCGTCCCGCAGCAGCCCGGCCCCGATGAAGTAGCGCATCAGCTCGGCGGCGAAGAGCGGGCTGCCCGCCGCCCGCTCGACCAGCGCGTCGACCAGCGAGTCGTGCACCGGCAGCATCGCCCGGATGATGCGCCGGTGGGCCGCCGGATCGAGCGGCCCCAGGGTGAGGGCGTCGACCGCGTCGTGGGCCCGCAGCGCGGCCAGCCGGGCGTCGAGCGCGCTGCCCCGCTCGACGCCCTCGGTGCGCACGGTCAGCAGCAGCAGGATCGGCGCCTCGGCCCCGCCCAGCAGGCGCTCGACGGTGCGCAGCGCCTCCTCGCCCCATTGCAGGTCGTCGACGACGATCACCAGCGGGCGATCGGACGCCAGTGCCCGCAGCGCGCCGGGCATGAGGTCGAGCCGGGCCGCCCGGTCGAGGCGCACCGTGTTCGGGCCGTCGGCGCAGACCCCGTCGGGGGCGGCCAGCGCCGCGATCTCGACCGCCCGCCGGTCGCCGCGGACGGCGGGCAGGGCCGAGATGGCCGGCAGGGCGTGGTGGACCGCGCCGTCGACGACCCCGAAGTGGCGGGCCAGCATCGGCCCCAGCCCGTCGGCGTCGCCCGGGCCGCCCAGCGGCTGGTGGCGGGCGGTGAGCGTCCGGGCCTGCCCCGCCCGGTGGGCCCGCTCGGCCAGCCACGCGGCGAGGTGGGTCTTGCCCGACCCGCTCGGGCCCTCGATGAGCACCGCCCGGGTGCGCCGGCCCGCGATCACACCTCGCAGCGCGCGCCACAGCCGATCGCGGTCCGGCTCCCGCCCGGTGGGCGGCCACACCCGGTGCCCGAAGAGCGCCCGGCCGACGCCGACCAGGGTCGCCGGCTGCGGGGGGCGGGCGTCGGTGCGCCAGTCGTCGGGCAGCGGCGGGGGCTCGAGCGGGCGGTTGTCGACGATGGACCGCAGCCCGGCGAGGGCCTCGGCGGCGAAGGCGTAGCGCTGCTCGGGGGCCGGGGCCAGCAGGCGCCTCAGCCAGCCTTCCAGCCGGGCGGGCACGGTGAACCGTGGCTCGAACGGCGGCGGCGGCCGGCTGACGTGGGCCATGGCCAGCGCCAGCGGCGGCAGGCCCGGGCGCCAGTGGGGCGGCGCGCCGCAGGCGAGGGCCCAGGCGAGGCAGCCCAGCGCGTAGAGATCGGTCGCCGGCCCGAAGCGGCGCCACTCGCCGCGGATCTGCTCCGGGGCCATGAAGCCCGGGGTGCCCGCGCCGGCGTGCCCCGGGTCGCGCCCCGGGCGGGAGGCGAGGCCGAAGTCGGTGAGCACCGGCCCCTCCGGCCCGCCGAGCACGTTCTCCGGCTTGAGGTCGCGGTGCACGACGCCCCGGGCGTGGGCGTGGGCCAGCCCGTCGAGCAGCACCGCCAGCGCCCGGGCCATCTCGGGCCAGCGGCGGGCGGCGGGCCCCTCGTCGAGCGGCGGGCCGTCGAGCTGCTGCATGACCAGATACGGCGCGCCCGCCGGCAGGCGGGGGGTGGGGGACGCCCCGAGGGCGCCGTGATCGAAGATGCGGACGATGGCCGGGTGATCGAGGCGGGCCACCGCCCGCACCTCGTGGGCGAAGGCGACCCGATAGCGCTGATCGCGGGCCCGCTCGGCGTCGATGACCTTGACCGCCACCGCCGCGCCGCTCGCCCGGTGCCGCCCGCCCCAGACCGACGCCATGCCGCCCCGTCCGATGTATCGCTCGACGGTGAACGGCCCCAGGTCGAGGGGCAGGTGATCGTTCGAATCGGGGGCTTTCGGCGGTGACGACATCGCGGCAATATACAGAACAAACGTACAGCGGACACTTTGCCCGTCTCGATCCTTAGTCCTCATAGCACGGCGCCGTGCATGCCGCCTTCCGGTCGCGGCCCGGCCCGGCAGAAAAACAACCGCCCCTGTCGATCGGCGCGTATGTCGGCCGTCGTGGGGGTGACGGCGCCGATCGACGGCGCCCGACGAACCCGGCCGACGGCCGGACATGGAGGAGCACCCGATGAACTACAACCCCGGCAAGGCGGTCTGGTTCGAGCTGTCCACCCCCGATCCCGAGGCCGCGAAGCGGTTCTACGGCGAGGTCTTCGGCTGGAAGACCGAGACCGTGCCGATGCCCGGCGGCGAGTACACCATGTTCAAGCCGGGCGACGACCGGCAGTTCAACTCGGGCATCGTCGACCCCCGGGGGCCGGCGCCCCACTGGGTGTCATACGTCTCGGTGGATGACGTCGACGCGGTCGCGAAGGCGGCCAGCGCGACGGGGGGCAAGGTGGTCATGGAGCCGATGACCATCCCCACGGTGGGCCGCATGGCGGGGGTGGTCGACCCCGGCGGCGCCGGGCTGATGGCCTTCAAGGCCGAGGAGGGCGACAGCCCCGACGGGTACGAGGGGCCGGGCGACTTCGTCTGGATCGAGCTGATGACCGACGACCCCGACGCGATGTGCGCCTGGTACAAGGGCGCGTTCGGCTACGACGCGGTCGAGACGATGCAGATGGAGAACGGGCCCTACTCGGTCCTCTCGCGCGACGGCACCGGCCGGGCGGGGGTGATGGGCAAGCCCGAGGCGGGCATGCCCAGCTACTGGATGCCCTACGTCGCCGTCGAGGACGTCGACGCCACCGTCGAGCGGGCGAAGAACAACGGCGGCCAGAGCATGATGGCGCCCTTCGACGTGCCCGACGTCGGCCGTATCGGGCTCATCCTCGACCCCCAGGGCGCGCCGCTGGGGCTGCTCAAGCCCGACATGCAGTCCGAGGAGAGCTGCTGAGCCGCGCCGGCCTCTTGCCCGGCGCGACCGGGGTCGCCACTATGGGCCCGTCAGCAAATTACTCGGGCTGCGGCCGCGATCTCGACCCCCATTCGCCGCTTTCCTCCTCGCCGGCTCCTCGCCGCACCCCGGGTGCGACTGCGTCGCCGGCTGCGGGGGCGCTGGCGACTGGGGGCCGACCTCACGCCCTCGCCTATCCGAGTCATTTGCTTCCAGGCCCTTGGCGACCGCCACGACGCTGGGAGATCCGTGACCGATCCCATCGCCCGCCCGCTCGAGCCGGGCCCGCTCGACACCGACCCGCCCCCCGAGCGTGAGCTGCCCGACCTGCGCCGGCTGCTGATCCGCACCTGCGTCGGCCTGTTCCTCGTCTTCGTGCTCGTCACCGCCGTCGGGCTGGTCTTCCGCGAGGAGCTGATCGCGCTCGGCAGCGGCTTCGTCGACCTCCTCGGACCGCTCGGCGTCGCGCTCGGCTTCTTCCTGCAGGACGCCTTCGCCTTCCCCATCCCGCCGGACATCTACACCGGGCTGGCGCTGCTGGGCGGGGTGCCGTTCTGGATCATCGTCGCTTATGGAAGCGTCGGCGCCCTCGTCGGCGGGGTCGTCGGCTTCTACATCGGCCGCCGGCTGAGCTGGACCCGCTGGTTCCGGGCCATCACCCAGGGCCGCGGGCGGCAGATCCACAACCTCGTCGAGCGCTATGGCGTGCTGGCGGTGCTCATCGGCGCGGTCAGCCCCCTGCCCTACTGCCTCGCCTGCTGGAGCGCCGGCGCCCTGGGCATGAAGCTGCGCCCGTTCGTGCTCATCTCGCTGACCCGCATCCCCCGCATCGCGTTCTACCTGTGGCTCATCGAGCTGGGGTTCCTCTCGGTGGTCTGATTCAAGGCAGCGCCGCCACCCCGAACAGCAGGTGGTGGGTGTGCAGCAGCCCCACGAAGACCACCGCCGCGATCACCAGCCGCGCGAGGTCGCCCACCCCGAACCGCAGCCGGGTCCGGCCCCGCGCGACCGCCACGAACGGGACGACCGAGGTCTGCTCGGCGAAGCCCCGCCACGCCTCGCCGAGCCGCGCCGCCCGCCGACGGTCGATGTGCCACATGCCGCCGAGCGCCAGCGCCACGAACCCGCCGAAGAATACGACCGAGGCCAGATCACCGTTGGGCGGCAGGTGCGACAGGCCCCACAGCGCAAACCCCCACAGCGCCGGGTGACGGGTGATGGCGACGACGCCCCGGACCGGCTCGGCCTGCTCGGCGACCGATGCCCGCCCGGCGGCGGTGGGGTTGGGCGTCGAGAAGCCGAAGACCCACAGCGCGACGGCCAGGGGCATCACCGCCAGCGGGGCGTGCGCGGTCCACGGCAGCCGGGGCCACAGCTCGACGTAGGGCGCGGCGTCCAGGCCGACGATCATCAGGTACAACCCCAGGCCGGCGACGACCGAGTAGAGCAGCATGAACCGGCCCTCGCCCAGCGGGCCGGCGAGACGGCGGCGCACCGGCCCGGCCGAGAGCAGGAAGTGGCCCAGCACGAAGACCAGCACCCCGGCGACCAGGGCGGTCCAGCTCGTGGGCGGGGGCTCGGGGGCGCCGGTGGCCGCCTCGGCGAGCGCGGCCGCCATGGCGTCGAGCGTCTCGGGGTCGAGGTCGGCGGCCGGCATCAGACCCGCCGACCAGCCGTCGGCGATCTCGGCGTCGGGGGCGGCGACCGCGCGGGCGAGGTAGGCCCGGTCGTAGGGCACCGGCCGGGTCGGGCCCGCGCCGCCGACCTGAACGGTGGCCAGCCCGCCCCAGCGATCGGCGAAGGTGGGCCCCGGGCCGGCCGATCCGTCGAGGCTGTGGCAGCCGGTGCACCCGTGGCGGGCGAGCAGCCTCCGGCCGTCCTCGGCTCGGGGGTCGGGCTCGGCCGCGCCGTGGGGGTCGTCGTCCAGCGCGATCACGTCGGCCCGCCCCGCGCCGGGTGCCAAGACCAGCAGCGCGATCCACAGCAGCAACATCAGCGAGCGCATGTCCACCTCGTGCACCGATGCCCGGACAGTGCCACCGGGGTCGGCGCAACGCCAGCGTTCGGTGTGTGTCGAATGTGTGTCGACCCGTGTCCGCAGGTGTGGTTGACCATGAGCCGAGCCCGGTGCTACGCCGATCGAAGATCTGCGCGTCAGCGCGCGGACGAGGAGCTCACGAGCCAACAAGGAGTGGACCGCATGATCGCGCGCCTCGCGGCGCTCGCGCTGGGTCTGGCGATGATGGTCGGGTGTGCCAACACCCGCTACATCGCCGCATCGACCGGCAGCGGCGACCAGATCAAGTTCCTGTATGTCGACAAGGGCGGCAACCAGGGTGTCATCAAGTGTACGCGCGCGCCCGACGGCGCGCTGTCCGAGTGTCGCCAGATGCGGCTGACGCTCAAGGGCGAGTGAGGAGGCCGAGATGAGCAGAGTCATCCGATGCGCGCTCGTGCTCGGCCTGTTCGCCGCGCTGGCGGGCTGCTCGCGGTACGAGATCGTGAAGTTCGAAGATCACGGCAACGCCGATACGAAGCTCAACCAGCTCGAGGTGGTCAAGATGACCAGCTACGGGCTGTGGGCCACCGCCGAGCACCAGTTCTGGCTGTGCACCGACAAGGGCGATGAGCTCGAGTGCAACCGCTCGTGCGGCGGCGATCGGGACATCGTCTGCCCCGCGGCTTCGGCCGGCGGCGGCGTCGTCTCCAGCAACACCCGGTAGGAGGATCCCAGCATGCAATCGCGATCGATCGCCCTCGCCGGGCTGGCCCTCGCCGCCCTCTTCGCCACCGGCTGCGCCGCCCCCAAGGTGATGGTCGACCACGCCTTCCTCGGCGACGCCCACACGGTGAAGATGCTGATGAAGAAGAACGCGGCCGGCACCTTCGACCAGAGCCTGCGGGTCTGCAACATCGAGGACGGGGCCGAGACGAAGTGCAACGACACCGTCGTACTCGAGAACGTCACCCCCGGCTCGCTGTATTAGGAGGACGGCCATGACTCTCGCCCGAATCGGCGGCCTCGTCGCCGCCTTCGCCCTCGCCGCCACCGCCGTCGGCTGCGCCCCGCCGGTGCGCACCGTCACCCACGTCTCGGCGTGGTCCACCGACGCCGGCAAGTACATCTACGTCGCCTACGCGGAGGACCAGAACGTCTCCCGGGTCAAGCGCTGCCTCATCGAAGCCGACAACTCGCTGAAGTGCGAGGATCAGGACGCGCTGAACAAGCTGCTCAACGAGCAGTAGGGCCGCCCAGGCCCGACCCCACCCCCGAGCCTCGCGCCCCACCCCGTTCAGGCGGCTGTCGGCAGACGCGGCCAACCGGTATAGATTGAACCCGATGGTCCGCCCGATCCCACTGGCGCTCGCCGCGCTCCTCGCGCCGGCGGCCGCCTCCGCCGCGCCGGACTGCTTCGACGCCGGCCTCGCCGCGCTCGACGCCCGGCGCTTCGCCGACGCCGCCGCCGCGTTCGAAGCCGCCACCCGCCGCCCGGACTGCGCCGCCGACGCCGTCGACCTGGAGTTCAACCGGGGCTTCGCCTTGCAGCGGCTGGCGGCCGGGGGAGAAGCCGACGCCGCCTGCCAGGCGGTCGCGGCCTACCGGAAGGTGGTGGCCGCGACGACCGACCCCGATCTGGCGCGCACCGCCCGCGACCGCATCTCGAAGCTCCAGCCCACCTGCGCTCCGCCGGTCGAGGACCGCGGGTTGAGCTGGCCGGTGCGCAGCGCCATCGCCGCCGGCGCAGTGGCGGTCGCGACCGGGGTCGTCTACGGACTGGCGCTGCACGCGGACGGCGAGCGGGCCGAGGCCCGCGCGGACTATGTGGCGCGGCGCGAGGCGGGCGACGCGGCGGGCGCCGAGGCGGCCCGGGCCCGGTTCGGCGACGCCCGCGACCGCACCGACGCGATGGGCTACACCGCCTACGTCGGCCTGGGGCTGACCGTGGCCCTCAGCGGGCTGGCGATCGGGGGCTTCATCGCGACGGGCGACGGGCCGACGGTCGCGGTGGGGCCGCGGGGGTTGAGCGTCCGGGGGCGCTGGTGATGCCGACGATCCGCCCGCTGCCGCTCGCGCTGTGCGCCGCCCTGGCCGCGCCCCTGGCGGGGTGTCCCACCCTGGGGGACGCGCTGCCCTCGGTGCCGCTGGCGCCGATCGCCGACACCGGGCCGACGCCCGATCTGCTGCTCCTGCCCTCCCCCGACTTCGACCTGCCCGACGCCCGCGCCCGGGATGCCGCGCTCGACGGGCCGCCCGACGTCGCGCGGCCCGACGCCATCCTCGACGCCGCGCCCCGGCTGGACGCGGCCCCTTGCGCGCCCGGCGAGTCGCTGGGCCGGTGCATGATCTGCGGCGACGATGGCGAGGCGGTGATGCCCGAGGACGACCCCGACTGCCCGCCGCTCGACTGCGGGGCGCTCGACCGCTACGAGCGCGTATTCGAGGACGGCCTGCTCATCTGCACCGCCGACCGCCGGGTGCCCCGGGACGGCACCTGCCGGGCCCTGGGCGCGTGCCACGACGAGATCGAGGTCTACTGCGGCGCCCCGCGGCCGGTCGACGTCGAGATCATCGTGCCCGGACCCTGCATCGCGATGGAGGGCTGCGACAGCGTCATCCCGCCCCAGCTCGACCGCGCGCCCGAGGGCACCCCGTGCAACGAGATCGGCACCTGCGACGGCGAGGGCGCCTGCTCGGCCTTCCCCGATTGCGCGGAGTTCGATCCGGGCGGGGCGTCGCTCTTCTGCGCCGCCCGCGACGGCATCGACGCCTACTGCGAGTTCTTCCTCGAGCTGGGGATGCCGATCGACTGCGGCACCTTCTGCGACAGCTACGGCTGGGGCTGCGTCGACGCCTGGAACACGCCGACCGGCGTCTGCGAGCACCCCGACGCGCCGGGCGCCGGCTGCGCCCGCGCGTTCGACACCTTCGTCTGCCGCTGCCGACCGTAGCGGCGCCGCTTCACACCTGATCCGGGAGATCTGCACCGGTGGACACCGTGACCCAGGCGGCCCTGGGGGCCACCGTCGGACAGGGGCTGTTCGCCCGCAAGCTCGGCCGTCGGGCCAACTGGTGGGGCGCGCTGGGCGGGCTGGTGCCCGACTTCGACGTGTTCTTCGGCCTCTTCGTGGGCGAGTGGGGCGAGCTGGTCTGGCACCGGGGGCCGACCCACGCGCTGTGGTTCGGGCCGCTGGCCGGCCCGCTGCTCGGCTGGCTGACGTGGCGCTGGTACCGCCGAAGAGCCCGCCGCCGCGCCCGACCCGACAAGCAGGCCCCGCCCGACGCCGGTGTGGGACCGCAGACCGCCGATCAGACGATCCCCGACCCCGGCAGCCGGGAGGCGCTGCCGGCGTGGATCGGGCTGTGGACGCTGGCGATCCTCACCCACCCGCTGCTGGACGCCTTCACCACCTACGGCACCCAGCTCCTGACGCCGTTCGACGACACCCGCTTCGCGTGGGACGGGGTCTCGATCATCGACCCGCTGTACACCGGGGTGCTGGCCATCGCGCTGCTGATCGGCTGGCGCAGCCGGCGGCGCCCCCGGCGGGCGATGATCGCGGGGCAGGCGGCGCTGCTGGTGACGACCGCCTACCTGGGCTACGGCTACTGGCAGAACGAGCGGGCCCGGGCGCTGGCCACCGAGCAGATCGGCGCCCGATCCACGGCGCTGGAGCGCATGGACGCCTACCCCACGTTCTTCCAGCCGTGGGGCCGACGGGTCGTCGCGTGGTACCCCGACGCGGTCGAGGTGGGCGTCATCTCGACGCTCCGGCCGCGGCCCATCGCCTGGACCCGGGTGCCGCGGACCCGGGGCCCGGCGGTCGACGCGCTGCTCGAACACCCCAACGCGAAGCTCTTCCGCTGGTTCGCCAACGACCGCCTGGTGGCCTTCACCGCGCCGGCCGAGGGCGGCACCCGGGTCGACCTGGAGGACTTCCGGCTGGCCTACCCCGACCGGCCGGGGCACGCGCTGTGGGGCATCCGGGCGGTGGTCGACCCCGAGGGGGCGCTGGTCGAAGAGCCCCGCCGCTTCCGCCACCCGCCGCCGGAGGACATCGCCGCCGGCCTGCGCGCCGTGTGGCGGGGCGCCTTCCCCGAGTGATCGGGATGTGATAGTCGAGCGGGCCCGTCTCCACCGCCCTTCGACCGACCGGAGCCCCGCCCGATGTCCCAGCCGTTCGATCCGACCCCCGCCATCGCCGCCGACCTCGGCCTGCCCCGCGCGGGCGTGTCAGCCGTGGTCCGCCTGCTGGCCGACGGCAACACCGTGCCGTTCGTCGCCCGCTACCGCAAAGAGGCCACCGGCAACCTCGACGAGGTACAGATCCGCGACATCCAGGACCGGGCGGCCTATCTGCGCGAGATGCACGATCGGCGGCAGACGATCCTCGGCAGCATCGAGGAGCAGGGCAAGCTGACCGACGCCCTGCGCCGACGCATCGAGGCGTGCACCACCAAGGCCGAGCTCGAAGACCTCTACCTGCCGTTCAAGCCCAAGCGGCGCACCAAGGCCACCATCGCCCGCGAGCGGGGGCTGGGGCCGCTGGGGGCGCGCATCCTGGAGCAGCCCCGGGACGGCGATCCAGCGGCCGAGGCCCGGGCGTTCGTCGATCCGACCAAGGAGGTGCCCGACGTCGACGCGGCCCTGGCCGGCGCCCGGGACATCGCCGCCGAGGCGGTCACCGAGCGGGCCGAGGTGCGGGCGCTGCTGCGGGAGGCCTTCCGCGAGCAGGGGGTGCTGGTGGCCGAGGCCACCGCCGAGGCCCGGGAGAAGCGGACCCGCTTCGAGCAGTATTACGACTACCGCGAGCCGGTGAAGCGGGTGCCCTCCCACCGCTATCTGGCCGTGCGCCGGGGCGAGCGCGAGGCGCTGCTGCGGGTGAAGATCGACGCCGATCTGGAGCGGCTGTACCCCCGGGTCGAGCGGCTGATGGGGCTCGACCGGCGCTCGCCGTTCGCCGGGCAGTTCGCCGAGGCGGTGGCCTACGCGGTCAAGCGGCGGGTGGCGCCGAGCGTCGAGACCGACGTGCGGGTCGAGATGAAGCTGGCCGCCGACCGGGACGCGGTCGAGATCTTCGCGCGCAACCTGCGCGAGCTGCTGCTGGCCTCGCCCCTGGGCGGCAAGGCGGTCATCGGCATCGACCCCGGCCTGCGCACCGGCTGCAAGACGGTGGCCCTCGACGCGACCGGGCGGCTGCTCGCTCACACGGTGATCTTCCCCGGGCGCAACCCGGGCAAGGACGCCGAGGCCGCCGCGACGCTGGCGAAGCTGGTGAAGCGGCACCGCCCCGAGGCGGTGGCCGTGGGCAACGGCACCGGCGGCCGGGAGACCGAGCGCTTCGCCAAGAAGGCCCTGCGCGACGCGGGGCTCGACGTGATGGTGGTCTCGGTCAACGAGTCGGGGGCCAGCGTCTACAGCGCCAGCGACATCGCCCGGGAGGAGTTCCCCGATCACGATCTGACCGTGCGGGGCGCGGTCTCGATCGGGCGCCGGCTCCAGGATCCGCTGGCCGAGCTGGTCAAGATCGACCCCAAGTCCATCGGGGTGGGGCAGTACCAGCACGACGTGCACCAGCCGATGCTTCAGCGCAAGCTGGACGAGGTCGTCGAGAGCTGCGTGAACCACGTCGGGGTGACCCTGAACACCGCGTCGGCGCCGCTGCTGGCCCAGGTGGCCGGCATCGGGCCCTCGCTGTCGAAGAAGATCGTGGCCCACCGCGATCAGAACGGGCGCTTCGAGCGGCGGGACGCGCTGCTCGCCGTCTCGGGGCTGGGGCCGCGCACCTTCGAGCAGTGCGCCGGCTTCCTGCGCATCCCCGACGGCGCCGATCCGCTGGATGCCTCGGCGGTGCACCCCGAGCGCTACGGGCTGGTGCAGCGCATGGCGGCCGATCTGGGGGTCGACGTGGCGGCGCTGGTCGGCGACGCCCGGCTCGCCGATCGCATCGAGCCGGCGCGCTACGTGGGCGGCGACGTGGGCCGACCGACGCTGGAGGACATCATCGCCGAGCTGAAGAAGCCCGGCCGGGATCCGCGCAGCACCTTCGACCCGCCGAAGTTCAGAGACGACGTCGAGACGATGGACGACCTGAACGAGGGCATGGTGCTCGAGGGGGTGGTGACCAACGTCACCGCGTTCGGGGCGTTCGTGGACATCGGCGTGCACCAGGACGGGCTGGTCCACATCTCGGAGCTGGCTGATCGCTACGTGAAGGATCCGGCCGAGGTCGTCGCGCCCGGTGATCGGATCCGGGTGCGGGTGCTGTCGGTGGATCTGGAGCGCAAGCGCATCGGGCTCAGCGCCCGCAAGGGCGGCGAGGGCGAGCAGAAGAGCGGCGAGCGGCCGGGTGGGCGTGAGAGGCGTGAGGGCGGACAGCGGTCGGGCGGACGCGGCGCGCGATCGGGCGGCAAGCGGAGCGGCGGCCAGCGATCGGGCGGCCAGCGCTCCGGGGGCGGACAGCGATCGGGCGGCCAGCGCTCCGGGGGCGGACAGCGCGGCGGCAAGCAGGGCGGGGGTCGCGGCCGCAGCGGGAAGCCGAGCGGTGATCGGGGCGGCCGCGGCGGGCAGGGCGACGGCTTCCGCCACAACCCGTTCGCCGATCTGCTGCGGGACAAGTGATCTGACCGGGCGCGTCGGCAGCGCGACCGCCCGGTCGCGCGATCCGCGCGAGGCATCGAGCGTGCCCCCGGCGCACGGTGTGGCCCGAGATTCACGGCCCGGGCCCGGCTCCCGTGATCGACGGCCGACCCCCGATCGGCCGCGGTGGGCGCGGCGCGACGGCGGCTCAGCCGGCGTATTCAAGGCCCCGCCGGGCGCCCGGCGCGACGGCACGGGGGTTGCCTGACCACGGGGTCATGCAGAACCCCACGCCCCTCGAAGCGCCGAGCCCGCGATCGCCCGCGGCGCCGCCGCCCGCCGTCTCCACCGAGGCCCCCGGCTGCCCCGCCTGCCCCGCCTGCGCCGCCGCGCCGGCCAGCCGGGCGCCGTGCTTCGCCTGCGGACGCATCCCCGCCGAGCGCCGCAGCCCCCGCGCGTTGCAGCGGGCGGCGGTCGACGCCCTGTCGCGGGATCTCACCGCCCGGCCGCACCTGCCCGATGATCTGCGGGCCGATCTGCTGGCCCGGGTCGCGCTCAGCCGCCGGACCCTGACGCCGCCGACGCCCCGGGTCGTCGCGCCGGCCGCCGCGGCGCCGATCCCCGCCAGCTCCACGCCGCGCCCCGCGCCCACGTCGATCCCCCAGGCGGCCGAGGCCCCCGAACCCGACGCCCCGATCGAGCCCCCCCGGCCGATCCTGCCCGACTGGCTGCGCCGCCTGGGCCCCGCCGCCGCCGAGAACCTGATGTACCTGCTCGGCGGCTTCCTCGTCGTGGCCGGCGCGGTCTACTTCGCCAGCACCGCCTGGACCACCATGAGCGGCACCGCCCGCCTGCTGTTGCTCGACGGCGGGCTGCTCACCCTCGGCGGCCTGCTCACTGGTGTCGGCCGCCTGCTGACCCGGGGCTTCGCGCACGAGCCCGCCGGGCGCCGCATCCGCTTCATCACCGCCCACCTCGCCGCCGGGCTCGCGCCGCTGGCCGCCGTCATCGCTGGCCGGGCCGCCCTCGACGCGCCCCTGCCCGGCCTCGGCGCCTTGATCGCCGTCGCGCTGGCCACCCTCGGCGCCCGGCGCCTCGCCGACGGCCCCGGCCACCGCCGAGCCGCGCTCGCCGCCCTCGGGATCAGCCTCGCCGCCGCCGCGGCCCCGCTCGTCGCCGGCTGGCCGATCCCCGCCGCCCTCGGCAGCGCGGCGCTCGTCTTCGGCCTGTGCCGCGTCGTCGTGCGCGCGCCCCGCGGCGTCGACATCGCCCACCTCGCCGGCGCGACCCTGACCCTCGCGGCCCACCTCATCCTCAGCAGCGACGTCTTCGGGGTGGGCTCGGTCGTCCTCGCCGCGCTGGCGGCGGGCCTCATGGACCACATCCGCAGCCGCGCCGGCCGCCTCGCCGTCCTCGCGCTGGCCCTGCTCGCGGTCGGCCCCGCGTTCACCGCCCCCGACCTGCTGCCCGTCGTCTGCGGGCTGGCCACCCTCGTCGGCGCCCGGATGGCCCTGCGCCTCGACAGCGCGCCGCTGCTGGGCATCCCCCTCGTGGCCTCGCTGCTGACCTACGTCACCGCCCCCGGCCCGCTGCGGCAGCTCGTGCAGGCGCTCAAAGCGGCGTTCATGGAGTCGATGGGCTACGTGGGACAGCCGGTCCCGCTGGCGTGGTACGGGCTGACCTGCCTGCCCTATGTCCTGGGCATCGCCTGGGCCACCCGCCGCCTCGAGGGGCGCCCGGCGATGGCCCGGGTCACGACCGGCTGGCTGCTGCTGGTCACCCTCGGGCTGTGCGCGCTGTCCGTGGTCTCGACGGACCCCCGGGCGCCGATGGCGGTGCTCGCCGCCGACGGGCTCGTGCTGCTGGGCATCGGGCTGTGGCTGCGGCACGCGCTCTTCGTGGCGCTGGCCCCGCTGACGCTGGTCGGATCGGGCATCGCCGCCGCGGTCTGGCTCGGCTCGACGCCGATCCAGGGCCTGCTGCTCACCGAGTGCCTCGTCGGGCTGGCGCTGATCGCGGCCGTGCCCCTCGCCCGCCGCCGCGACCTGCACCGCCCGCTGATGTGGGCCGCCGGCCTGCCGCTGATGGCGCTGGGGCTCGCCGCACTGGCTCTGCCCCCCGAGCCGCTGGCGCTGCCGGCATTCGCGCTGCTGGCTCTGGGCGCCGGCCTCCGCGCCCGCCACGCGGGCAGCCCGGCGTGGACGGTCGCCGCGGCGACGATGGCCCTGGGCCTGATCCCGCCGACGCTGGATCTGCTCGGCCTGGGGATCACCCACCGGGCCACTGTCGCCGTCGGCGCCCTCCTGATCGCGGCCGAGCTGCACCGGACGCTGCGGGCCCGCCCCCGCCGCAGCGCCGGCCTGCCCCCGTGGATCCTGCCCGTCGGCCTCACCGCCGCGCTCGGCCTGTGGCTCGTCGCCGGCCCCAGCAACCCGGTCCACCCGGCGACCCTGGCGCTGCTGGCCCTGCTCTGGGCCCACGCCGCGTATCGGCTGCACGTCGCGCCCGCGGCCCCCGTGGCCACGCTGCTGCTCGCCGGCGCCGCCACCTGGGGCGCCCTGCGCGCCGGGCTGCCCCGCCCCGTCGTGGCGCTGGCCCCGGCCCTCATCGGGCTGCTCACGCTCGTCCTCGCCCGCCGCGACCGGCCCCGGATCCGCCGCGTGCGCGTCGGCCTCGTCGACGCCGGCGCCCTCGCTTCGCTGGCCGGCGCCGTCCTCGGCGTCCTGCTCGTCGCCGACGGCCTGCCGCCCTACGCCGGCCTGATCCCGCTCACCCTCGCGTTCGTCGCCTTCGCCCTGGCCCCCGAGACCCGCAGCGCGCCCGTGCTGCACCACCTGGCCCTGCTGGTGCCCGTCGCCGCGGCCATCGTCGCCGCCCAGGGCGAGGGTCGGGGCGCCTTCGTGCCGCTGCTCATCGGCCCGATGGCCTACGTCGCCCTCGACGCCGCCCGCCGGCGGGGCGTCTCGCCGCTGCCCCACGCCGACCGCTTCGCCGCGGCGCTCGTATTGGCCACCGCCCTGCCCTTCGGCCTCGCGATCCTGCTCGACGACATGCTGCAGAGCGGGCCGGCGTCGAGCGCGCTGCCCCTGGCCCTGCTGACCGGCCTGTGCGCCTCGACCGTGCGCCGCCACCCCCGCGCGGCCACGGCCATCACCCTGCTGCTGGGCATCCTGACGCTGTGGGGGCCCGTCGCCCTGCGGCTCCTGCCGGTGCCCGCCGCCTACCGGACCACCCTGATCGCGGCCACCGGCCTGCTCATCGCCGTCGGCGCCCACCGCGTCGGCCTGCATCGGGGCACGGCGCGGGTCATCGCCGGGCTCATCGCCGCCGGCCTCTGCCTGCCGATCCTCCCGTGGACCGGCGCCCGCCTGATCGGCGAGACCCACATCACCCCGGGCGGCCTGGGGGCCGCGCCGCTGACCGTCCTGTTGCTGACCTGGGCCGCGCTGGTGGTCGCCCTCGCGCCCCGCCGCCACCGCTGGACCACCGCCGCCCTGGCCGCCGTGCCGCTCGTCGCGCAGTGGCCCGTGCTCAGCGGCCTCTTCGGCGCCCGCGCCCCGGCCCTCGAGCTGGCCGCGCTGGCGCTCGCCGTCGCCCGCCGGGGCCGACTCGCCGCCATCGCCCTCGGCGTCACCGCCCTCGTCGCCACCGGCGGGGCCATCCGCAGCCCGCTCTTCGCGCTCACCCTGACCGCCGTCGCCGCGCTGCCCCTGCTCGTCACCCGCCGCCCCGAGCGGGGCCCGGCCATCGAGGTCACCGTCTACGCGATCTTCGCCGCCGCGACCGCCTGGCTCATCGCGCTGGTGCCCTCCAGCGGCCGGGGCCCGGCCGAGATCCTGCCCATCGTCGGCCTGATCGCCGCCCTCATCGCCGCGCTCGTCGAGGGGGCCGGCCCCCGCGCCCTCGACGGCCTGCGGACCCGCGCGCCCGAGCTCGCCGACGCCCTCGACGCCCGCATCCGCCGCACCCTGGTCGCCCTCGGCGCCCTGGCGACTCTCCCGCTCCTGGTGAATATGGCCCTGATGCACCCCCGGACCGCGCCGACGGTCGTCCTGCTCGCGGGCCTGCTCACCGTTGCCCTCCTGCTCGCCACCGCCGCCCGCCACGCCCGCCGGACCGGCCGCCGGGCCGCCGTCGACGCCGCCCTGCTCGCCCTCGCGCTGGGCCACGCCTTCGCCGTCGCCCGCAGCGACCTGCTCGCCGCGCTCGACGGGCACCACCTCGTCCTGTGGGCCGTCGCCGCCCCCGCCCTGCGCGTCGTCGGCGGGGTGGGCCCGCTCACCGTGCGGCTGCGGTCGCGGGCGCTGCTGCTGCCGATCCCCGCGCTGATCGCCACCCTGCCCGACCACGGCCAGAGCGCCGTCGCCTGCCTGCTCGCCGCGACCACCTGGGGCCTCGCCGCCCGCCAGCTCGCCCGCCCGGTGCTCACCGGCCTCGGCCTGACGCTGCTGCTCGCCGCCGCCTGCCGCGTCGGGCTGGCGATGCACGTCGTCGACCCCACCTTCTACGGCCTGCCCGCCGGGCTCACCCTCATCGTCGGCGCGTGGATCGAGCGCCACAGCCTCAGCCGCCGGGCGGTCGAGATCCTCCAGCTCGTGGGCATCGCGATCGCCGATCTGTCGGTCGCGGTCCAGGTCGTGCGGCTCGATGACCCGACCCACGCGGTGCTGCTCTTCGCCCTCGGGCTGGCCACCGTCGCCGTCGGCTGGCGCAAGAAGCGGGGCGACCTGATGATCGCCGGGGCCGCCGCGGTGGTCGTCGACGTGACCCTGCACCTGCTGCGCACCGGCTTCGCCCGGGGGTTCCTCGCCGCGGCCCTCCTGATCGGCGCCGGGGCGGTCATCCTGGCGGTGGCCGGTCAGCACACCCGGATGCGGTCATCGGCCGACTGATCCCGCCGCGGTCGGCAAACCCGACGCCTACAAATAGATTGTGATCGAAAGCTTCGAATGCGAAAGCTCTCCTGCTGGCGTCACCGGATGTCACCATGAGGGGAGGAGACTTGAAGCGAACCTGGTCCCGTGAGTTCACGCTGAGCCTGCTGCTGGGTATCATCCCGGCCGCTGCATCGGCCGCCGAAACCGACGAACCCACCGAAGCCGACACCGTCGTCGAGGAGGCCGAGACCGTCGTCAAGATCGGCGGCGCCCTGCGATTCAACTTCTTCTACAAGACCTGGGAGGGTGAAGAGGCGAACCAGGATCGCTTCGGCGACATCGCCCTCGACACCTTCCGCATCAACGCCGACATCAGCCGGGGCCCGCTCTACCTGTCGGCCGAGTACCGGTTCTACGCCGGCTACAACATGCTCAAGCAGGGCTGGGTCGGCTGGAAGCCCGCCGACTGGATCGACATCCAGGTCGGGGTCAACCAGGTCCCGTTCGGCATCCAGCAGTACGCCTCGCATAGCTGGTGGTTCGACATCGGCTACTACGTCGGCTTCGAGGACGACCACGATCTGGGGGTCAAGGGCGTCTTCGACCTCGGCGACCTCGACCTGCACGTCGCCTTCTACAAGAACGACGAGGGGCACTACACCGGCGACAGCGTGGCCAGCGCCCGCTACTCGTACGACGTGGTACCCGCCGCCGCCGGCGCGCTGGGCTACGCCGGGTTCGACGGCGCGGCCAACAACAGCGAGACCAACCAGTTCAACCTCAAGGCGACCTACACCCTGGGCCACGGCGATCTGGGCCAGACCGAGATCGGGCTGTCGGGCCAGTTCGGGCAGCTCTACAACAGCGCCACCGAGGAGTTCGGCAGCCACTACGCCGGCGCGGCCCACCTCGTCGGCGACTACGGGCCGGTCAACGTGCAGTTGATGGGCATCTACTACGACCACGCCCCGGAGAACGCCGAGGGCGAGGACGACCGCTTCGTGGTGATGGGGGCCTACGACTTCCCGTACAAGGTCGCCGCCGAAGGCATCATCGTACACGCCAACATCGCCTACACCCTCGGCATCGACGATAGCGTCGTGAAGTCACTGACCTTCTACAATGACTTCAGCATGCTCATGAAGTCCGAGGAAGGCTACGAAGACACCCAGATGAACGTCCTGGGCATGCTCTTGGCGACGACCCACATCTACACCTACTTCGACCTGGCGATGGGCAAGAACCACCCCTGGCTGGGGGGCAACTACGGCAACGCGCTGGCCGAGGGCGACCCCGAGGCCGCCGAGGGCGACCCCGAGGCCGCCGAGGGCGACCCCGAGGCCGAGTGGGAGATGCGCTTCAACATCAACCTCGGCTACTACTTCTAGGAGGGACCCATGCGTATCAAGGTCAACCCGATCGTCTTCGGTGTCTCCGCCGCGGTGATCGTGCTCTTCGTCATCCTGGGCATGACCATGCCCGACAAGATGAACGAAGTCTTCGGCGCCGTTCAGACGTTCATTGTCGGCGAGCTGGGCTGGTTCTACATCCTGGCGGTCGCCGGGTTCCTCATCTTCACCTTCGCCATGCTGTTCAGCCGCTACGGCGACATCCGGCTCGGCAAGGACGACGAGGCGCCCGAGTTCGGCACGCTGACATGGTTCTCGATGCTGTTCAGCGCCGGCATGGGCATCGGGCTGCTGTTCTACAGCGTCGCCGAGCCCATCATGCACTTCACCGGGCCCCCGCCCCGGGGCATCGAAGCGGGCACCATCGAGGCGGCCCAGCAAGCGATGAACATCACGTTCTTCCACTGGGGTCTGCACGCGTGGGGCGTCTACATCATCATCGGCCTCTCGCTGGCCTACTTCTGCTACCGCCACGACCTGCCGCTGACCATCCGCTGGGCGCTCTATCCCATCCTGGGTGAGAAGACCAAGGGGCCCCTGGGCGATATCGTCGAGATCTTCGCGGTGTTCGGCACCATGTTCGGCCTGGCCACCTCGCTGGGCCTGGGTGTCATGCAGATCAACACCGGCATGGAGTATCTGGGCTTCCTGGATGTCTCCACGACGAACCAGGTCATACTCATATCAGTCATCACCCTGGCAGCGACGATATCGGTGGTCACCGGCCTCGACAAAGGGGTCAAGATCCTCTCCGAGATCAACATGGTGCTGGGGTTGGTCCTGCTGCTCTTCGTGGCGTTGGCCGGCCCGACCGTGTTCATCCTGTCGAGCTTCGTCGAAGGCATCGGCCGCTACCTCGACTCGGTCGTGTCGATGACCTTCCTCACCGACGCCTACCGGGGCGAGAAGGGCGCCGGCTGGCAGTCGGGCTGGACGATGTTCTACTGGGGCTGGTGGATCTCGTGGTCGCCGTTCGTCGGCATGTTCATCGCCCGGATCAGCCGGGGGCGCACCATCCGCCAGTTCATCACCGGCGTGCTGCTGGTGCCGACCCTGCTCGGCTTCTTCTGGCTGACGGTCTACGGCGGCACCGCGCTGCACTTCGAACTGGCCGGGGACGCCGGCATCTCGACCGCGGTCGCCGAGAGCGTGCCCACCGCGCTGTACGTGCTGCTCGAGAAGCTGCCCTGGTCGGGCATCACCATGGTGCTCGCCACGATCGTCATCGCGACCTACTTCGTGACCTCGTCCGACTCCGGCTCGCTGGTCATCGACATCCTCACCAGCGACGGCGACCCCCACCCGCCGGTCGCCCAGCGCATCTTCTGGGCGATGACCGAGGGCGCGGTGGCCGCCGCGCTGCTCGTCACCGGCGGGCTCAAGGCCTTGCAGACCGCCTCGATCACCATGGCCCTGCCGTTCACGCTCATCATGATCCTGATGTGCTACTCATTGGTGAAAGGCTTGAGAGCCGAGTTCCGCAAGATCGGCATCCAACGGGACGCCGACGACGGTGACATCGAGACGGTCAAGCACGAGGACGAGGAGGTGGCCCGATGAGCGATGACTGGAAGTCCAAGCTGGCCAATGTGCTGCGGGGCAGCAAGCGCCCCGCGCGCAAGGCGCCCGCCGAGGCTCGGGCCTACGTCAAGCAGTTCATCGACGACACGGTGCTGCCCGCTTTCAAGACCCTCGCCGCCGAGCTCGACGCCTCGGGGTGCAAGACCCGCATCGAACGCACGAAGCATCAGGCGGTGCTCACGGTGATGCGCGACGGGCAGGAGGCGTTCACCTACGCGGTGCGGGGGCGGGTCTTCCACAAGATGACCTTCGCCTTCCCGATGTACGGCGCCGGCGACGACGAGCCGCGCATGGCTCAGCTCGAGATCAACGACCCCGACGGGACCCACGAGATCGACCTCGACGAGATCAGCCAGCAGTACATCATCGACGACTTCATCGAAGGCTACGCCAAGTGGGTCGGCTGGCGGCGGGAAGCCGAGGACTGACCGCCCGCGTCGGCGCCGCCCGGGCCCGGACCGGGCGGCTTCGGCCCCACCCACTCGGTCCCCACCGACCACGTATGACACCGGATGCCATGCTCGGCGAACGCCGCGATGAGCGCCATCCGGGTGTCGTGCTTCAGATCCCACCCCTGCGCCGGGCCGTCGGCCCAGGCCGCCACCAGGCAGCGGATGCCATGGGGCGCCAGCTCCATCACCCAGAACCGGGGCAGCTCGTAGTCGGCGAACGCCGGTGAGCCTTGAGGGGCGGCGACCGCCAGCCGCTCGAGCAGCGCCATGTCGGTCTCGTAGCCCACCCAGAACTCGATCTGGGACCACTGCACCCGATCGGTCAGCGTATAGTTGACCAGCTCGACGTCGAGCATGCGCCGGTTGGGCACCACGTAGCGCCGCCAGTCCCAGATCTTGATCGTCGTGTGGGTCATCGAGATCTCCTCGATGGTCCCATAGTGACCCTCGAGCAGCACCGTGTCTCCGATGTTGATCGCTTTGCTGAAGGTCAGCACCAGCCCGGCCAGCATGTTCTCGAGCACCGCCCGGGCCGCGATGCCGACGATGACCGTGACCGCGCCGGCGAAGAGGCTGAGCAGCGCCGCGGGCACCTCGTCGATGAAGGGCACCGTCAGCCCGATGACAGTGAACAGCGCGATGCTCGGCACCAGCACCCGCCGGCTGTTGCGGAAGTACTGCTCGATGCTGCGCAGCGCCCGCCCCCGGGCCGCCTCGCCAGCGTCGTCCAGCGGACCGTCCGACGCGACCGACTCGATGGTCTCGGCCTGCTCGACCCGATCGACCCGCCGGGTCCGCAGCCGGCGGAGCTGGCGGCTGACGGCCAGCACCGCCAAGGTGCCCAGCGCGCCCACCAACGGCAGGTAGATCATCAACCAGGGGTGCGACTCGAATACACGCCAATCGGGCATCAGCCCTCCTCCCCAGCCACCTCGCGGGTGGCCATCGGGCGGACGGTAGTGCCCCCGACGACGCCGCGCAACCGCCCGACCGCGCGGCGTGTCCGTTCACGGTGCGCCGCCTGGGACTCATCGTATTCGCCGTCTTCGTCGCCGCCGCCGCCTGGTGGCTCGGCGGTGACGATCGCCGCGCCGCCCTCCGGCGGCTCGTCACCCCCGACCCCCTGCCCCGGCTGCCCCGCCCGGCCGCGGGGGCGCCCTACACCCACGAGCTGAGCGCCGATCCCCGCCCTCAGTACGGCCCGGCGCCGATCACCGCCGCCGATCTGACCTTCGCCCCGCTCGTCGAGCAGGCCGGCCTCACCCCCGACCCCGCGCTGGGGCACGCCGCCCGCGAGCTGGCCCGGTTCTACGCGAAGCACGGCCGGCTGGCCCCCGGCGACGCGCTCGCCTTCCTGCTCGACGCGGCGGGCGCGCCGTTCTGGGGGGTGCGGCAGGCGGTGGTCGTCACCGCCACCGACGGCCTCGAGCCGCTGCGCGAGGCGCTGGCCTCCCAGGGCGCCACCGGCTGGCGGGCGGGGGTCGGCGAGGCCTCGGTCGGCGACCCGCCGCGCTACGTGCGGGCCGCGCTGGTCACCCGCCCCGGCATGGCCCTCGACCCGGTGCCCCGAACCGCCGCCGTCGGCGACCGGATCCACATCTCGGGCACCCTCGCCCCGGGCCATCGCGATCCGGGCGCGCTGGCCGCGACCCCCGACGGCACGCTGATCGATCTGCCCGTGCAATCGGATGGGGCCCGCTTCTCGACCGACTTCACCGCCACCGCCGGGGCCTGGCAGGTCGAAGTGCTCGCCGAAGGCCCCGCCGGCCCCGCGCCGCTGGCCCAGATCACGATCCACGTCGACGAGCCGCTGCCCGACATCCACGACGGCGTCTGGCCCGACGACAGCCCGCCGGCCGATCCCATCGCCCACCTCGCCGCGCTGCTCGCCGCCGATCGGGCCGCCGCCGGGCGGGCGCCGCTCATCGTCGATCCCACGCTGCACGCCATCGCCGCCGCCCACAGCGAAGACATGCGGCGCCACGACTTCGTGGGGCACACCTCGCCCCGCACCGGGCAGGTCGACGATCGCCTGCGGGCCGCCGACTACCGGGCCGCGGCCTCGGGGGAGAACGTCGCGCTCAACCGCAGCCTCGACGACGCCCAGGCCGGCCTGATGCGCTCGCTGGGCCACCGGCGCAACATCGTCAGCGAAGACTTCACCCACGTCGGCCTGGGCGCCGCCCGCGGCGAGTCGGGGTGGTACGTGACCCAGGTCTTCGCCCGGCCGGCGCCCGCGCTCGACGACCCCCGTGACGCCGTCGAGGCGCTCTACGCTCGCATCACCGCCGCCCGCGCCCGGCGCGACGCCCCGCCGCTGCGGGTCGACGCCGAGCTGGCCGCCGCCGCCGATCGCGAGGCCCGGCGGGACGACGCCAGCCCCGACAGCGCGCTGCGCACCGCCGAGCCGACCGCCCGCGCCCGCCGGCTCACCGCGTGGACCGCCGCGCTGCTCGACCCCACCCGGCTCGAGCTGCCCGAGGCGCTGCTCGGCGCCGACCTCGGCCGGATCGGGGTCGGCATCCACCGCGATCCGGCCCGGCCCCTGCCCGACGTGCGGGTGGTCATCATCGCCGCCGACTGAGCCCGCCCGGCTCGCTCACTGAGGCCGGATGTCGAAGTACACCCGGTGCTCGGGCAGCGCGGCGCCGTCCGGGTGACGGATGCGGACCCGCCACGCCCCGGGGCCCAGCACCCGCTCGAGCCGCGAGCAGCCCGGCGGGAAGCCGCCGTCGTCGTCGCTGTCGACCAGCGCCAGCCCCACCGGCCGCACCTCGAAGAGCTCGAGCAGCGTATCGACCCCCACGCAGCTCGCCGGGCCGCCGGGACCCCGCAGCGCGTCGTCCCCGGTCACCACGGTCACCGCCGTCGGCGCCTCCAGATCGAAGCCGAACAGCACCGCCCCTCCGGGCGGCGCCCCGGCCCCGAAGAGCCCGCTCTCGAGCACCGGGGTGTACTCGGCGAGGCACTGCCCGCTGCACCCGTCCCCGTCCGCCCGGTTGGCGTCGTCGCACTGCTCGCCGTACTCCAGGATCGAGTCGCCGCAGGCGCCCCGCAGGTCGACCTCCAACGCGTACATCGGGATCGCCGCCCCCTGGGGGTGGCTCACCACGACCCGGTAGGTGCCCGGCTGCAAGCGCAGCGAGATGCGGGAGCACAGGTCGAGCCCCCGATCGTCGTCGGCGGTCAGCGCCTGCACCTGCCCCCCGGCCAGCACCCGGCCCAGGGTCATGAAGGTGTTGCCCGGGCAGCCATCGGCCCCGTCGCTCGTCTCCAGGGTCACCAGCGCGACCGCCTGCAACTCCAGGGTGAAGACGTCCTGCCCGCCCGCCGCGAAGCCGCCGGGGTACGCCCCGGGGGTCGTCACCAGGGTGTCCTCCCGGGCGCAGACCGCGTCGCAGCCGTCCCCCGGCTCCAGGTTGCCGTCGTCGCAGGTCTCGTCGGCCTCGATCGCGCCGTTGCCGCACAGCCCCAGGAAGTCGACGAACAGGGCGTAGCCCCCGGCGTCCCCGCCCGCCGAGCGGACCTCGAGCCGGTAGCTGCCCGGCTCGAGCGGCCCGGTCCAATCGGCGCAGCCGGCGGTCTCCACGTCCCCCACGTCCGCGCCCACCTGCTGCCCGCCGGGCAGCGCGATGACCCGCAGATCGAACACATCCGCGCCGCAACCGCCGTTGCGCACCGTGCGCACCCGCACCTGCCGCATCACGTCCAGATCGAGCGTGTACAGGTGCACCGACCCCGCCCGCAGATCGACCCGGCCCACCGGCTCACCCGGCGCGACCGCCAGCGTCTCGTAGCGACAGTCGGCGCTGCACCCGTCGCCGCCCACCGCCGCGCCGTCGTCGCACTCCTCGCCCTGCTCGACCCGCCCGTTGCCGCAGATCGCCGCCTCGAGCCGGCACGTCGGGTCGCACCCGTCGCCCGCCTCCAGCCCGCCGTCGTCGCACTGCTCATCGCCCTCGGTGCGCCCGTCACCGCAGACCGCCATCGGCTCGAGCCCGCACTGCGCGTCGCAGCCGTCCCCCCCGACCAGGCCTCCGTCGTCGCACTCCTCGCCCAGCTCGACCACCCCGTTGCCGCACGCCGGATCACCCTCCAACCGGCAGTTGGGCCCGCAGCCATCGCCCGCCTCCCGGTTGCCGTCGTCGCACTCCTCGTTGCGATCGAGGAAGTCGTTGCCGCACTCGGGGATGCGCTCGAAGACGCAGTCCCCGCCGCAGCCGTCGCCGAAGAAGCGGTTGCCGTCGTCGCACTCCTCGTCGCCCTCGACGATCCCATTGCCGCAGACCTGATCCGGCTCGAGCGTGCAGTTCGGCGCGCAGCCGTCGCCCGCCACCCGGTTGCCGTCATCGCACTGCTCCACCCCTTCGAGCTGCCCGTCGCCGCACACCGGCTCGAACGTGCAGTTCGGCGCGCAGCCGTCGCCCACGTTCAGGTTGCCGTCGTCGCACTCCTCCTCGCCCTCGAGCACCCCGTTGCCGCAGCGCTGCTCCGCCTCGGGCTGGCAGTCGGGATCACACCCGTCGCCCGCCACCCGGTTCCCGTCGTCGCAGACCTCGCCCATCTCGACGGCCCCGTTGCCGCACACCGGATCGGGCTCGATGCGGCAGTCGTCCGCGCAGCCGTCGCCCGGATCGACGTTGCCGTCGTCGCAGCTCTCGCCCGGCTCCAGCTCACCGTTGCCGCACACCGCCACCTCGACCCGGCAGGCCCCGTCGCAGCCGTCGCCCGCCACCCGGTTGCCGTCGTCGCACGCCTCCCCGTCGTCCTGCCACCCGTCGCCGCACATCGGCACCTCGACCCGGCACGCGGCCGAGCAGCCGTCCCTCGGCTCCAGGTTGCCGTCGTCGCACTCCTCGCCCGCCTCGAGCCAGCCGTTGCCGCAGCCCGGCTCGATGCGGCACATGGCGTCGCACCCGTCCCCGTCCACCCGGCCCCCGTCGTCGCACGACTCCCCGGGATCGAGCACACCGTCACCGCAGGCCGCCTCCACCGCGCAGTCGGCGTCGCAGCCGTCGCCCGGATCCCGGTTGCCGTCGTCGCAGCCCTCGCCCTCGTCGAGGTCGCCGTCTCCGCAGGCCGGCTCGAGCGCGCAGTCGGCGTCGCAGCCGTCGCCCGACTCGCGGTTGCCATCGTCGCAGCCCTCGTCGCCCTCGACCTCGCCATCACCGCAGACCGGCCCGAACTCCTGCGCGCAGTCGGCGTCGCAGCCGTCGCCGTCCGCCCGGTTGCCGTCGTCGCACTCCTCGCCCACCTCGACCCGCTCGTTGCCGCAATCGCCGCCGAACCCGACCGCGAGCACATAGCTCAGCGACGGCGTCGGCCCGTCCGCCTCCTGCTTGAAGCTCGCGTCGAGCGAGTAGACCCCCGGCTCGAGCAGATAGTAGATGCGGGAGCACTCCCCGATCTCGGGCGGGCCGTCGTCGTTCTGCACGATCAGCTCGCGATCGGCGTCGTCCCCGGCGTACAGCGTCAGCACCGTATCCCCCGGGCACCCCTCGGCCCCGTCGCTCGTCTGGAGGGTCACCCGGGCCGGCAGGGCCAGATCGAAGCGGTACAGGTCGACCTCGCCCCGCAGCATGAAGCCTTCGAAGAGCCCGCCCGCGCTGACATCGACCACCTCCGACCGACACCCCGGATCACAGCCATCGCCCGCCGCCCGGTTGCCGTCGTCGCACGACTCGCCCTCGTCGAGCGCGCCGTCCCCGCAGGTCTCCGGCTCCAGCCGGCACTCGGCGTCGCACCCGTCGCCGCCGACCTGCCCCCCGTCGTCGCACTGCTCGTCGCCCTCGAGCCGCCCGTCGCCGCACACCGGCGTCGAGCCATCGTCCGCGGCCATGTCGAGCCCCAGATCCAGCCGCGGATCCGGCGCCATGTCCGGGCCGCCCACGGACCCGTCGGGCCCGGAATCGACCGCGCCGCCGTCACTCGCTCCCGGTGACTCATCGCCATCACACCCGGCGGCCGACACCCCCGCCGCCATCGTCAGCACGAGAACCCAGCGCCGCATGGAACACCTCGCTTTCTTCGAAACTCGATCTTGCTTGTGACCCGGAGGCGGGGTTCGAGGCAAGTATCCGCGAGCAGTTGGTCAAAAACGAGAAGCCATTACAACAATGCAGGATTATTGCACTAATGATGACGCATGACCGGAATGATCCGGATACACTCCGTCAAAAAACCTCTGGACAAATAAAATTACTAACTTAGACTATATACACATGAGCCCGGCGCTCGCGCCGCCCCGGGACATGGAGTGACTGTCAGGAGGAGGGATCCCATGAAGCGTATGGCCACCGTTGCGATCTGCGCGCTGCTCGCCCCGAGCGCCGCGCTCGCCGACTTCGTGCCCGGTGTAGAGGTCGCCGTGCCCCGCCACCTCGCCGACGGCGAAGAGTTCGACCTCGACATCGAAGACCTCAACCGGCACGGCGGCCTGCTGTTCAGCGCCGCGTGGACCCCACAAGAAGGCGGGGGGCGCCCGCTGACCAAAGGCACCGGCGGGCCGCTCTCCGATCCGAGCTCACCGCTGCTCTTCCCCCGCAACTTCAACCGGGTCTCGGCCCCCGACGCCAACTCGTGCGCCGGCTGCCACAACCTGCCCGCCGCCGGCGGCGGGGGCGACTTCGTGACCAACGTCTTCGTGCTCGGCCAGCGGTTCGACCACGCCACCTTCGACCAGGCCGACCAGACCCCCCTGCGGGGCGCCGTCGACGAGCTCGGCCGCCCGGTGACCCTCGACTCCATCGCCAACAGCCGGGCCACCCTCGGCATGAACGGATCGGGCTACATCGAGCGGCTCGCGATCGAGATGACCGACGCGTTGCAGGCCCAGCGGGACGCCCTCGACCCGGGGGACGCCACCCAGCTCGTGGCCAAGGGCGTCGACTTCGGCGAGCTCGCCCGCGAGCCCGACGGGAGCTGGGACGTCTCCGGCGTCGAGGGCCTCGCTTGGCCGTCCATCGTCAGCACCGGATCCGACGACCCGCCCAACCTCATCGTGCGCCCGTTCCACCAGGCCGGCGCGGTCATCTCGCTGCGGCAGTTCACCAACAACGCGATGAACCACCACCACGGCATCCAGCCGGTCGAGCGCTTCGGCACCGGCGACCCCGACGGCGACGGCTTCGTCAACGAGATGACCGTCGCCGACGTGACCGCCGCCAGCGTCTGGCAGGCCACCCTCTCGGCCCCGGGCCGGGTCATCCCCCGCGACCGCGACGTCGAAGACGCCGTGTGGAACGGCGAGCAGCTCTTCTCGGCCATCGGCTGCGGCGACTGCCACGTGCCCGAGCTGCCGCTGTACGACGCGACCTTCACCGAGCCCAACCCCTACAGCCCGCCGGGCAACCTCCAGCCGGGCGAGTACCCCACCTTCGAGATCGACCTCGGGCACCGCGACCTGCCCAAGCCCCGGCTGGACACCGACCGCCGCGGGGTGACCCACGTCCCGGCCTACACCGACCTCAAGCTGCACGACATCACCGCCGGGCCCGGCGATCCCAACAACGAGGGGCTGAACATGCATCACGCCGGGGGCAGCGCAGGCTTCTTCGGGGGCAACAGCCGGTTCCTGACCAAGAAGCTGTGGGGCGCCGCCAACGAGCCGCCCTACTTCCACCACGGCAAGTTCACCACCCTGCGCGAAGCCATCGAGGCCCACGCCGGCGAGGCGCAGTACACCACCGACGCCTTCGAATCGCTCGATGACTACGATCAGGGCAGCATCATCGAGTTCATCAAGACCCTTCAGGTGCTGCCCGAAGGCACCCGGCACCTCATCGTCGACGAGCGCGGCCGATCCCGCCCCTGGCCGCCCCGCCGCCGGGGCCACGGGCACGGGAACGGCCACGGGCACCGCTGAGCGCCCGCCTCACACCTTCCCGATCGCCCGCAGATCCTCGACGGTGTCGGCCAGCGTCTCCAGCCAGTCGCGGGGCGCGAAGCCCAGCTCCTCCCGGGCGCGGGTGCTGTCGATGTACCAGTAGTGGCAGCCCATCTCGAAGGTCTGCGGCTCGAGGCCACCGAATGGCTTGAGCGTCGACACCGCCTTGAACAGCTTGGGCGCCCGATCCACCACCGAGCGGGGCAGATCGAACGCCGGAGCCCGCACCCCGCTCACCCCTTCGAGCGCCACCATGAAGTCGCGGATGGTGCAGTTGATGGCGCCCATGAGGTAGCCGACCCCCGGCTCGCCCTCGTCCATCAGCGTCGGCAGCGCGGCCGCGACGTCCCGGGCGTCGACCAGGCTCATGCCGCCCGGCAGCCCGGCCTTGATGTCGCCGCAGAGGAACTTCACCACGTCGCCGGTGCTGCTGCCGTTGTGATCGCCGGGCCCCAGCAGCAGCGTCGGGCGGGCGATGCGCACCGGCAGCCCCTTCTCGACGAAGCGCTCGACCTCCCGCTCGGCGAAGGCCTTCGACTCGTAGTAGGGCCACTCGCGCACCAGCGCCCAGGGCACGCCGCTCTCTTCGGTGGCCATGTCGTTCGGGTCGTCGCTGACGCCGACGGTGCCCGACGTGCTGACCACGACCACCCGCTCGATGCCCCCGTCGAGGCAGCCCTGCAAGATGTTGCGGGTGCCTTCGACGTGCACCGCGTACATCGGCCCCACGCCCTCTTTCTTGCGGGAGACGCTGCCGGCGAGGTGATACACCGCGTCGACCCCGTCGAGGGCCGCGGCGCACGCCTCGGCGTCGGTCACCGATCCCAGCCGCTGGTCGACGCCCCGCTCGGCGAGCCGGCGGTTCTCCGAGCGCCCCAGGCTGCGCACCCGGACCCCGCGCGCGATCAGCACATCGACGAGGTGCAGCCCGAGGAAGCCGCTCGCCCCGGTGACCAGCGCCGTCTCCCCGGATGCCTTCTGCGATGCCACGCTCATCCCTCTCTCCCTCGAAGCCCCCGAGTCACAGCCCGAAGACCGTCTTGAACTGCATCAGCAGCGTCGGATCGTTGCTCTTCACCCGCCCGTCGGCGAACTCGGCGAAGCCGGGCACGTAGCCCTCGCGCACGATGCGGGTGAAGGTCTTCTCATCGGTCTTGAGCACGCAGTCGGCCTTGCCGCCCTGCGGCCGCCCGGGCCGGATGGCCGCCCCGTCGCTCTTCGCCGCCAGGGTCCACTTGCCCTCGGCCGAGTCCCCGATGCTGAAGTACCAGGTCAGCGGCTTCTCGAGCATGTCCGGCTTGAACTGCGGGGGGATGCTCTCCATCAGCGCCGTCAGCCCGCTCGCCTTCTGCTCGCCGACATCCAGCCAGGGGTAGGGCTTGCCATCCCGCAGGCTCTCGACCGCCGCTTGCAGGTGCCCGGCGATGATGCCATACGCCTGCACCCGGTTCTTGCCTTCGGTCTCGGCGGCGAGGAAGTCGGCGGTGACCACCGGGCCGATGATCGCCGTCAGCCGGCGGCTCGTGGGCACCGCCGATCCCTTGGGCATCGCCCGGTGGGTGCCCTTGAGGAAGAGCGGCAGCACCGACAACCCGCTCTTGCGCTGCAAGTAGCCGATGCCGTGCTTGAAGTCCTGCAGCTCACCCCCCATCGAGCGGGTGCCCTCGGGGAAGATCAGGACCTTGCGCCCCTCGACCAGCGCCGTCTCGGCGTTGCGCAGGCTGCTCTCGAGCGAGCCGGTGCGCTCGACGGGGATGAGGTTGGTGAACGGCTCGAAGAAGTCCCGCTTGTACTGGGTGTCGAAGAAGTAGTCGCTCGCCGCCAGGGTCGACAGGTTGGGCGCGTAGTCGCCGAGGGCGTACTTCACCAGCGCCATGTCGAGGTGCGAGCAGTGGTTGCTGATGATCAGCACCTGCTCGTTCTGGGGGATGTGCTCCCGCCCGCGCACCTTGACGTCGAACACCGCGTCGTACAGCCACTTCTGGCCCAGACCCAGCAGCCGCCGCCCCAGGGCCGAGACCGGCTCGGGGATGTCGAGCCCCGCCTCGTCGCCCACCGGCTCGACCTCGTCCGGCGCGTCGCCCTCGACCAGCCGGGCCAGATCGAGCACCGTCGTGGCCTGCTCCATGGCCTTGGCGTCGATGCTCACCTGCCCCTTCTCCTCGAGCAGCAGCCGCAGCTCGACGAGCTGAAGGCTGCCCAGCCCCAGGTCCTGAGTCAGATCGGACTCGGGCGAGATGAGCACCGCCTCCTGCCCGGTGATCGCGGCCACCGCGGCGTAGACCCACGCCGGCTCGCGCCCCGCTGGCACCCCGCCCGACTCCCGCCGGCTGGCCCTGCTGACGTCGAGCATGCGCATGAGCTGCTCCCGCACCTCGCTGCGCTTGACCTTGCGGGTCGCGGTGCGCGGCAGCTCGCCCCGCCAGAACTTCATCGTGCGGATGCGCTGGTGGTCGCCCATCCCGGTGCTGACCTTGGTGAAGTGGTTCTTGATCACCGCCTGATAGTCGGGCGGCGCGTCCTCCACCGGCACGATCAGGGCCGCCACCCGCTCGTCGCCCTGCGGGTCGGGGATCCCGACGATGCACAGCTCCTCGATCAGCTCGTGGTCGGCGTAGATCGGCTCCAGCTCGTCGGGGTAGACGTTCTTGCCGCTGCTGGTGACGATCAGCTCCTTGCGCCGCCCCACCAGCACCAGCCGCCCGTTCTTGTCGAGCTTGCCCAGGTCGCCGGTGTGCAGCCAGCCGTCGCGCACGGTCGTGGCGGTCGCGTCGGGGTTGTCCAGGTAGCCGGCCATGACGTTGTCGCCCTGCGCCAGCACCTCGCCGACCCCATCCTCGTCGGCGTTGATGACCTTGATCTTGACCCCCGGCAGCGAGGGGCCCACCGAGCCCCCGCCCCGCCGATCGCCCGGCCGCCGCACCGACAGCACCGGCGCCGCCTCGGTCAAGCCGTAGCCTTCGAGCAGCTCGAATCCCAGCCCCTCGAAGGCCTCCAGCACCGGCTCGCTGAGGGCCGCCCCGCCCGAGATGAGGTGCCGGATGCGGCCGCCCATCGTCTTGTGCACGTCGCTGAACAGCATCGGCCCCAGGTTGACGCCGTACTTCTCGCGCAGGAAGCGGGTCAGCCGCAGCATGCTGGTGAACGCGAGCTGCGCCGCCTGCCCCCGATCCTTGACCTGGGTCTCGATGCGTCGGTGCAACACATCCCACAGCGCGGGCACCCCGATGAGACCGCTGGGGCGGAACGCCTTGAGCGCCTTGCGCAGCAGCCCGCCCTCGATCTCTTCGATGTACATGATGTGCGCGCCGGCGCTGGCCGGCATGAGCAGCCCGCACGAGAACTCGAAGGTGTGGAACAGCGGCAGCACGCTCAGGAAGCGGTCCTTCTCGAAGACCCGGAAGGTGCCGTGCAGCGACGCGAGCAGGGCGGTGAAGTTGCCATGGGTCAGCATGACACCCTTGGGATCACCGGTGGTGCCGCTGGTGAACAGCAGGCTGGCGACCTCATCGCTGCGATCGCGCTGCTCGACGTCGGGGATGGGATCGGCCTCGAAGACATCTCCCACCGGGTGGGTCGGGATCTCGAGGGTGATGCCATCGTCCTCGTGCACCACCGCCAGCTTCGCCTCGGACTTGCGGGCGATGCGGTTGGCCTCGGCGAGCGGCATCTCGGGATCCACCGGCACCGCCGCCGCGTCGGCCAGCAATATGCCGAGGTAGATCATCGGCCACGCCGGCTCATTGCGGCTCATCAGCACGACCCGGTCGCCGGCGCCCACGCCCTGGCCCCGCAGCCAGCCGGCGACCCGCAGCGCGGCGTCCCAGAACTCGCCGTAGGTGTAGGTGACCTCGACCCCGCCGGCGTGGGTGTACAGCGACAGCGCCTTGCGCTCGGCGTAGGCCCGGGTCGCCGTGCGGAAGACCTCGACCAGATCCTGGGCCCGGGCCACCTTGCGCACCGGCCGCATCCGGTCGTCGAGCTCGCCGAAGACCCACTTGTAGAGCCCGGCCATGTGGGCGTCGATCCAGTAGCGGCGCCAGTCGAGGCCCTCGATCGGGTAGCCGAAGGTCTCGCGCTCGTCCTCGACGAGCTGCTCGGCGAGCCCCCGGATGTTGCGCGACGAGAACTCGGGGTTGTTCTCCAGCACGAACGGCCCGAAGATCGTCAGGATCGTATCGCTGACCTTCGCCGCCTTCTCCAGCCCCTTCAGCCCGCCGTCGAGCTGCTTGACCAGCGGCCGGGCCGGCCCGAACAGCGCCCGGGGCACCGCCTTGAGCAGCGAGCGGGCCGCCTTCGCCGCGGTGCCCACCGCGGGCGCGCTGATCCGATCGAAGGTCGGCCGGTCGACGAGCACCGAGTCCAGGTTGCGCATCAGGAAGCGCTTGGCGACGTTCTTCTCGTCGCTGTCGTAGCGCGCCCGCCACGCGAGGTTGGTCAGCTCGACCGCCCGCCGCATGTGCAGCGGGTTCACGTCCCCCGAGCAGAACTGGTAGACCCGCTTCGCCCGCCGCTGCAACAGCGCCGCCCCGGCGAGCAGCGTGCCCCGGGCGACGTGATCCACCGGCACGAGGTCGAGGATGTTGTCCGGGTTGGCCGGGATGTTCCGCTGCCCCTTCCACATCAGGTAGACGAACGGGGCGCAGGTGTTGACCCCCTCGTTCCACCCGGGGAACGGGAAGTCCAGCGACGACTCGACAATGGCCGGGCGCACGATGCACACCGGCACGTCCATCTCGGCGGCCCGGGCGAGGGTGAGCTGCTCGCCCATGCTCTTGGTGTAGGTGTAGGTGTTGGTCCACCCCCACTGCTTCGCCCGCTCCATGCCCTCGCGGACCAGCTCGTCGTCGACCCACCGCTTCTTGCAGGTGCGGAAGGCGTCTTCGAGCCGGTGGGGGTTGTCGTAGTCCAGCCCCTTCTCGGTCAGCCGCGCGCGGGCTTCGTCGTAGAACCGGCACTCGAGCGCCTGGGCGTCGGCCCGCTTGCGCACCTCGCTGGCGAGGTAGACCGCGTCGGCCAGCTCCCGCTCGGGGTCGAAGGGCTGGCCGTTGGGGGCGTAGCCCACCACCTCGTCGTCCTCGGGCACCGGCCCGCTGCGCTCCCCGGCCACGAAGCAGGTCGACATGTGCACCAGCGGCGCGCCGGCCGCCCGGGCGAACTCCACCTTGTGGGTCACGCCCTGGGTGTTGACCGCCAGCGCCTGGTCCAGCGGCGGGTTGAAGTTCACGTTGCCCGCGCAGTGCAGGATGATGTCGACCGGGTCGGTCTCGGTGACCTTGGTGTAGTCCGCCTCGGACATGCCCAGCCGGTCGAGTGTGATGTCGCCGGCCACGACGTCGACCACGTCGTCACACCAATCCTGGAGGGGATCGTTGCCGATGCGCCGGGCGACCTCCTGGAACGGCTCGGACAAGGCCACGGTGGCGTCGAACCGCTCCCGGGCGTCGCTGTACTGCCGGTTGGTGCGCACCAGCACCGTCACCCGCCGCACCGCGCGCAGCTCGGTCGCGATCATCGCCAGCAGGACCTTGCCGACGAATCCGGTCACTCCGGTCACGAAAACATGCTTGCCGGCGAAGGTCTCGCGGACCGACAGCAAGTCCTCGGCGGCCTGGGCGATCGGGCCGCCGTCGGCGGGCTTCTCGGCGGACTCGGCGTGCACGGGCGCTCCCCTCTCCGGCATTTCGAAGGGCCCTTTGTTGCCCATCGGGCCGGCGGGATCAAGGCGTAGGGTTCTGCGCAGTGCGAAGCACGGTTCCCACCTCCGCCCGCGCGCGGCTGCCGAAAGGGGCTGCGCCGTCGGCCGATTTCTGCCAAGGTTCGCCGCATGAAATACAACGGCGGAACGATCATCGGCGAGGCCCTCGCCCGGCACGGGGTGCAGCACCTGTTCACCCTCTGCGGCGGCCACATCTCGCCCATCCTCATCGGCGCCCAGGAGCAGGGCATCAACATCGTCGACGTGCGGGACGAGGCCAGCGCGGTCTTCGCCGCCGACGCGGTCGCCCGCATGACCGGCATCCCCGGCGTGGCGGCGGTCACCGCCGGGCCCGGGGTGACCAATACGCTGACGGCGGTGAAGAACGCGCAGATGGCCGAGAGCCCGCTGGTCCTGTTCGGCGGCGCGGCGGCGACGGTGCTCAAGGGGCGGGGCTCGCTCCAGGACATCGATCAGCTCTCGATGCTGGAGTCGATCACCAAGTGGCGCACCACCATCAAGACGGTGAAGTCGCTGGGGCCGGTGGTGGACAAGGCGTTCGAGGTGGCCAGCTCGGGGGTGCCGGGGCCGGTGTTCATCGAGGTGCCGGTGGACGTGCTCTACGACGAGGCGCTCGTCCGCGAGTGGTTCATGAAAGAGAGCGGCGCGGACAAGGCCAAGGGGATCGGAGGGCGGGCGCTCAAGCTGTATTTGCAGGCGCACCTGTATCGGCAGTTCAACCAGCCCCATCTGGAGGTGGATCTGCCTTCGCCCGATCTGGAGGCGGTGCTGCCCGGTCGCGGCGGGCGCATCGGGTCCATCGCCGATGCGTTGCGCAAGGCCGAGAAGCCGGCGCTGGTGGTCGGCAGCCAGACGCTGGTCAACAAGAGCGACGCGGCGCCGGTGGTGGATGCCATCCGCCGCCTGGGCATCCCGGTGTGGCTGGGTGGCATGGCCCGGGGCATGCTGGGGCGGTACAGCGACATCCAGTTCAGGCATGCGCGCACGAAGGCGTTGCGCGAGTGTGATCTGGCGATCGTCTGCGGCTTCCCGTTCGACTTCCGGCTGGGCTACGGGCAGAAGATCAACCGCAAGGCGACGCTGGTCTCGGCGAACCTGGATCCCGAGGCGCTCAAGAAGAACCGTCGGCCGACCTTCCCGGTGCAGAAGCACCCGGGGGACTTCCTGATCGAGCTGGCCGAGGCGATGGGCAACCACGACCGCGGGCGGTGGGATCCCTGGTTCGATACGCTGCGCAAGCGTGAGTCGGCCCGGGATGACGAGATCATCGGCAAGGCGGTCCGCGAGGTGCCCGAGGGGCTGGTCGACCCGCTGCGATTCTTCCTGCGAATGGAAGAGAAGATGGCCGACGATGGGATCATCGTCGTGGACGGCGGGGATTTTGCGGCGACGGCGGCCTATACGCTGCGTCCGCGGGGGCCCTTGCGGTGGCTGGACCCGGGTGTGTTCGGGACGCTGGGCGTGGGCGGCGGGTTCGCTTTGGGTGCCAAGATGGTGCATCCCGGCAGCGAGGTGTGGCTGGTGTGGGGGGATGGGTCGAGCGGGTACAGCCTGGCTGAGTTCGATACGTATGTGCGGCATGGGGTGGCGCCGATCGCGGTCATCGGGAATGACGCGTCGTGGCAGCAGATCGCGCGGGATCAGGTGACGATCCTGGGGAGTGATTGCGGGACGGTGCTGCGGCGGACCGAGTATCACAAGGTCGCCGAGGGGTACGGGGGCAAGGGGCTGGTGCTGGATGATCCGGCTCGGATCGATGCGGTGCTGGACGAAGCCAAGGCGTTGGCGGCTTCGGGGGTGCCGGTGTGTATCAATATGATGGTGGCGAAGAGCGACTTTCGGGAAGGGTCGCTGTCGATGTAGGGGCGAGGGCCTGGCGTGGATGACGTCGGCGTGGGCAACGCGGTGGCGGGGCTGGCGTCGGATGGGGCGGGTCGGGCCCTGCTGCGCTTCGAAGGGAGGGGCGTGGTCGCTCCGTCCATCGCTCGTGGTGGCTGGATGGCACAGGCTTCGGTGACGGCGCAGACGGTCCCTCCCCGCCCCATCCTCCGCCTGGTCGCCCCGCGGGTTCGGGCATCACCTCCCCGAGCGGGCGTGACGGCCATTGCGTTGGTCGGGTAGCGCGGCGCTGGAAGGACAGGCGCTCGTTCGGACCTCTCAATCGCACGCGAACCGCTCCGGGCAGGTGCATTGGACCGTGGCATGTGCCTGGGGAATGGCTCGAAGTCGATCTGAACCGGAAACTGAGCGATTCGGGCGAGAGATATTCGTATTACGACTTTTCGGCAGGACCCGCGCCATGCTGACGTGCGTCGAAGCCGGGAGGCCACTGAGTAGAGTTGTCGTAGCGTGCTTCGAGGAGGTGCGCCCCTCGGAGGTCCGCCCGGAGGAGGTCCGCCCCTCGGAGGTCCGCCCCTCGGAGGTCCGCCCGGAGGAGGTTCGCTTCTTGGAGGTGCGCCCCGAGGAGGTACGCCTCCTCAAGCCAAGCGTCTTGGAGGTTCGCTTCTTGGAGGTTCGCTTCTTGGAGGTTCGCTTCTTGGAGGTTCGCTTCTTGGAGGTTCGCTTCTTGGAGGTTCGCTTCTTGGAGGTGCGCCCCTCGGAGGCCCGCCCCTCGGAGGTCCGCCCCTCGGAGGTCCGCCCCTCGGAGGTCCGCCCGGAGGAGGTCCGCCCGGAGGAGGTCCGCCCCGAAGAGGTCAATGGATCCGAGTCGAGTCTCGCTGAGATCCAATCGCGAGAGATGCCTCATTGCCATGACATTGTCCGGGTCCGCCCGCTGCCCCTGCAGTCGACGCAGCCATGTACCCATAGCCACGGGTGTCGGATGATTCACCGGCGTGACGGCGTCTGTGACCCGGGCGCAGGCAGACGCCACGACGAGGAGCGCTTCTCCGGCATTTCGGCTGTGCGCGAGGGCGGTCGATAGATAAGGGCCATGGGGCAGGGCGTCAGTCGGGAAGTCAGTCGCCAGCACCCGGCTGATGAGATCGCCGATGCGAGTCTGATAGGCTTGGACCCTCTCCTTGTCGTCGCGTGCGAGCCGGCGGAGGCCGTCGTGCACGAAATCGAAGACGTGGGGCTCGATGGCAGAAGGTCCGAAGAGACGGGCCCACTCGGTGAGTTGCCGATCGGGGGGCCAGCCGCGGCGGCTGTTGCGCGCGTGGGCCTCGGCCTCTTCGTGGAGGACGTCGAGGAAGGCCAGGATCTCGCGGGCGATGAGATACTCGGCGAAGCTCTGATGGGTGAACTCGTAGGTCGGGTCGCCGACGTCGCTGTCGGCGTGCTGCCGAAAGTAGAAGGCCGCGATGAGGCGGCTGATGGCCGCCTCGGAGCCCTTCCGGAGCAGATCCATCTTCTTCAGCAGGCTCTCGCCGACCCGCGCCTCGATCGCCGAGAGTCGAGCGGTCCGGCCCTCGCCGTGCCACGCGACGACCGCGATGGCTTGCAGGAAGTCGTGGAAGTGTCGCGCCTCGACGGACTCGAGGCCGGGCAGAGCGCGCGCGTCTTCGCCGGGTCCGCAGGCGTGGACCCGCTCGAACACCTGCTGGACGAGATCGGCGTAGATCTCGGTGAGCGCCGTGTCGGGATCAGCGAAGTCGACCCGCCGCTGGTCGAGCGTGATGGCGACGAGGTAGTTCAGCAGCGGCTCGGCGGTCAGCTCGGCGACGCGACCCCGGTTCAGGACCTCGGGCAACGCGTCGTAGCCGCGCCCGGTCAGCGCGCCATAGGCTGCCCACCAGTCATGCCGCTGGTCGGTTGCCAGCCGCCCGTCGGGGTCGTGGTACTTCCGCCGCTCGTCCTGGGAGACACGGTAGGGCAGCAACGTGAGCAGTTGGCCCGCGCGCTTGAAGCGTGCGCCGAGCCCCTGCACCACGACCTCCCGCCCGAGCAGCAGCGCCCGCAGCCGCGGCGTATCGTGATTGCGCGACCGCAGCAGCGACGTCACGCCCTCGACCAGCTCGAGGACCGCGCCTTTGCCGGCCGAGCCGCGGATGGACAGCTCGTCCAGGCCGTCGAAGATGAGCAGCAGCGGGCCGGCGTCGGGGTGGTCGAGCACGTCATGCCGCAGGCCGCGGCTGCGGCCGAAGCGGTTGATGGCGGTCTCGAGGTCGTCGGCGAGCTGGAAGTGATGCAGCTCGATGAGCAGCACCCGCTCACCGAGATCGGCCCGGTTCGCAGCGATCATCTTCGCCAGCGAGCTCTTGCCCGCCCCCGGCCCGCCGCTGATGACCCGCAGCGCGTCGGCCCGCTCGCCGTCGGTCAGCCACCCGTTGATGGCATCCATGGCGTCGATGACGACCTTGCGCCGCGGGCGACGCCGCCGATGCACCGCATGCCGCGGCGCGTCGAGCAGGTCGGGCTCTTCGTCGGCGTCGGCCTCCGGATCCGGCTCCCACTGCCACGCCCGCAGCCGCTGGTAGACCTGGTGCAGCGAGAAGCTGTCGGCGAACAGCGGCGCGTGCGGCTGGCGCATCAGCCACGCCCGATATCGCCGCCAGTCCTGCGCCCACTCTTCGATGCCGGTCACCGGGCTCTGGACGGCGTCCCAGATGGCGGTGTAGTCCGCCGCGTTCGCCCGATACTCCCGCGCGAGCGCGGCGGCGTAGTACGGGCCGAGGCGGTCGGCGATGCTCCGGGCGCGGACCGGGTGCTCGTACAGCCCCTGGGGGTCGCCGCGCCGGCCATGATCCCGCAACCAGTCCGCGAGATGTACCCGCAGTGCATGCAGCGCCGTGAGCGCCTCGGGCTTGATCAGGATGTCCGCGTTGGGTGCGACATCGACGACGAACGCCGACGCCCGGGGCTCGGTGAGGTCGAGAAAGTGCAGATGATCTTCGATGAGATCAGCAAGCCCCGCGGTGAGTGAGCGGGTCACGAGCCGTAGGACCTGACTTCCGAGGTCAGGGAGCGCCGCCAGCATCGCGTCGCGGTCCAACGATCGAGCGCCGCGCAGGCCAACGTCGAGCACACGCCCGAAGTCGATACCCAAGGGCATCCCCACGGGCACGTCGAGCAGCCGGGTGCGCCACGAGAGCAGATCCGCCGCGTGTGTGTTGATCTCATCGGCGAGAGATGGATCGAGCCAGAGCACGAGACGAACCTGATGGTGGTTCAGCAATCCCCGATGGCGATTCAGCGTCGTGAGGACTCCGCCTCGGTCCTCTCGAGACATCTCGGTGAGCCCGAGCGCCAGCCAGACGATGTCTCCGGGCTCGGAGACCAGCCGCTCGATGGGCTCTCGGGCGAGGTCGATGATGCGGACCTCCCGCCCGGGCGGCATGGCTCGACGCAGCGTCGCAAGGAAGGTCTCACCGGAATCGACCCACCGCCCCCGGGTGATGATGAAGACCATGCCCTCATCGGTCGCATCGAAATAGAATGCGAGATCCGCCTGACACCGCAGCCATTGTTCCTCAGAGCCGGGGGCGTCCGTCATGACACGGATGTATGGTCCAGGAGGCTGAGCAGCAGCGAGTGAGGAAAATACCAAGGGTGGTCGTTGGAATACATCAAGACGTGGTTGCGAGCGAGTAGATCCAAGCCGATCTGCCCGCCGGTGAGCTCCTGGCGCTTCCGGATTTCGCGCAGGGCGTCGATGTGGTCGGCCGTCTGGAACACCTCACGCTCGCGCCGGCGCACCGCGATGGCTTCCCGGGCGTGTGACATCCCGATATAGCAAGGCGACTCGCGGTCGAGCACGGCAGCGCGCGCGGCTTCCGTGACGAGGCCGAGAAGATCGACGATCACCCCCCCGCTCATGATCGCCAGCGCCCGTCGACTGTCGGCGTCCATCAGCTCGACAGCGGGCAGCCCGACCTGCTCGCAGGCGGCGGCGACGCGCTTTCGCAGCACGTCCTCCATCTTCGCGACGCCCTCTTCGTCGGGCACGTCGGGCGCTTCGGTCTGCCAGACGCGCACATGGTAGAGCTGATTGCCGGTCGAGAAGCCATGACCGTCGAGCTGGTGGGCACGGTGTCCCTGTAGGCTGTTGGGTCCAGCGATGACCGCCGGACACTTCAGCGCCTTGATGAGCCCCTGGCGCGTGAGCAGGTGGAAGCTCAACTCGGGGTCCGAGATCTTGTCGGTCTCGTCGATGAGCAGGAGCGGCGCCCGATGGCCGCGCGTGTTGACGGCGTCGATGATGCCATTGACCGCGTCGACCAGCTCCTGAGCGGCCACCTTGCCCGGCGCCGGGCCGATCAGATCGGCGAGGTTGATGCGCGCCGACACCGCTCCAGCCGTCTTGCTCAGCAGGTCGACGGCACCCTTGCCCACCGCCGCCGCCGAGCCCAGCCCAGTCGGGTCGAGGAACGTGGTCCCGAAGAGGAAGAGACCCCGAGTCAACTGGCCGATATCCAGCGTCACGCCTCGACCATGGGGGATCAACTGCCGCGCCGCGCTCTCGAGCCGCTTCAACTCCGTCTTGAGTTTGATCCCCCACACCTGATCAGCAGCGTGAGCGATAGCGAGCCCCGAGAGCAGGATCAGACCCTCGGTCGTCATCGCGTCCAGACCGTGTCGATGATAGCCACTGTTGACCGGGTCGAGCCCGACGATGAGATACTGATGGCCGAGGCTCCGGTCGAGCCGAGCCAGTTCGGTGCTCTTGCCGCTGCCGACACTCCCGAATAGCACCAGCTTGGGGTTCTCGTCGCCGAATATGCGAAGTTCGTTGATCAGGCGCCGCGTGGGCTGGAAATCCGGCTCGACATCGTCGCGCTCGACGGCGAGGCGCTCGACCGCATCTCCTCGAAGCGGCGCCGGCTTGCAGATGTTCCGGAGCGCCTTGAAGGCCGAGATCGCGTGTTCACGGGTGATGTCGGGACTACTCATGCCGCTGATGATGCCCGAGTCGCCGTCGGGTATCCAGACCGGCGGCAGCTTGCGCCGTCTCGATGGCTTGGCGGACGATGCCGCGACGCTGGAGGTCTTCGATGCGCCGTTTCCTGCCCCTGCTCTGTCTCCTGACGTGCATCGCCTGCACGCCGACCGGCAACGGCGGCGACGACGACGCGGCGCCGTCGGACGCTGGTGCGATGGACGCCCGACTCGGCGACGCGGCGCCGCCGCTCGATCTGGAGCTGCGCACGCGTGGGGCAGCGTCGAGACGCTGGCGGTCTACACCGAAGACATGTATGCCATCTGGTGGGACCCCCGGTTCGACCACGCGGCCGACGCACCGATCGTGGTCAGCGTGCCCGCGCACTACACCGGCAATCAGACGTTCGGCTATCGGGTGCGGGTCGCGCCGGCGCGGTGATCGGTGGCTGGAGGCCGGTGATCCGGCGGGCGCCCTTCGAAACGCGACGCGCCCCGGGGCGGGGCGCGTCGTGGCTCACTCGGGACGCGGGATCACCGCTCAGCGGGTCTCCTCGAAGTCGGCGTCGATGACGTCATCGTCGTCGTCGCCGGCCGACGCCTTCGGGTCGGGGCCCGCGGCGCCGGGGCCGGCCTCGGGGCCACCGGGCGCGCCCGGGGCGCCGGCGGCGTTCTGGCCGTAGAGCACCTCGGCCACCTTGTGGCTCTTCTGGTTGACCTCTTCGATGGCCGCCTTGATCCGATCGATGTCGTCGGCCTCGACCGCCTCCCGCAGCGACTTGACGGCCGCCTCGAGCGCGCTCTTGTCCTCGGCGCTGATCTTCTCGCCGTACTCGCTGATGAGCTTCTCGGTCTGGTAGGCCAGCGAGTCGCCCTGGTTGCGGATCTCGATGGCTTCCTTCTTCTGCTTGTCGGCCTCGGCGTGCTCCTCGGCCTCGCGCACCATCCGGTCGATGTCGCCGTCGTTCAGCCCGCTCGACGCGGTGATGGTGATCTTCTGCTCCTTGTTGGTCGCCTTGTCGATGGCCTTCACGTTGACGATGCCGTTGGCGTCGATGTCGAAGGTCACCTCGACCTGGGGCACGCCCCGGGGCGCGGGCGGGATGCCCTCGAGGTTGAACTTGGCCAGGGTCCGGTTCTGGCCCGCCATCGGCCGCTCGCCCTGCAGGACGTGCACCGTCACCGCGTTCTGGTTGTCGGCGGCGGTGGTGAAGACCTGGCTCTTCTTGGTCGGGATCGTCGTGTTCCGCGGGATGAGGGTGGTCATCACCCCCCCGAGGGTCTCGATGCCGAGCGAGAGCGGGGTCACGTCGAGCAGCAGGATGTCCTTGACGTCGCCGGCGAGCACGCCCGCCTGCACCGCGGCGCCGAGGGCGACGACCTCGTCGGGGTTGACGCCCTGGTGGGGCGCCTTGCCGAAGAACTTCTCGACGGCCTGCTGTACCAGCGGGGTGCGGGTCGAGCCGCCGACGAGGATGACCTCGTCGATGTCCCCGGCGGTCTTGCCGGCGTCCTTGAGCGCCTTGCGGCACGGGTCGAGGCTGCGCTCGACGAGGTCGCCGACGAGCTGCTCGAACTTCGAGCGGCTGAGCTCCAGGTTGAGGTGCTTCGGCCCGGTGGCGTCGGCGGTCAGGAACGGCAGGTTGATGTCGGTCCGGGCCGTGCTCGACAGCTCGATCTTGGCCCGCTCGGCGGCCTCCTTGAGCCGCTGGAGCACCATGCGGTCGCCGGAGACGTCGAGGCCGTTCTCCTTTTTGAACTCCTCGATGAGGTAGTCGATGATCCGCTGGTCGAAGTCGTCCCCGCCGAGGTGGGTGTCGCCGTTGGTGGCGACCACCTCGACCACGTCTTCGCTGACCTCGAGGATGCTGATGTCGAAGGTGCCGCCGCCGAGGTCGTACACCGCCACCAGCTCGTCGCGCTTCTTCTCGAGCCCGTAGGCCAGCGCCGCGGCGGTGGGCTCGTTGACGATGCGCTTGACGTCGAGCCCGGCGATGCGGCCGGCGTCCTTGGTCGCCTGCCGCTGGGCGTCGTTGAAGTAGGCCGGCACGGTGATGACGGCGGCCTCGACGGTCTCGCCGAGGTACTTCTCGGCGGCGCCCTTGAGCTTCTGCAGGATCCTGGCCGAGACCTCGGGCGGCGAGAGCTGCTTGTCGCCGACCTCGATGACCGCGGCGTCGTTGTTGCCCGCGGCGACCACGTAGGGCACCCGCTTGATCTCGTCGCCGAGCTCGGCGAAGCGGCGGCCCATGAAGCGCTTGGCGCTGAAGATGGTCTTGTCGGGGTTGGTGATGGCCTGCCGCCGGGCGACCTGACCGACGAGCACCTCGCCGTTCTTGTCCCACGCGACCACCGAGGGGGTGGTGCGGCCGCCTTCTTCGTTGGTGATGACCTTGGGCTCGCCGCCTTCCATGACCGCGACGACCGAGTTGGTCGTGCCCAGGTCGATGCCGATGATCCTACCCATCTGGGTGACTCCTTCCAGCGCATCGCAGCGCGTGGTCTCGTCGTTTGCGGAGTGTGTCCGGGATGACGGCGAGCACGGTAAGCACTGCCTCCGGCGTGTCAACTCGTGACCCCGATCGTTTTTTGGATGGGCGCTGTCAGGGGGCGGTCACGTCACCCGCCGGCGCCGGTGCGCCACCACACGTAGAGGCCCGCCAGCCCGACGAGCGCGCCGATCACGATGCCGAGCACGACCCGCATCGCGCTGTCACCGGCGGCCGAGCGGCTGCTGGGCGGGGGGCCCATGGCGTTGATCGAGTGCAGCGAGTGCAGCGAGGCCCGCTGGCCCACCGGGGTGCGCCGGATGGGGGCCGGGCCGGTGTGGCGCCCGGGGGGCATCGCCCGGGGGGGTTCCGATCCCATCGAGGCACCCAGCCGACGGGCGATGTGCTCGGCGGGGGCGTCCATCGCGACCGGCTCGGGGGCCCGGGGCGGCGGGGCGCTGCGCGGGCCATCCGCGGCGGCGATGGCGGCGATGATTTCGGGCGAGGGCGGGGCGACCTGGGTCGGGCCGTCGTCGTCCGACGAGGCGGCGCCCACCGGCGGGGTGAACGGGATCCGGGCCCGCGCCGCGGCGGGGTCGATGGCGGCGACCCGGGGCGCGCTCGGCTGCCCGTCGGCCACAGCGACCGGCGGCGCGCTGCTCGGCGGTGACGAGAGGGCGTCGGGCGGCGCGGTCGCCTGGATCGGGGGCACCGAGGGCGGCCGGCCGCTGGGCGCGGCGCCGATCGCCCGGATCTGATCGACGGTGGGCGGGGGGTTGGTCGGCACCCGCACGATGGGAGCCTTCTCGCTGACCGAGGCCCGGTCGACGACCGGCCGCCCGACCTGGTCGAGGCTCTTGCGGGCGTGCACCGGGGCCGGGTTGCCCTGGGCGTCGATCTGGATCGCCGGCATGCTCATGGTGGTCACGCCGAAGCGCTTGACCTCTTTGCCGAAGATCGCCCGGATGTAGCTCGCCAGCCGCTTGGGGCTGAGGTTGATGCCCCCCCGACGCACGACCTCTTCGAGGTCGGTGAGCATCTCTTCGGCCGAGGGGTAGCGGTCGGCGGGGTCCTTCTCGCCGGCCCGGATCGCGATGTCGACCAGCAGCGGCGGGGTGCCCGGCACCCGGGCGTCGAGCGGCGGCGGCCGGTCTTCGCGCACGGCCCGCATGGTGGCGAACATGTCATCGCCCTTGTACGGGTGCTCGCCGGTGATCAGCAGGTGGATGAGCGTGCCGAGCGAGAACAGGTCGGAGCGGGCGTCGACCGGGTCGCCCGCCGTCTGCTCGGGGCTCATGTAGTCGTATGTGCCGACGAAGCCTTTGCGCCGCCCTTCGGGGGTGGTCGCCGCCCGGGCGATGCCGAAGTCGACCAGCTTGACCGTGCCGCTCTTCGAGACGAGCACGTTGCTGGGGTTGATGTCGCGGTGCACGATGTGCAGCGGCGCGTCGGCGTAGTCCACCGCGGTGTGGGCGTGATCGAGGCCGTCGGCCACCGCCCGGATGATCTGCATCGCGATGTCGAGCGGCATCGGCGCCCGCAGGCAGCAGTCGATCAGCTCGCCGAGCACCCGGGGGTCGTCGTCCGAGGTGACCAGCGTCGTCGAGGCCGAGCGCAGGCCGGGCGCGCTGCCCAGCACGACGGTGCGCAGCAGCTCGGGGTGGTTGGAGGCCAGCCGGTCGACCACCAGCGTCGCGAGCTTGGCGTCGACGACGGCCAGATCGACGAGGCCGTCGGCCGAGCGGCGGGCGACCTCGTCGGCGTCGTGGGCCGGCACGATCTCCAGATCGCGCTCGAGCGATTGCAGCGCGTGCACCAGCGCCTTGCGGAACTCGTGGTCGGTGTGGGCCACCAGCACCCGCCGGGTGCGGCGGGCGGCGCGCTTCATCAGCCGCCCGACGTCGGTGCCGGGCAGGTACTCCATCGCGATGTAGGCCTGCCCCTCGATCTGGCCCACGTCGTGTATCTGCACGATGTGGCCGTGGTGCAGGTGGGCCGCGAGCCGGGCCTCGTCGAGCAGGAGCTGCACGAAGCCCTTCTCGTCGGCGAGCTGGGGCAGGATGCGCTTGATGGCGATGTGGCGGGAGAAGCCGTCGGCCCCGTCGCGGCGGGCGAGGAAGATCTCGGCGGTGCCGCCGGTGGCGATCTTGCGGGCCAGGAGGTATGGGCCGAAGGGTTCGGGGGCCATGGCATCCACGGCTCAGCCGCTCTCCGCGTCGGGTCCGGTGTCCGGGGCCGCCCCGCCGTCGGGTTCGGGGTCGGGGTCGCGCTCGCCGCGCACGCAGCTCGTGCCCTGGCAGAGCTCGTCACGAAAGCAGTCGTCGTCGATCGAGCAGGCCCGCCCGGGCAGGTCGGGGTCGCAGCCGAAGGTCGCGCCGCCGAGGGCGAGGGCGCCGGCGAGCAGGGACAGGCGCAGGCGGTTCAAGAGCTTGCCCACGAAATACGGTCGAGCCCAGTGCCGGACCGAGCGCCGAGGTCCAGGATGGAGGCCGCAGGAATACTCGAAGTATTCCGAGCGCCGACAGACGCCGAGCTCGGCGCTCGGGGCGGTGCTGGGCGAAGCGCCGGAGTTTGTGGGAAAGCTCTCAAAAACGGCCCTCCACCATCGCGCCGCCCGGCGTGGGGGCCACCGAGACGCCCAGCGGGCCGTCGGTGGCCAGCAGGATCATCGCCGCGCCGCCGAGCAGCATGACCCCGCCCGCGCCGTACGAGATGTTGGACCAGAAGGCGGCGCCGTCGGCCTGATCGACCAGCGCCTGCTGGTCGGCGCGGTCGTTGCTGGCCCGGTCGAGGTCGCGGGCCTCGGCGGCGTAGCCATCGGCGAGCAGGCCCAGGCCGACGCCGGCGCCGACCCCGAGCAGCCCCAGCCCGGCGACGATATAGCCCCCGGTGGCCACCGGGAAGCCGGGTCCGGCCGGCAGCGCGGGCTCGGCGACGGCCGGGTCGGGGTCCGGCGCGGCGGCCGGCTTCGCGGCGGGGCCGGGCTTCTTGCCGCCGAGGTCGAGCGCGATCTGCTGGCCGGCGGCGATCGTGACCCGGCGCACGGTGGGCTCGCCCGACGCCGGTCGCAACTCGATGACGTGATCGCCGGGCGAGAGCGTCCACGGGCCGGGCAGCGGGGTCTCACCGATCACGACGTCGTCCACCCGGACCTCGACGCCCGCGGCGGCTTCGATCACCAGGGTGCCCATCGACTGCGGCGCAGCGGGGACCTCTGCGGCGGGCGCCTCCTCGGCCGCGTCGGCCGGTGGCGGGGGCTGGGCCCGGCCGGCGACCGGCAGGAGACCGACAGTGGCGATCAGGAGAGCGCGCATGGCCTTGTGATGTACCAGACCCGCGCGCCGGTGGGCAATGCGGCAGGTGACGTGCGTCGGGCGCCGGTGCGTCGGGCGCTCAGCGGCGGCGCCAGCGGCCGAAGCCGTAGAAGCCCAGCGCCAGCAGCAGGCAGGCCCAGGAGAACGCGTCGCCGATGAGCTGGTAGACCGTCGCCGACTGCATCAGCGGGGTGTCCCAGATCAGCGTCTCGGGGTCGTCGGGGCGGGTCATCGAGACCTGACGGCCGTTGGCGTCGACGAAGACGCTCACCCCGGTCAGCGTGCTGCGCACGAAGGCCAGCCGGTGCTCGATGGCCCGGGGCACGGTCAGCGCGAGGTGCAGGTAGCGCTCGGCCGTCTTGCCGAACCAGTCGTCGTTGGTGATGTTGATCAGGACGTGCGGCCGCCCCTCGACCACCAGCGGGCGGGTGAACCGGGGCAGCAGGCCCTCGTAGCAGATGAGCACGCCCAGCCGCAGCGGGCTCTCGGCCTCGAAGATGTCGGTCTCGATGACCTCGAGCCGGGTGCCCGGGGCGAGGTTGCCGGCGGCCGGGATCCACTCGTAGACCTGGGGGATGTACTTCGCGAGGGGCACGTACTCCCCGAAGACGAGCAGGAAGACTTTGTCGTAGGTGCCGACGACGGTGCCGTCCCGATCGAGCAGCCACGCGGTGTTGTACGGGGTGTAGGGCCCGTCGCCCTCCCAGCGGGGCGTCTCGCTCTTCTCGAGGCTGGTCGAGCCGAAGAGCAGCGGCGTCTCGAAGCCCCGCATCGGCGCGGCCCGGTCGGCGCGGGGGGTGCGCTTGCGCTGGTCTTCGCGCCAGTCGGCCACGAGTGGGGCTTTCGACGGCGGGAATTGGCGGGCGTCTTTGGGCAGGTGCCCGTAGCGGTAGCTGCTCTCGGGCCAGACGATGAGCTCAGCGCCCTGCGCCTCCAGCTCGGCCGACAGCCGCTGATGAATGAGCAGGTGGTCCTTGATGGCGTCGGGGGTCGCCGTCTGGAAGATGCCGACGTCGCCCTCGACCATCCCGATCTTCAGCTTGGGCGCGGCCTCCATCCGGGCGTCGACGCGGTGCATCTGCACGAAGCCGTAGATCAGCGCCCCGGCCAGCATCGCCACGGTGACGGCGGTGGCCCGCTTGGGCCGGGGGCGGCCCTCCCTGAAGCTGCGGACCCACAGGAAGCCCACCGCGTTGACCCGGTAGATCAGGAAGGTCACCGCGGCGATGCCGAACAGGTCGCAGATCTGCATGATGGGCGGGAACAGGTACTGGCTGTTGCCCATGTAGGCGGGGAAGATGCGGGGGACGGCGAACTCGGCAGCCACCATCACGATCGGGACCGACCACTCGATGGGCACCCGGGTGGTGTTGCCGATGCGGTTGACCCCCCAGGCCCACAGCGCCCAGATGAAGCCGAGCCACAGGCTGTGCAGCGCCAGCCCCAGCAGGCCCACCGAGATGTGCAGACCGCCGAAGGTCTCCAGCATCGTCGCGATCCAGTAGTAGCCCCCGGCGTTGATGACCGTGCCGCAGTACAGGCCCCAGCGGAAGGCCTGCTTGGGCGCCTTGTCCTTGAGCACCCACAACAGCGGGATGTGGCTGATCCAGATGAGCGGCCAGAAGGTGTGATCCGGCGCCAGCGCGGTGGGGAACGCGGCGAAGGTCAGCACGCCGGCCAGGGTGGCCAGCCCCAGGTCGCGGAGGAACGCGCCCCGCGCGCCGCTCGGGGTCTCGCTCATCCGGCGGGCTCCGCGTGGGCCGCCCGGAACTTCGGGCCGACGCACAGCCGCAGCGCCGTCGGCAGCAGGCGCCACGTCGCCGGCAGGACGCCCGGCTGCTCGCCGTCCATGTCGATGAGGATCGGCGGGTCGCCGTCGAGCGCCTCGGCCCGCACCGCCCGGGCGAGGTGGTGCTCGACCTCGTCGAGCGCGAGGTGGGTCCCGTCGTAGATCGTGCCCGACTTCAGCAGCACCTTCGCCTTCGACAAGTCGCCCATCACCACCACGTCGAACAGCCCGTCGTCCATGACGGCGTCGGGCGCGATCTTCATGCCGCCGCCGAAGTAGCGGGCGTTGGCGACGGCGGTGAGGTAGATGCGGCGCTCGAGGGTCGTCGCGTCGGGCGTGTCGGGGTCGAGCACGATGCGCACCCGCTGGTTGCGCCATTTTGCCGTCGCCCGGGCCGCCCCGAGCATGAAGCTCACCCGGCCGCCGAAGATCTTGGTCGTGTGGTTGACGGTGTCGACCACCCGCCCCGAGAGCCCGAAGCTGGAGATGTTGACGAAGTGGTGGCGCGCCTCGCCGCCCCGGCCGTCGTCGCAGGTCATCACGCCGACGTCGACCGGCACCGGGCGCTCGCCGACGTGCTCGATGGCGTCGAGGGCGTCGGTCGGCAGGTCGAGGGTGCGCCGCAGGTCGCCGCCGGTGCCGGTGGGGATGAGCGACAGCATGGCGTCGGGGCTGATGGCCCGGCCGCCCTCGAAGAAGCCGTTGACCGCCTCGTTGTGGGTGCCGTCGCCGCCGACGCTGACGATGTGCCGGGCGCCGTTGCTCAGCGCGTCGCGGACCAGCGCGGTGGCCTGGCGGGGGGCCTCGGTCATCGCCGACTCGAAGTCGCCGATGCGGCCCCGCAGCCGGGCGGCCATCTCGACCCAGCGCTTGCCGGTCTTGCCGTTGGCGCTCGCCGGGTTGACCACGACGAATGTCGACTCGCTCATCGCTCTCCTCCGATCGCCGCCGGCCGCCTCATCGGGGCAGGCCGTCGGCGATGAGCTCGACCCACGACCGCACCGGCCGGGGGGCCAGGGCCGCGCGCAGGTGGGCGCTGCACGCGCCGGCGATCACCACCGGGACGTCGGGCTCGATGTCGGCCGCGTCCCGGGCCACCGCCGTCGCCGCCGCCGGATCGACCGCGGCGAGGCCGGCCCCGGCGCCGCAGCAGCCCCCGTCGTCCCCCGCGGTCAGCGCCTCGCGCAGCGCCCCGCCCACGACCGACTTCAGCATCGCCCGCGGGGGCTCGACGATGCCCAGCCCCCGCCCCAGGCGGCAGGCGTCGAGGTACAGCACGTCGCCCGCGATGACCGGCTCGAGGCCTTCGAGGCGCCCGTGCACCGCCTCGATCAGGTGCATCACCCGGGGCGCGGGCCCCGACCAGACGCCGCGCTCGGGGTAGTCGAAGCGCAGCGCCTCGGCGTCCTCGGCGTCGAGGCAGATGACCGTCTCGGCCTCGGACACCGCCGCCGCCAGCGCCTCGACCGCCGCGGCGAAGGCCACCGGCCGGCCCGCGCTCAGCGCCCGGTGGCCCGCGTCGCGCACGCCGCCCTTGGGCCGGGCCGGATCACGCCAGCCGGCGGCGGCGAGCACCTCCAGCGCGGCGGCGACCCGGGCCTCGTCGGCCCGCCCGGCCAGCACCACCGTCGGGCCGCCCTCGGGCAGCGCGTCCAGGCTCGGCGACACCGGATGCGGCGCGTCGGACCACACCCGCCAGCCGGGCGGCGAGACCCCGGCCTCGACCGCCGCCGCCCGGGCGTCGAGGATCGCGCCCGGCACGTCGTTGTCGTGCTTGCACACCTGCTGGCAGCGCCCGCAGCGGGTGCAGTGGGCCCAGATCGCGGCGGCGTCGGCGTCGAGCGGGCGGCCCCGGCCCACGTCGTCGAGCAGCGTCATCAAGCCCCAGGGGGTCACGGTCTCGCGCCCCTCGGCCTCGGCGACCGGGCACGCCCAGCGGCACAGCTTGGGGCAGAAGACGCACGTCTCGACGGTGGCCCGCAGGCCCTCGGACATCGGCAGGCTCACCGGCCGCCCTCCCCTGCCCCGTCCAGGGCGGCGAACACCCGCTCGGCGAGGTCGGCCCACGCCCCATCCGGCGGCGGCGCGGCGGCCTCGCGGGCGACATGCACGGTCGCGCCCTCGGGGCGCAGATCCCAGACTTCGACCCGGGGGATGCCCTCGACGGCCCCGGCCAAATCGGGCCCCGCGACGTGCTGCACCGCGCTGAGCACCGTCGGCCCGGCGCCGGGGCGCCACAGGCGCGTGTCGGCGAAGCGCTCGGCGGCCTCGGGCGGATCGGCCTGCCCGTCGAACCCGGCCAGGAGCGCGTCGAGCCGCTCGGCCTGCCGATCGAGGCGGGGGCCGTCGAACTGCATATCGAGGGAGACCTGCCGCAGCGCCCGCCGCAGGCACCACCACGCCGGGCGGATGCCGTCGGCCAGCACCGCCAGCGCGGCGGCCCGGGCCTCGGCCCAGCCGGCGAAGCGCACCCGGCGCCACGCCCGCCCCGGCTCGACCGGCCACACCCGCAGGTGCACGTCGGTGATCAGGCCCGCCCGATGATCGGCGCCCACCGGGATGCGCCCGAAGTCGGGCCCGGTGGCCCGCCGGGGCGACACGGCGCAGTTGGTCAGACCCCCGGGCAAGGCCGCCCGCAGCGCGAGCAGGCCGTCGGTCACGTCGCCGTATCGGGGCGAAGGCCGCGCGGGCGGGCCGGCGGCCAGGGTCTCGGCGATCGGGCGCCCCACCAGCCACCGGGGCACCGGGCCCAGGGTCAACCCCCGGCGCCCCAACGTCGTCTCCAGGGCCTCCCAGGTGCAGCCGGCCTCGACGTGCACCACCCCGCTCTCGGGCGCGACGGAGCGCACCGCGTCCAGCGCGCTGATGTCGATCAGGGTCTCGGCGTCGGCGATCACCGCCCCGTCGATCTCATCCGGCGGGCCATAGACCGGGCGCCAGCGGCCGGCCGCCGTCAGCAGCCCCGGCAGCGCATCCGGCCGCCCGGGGCGCACCCACCACCGCCGGCCGTCGGTCCGCCCCGACCCCAGGCGGGGGTGCCGCTCGAAGCGCCACGCGCTCATCGGCCGCCCTCGGCGCGGGGGATGTCGTCCGGCGCGAAGAGCTTGCCCGGGTTGAGGATGCCCGCCGGATCACACGCCGCCTTGAGCGCCGCGAACCACCGGGCCGCCTCGCCATGGGTCGCCGGCATGTGGCTGCGCCGGGAGAGCCCCGCCCCGTGGTGGTGGGCGATGGCCGCGCCCCGGGCGACCGTGGCGTCCAGCGCCTGCTGCCACACCCGCGCGTAGCGCCGCCGCATGTCCGCCGGATCGCGCCCGGTCCCGGCGAAGGTGAAGTAGATCGAGCAGCCCCCGGGGTAGACGTGGCTGAAGTGGGCCATCACCAGCACCTCGGCCGACACCGCCCGGCGCACCGCATGGTACAGCGGCTGGATGCCGTCCCAGGTGGTCGCGACCTCGAAGGTGTCGACGAAGGCCCCCGCCCGGTACAGCTTCGACTGCTTGTAGCTGACGTCGTAGCGGTGGGCCATCCACGCCCGGCCGGGCTGCTCGCCCAGGTCGAGGGCCCCGACCGCCAGCGCGTAGTCGGCGATGGCCTCGTCGGTCCGCCGGGCCTCGGCCTCGGACCCCTCGGTCACGGTGACCAGCAGCGCGGTGTCGGGCAACCGATCGACGGCGAAGTTGAGCAGCCGGGGCGAGGCCAGCGCGGCCCGGGTCGCCCGCTGCTTGAGCGCGTCGACCTGCCCGGTGCCGGCGAAGATCGCCTTGAGCCGGCCGAGCTGCCCCCCCTTCGCGTCGTCCTTGCTGCCCACCAGCAACGTATCGAGCGAATCGTACATCCGCATGACCGCCGGCCGCAGCCCGGCCTGCATCGTGCGGCGCATCACCTCGAGCCCGGCCGCCACGCTCGGCATGCGCCACCCGCGGAACGCCCGCGCCGCCGGCTGGGCGTGCACCCGCAGCGTCGCCGCGGTGATGAGCCCCAGGGTGCCCTCGCTGCCGGTGAAGATCGGATTCCAGTCGAGCCCGCCGGCCCGCGCGGTCCGGCGGATGCGGCCATCGCCGGTGACCACCTCGAGGTCGACGACCATGTCCTCGATCTTGCCGTAGCGGCTCGAACACTGGCCGGCCGAGCGGGCGGCGACCCAGCCGCCGACGGTCGAGCACAGGATGCTCGACGGGAAGTGCCCCAGCGTCAGCCCGTGCCGCTCGAGGGTGCGTTCGAAGCGCTCGCCGACGAAGCCCGCCTCCACCTCGACCACCATCGCGGCCCGGTCGATGCGCCGGATGCGCTTGAGCCGTTTGAGGTCGACGACGATCCCCCCCGGCACCGCCCGGGCCCCGCCGCAGACCCCGCTGCCGGCGCCGAACGGCACGATGGGGACCCGCTGCGCGGCGCACAGCCGCACGATGGCGGCGACCTCTTCGGGCGAGGTGGGCCAGACCACGGCCAGCGGGCGCTCGGGCGGGTCGCCGACGAGGCGGTCGAGCTGGGTGCGGGGCCAGAGATCACGGGCGTAGGCGGTGCGATCGGGCGGGGTGGTGCTCATCCGGTCGCCGACGATGGACCGCAGCCCGTCGCGTATCGCCGTGGGAGTGGGGGTGGCCATCCCGACCGGATTAACCCGGCCGGCCCCGCATGGCAAGCGCCGCGCGCTCGAAGACCGCCGCGCCGCCCTTGAGCAGGCGGACGCCGACCGGATACGGTGACCGCATGAAGAGACGCCCCGCACGCCGCCCCTCGCCCGCCTCATCGGCCCTGCGCCTGTCCCTGCTCGCCGCGATCGGCGCCGGAGGCTGCGTCGAGGACCAGGACCCGGCCGACGCCGCCCTGCCCGACGCCGAGCAGCTCGACGGCAGCGTCGACGTCGCCCCCGACCTGGCGGTCGACGTCGGCCCCGACGTCGCCCCGCCGGACATGATCCTGCCCCCGCCCGACATGGCGCTGCCCGACGGCGCGCCGCCCCCCGCGCCGTGCGAGGGCGCGGCGCCCATCATGACCCCCGAGGGCACGCCGAGCGGCGCGGTGCGCTGCCCCGACGGCGCGATCGATCGGGTGGCCGCCGAGGTCTGCGAGCCGCGGGTCGACCTGCCCGCCTGCCCGGCCGACGCCGAGGGCAACGAGGGGGGCTGCGCCGAGGACGCCGACTGCACCGACGGCCCCCACGGGCGCTGCGTGCAGCCGCCGCTGGGCGGGGGCATCGCCTTCTGCGCGTGCCGCTACGGCTGCGCGACGGACAGCGACTGCGGCGAGGACGAGGTGTGCATCTGCGCCGGGGTGGTCGACGGCAGCAGCCGGTGCGTGCCCGCCGGGTGCGACACCGGGGCCGACTGCGACAGCGGCGAGTGCGGCATCAGCTCGGCCTACGACGGCTGCGATTACAGCGTGCGCACCGCCTGCCGGGCGCCGGACGACCTCTGCCGCACCGACGACGAGTGCCGCGAGATGGCCACCGGCGACACCTGCGAGTACACCAACGGCTGGGGCTGCCAGTTCCAGCCGGTGTGCGGTCGCCCGCTGACGGTCGATGGCGCCGCCCGCACCGCCGCCGCCACCCCCCGCGGGGACTGGCGCACCCCGGCCCGCCCCGCGCTGGAGGCGCTGAGCGCCGCCGAGCGGCGGGCGCTGACCCGGTGGTGGTCCCAGATCGGCGGGCTGGAGCACGCCTCGGTCGCCAGCTTCGCCCGCACGACGATGCAGCTCCTCGCGCTGGGCGCGCCGGCCGATCTGCTCGCCGACACCCAGGCCGCCGCCGCCGACGAGGTGCGCCACGCCCGGCTGGCCTACGGGCTGGCCTCGGCCTACGCCGGCCGCCCGCTGGGCCCGGCGCCGCTCGACCTGCACGACGTGGGGCTCGAGCTGGAGAAGGCGGCCATCGTGACCGCGCTGGTCGACGAGGGCTGCGTGGGCGAGACGCTGGGCGCCGCCGAGGCCGGGTTCATCGCCGAGGCGGCCGATCCGACCGTCGCCGAGGTCGGTCGGGGGCTCGTCGTCGACGAGAGCCGGCACGCCGGGCTGGCGTGGCGCACGCTGAAGTGGCTGCTGGCCGACGAGGCGCTGATCCCGGTGGCCGAGGCCGCCCTGGCCCGGGCCGCCGATCGGCTCGACGAGGCGGACTACGGCGACGGCCCGCACCTGCCGGCCCACGGCCTGCCCGGCCCCGACGCCCGCCGGGCGCTGCACCGGGCCGCCTTCGCCGACGTCGTCCGCCCCTGCGCCGAGGCCCTGGGCCTGCGCGCCCCCGCCTGACCCCCGCGCCCGTCGCCCCGGAGGCCCCATGGTCCGCCCCACCCGCGCCCGCCTGATGGCATCCGCGATGGCATGCCTGCTGGCATATGGCTGTGACGAGGGGGCGGACGACGCCACCGCCGACGCGGGCCTCCCCGATGGCATGCCGGCCGATATGACCCCCTCCGACATGGCCCCCTCCGACATGACCCCCTCCGACATGGCACCCGACATGGGCCTGCCCGACGCCCCCACCGCCGGCGAGTGGATCGAGGTCGCCCCCGGCGGCGACACCGTCTGCTCCCGAGGCACGCCGTATCGCTTCTTCGTGCGGGGCGGCGACCCGAACAAGGTCATCGTCGACTTCCAGGGCGGCGGCGCCTGCTGGAACGCGCTGACCTGCTCGTTCGCCGGCGCGCTCTTCAAGGAAGAAGCCAGCCCGCTGTCGGCCTACACCGACGCCATCGACGAGGGCCGCCTGTCGGGTCTCTTCGACCCCGGATCACACAACCCCTTCGCCGACTGGACCCTGATCCACGTCCAGTACTGCACCGGCGACATCCACTGGGGCGACGCCCGGGTCGAGTACAGCGACAGCACCACCATCGAGCACCGGGGCTACGCCAACGCCCGGGCGGCCATCGACTGGATGAAGGCGCGCTACGCCCCGACCGATCTGCTGGTCAGCGGATGCAGCGCCGGGGCCTACGGCGCGATCTTCCACGGGGCCTACCTGGCCCACGAGCTGCCCGAGGCCCGGCTGACCGTCGTCGCCGACAGCGGCGCGGGCATCATCACCGAGAGCTTCCTCGAAGACAGCCTGCCCGGCTGGAACGCCCAGTCCAAGCTGCCCCCGTTCATCGACGCCCTGCAAGCGCCCATCGTCGACCTGAGCCTGCCCGAGGTCTACGTCGCCATCTCGGAGCACTTCCCCGATCGCCGCTTCGCCCAGATCACGGCGCAGTACGACGCCGATCAGACCTTCTTCTTCGAAGCCATGGGCGGCGACCCCGCCGAGTGGCCCGCCCGCCTGAACGAGAGCCTGGGCTACATCGAAGAGCGGGCGCCGAACTTCCGCAGCTATGTCACCCCCGGCTCGGCCCACTGCGCGACGCCCTACCCCTACCTCTTCGATCGCACCGTCGATGGCATCGCCCAGATCGACTGGCTCGATCAGCTCGTCACCGGCGCCGAGGCCCCGCCGTCGGTGGCCTGCGCCGGCGAAGGCTGCTTCGACGACCCGGTGTGCGACGCCTGCGCCGCAGAGATGGCCCCCTGGTGCCGCTTCTGCGAAGGCTGGCCCGATCGCTACCGCCCGGCCGACGAGCCGCCGATGGATCCCATGCCGGAGTGATGCCCCCGTCTCGGCCTACCCCCGCTTCGACAGCCGCATGATCGCGTCGTAGACCCGGTCGATGGGCTCGTCGCTGCTGACGTAGTCGATGTCGGTCGTATCCAGCTCGAGCACCGCCGACGGGCCGCGGTGGTGGGCGAAGTAATGCTGATAGGCTTCGCCGAGGCGGGCGATGTAATCGGGGTCCATGTCCCGCTCGAAGGGGCGGTCGCGGCGGGCGATGCGCTCCATGATGACATCCAGGCGGGCGTGCAGGTACACGATGACATCCGGCTGGAGGATGCTGGTCTCGAGCGCCTGATACACCTTCTCGTACAGCGCCAGCTCATGATCCTGGAGGGTGAGCTGGGCGAAGATGCGATCTTTGAGCAGGTGATAGTCGGCCAGGATGCCCGGGGTGAAGAGATCCTCCTGCAACAGCTCCTGCTGCTGGCTGAAGCGGCTCATCAGGAAGAAGATCTGGGTCTGGAAGGCATACGCCCGGGGGTCTTTGTAGAACGACGCCAGGAAGGGGTTCTCTTCGACCACCTCCATCACGAGGCGGGCGTTGAGGCGCTGGGCGAGCTTGGCGACGAGGGTGCTCTTGCCGACGCCGATGGGACCCTCGACAGCCACGTACAGCGGTCGGGTCACTGACCGAGCCCCCGGATGGCGTTGGTGATGGCGTTGCGCACGTTGGGGTTGGGATCACCGGCGGCCCGCTGCAAGGCCGGCACCGCGGCCCGATCACCCAGGCGGCGCAGGCCCTCGGCGCAGGCGACCCGCACGATGGGCGCCCCATCGGCGAGCCCCCGCTCGAGCAGCGGGCGGAAGTCGGGGCGGCCGATGTTGCCCATCGCGATGGCGGCGGCCTTGCGCACCTGCACGTCGGGATCGCCCAGCGCCCGGCTCAGGCCCTCGGCGTCGCCGATGCGGCCCATGATGTAGGCGGCCGCCTTGCGCAGCCCGGCGTCCGGATCACCGAGCGCCTCGGCCAGCGCGTGGTGCACCGCGGCCCGGTCGAGGCGGTGCAGCGCCTCGCCCACCGCCGCCCGGACCTCGGCCGACTCGCCGACGACGGCGTGGATGAGCGGGGCGATCGCCCGGGTGCTGCCCGTCCGGGCCAGGGCCCCCGCGGCGATGCGGCGCACGCCGGTGTCGGCGTCGCGCAGCGCGTGGATCAGGGCCTCGACCGCCCGCGGCTGCCCGACGCGCCCCAGGCCGATGGCGGCGAGCTGGCGCACCCGATAATCCCGGTGGCGCAGGGCGCCTTCGAAGACCGGCAGCGCCTCGGGCACCGCCAGATCGGCCAGCGAGCGCACGACCAGCACCGCCAGCTCGTCGTCGGCGCCGACGGTGTACCAGCCCTTGATCAGCTCGGGCCCGGCCCGCACGTCGCCGCTCTGCCCCAGGTCGCCGAGGGCAAACGCCGCCGCGGCCCGCACGTCGCCGTCGGGGTCGCCGTGCAGCATCTGCGCGAGCTGGGGGAAGACGCCCATGATGCCCAGCCGGCCGAGGGTGTAGGCCGCGCCGATGCGCACCTCCGGATCCTGATCGGCCAGCGCGTCGACCAGCATCTTGACCGCCTCGAGATCGGCGGGCCACACGATCTGGGTCATCGCGAGGCTGGGGTTGGCCGGGTCGTCGTCGGCGTGCACCTCTTCGGGCAGCTTGCTCGACCGGGCCTCGCCGATGGCGAACAGCGCCGAGAACGCCTCGCCCCGCACCTCCTCTTCGGGGGCCCGCAGCATGCTCACCAGCGGGGGCACCGCCCGGGGATCGCCGATGCGGCCCAGGGCCTCGCAGACGACCGCCCGCAGCTCGGCGTCCTCGTCGCGCAGGCACTGGATGAGGCGGCCGACGGCCTTGCGCTCCCCCATCTCGCCGAAGCTGATGGCGGCGTCGATCTTGGCCACGGCGTCGCCGTGCACCAGGGTCCCGAGCAGGTCGTCGATGCTCATGGGCACCTCCACGAGTCGCGAGGCGGGCGCGGCATCCGCTACTGCATCCCGAATCGGACCAGCTTCTTGTGCAGGCCCTCGCGGGTGATGCCCAGCGTCTTGGCGGTCTGGGTCTTGTTCTGATCGTGCTCGTCGAGCGCCCGGGCGAGCAGGACCCGCTCGACCGCGTTCATCATCTCTTTGAGCGTGCCCCGGGGCACCTGGGTGTCGTCGAGCACCCCCGTCTGCCCCAGGACCCGCGGCGAGAGATCGTCGACCAGGACCAGATCGCCCTCGGTGCGCCCGATGAGCACCCGCTGGAGCTCGTTCTGCAGTTCGCGCACGTTGCCCGGCCAGTTGTAGGCCTTCATCCGCATCAGCGTCTCGGGGGTGAAGCCGGTCACCGCCCGGCCGAACTCCTTGGCGTAGCGCCCGATGAAGTGCCGGGCGAGCAGCGGGATGTCATCCCGCCGGGCGCGCAGCGGCGGCAGCTCGATGGGGTAGACGTGCAGCCGATAGTAGAGATCCTGGCGGAAGTCACCGGCCTGCACCATCTCGTCCAGGTCGCGGTGGGTCGCGCTGACCACCCGCACGTCGATGCGCTTGGGGCGGGCGGCGCCCACCGGCCAGATCTCGCCCTCTTGCAGCACCCGCAGCAGCTTGGCTTGCAGGGCCAGCGGCATCTCGCCCAGCTCGTCGAGGAAGATCGTGCCCCCGTCGGCCAGCTCGAAGAGCCCTTTCTTGTCCCGCTCGGCCCCGGTGAACGCGCCCCGGGTGTGGCCGAACAGCTCGCTCTCGAGCAGGTTCGAGGGCAGCGCCGAGCAGTTCTGGGCGACGAAGAGCTTCTCCTTGCGGCCGCTGGTGTAGTGCAGCGCCCGGGCGACCAGCTCCTTACCGGTGCCGGTCTCGCCGGTGATGAGCACCGGCACCCGGGTGTCGCGCACCTTCTCGATCTTGTCGATGACCGCTCGGATGCCCTCGCTGTCGCCGATGATGCCGGCGAAGCTGTCGGCCTGGGCCTTCTCTTTGAGGTAGCGGTTCTCCCGGGCGAGGCGTGCCTCGGCCCGGGCGAGGCGGGCGACGAGGCGGGCGTTCTCGGCGGCGAAGCTGATGTGGCCCGCAGCGACCGTCAGCACCTCGAGGTCGTCGGCGGCGAAGAGCCCCGGGCGGTCGCGGTTGTCGACCTGGATGACCCCCCGGATGTCGGCCCCGGTCCACAGCGGCACGACCAGGGTGCTCGCCATGCCGGCGGCGGTGACCGAGCGCACATCGGCCATCTCGGTGGCGGCGTTGGTCAGGAAGAGCCCCGCCCGCTGCTCGAGCACCGTGCGCACCAGCGTGCGGCTGATGGGGATGTCGACCTCGCCCCCGTCCCGGCGCCGGGCGCAGACGACCGGGAAGCGGCCGGCGCGCTCTTGCAGCGCCACGGCGAAGTGGGTCGCCCCGGGCAGCAGATCGAAGACGAGCTGCGCGGCCACATCGAGCACCGCGTCGAGGTCGGTGCTCGCGCCGAGGGCCGCCGCGTGGCGGTACAGCACGCCCAGGCGCTGCGGCTCGCGGGTGACCTTGTCGGCGTACTGCTCCACCGCGTCGATCGACCGGGTGGCGACGACCGCCGCCCCGGTCGGCTCGGCGAGGTGCACCCGCACCCGCACCGGATCCTCGGGATCACCCAGCCGCAGCTCATCGCCGTGCCACAGCTCACACTCGACGCAGTCGCCCACCAGCGGGGTCGCCGCCTCGCCCCGCCGGTGCACCGAGCCGTTGCTCGACCCCCGATCGACGAAGCGCAGGCCGCCGTCAGAGGCTCGGTAGAACCGGCCGTGGGTCGAGCTGAGGTGGGCGTCGGGCAGGTGCAGGGTGCACTCGGCGGCCCGGCCGAGGGTGGCCGGCGGCTCGATCACGAAGCGCTCGCCGGCGCGGGCGCCGGTGAGGACCTCCAGGATCAGGGCCTCGGGGGTGTCGGGCATGGCTCCTCGGCGGGCGTCGGGGCCCCCGCGGCGCGGCGTCGGCGGCGCGGCCTCAGCGGTGGGCGGCGCTGCCGGCGATCAGGTCGAGGGTGTAGGCCGCCCCCTTCATCGCGCCCTGGAAGACCTTGTTCTTCTCGCTCTCGCCCCGGGCCTTGGCCTTCTTCTGCAGCTCGGCCACCTTCGGCGCCGTCGCCCCGTCGGCGGTGCGGGCGAGGCCGAACATCAGCACGTTGAGCACCACCGGATCGTCGATGGTCAGCTTCTCCTTGGCGATGATGGCGTCGATGCCCTTGATCTGCGCCTCGCGAGCCGCCGCCCGATCGCCCTCCTTCGCGTTCGACAGCCGGTAGGCGGCGAGGAGCTGCACCGCCACCGACGGGTCGGAGACCTTGCCCGCGTAGCACGCGATCTGATCGTCGCATTCCTTGATGACAGCCAGCTTGGCCCCGACCTCGGCGAAGTTCTCGAGCTGCGCGTTCCAGCCCTTGATGTCGGCCTGCAACCCCTCCTTGAGCTTGGGGTTCTCGACCTTGCCGATCTTCTCCTCGTTGTCCTCGATCCAGGCCTTGGTCTGCTTCTCGATGTCGGCGATCTGCTTCTCGAGCTTCGCGACCGCCCGCTTGTCGCTGGCCGGCACGAGGTTGGCGGCGGCCAGCGCGGCCTGGAGCCGGAAGCCCTGGCTCACCGGGTCGTACTGGTTGACGTCGGCGTCGAGGATGTCGAGCAGCCCGCCGACCGCCTCGGGGCTGCCGAGGAAGGCGAGCTGCTGCACCGCGGCGAGCTTGTGCTCGAGCGGGCGCTCCTTGTCCCCGGCGACCTCGAGCATCGGCTTGACCGCCCGGGCGTCGCCGACGGCGGCCAGCGCCTTGGCGCTCGAGATGACCCGCTGCACCCCGCCCATCACGAACGCCTGGGCCTTCTGGGGGTTGTTGGCCACCGAGGGCGGCATCTCTTCGATGGTGGTCATCGACGTGATCAGGGCGTCGACCGCGTCGGGGCTCGGCTGGTCGAAGAGCACCTCGGCCGCCTTGGCCTCGACGATGCCGCCCTTGTCGAACTTGAGCTTGATGGCCCGCTTCTCGACCACCCGGTTCTTGCGCTCGATGGTCTTGATGAGCGTGGGCACCGCCGCGGGGCCGATGCGGGCCAGGGCCCGGCGGCACTCGGCGACGGCGTTGCGCCCGAGGGCGTCGTCGAGCCACAGGCAGCGCACGAGCTGGCCGACCGCCTTCTCGACCTTGAGCTTGCCCAGGGCATCGGCGGCGAGGCCGGCCATGGCGATGGGCTGGATGTCGGGGTCGGCCTTGAGCGTGCGCAGCAGCGCGGGGGCGGCCTTGGGGTCGGGGTACTCGGCGAGCACCTGGAGGGCGCTGTACTTGTTCTCGTTGGGCGCCGACGGATCCTGGAGCACCGCCAGCAGCGCGTCGGTGTTGCCCTCGCCGGTGCCCCACTCGAGCAGGGTGGTGCCGGCGAGGCGGGCGGCCTCCTTCTCCGACTTGTCGCCGATGGCGGCGATCATCGTCGGGGTCGCCTTGGTGTCGCCGATCTGGGCCAGCGCGGCGATGATGTCACCCCGGAAGCGCCCCTCGTCGTAGGCCGCCATCAGCGGCTCGACGGCCTCCTTGGCCTTCATGTCCCCCAGCTTCATGATCGAAGCCTTGGTCTTCTTCTCCTTGAGCTGCTGGATCTGGTACTCGACGGAGTTGGGATCGGCCTGCTCGCACCCGGGCAACGCCAGGAGGGTCACGAGCAGTCCGAAGGCGAGGGGGCCGAAGAGGCGAGCGGTGCGCTCCATGGGCGGGATCCTTCCTTCGATTGAGGCCGTAAACACCCTGAATTCAAGGCATTTGTTCGAGTTGGCGCCCGACGATACACCGTTGCATCCCGAGGGTCAAGGCGGGTACGGTACGCCCGATGAGCCCCCTCTCGCCGATCGATCGCTGGCCTCGGCGCATGTGGCTGGCCGGCCTGCTGACGGTGTCGATGCCCGGCCTGGGGCACATCTACTGCGGGCGGGTGCGCCGGGGGCTGGCCGTGTGGGCCGGGCTGCTGCTGGTGATCATCGGCGGCGGGCTGGCCTGGGCCCGGTGGCTCTTCGTGCCGGTGGGGCCCCTGATCGTGGCCGCCGGGGCGTGGGTCGCCTTGCAGGTCGTGCTGTGGTCCGACCTGGCGATCTTCATCGAGCGACACGGCGAACAGTACCAACTGCGGCCGGTCAACCACGGGCTCTCCTACCTCGCGATCTGGCTCGGCCTGGGCGTGCTGCCGCTGACGGTGCTGGCGGTGGTGGTCGAGCGGTTCATGGTCAGCTCGGTGGTCGTCGACGACGAGGCGATGTTCCCCGGCCTGCTGCCCGGCGACCGGGTCCTCTTCGAGCGGGACGCCTTCACCGAGCACCCCCCTCAGCCCGGCGAGCTGGTGGTCGTGGCCCGCTCGACCGACCCCCCTCGGGTGGCCCGGGTGGTGGCGGCCGGCGGCGAGACGGTGCACCTGCGCGACGCCCGCCCGGTCATCGACGGGGTCGAGCCGGCCCACGAGCCGGTCGAGGGGCTGCGGGTCGAGCGCTTCGGCGCCGATCAGCAGGCCCGGCTCGACGCGCTCAAGGGCTTCGTCGAGCGCCGGGGCCGGGGGGCCTACGTGGTGACCTACGACCGCGCCGCCCGCCGGGCGGGGCCCGATCCGGCGCCGGCCAGCCTCGCCCCGGACGAGATCTTCGTGCTCGGCGACAACCGCGACGAGGCGCTGGCCCGGCGGCTCTTCGGCCGGGTGCCGCTGCGGGCGGTGCAGGGCCGGCCGCGTTATATCTGGGTGTCGGTGGACGACGAGGGGCTGCGCCCGGGGCGGGTGGGGCTCGAGGTCGAGTAGCGGGCGGCGGGCCCATTGACAGGCGCAGCGTCGGCCGTGCCAGATAGGCTGCGAGGACGGCCGGACGGACCGAGGGATGAGCGGCAGATCATGAGCGAACGCAGCGGACGGGTCCTGATCGTCGACGACAGCGAGGACGACCAGCTCCAGCTCCGACGGGTGCTGCGGCGGGAGTTCGAGATCACCGCCGCGTTCACCGGCAGCGAGGCCCTCGCCCGGCTCGAGCGCAGCCGCTTCGACGCGCTCATCACCGACCAGAAGATGCCCCGCATGTCGGGGGACGCGCTCATCGCCGAGGTCAAGCGCAACCCCGAGACCGCCGGCCTGCGCTGCATCCTGCTCTCGGGCCGCACCAGCGACGAGCAGCTCGTCGAGATCCTGGCCGGGGGGCGGGTCTTCCACTACTTCGAGAAGCACAAGACGCTGTTGACCGAGGACGGCCGCACCGAGCTGATCCTGGCGGTGCGCAACGCGGTGCAGGCCAGCCGGCTCGAGGCCGATCGGGCCCGGCTGACCGCCCGCCTCAAGGCCCAGGTGGACGCGGTGAGCGGGCAGTATCGGCTGCTGCGCTCGCTCGTCGACTGCAAGGATCCGGCCGACGCGCTGCGGCTGGTGCTCGAGAGCCTGCGCCGCCGCCTGCGCTGCCGGGCGGCCCTGGCGGTGCTCGACCTGCGCCCCGAGGGCAAGGCGCTGGGCCACGGGGTGCTCGAGCCCGACCAGCCGATGACGACCACCGAGTGGGCCGGCTGGAACTACTGGATCTACGAGGCCTACGAGCGCATCGCCGCCCGCTCGCTGCCCGACGACTTCGACTTCACCGTCGAGCCCGAGACCATCGACGGCAGCACCGCCCACGCCCCGCGGGACGACGCCCCCACGATGCCGGTCTTCGTCGACCGCGAGCTGCGCGGCCTGCTGGTGCTGGTGCGGGCCGAGGGCCAGCCGCTCGAGCCCGACGAGCAGGAGCTGTTCGAGGTCTGGCGCGATCAGCTCCAGGATACGCTGACCCGGCTCTACACCCGGCGGCTGGACGAGCTGCGGCGCATCGAGCTGATGGTCGAGGCGATGACCGAGGGGGTCGTGCTCACCGACGAGAGCGGCGCGGTGACGCTGGTCAACTCGATGGCCCGCGAGCTGCTGGGGCTGGGCGAGGGCACGCTGCCCGAGTTCTCCCACATCGTCTCGGCGCTGGGCTTGCAGAGCCTGGACGTGCTGCGCCAGATCGGCCGGGGCGAGGGCCCGACGTGGCGCGAGTTCCGCCGGGGCGACCGCGACCTCGAGGTGCTCTTCGCCCAGGTGCGGGATCACGGCGGGCGGCAGGTGGGCGTGCTGACGGTGGTGCGCGACGTGACGGTGCTCAAGCGCGCCGAGCGGGGCCGCGAGGACTTCGTGCGCATCATCACCCACGAGCTGCGCAGCCCGCTGACGAGCATCGGCGGGGTGGTCGACCTGCTGGCCAAGGGCGTCGTCGGGCCTCTGCAACCGCGGCAGCAGGACTACCTGGCGATGGCCAAGAGCTCGTGCATCAAGCTCAACGGGCTGGTCGACGACATGCTCGACCTGGCCAAGATGGAGGTCGGCAAGCTGCCCATGCGCATGCAGCCGGTGCACCTCGACCCGGTGGTCGAGGCCGCGGTGCGCAGCTTTCAGCCGCTGGCCATCGAGAAGGGCGTCGAGCTGACCTTCGAGTGCCCGCTGGGCGGCCTGTGGTGTCAGGCCGACCGCGACCGGCTGGGGCAGGTGCTCAGCAACCTGCTCACCAACGCGTTCAAGTTCACCCCCCGCGAAGGCACGATCAAGGTCTCGATCTTCGCCGCCTTCGCCGTGCCCGACCTGTACGTGGTCGCGGTGCACAACTCGGGGGCCGAGATCCCCGAGGGCTCGCTCGAGCTCATCTTCAAGCCGTTCGAGCAGGGCCAGGGCAGCGCCACGGTCGGCGGGCGGCCGCTGGGCACCGGGCTGGGGCTGTCGATCTGCCGCACCATCATTCAGGGGCACCACGGCGAGATCTGGGTCGAGAGCGCCGCCGGGCGGGGCACGACCTTCTTGTTCAGCCTGCCGGCGGTGACCCCCGAGAGCGGGCGCAAGGCCGACGAGGCCCGCCCGGTGGCCGCGCTGGGCGACCGCCCGGTGCTGGTGATCACCGGCGACGAGATGGAGGGCTACGCGGTCAAGGCCCTGCTGCTCGGCCTCGGCTTCCGCTCGCGGGTCGTGCCGGGCGAGGCCGAGGCGGTGCGGGCGGCGTTCGAGAAGTGCGACCCCATCGCGGCGCTGTGCGTCGACGTCGACGGCACCATCGGCCGGGAGGTGCTCGCCGATCTGGCCACCCGCCAGGGGCTGACGGTCATCGCGATGCTGCCGATGGGCTCCCCGCCCCCGCCGGCGGTCGATCTGCTGCTCGAGATCCCCCACGACACCGCCCTGCTCGGCAGCGCGCTCAACATGGTCGTCGCCCGCCAGCGCGAGCGGCGCCGGCAGCGGGTGCTGGTGGCCGACAGCGACCGCAACTGGGCCAGCAAGCTCGCCGGGCGCCTCGACGCGGGGGACTACCTGACCTACCTCGCCGAGACCGTCGACGCCGCCCGGGCCCGGATCGACCGGCTGCTGCCCGACCTGCTGGTGCTCGACCGGGCGCTGCCGGGGGCCGCCGCGCTCGAGGCCGAGCTGGCCGCCCGGACCGACGCCCCGGTCGCGGTGCTGCCGACCCACGCCGACGGCCCCCCGGGCGACGATCTGCTCGCCCGGGACGCCGACCGCCAGACGACGCTGTTCGAGGTCCGGGCCCGCCTCGCCGCCAACCGCCGGCCGGGCATCGACAGCCTGTCGGTGCTGCCCGGCGCCCGCGAGGTGCAGCGCGAGATCCAGGCCCGCATGCGCGACCAGCAGCCGTTCGCCTGCGGGGTCATCGACATGGAGGGCCTGACGGCGGGCATGGAGCGGCTGGGGCTCTTGTGGGGTCACCAGGTGATGGCCCAGACCGCCGAGCTGGTGCATCAGGTGCTGCGGGAGTACGCCGACGACCGGGCGTTTCTGGGGCATCACACGGCCCATGGCTTCGTCTTCCTCGCCGGCCCCGAGCACTGCGCCACGCTGGCCGAGGAGATCGACCGGGCGTTCGGCCGGGTGCGCTCGATGATCATCGGCCGGGGGGCAGAGGTGACCACCCTCGCCCTGACCGTCACCGCGGTGCGCGACGGCTCGGGGGCCGATGGCTACGCGGCGTTGCAGGACGGCCTCGCCCGCATCCGGGAACACGCCCGGGAGCGCATCGTGGTGCGGGGCTGACGGGCGGCCGGCCTTGCCGGGCCGGGGCCCCGGGCGTAGGCTGCGCGCACATCGACGACCGGGAGCGCGCCGTGGCCGAGCTGAAGACGCGAGAGACCGACGCCGACGTGGGGGCCTTCCTCGCGGCCATCGAGGACGATCAGCGGCGGGCGGACTGCGAGGCCATCTGCGCGATGATGCGCGAGGCGGCGGGGGTCGAGCCGAAGATGTGGGGCGAGAGCATCGTCGGGTTCGGGCACTATGACTATCGCTACGCCAGCGGGCGCAGCGGCACCTGGATGCGCATCGGCTTCGCGCCCCGCAAGCGCGACCTGACGCTGTACATCATGCCCGGCTTCGAGGCGTCGGACGACCTCATGGCGCAGCTCGGCAAGCACAAGACGGGCAAGTCGTGCCTCTACATCAAGCGGCTGGCGGACGTCGATCGCGCTGTGCTGCGGCAGCTCGTCGACCGGGCGCTGGGGTATATGCGCGAGACGTACCCCGAAGGCGACTGAGCCGTGGTGGAGGAAGGCGTCACCCGCTTCGCCGCCGCGCACGCCGACGGCCCGCTGTCGGCGCGGCGCTTCGGCGCGGTGGCGGCCGGGCTCGCCGGCTGGCGCACGGTGCTGGCCGGGCTGGGGCTGGTGGGGCAGGATCCGAAGCGCTACGGCGGCGCGGGCTATGGCAACGTCTCGGCCCGGGTGGGCCCCTTCCCCGGGCCCCGGGGCGCGCGGCCGTTCTTGATCAGCGGCACCCAGACCGGCGGCTGGCCCTGCGCCGAGCTGGCCGACTTCGCGCTGGTCGAGCGCTATGACATCGCCGGCAACCGGGTGGTGAGCCGGGGCGCCATCCGGCCGTCGAGCGAGTCGATGACCCACGGCGCGGTCTACGACCTCGGGGGTCACATCCGCTGTGTATTGCACGCGCACTGCCCGGTGATCTGGCGTCGGCGGAAGGCGCTGCGCCTGCCGTGCACCGCCGATGGCGTCGACTATGGCACCCCCGAGATGGCATCGGAGATCGACCGGCTGGCCCGCGGCACGGCCCTGCTCGACGCGCCGCTGCTGGCGATGAGCGGGCACGAGGACGGCGTCGTCGCGTTCGGGCGCAGCGGGGACGAGGCGGGCGCGATCCTGATGGCGACGCTGGCCCGGGCCGAGGCGATGGTGTTCGAGGAGCGGGGGCGGGTCTGTCGCTGAGTGGCTCGGGTGGCTCGGATGGGATCAGCGCTTACCGCGCTTGCCTTCGCTGCCCTGGTGGTCGATCTGATCGAAGGTCATGGTCCAGCCATCGCTCGTTCGGCGCAGCGCGCCGTGCACCGCCACCTGCGCCCCGACCGGCACCCGCTTCTCGAGCGCCTTGAAGCCGTCGATCTTCTGCTTGACGAGCGCCTGGTGATCGGCCCGCCCGAAGTCGACCCCGTTGCGGGGGGTCAGCGGGATGGAGACGCCGTCGACGGTGACGCTCAAGCCATCGGCGTAGACCAGCGCGTCGCGCAGCAGGGCCTGGGCGAAGCCCTTGACCCGGCTCGCCCGGCGAAAGGACGCCCGGTAGTAGAACGCGGCGCACGGCTTGCCCCGCACCGGTGACTGCACGGGGTCGTCGGTGTGCAGTGTGCCGAAGACGACCGCCTTGCCCGGGCGCAGATCGGCGGGGTGGCGCACCGCGGCCGGCGCCCGCAGACCGAGCGCGTCGAGCAGCGCGCCGATCACGGCGATCCGGTCGCGCGGGCTGCGCGGCGGGGGGTCACATGTCGCATGCGGCTGGGGTAGCACCGGGGTCGGCGGGTGTCAATCAGCGTCCACCAGCGGGCGCGCCAGCCGGAAGGCGGCGGGCGTGCCGGGCCACGAGCCGCCGCGCAGCATCACGCGCGGGCCGCCGCATTCGACCGGCGCGTCGGCCCGGCTCCGGTCGGGCGGCGCGGCCCGGCGGTCGGGGGTGTCGCACCACTCGCGCACGCCCCCGGCGAGGCCGCGTACGCCGTAGGGGCTCTCGTCGATCGGGTGGGCGCCGACCGGGGCCGGTCGACCCCCCTGCCCCACCGCGGCGCAGGCCCAGGTCGGCTCGAAGAAGTCGCCCCACGGGAAGCGCCGGCCGTCGGCGCCCCGGGCCGCCTTCTCCCACATCAGATCGCCGGGCAGGCGCCAGGGCCGCCCGGTCTCGGCGGCCCACCAGGCGGCGTAGGCCCGGGCCCCGGCCAGGTCCACCAGCGGCATCGGGCAGTCATCGCTCCAGCGGGCGCCGTTCCCGTCGATCGCCTCGCCGTAGCGCCCGTCGTCCAACCGGGTGAAGACGGGCCGCCCCGCGGCGCTGCCCCCGCTGCGCTCGACGGGCTGGTGGCGCTCGGCGTCGGCCGCCCGGCCGGCGGCGACGAGGGCGTCGAGGAAGGCCCGGTAGGCGCCGACGGTGACCGGGTCGCGCTTGATGACGAAGGCGTCGATCCACAGCCGCCGCCCGTCGAGCGCCTCGGGGTCGCCGCCCGCGTGGAACCACCCGGCCGGCACGTAGCGGTCGTCGGGTTCGAGCGCGTCGGGCCGCAGCAGCCGCACCGGCAGCGCCGCCTCGCCGCCCGGCGGGATCCCATGCCACCGGGTGCCCCGGTCGATGCGCACCGGGTAGCGGGCCGACGCGCGCTCGGGGTGCTCGAGGTGCAGCATCCACCGCCCGCGCTCCAGGGGCGCGTCGACCAGCGGGGTCGGGCCCAGGTCGATGGGGCCGCCCTCGACGAGCCGCCGGTCGCGGGGCACGAGCGGGCGGGCGGTCACCCGGACGCCGGGCGGATCGGTGAGCAGCGTCAGCGCGCCGGGGCCGTCGAGCCACTCGAGGTCGGCCGGCGCCCCGTGCGCCCGCAAGAGCGCCTCGGCCCGCACCGCGCCCCGGTCGTCGCCCCGCCGCTCGGCGTCTTCGAGCAGCGCCCGCCCCCGGGCGGCGAGGCGGGCGTGGGCCGCGGGCAGATCCAGCATCGCCAGGGCCGACATCAGCGCCTGCTCGGCCCCCATCGCCTTCTGCTCGGCCTGCCGCTCGAGCAGCTCGGCGTCGTCCTCGAGCCGCCAGCCGGGGCGCTTCTGGTCGGCGGGGGCGTCGGGCGGCAGCGGCTGGAGGATGCGATCGGCCCGCGCGCGCAGCGAGGCGGCGGCGGCCCGCAGGCGCTCGACCTCGGGCATGCGCCGGTCGGCCTCGGCCACCAGCGCCTCGGCCCGAGCCTCGCGCCGCACGTCGTCCATCGTGCGTCGGCGGGTGCCGTCGAGCCACGCCCGCAGCTCGCCGGCGAAGCGGCCGGCGTCGGCCGGGCGCTCGCCGGGGTCGTCGGCCATCGACCACCGCACCAGCGCCTCGAGCTCGGGCGGCGCGGGCGGCGGCGGCTCGCCCTCGGCCGGATCCCGCCCCGGGGCCCGCCCGGTCAGGATGGCCGAGAGGATGGCGCCCAGGGCCCACACGTCGGTCGACGGCCCGTGGCGATGCACCTCGCCCAGCGCCTGCTCGGGCGCCATGTAGGCCGGCGAGCCGAGCACCGCGCCGACCCGGGTGGCCGCCGCCGACAGGCCCAGGTCGAACACCGGGTCGTCGTCGTCGGCGGCCAGCGCCGCCTCCCGGGAGCCGGCCACCAGCGTCGGCTGCATCAGATCGGCGGCCATGCGGGCGATGCCCCAGTCCATCACCAGGACCTCGCCGAAGGCGCCGACCATGATGTTGTCCGGCTTGAGGTCGCGGTGCACCACCCCCTCGCTGTGGGCGAAGGCCACCGCCTGGCACGCCTGCTCGAAGGCCCCCAGCAGCCGCTGGATGTGCCACCCGTCGTCGGTCCAGCCCCAGGCGTCGGGCCGGCTGACCCGGTGCACCGCCCGGATGACCCGGGCCAGGGTGCGCCCCCGCACCTCGCGCATCGTGAACCACAGCCGCCCGTCGGGCAGCTCGCCCACGTCGTGCACCGATACGATGCCCGGGTGTTGCAGGCGGGCGGTCACCCGGGCCTCGCGGATGAAGCGCTGCCGGGCCCGGGCGCTGTCCATCAGCGTCCAGCGGATGAGCTTCATCGCCAGCACCTGATCGAGCCGCCGGTCGCGCACCCGGCGCACGTCGCCCATGCCGCCGCGGCCGATGGGGCCCAGATCGAGGTAGCGCTCGGGCAGTTCGAAGCCGCCGCCCGCGCGGCGGTCGGGGTCGGCCCCGCCGTCGGGCGAGAGCGTCGTCGAGGTGCCTTCGAAGCCGTCGCTCAGCGCGCTGAGCGTGGTGGGCGCGGTGGTCGAGCGCAGGGCGCGGTCGGTCGAGCCGTCCTCCGAGGGCGTCACATCGACGGTGTCGCCCTCGGGCCCGACCCGATCAGTCATCGGCCGCCTCGGGGCCGGCCTCCTCGTCGAGCGCCGCCAGCCCCTGGATCAACCACGGCTCGACCGGGATCTCGCCCAGCAGCGCGCTCAGCCGCGCCTGCGCGCCCCGGTGATAGCGCCCGACCCGCCGCCCCAGGATGAGCTCGTTCTTGAGGCTGTGCTCCCAGCCGGCCAGCTCGGTGACGGTGACCTGATAGCCCCGGGCTTGCAGCGCCAGCGCCCGCAGCACGTTGGTCAGGTGGGCCCCGAACTCCCGCCGATGCCACGCGTGGCGCCACAGCTCGCGGGGGCCCTCGCCGACGCCCTTGAGCAGCCGGGCGACCTCGGCCTGACAGCAGGGCACCAGCGCGACGTGATCAGCCCGGGCGCCGACCGCGCGCACGATGGCCTCGTCGGTGGCGGTGTCGCAGGCGTGCAGGGCCAGCGCGAAGTGCACCCGCTCGGGGATGGGGGCCTCGATGATGCGCCCCACCCGCATCTCGAAGCGGTCGAAGCCCAGCCGCTCGGCGATGCCCGCCACCCGCTCGGCCAGCGGCGGCCGGGCCTCGACGGCGATCAGCCGGCCCCGGCCGTGGCGCTGCACGAACCACGCGTAGATCGCCAGCCCGAGGTACGACTTGCCCGCCGCCAACTCGAGCAGGACCGGCTCGTCGTGGCGGGCGTAGACGTCGTCCAGCGCGGGCTCGATCTGGCGCAGGAAGTGGGTGATCTGCTTGATCTTGCGGTGGGCGTCGGGGCTGGCGCCGCCTCGCTCGGTGAGCAGCCCCAGGGCGCGCAGGAGCTCGGTGGACATACCATCGAGCAGCGTGTCGCGCACGGCGTCGGGGGTCAGCGGGCGGCGGGCGCGGGCGGATCGGGTGCGGTTTCGGCGAGCCATGCGGGCTATCTTGGTGGCGCGCCCGCATCGGCGCAACCGAGACCGCTCGACGAAGGAGACCCGATGCAGATCACGATCGGAGCGCGACGACGTCCGGCCGGGCCCCTGGCGGTGGCCCTGGCGATGGCCCTGGCGACCGCCGGCTGCCTCTCGGACCCCGAGGCGCTCGACTGCGCCGAGGCCCCGGAGGCCACCGGCTGCCCCGACGCGGGCGGGATCGACGGCGGCGTGGATCCCGATGGGGCGCCGGGCGACGCCGCGCCCGACAGCGCGCTCGCCATCCCCGACCTCGCGGTGGACGGCCGGGTGACCGACGGCGCGCCGGGCGACGGCTCCCCGCCGACCCCCGAGGCCGGCCCCATCGACGACGGCGTGGCGCCCGACGCGCTGCCCCCGCCGGCCTGCGAGGCGGACACCTGCCCCGACGCCCCGATCGAAGGCGCCTGCTTCGACGACCGCGCCGTCCGGCTCGGCCCGCCCGACTGCGTGCCCGCCGCCTGCTCCGCCGCCGAGCCCGACTGCGACCCCGAGCTGCTCGCCTGCCGGGCGACCGTCGGCTGCCTGCTATGGTGCCTCGTCGCCGGCGACCGCCAGGGCTGTGACGAGGTCTGCGCCGAGGCCCACCTCGGGGACGACGCCGGGGCGCTGGCGCGCTTCGAAGCCCTGAACACCTGCCTCAACGACGCCGACTGCCCCGACGGCCCCCAGGGCGCCGCGTGCCAGCTCGACGCCTGCCCCGAGGCGCTCGCCGGCTGCGTCGGCGGCATCGACCGGGTGTGGTTCGTCCGGCCGCCGTTCCTTCAAGGGCCGGTCCGGTGCGACTACCCGCTCGAGCCGGGGGACGACTGCGGCGAGGAGGGCCAGACCTGCCGCCAGGGGGACTGCGTCGACGCCGAGGACCCCTGCGATCCCAGCCCGTGCCTCGACCGCCCGCCGCTGCGCTGCGACGACAACGCGGTCGTCGAGAGCGCGCCGCCGGCCTGCCGGGTCGAGGACGGGGTCCCGGTGTGCGACTACGACGAGCAGCGCAGCCCATGCGAGCCCGACGCCCCGCAGTGCGCCGGGGACATCCTGCTTCGGACCGAGGCGTCCCGCTGCGTCGACGACGTGCAGGGGGTCTACTGCCAGCCGGAGCAGACCAGCACCAACTGCGCGGTCGGGGCCCGGGAGGCCCGCTGCGAGGTCAACGACATCGTCGAGACCGCCGCCGGCCGCTGCGTCGACGGCGGCGGCGACGAGGCGCAGTGCGTGCCGGGCGAGGTGGATCGCCGGTCGTGCGGGGCGGGGATGCTGTGCCATGACGGCGCCTGCGTGCGCAGCACCTGCGGCATCATGTGCGCCGATCGCAACGTGCGGGGCTGCGACGCCCGCCAGGAGGAGATCCTGGTCCGCTGCACTCGGGAGCAGTACTGCGACGGCGCGGCCTGTCGCCCGATCCCCGACGCGCACGGCGTCCCCTGCCGCGATCGGGCGACGACCGACGCGTGCACCGAGGCCGGCCTCTTCTGCCGGGGCTTCGCCGCGGTGCCCTTCTGCCTGCTCGGCGAGACGCCCCGCAGCGGCCGCCAGAGCTGCTGGACGTCCGACGACTGCGAGCGGGGCAACATCTGCACCCGCGACGGGCGCTGCTCGACGGGCGCGCCCGGCTCGCCGTGCGAAGACGGGCTCGACTGCCAGGGCGGCATCTGCGGCCGGGGGAGCTGCCTGTGAGCCTCTCTATCGCGCCACGGCCGACAGCCGCACCTCGAACTGGCCCACGTCGTCCACGCCCTGCCCGTCGATGATCAGCGCGTAGTCGCCCGGCTGCAACTCGGCGTCGACCGCCGGGTTGAGCTGCATGCCACACACCGGCGCCCCCCCGCAGGCCCCGTCGAGCAGCATCAGGTAGCCCGTGTGATCGACGGTCACCAGCTCGGCCCGGACCGCGGCCGGCGCGTCCAGCCGGAACCGCAGCACCTGCTCGCTGCCCCCCGGCGGCACCCCGCAGGCGCGGGCGTCCACCGCGTCGCCGGCCCCGGCGGTGTTGCCGTCGAGCCGGATGACGGCGCCCGGCGACAGCAGCCCCACCGGGCCCGCGCAGTCATCGGCGATGGTCAACACCTCACCGGCCGGCGCGGCCGTCACGGTGAGTGATGCCATGCCATCCCCCTCGACGATGACGAAGTGATCACCCGCCGGCAGGATCCCGGCGTTCAGCTCGGGCCCGAAGCCCCGGGCGCAGCCGGCCTCGGTGTCCGCCCGCTCGCAGTCGCTGCGCACCGTGAGCGCGAGCTGAGCGTCGCCCGCGGCCGCCACCGTCACCGCCGCCGGCGCGTCCAGCGCCAGGCGCCGGAGCGCGACCGGCCCTTCGCCGAGGCAGCCCCCGGCGATGCGCCCCGGGGTGGGCGTGAGCTGGACCATCTCGGGCACCCCCGGCGCGATGGGCGGCGCGTCGGCGCAGACGAAGTCGGCCACCGCCTCGACCACCAGATCGCCGTCCGCCGGCCCGTCGATCGCCAGGAAGTAGGCCCCCGCCTCGAGCGCGTCGACCTCCAGCGCGCCGACGCCCGCGGTGCATTGCAGCGGCCCGGCGCCGCAGTCATCGTACAGCGCCATCGCGGCCATCGGCGGGAAGCCGTCGAACGTCGCCCGCAGCCCGCCCGGCGTCGGCAGCTCGACCCGGTAGACCGCGTCGGCCACCCCCGCGGGGAAGCAGCCCGGGGCGAAGTCGTCGGGCCCGTCCTGCACGAAGACCCGCCGGGGCACGCCGAGCGGCAGCGCCTCGGCCTCGGCGCAGCGCCCGACGGGATCGCGGACCGGCTCCAGGCGCAGCGTATAGGGCCCCGGCGCGCCGGCCACCCGCAGCGCCTGCCCCGGCTGCACGACGTCGGCCGGCTGCCCGCCCACCGTGACCTCGACCCCGCCCGCGTCGACCGCCGCCGGCCCCTGGCCCACGTAGCGATACCAGTCCACGTCGGCCCCGTCCGGGCCGGGGCACAGGGCGCCGTCGACGGTGGCGGCGATGGGCGCGGCGTTGGCTTCGATGTCATTGCGCCACGGCCGCTCGAAGCCATCGTCGACGCACGCGGCGCCCACCACCACCTCCAGATCGTAGACCTCGGCCCCGCCCGGCGGCCGGCGCACCCGCAGCAGATACTCCCCGGCCTGGCCCGCCGAGACCCACGACTGCCCGGGAGCGCCCCGATCCTCGTCGATGGGATCGAACGCGTCGAAGACGGGATACAGCGTCAGCGTCAGCGGCGGCACCTCGGACGCGAAGCGGGCCACGACCCGCAGGGTGTCTTCGGTGGCGACCCGGTACCAGTCGTCGACCCCGTCGCAGGCCACCAGCCCGGTCACCGCCATCGCCGGCAGCACCGCCGCCGCGTCGGGGATGTCATTGCCTTCGAGCGGATCGTCGACGCAGTCCGGATCACCGACGCAGGCGTCCCCCGGCCCGCAGACGCGCCCCGGCAGGCAGGCCCCCGGCCCCAGGCAGACCGCCGGCTCGACGCAGGTGTTGCCCCGGCAGCCGGCGGCCCCGGGGCAGTCGGCGTCCTCGGCGCACTCGCCGCAGCGCCCGTCGTCGCGGCAGGCGCCGGGGCAGTCCCCGTCGTCGCCGCAGGGCCCGGGGGCCACGCAGATCCGCTCGGGGCAGTCCCAGCCGTCGACGCACACGCAGGTGCCCGGCGCCGTGCGCCGGCACTGCCAGTCGACGCACACCTCGCCGTCGGGGCACTCGCCGCCGTCCTCGCAGCGCACCGTGCGGCACTGCCCCAGCCGACACTGGCGCTCGCCGAGGCAGTTGCCGTCGCCGTCGCACACCGCCCGCTCGCCGCACAGGCCGTCGGCGCACCGCTGCCCGCCGAAGCAGTCGATGTCTTCCAGGCACGGGTCGACGCACACCTGCCCCTCGGGGTGGCACCGCCGATCGCCGAGGCAGTCTCGATCGTCGGCGCAGTCCGGCCCTTCGGCGCAGCGCCCGGCGTCGCACACCTGGGTCCCACGGCAGGGCATACCCGGCCCGCAGGGGTCGACGCACGACAGGTCGACGCACACCCGTTCGCCGAAGCAGTCCCCGTCGGCCAGGCAGCGGGCCGGCTCGCCGCAGCGGCCGTCGGCCCCGCAGGCGAGGTTGCCCGGGCAGTCGGCGTCCTCCCGGCAGGGGTCGGTGCACGCCCCGTCGACGCAGGCCCGCTCGCCGCGGCACTGCGCGTCGTCTCGGCAGGGATCGACCTCGTCGCAGCGCCCGGTGGCGTCGTTGCAGGCCAGCGCGCCCGGGCAGCCGCCGCGGCCGCAGGGCTCGGCGCAGGCCCCGGCGTCACAGATGCGATCGCCGCTGCAGTCGGTGTCACCGAAGCACTCGCCCGGCTCCGCGCACCGCCCCTCGACGCACGCCTGGGCCCCGGGGCAGTCCGCCGCCTCGACGCAGGGGTCGACGCAGGCCTGTTCCACGCACCGCCGGGGGGCCCGGCAGCCGTCGTCGCCGAAGCACGGCGCGGCCTCCTCGCATCGGCCGGATGCCACATCGCACGCCAGGGCCCCCTCGCACCCGACCCGGCCGCAGGGATCGACGCAGGCCCCCTCGACGCACAGCCGATCGCCCTGGCAGTCGGCGGGCCCGGTGCACTGATCGGGCTCGGCGCAGCGGTCGTCGACGCAGCGCTGCGCCCCGGGGCAGTCCGCCGCCTCGATGCACGGGGGCACGCAGGCCCCGGCGGTGCACACCCCGCCCCCCGGGCAGTCATCGTCGCCCACGCACACCGCGGGCGCCACGCACCGCCCCGATGCCATGTCGCAGGTCTGGGACCCGGGGCAGTCGTCATCCCCCGCGCAGGGGTCGACGCACATGCCATCGATGCACCGCCGCCCCTCGAAGCAGCCCGAGTCGCCGTCGCACGGGCTGACTTCGGCGCACGCCTGGGTCTCGAGGTCGCAGCGCAGCGCCCCCGGGCAGTCGGTGTCTTCCCGGCAGCGATCCTCACAGACGCCGTCGACGCAGGCCCGGGGCGCGAGGCAGTCCTCGTGCCCCATGCACCCCTCGGGCTCGACGCAGTCGCCGTCGACGCACATCTGGCGCCCGGGGCAGCCGCAGGGATCGCCCCCGTCGGGGGCCGGCCCCAGGTCGGGCAGGGGCGCCATGTCCGGCGGCGCGCCGTCGGCCTCCGGCTCGGGGTCGGGCGCCATGTCGACCGCCGCGTCGGGGGCGGCGCCGTCGACGACCGCCTCGTCCCCGTCGTCGCAGCCCCAGAGCCCCACGACCGCCGCGCAGAGCGCCGCGCCGATCACCGCCGCGCGCCGCGGCATGCCATATCTCATATCGCCCTCGCTCTCTGTCCGATGTGATCGGTGTGCTCGGCTAGCGGGCCCACCAGACCATCCACGCGGTCTGGCGATAGGTCCAATCCGACGGCCGATACGGCGTCGTGCCGCCCGGCCAGCCCCCCTGCCCGGTCGTCATGCACAGGTTGCAGCAGGCCCCGTACCACCCGAAGGTCTGCCCGTACTCGGCGCACGAGTTGCCCCACGCGTCGTTGTCCCGGTCGACCGTCGAGAGCGGCCGCCCCCGGTGGTAGTCCATGCGATCATTGCCCGTCGCCCGGAAGTTCAACCGATAGTTCGCGTTCTGATCGAGCGAGAAGTCTTCCAGCAAGATCGACCCCGACAGCGCCGAGGTCAGCCGCACCCGCCCGAAGTGATTCCAGTATCGCATCGGCAGCAGGTAGTTGCCCCGGGCCGGCGGCGCGTCGTGGCGCAGGCCGAGGTTGACCACGGTGTCCCAGCTCAGCGACCACGCGTCGATGCCGCCCTCGCCCTCGTAGGTGGCATAGAGCTGCGTCCAGCCGCCGCCGTCGGTGTCCATGTCACACACCACCCGGAAGCGCTCCCGGCTGCCGAGGGTGACCCAGTAGATGCCGGTGCGGGCCCGCCCGTCGGCCTGGCGGATGGCGAGGCAGTCATCGGCCGCCTCGTCCCGGCTGTTGAGCGTCTCGAGCGGGCGCTCGAACTTGCCCCACCATGTCATCCACGGCGTCTGGCGATAGGTCCAGTCGCTGGGGTTGTAGGGCACCGTGCCCCCCGGCCAGCCGCCCTCGCCGGTCGTCATGCACAGGTTGCAGCAGGCCCCGTACCACCCGAAGGTCTGCCCGTAGCCAGCGCACGAGTTGGCCCAGGCGTCGTTGTCCCGGTCGATGGTCGAGAGCGGCCGCCCCCGGTGGTAGTCCATGCGATCGTTGCCCGTCGGGCGGAAGCTCATCGTGTAGTTGCTCGCCGGGTTGAGCGAGAAGTCGTCCAGCCGGATCGAGCCCGACAGCCCCGAGCGCAGCTCGACCTGCCGCAGCCGGGTCCACTGGCGCAGCGGCATCAGGTAGTTGCGCCCCGGCTGGGGGTCGCGGGCGTTCTTGCCCACCTCGACGACGGTGTTCCACGACAGGGCCCACGCCTGGGGCGCCGCCTGCTGTTCGTAGGTGGCGTAGAGCTGGGTCCAGCCCCCGCCGGCGATGTCGCACAGCGCGGGGAACGGCGGGTCGCCGTCGGCCCCGTCGGGGTCGATCCAATACAGGCCGTCGGGGCTGTCGGGGTCGGCCTCGCGGACGGCCTCGCAGTCGAGCAGCGCGTCGGCCGGCTCGTTGAGCGGCTCTTCGCGGGTGGCGTAGCGCCCCCACCACACCATCCAGTCGGTCTGGGTGTAGTTCCAATCGCTCGGGCGGTAGGGGATCGAGCCGCCGGGCCAGCCCCCCTCCCCGGTCGTCATGCACAGGTTGCAGCAGGCCCCGTACCACCCGAACGTGCGCCCGTAGCCGGCGCAGGCGTTGCCCCACTCGTCGTTGTCCCGGTCGATGGTCGAGAGCGGCCGCCCCCGGTGGTAGTCCATGCGATCGTTGCCGGTGCGGGTGAAGTTGAGCCGGTACTGGTCATCGGCCCGCAGGCTGACGTTGTCCAGCAGGATGCTGCCGCTGCGGGCCGAGGTCAGCCGCATCTGGCCCAGCTCGGTCCACCGGCTCAGCGGCAGCAGGTAGTTGCGGCCCTCCGCGGGCGCGTCCGCCGAGACCCCGGTGTTGACGACCTGATCCCAGGTCAGGGCCCAGGTGTCGCGCCCCGACTGGTTGCTGTAGGTGGCGTACAAGAGCGCCCAGCCGCCGGCCGCCAGATCGCAGAAGACCTGGAACGGCGGCTCGCGGCCGGGGCCGTCGGGGTCGATCCAATAGACTCCGTTCTGGGCCCCGGGGCGCTCCCGGGCGAGGATCTGGCAGTTGGGCGCGGCCGAGTCCCGCCCCTCGCCCAGGTCGCCCCCGTCGCCGCCGCCGCCGCCCCCGCGGCCGGAGAGCGCGATCCACTCTTCCCCGTCGCAGCCCAGGAAGCGCCCCTCCACCTCGTCGAAGAAGACCGCCCCCGCGGTGTCGGCCCCGCACGCCGCCGGCGCCTGATCGGCCCGCTGCACCGACAAGAGCCCCCGCACGTCGAGGTCGCCGGCCAGCACCCCGCTGCGATCGGCCCGCAAGAACTGGGTCGAGTCGAGCCCGTCGAGCCGATCGGCGTCCAGCCCCGAGCCGGCCCCGTCCACCGGCCGCAGCAGCGCCAGGATCTGCTCGCCGGTGGTCACGAACTGCGACGAGTCGAGCCCGTCGAGCCGATCGGCGTCGACCCCCGAACCGGCCCCGTCCACCGTGCGCAGCCGCTCCAGGATCTGCTCGGCCGTGCGCACGAACTGGGTCGAGTCGAGCCCGTCGATGCGATCGGCGTCCAGCCCCGAGCCGTCGCCGTCCACCGTGCGCAGCCGCTCCAGGATCTGCTCGGCCGTGCGCACGAACTCGGTGGAGTCGAGCCCGTCGAGCCGGTCGGCGTCCAGCCCCGATCCGTCGCCGTCGATGGTGCGCAGCAGGTCGAGGATCTGGCGGGCGGTGCGCACGAAGTCGGTCGAGTCCAGCCCGTCGAGCCGGTCGGCGTCGACGGTCGAGCCCGCGCCGTCCACCTGCACCAGCTTGGCCCGGACCTGCTCCGGCGTGTCGGGCGATCCGTTGCCCCCGGCCGGGCCGCGGGGGCCCTGGGGTCCGGCGGGCCCCGCGGGACCGGCCGGACCGGCGGGGCCCTGCAAGCCGGTGGGGTCGCCCACCCAGCGGCCCTCGCCGTCGATGACCAGCCGCTCGCCGATGCTCACCGTCGAGGGGTGGATGTCGCCCACCGCGTCCAGCGCCAGATCGGCCACGAAGGCCGCCGGCACCTTGCGCAGCGCGGTGCGCGGGCTCAGCTCCTCGCCCCGGTCGATGGAGACGCCCAGCCACAGCGCGTCCCGGCGGAACAGCGCCGGGTCGAGCGGGGCCTCCGACCCGATGGCGATGGCGTAGTAGCCCCCGAAGAACGACACCGCGGGGTGCAGCTCGTCGAACAGCGCCGCCCCGCCCTCGCGCTGGGCGTACAGCCGCACCCGGATCGCGTGGGCGCCCTCGATCGGCCGCCCGGCGTCGTCGGTGACCAGCCCCTCTTGGAGGATGTGATCGGGCAGAGCCCACGCCGGCGTGGCGAGCGCGACGATCAGCGCCGCCCCGATCCACGACGCAGAACGGATGGTGGACGCGAGCCGGCGCATGGATCCCCCCTCGGCCGTATGCAGCCGAAGTGTAGAGATCCGATATGACAGCAATCAAGCCCGGCCGTGCCCGCCGAGGGTTCGGGGCGGCTTCAGGCGGCGGTCCAGCGGTGCTCGAGGCGCCCGGCGGCCCGCTCGAGCCGGGCGGCGGCGCTCTCCGGCGCCCGCCCGGCGACGCGGCGCGCCTCGGCCGAGATGCGGGCCAGCTCGCCCCGGATCTCGGCGGTGGCCCCCTCCCGCTCGGCGGCCCGCTCGATCGCGTCGAGCGCGTCGACATAGAACCCCCGCTCGGCCTGACACCGGGCCAGCCGCAGCCACCACCCGGCGGTCTCGTGGCGGGTCAGCGCCGCCCGGCAGATGGCGGTCGCCCGGCGCAGATCGTCGGCGTCGAGGGCCACGGCGAAGCGCTCGTGCCAGTCGATGGCGTCGGGGGTCAGCGGGCCGGTGGGCGGACGGCGCAGCCAGCGCAGCAGGCGAGCACGGCGGGACGGGGCGGCGTTCGCGGGCATGGGCGGCCTCCGGGCGGCTCGGATCGGTTACGGTTGTCCACTCTACGCGTTACACCGTATTCACGCCAACCCCCCACCGCGCGTCGGTCAGCGTGTCGTGACCTCGATGGCCGCGTCGAGCGCCGCGTCACGCCCCTCGGCGAGCGCGGCGGCGGTCGGCCAGACCTCGACGTCGGGCGCGACACCCACCCCGTGGAAGCGCGCGCCGTCGGGGAAGAGCACCCGCATGCCGGTGAACGTCAGCCCGAAGCCGCCGGGCAGCTTGACCCCGGTGATGTTGCCGTTGGTGCCCGCGCTGCGCCGGCCGACCACGGTGACCGCGGCCGACTGGGAGAGCGTCATGGCGAAGTCCTCGGCGGCCGATACGCTCGTCGGCCCGACGAGCAGCGCCACCGGGCCGGCGAAGGGCGGCACCGCGAGCGCCGAGGCCCCGCCCACGATCCGCGCGTCGTACTGGCTGTGCGTCATCTGCGTGACGGCCGGCCCGTCCCAGCGGGGCACCTCGAAGATCGCCGAGCGGTACGCCTCGCCGCCGATGGTCAGGACGGCGACGCGCCGGGTGGGCACGCCGGGGTAGCCCCGCATGTCGAGGATCAGCCCCTCGGCGTCGGGCAGCGCGGCCTGGATCCGGGCCACCAGATCGGGCTCGTCCTGCTCGACGTCGTTCGCCAGGTTCACGTAGTACACCCCCGGCGCGTCGAAGGCGTCGAGCCAGCCGGTCGGGTGGTGCCAGGGCGTGCTGGACGGGGCCCCGCCGAAGGCCACCCGATCCAGCGCGACGTCCCAGGTGTCGCCTTCGAGGTCCATCAACCCCAGCCGCAGCGGATCGCGGCCCTGCAAGTAGCGCCGGGACGCCAGATCGAGCGCGTAGCCCCGGGTCGCCGCCGAGGTCCGGGTCAGCTCCTCGGCGTACCACTCGGCCGCGGGGCGCCCGTCGATGTGGGTGATGACATGCCCCGGGCGGACCCCGAAGTCGCGGCTGGCCCGCACCACCGGCGTCTCGTCTTCGAGGTGGTCGACGGCGATCGGCGCCACCCCGCCCGACTGCGCGCTGTCGAAGACGAAGGCGTGCCCGTCCCGGATGGCTTCAGCGAAGCGCCGCAAGAGGTTCACGGTGTCCTGCCGGGCCCAGGGGCCGTCGTCGTCCAGCGTGGCCCAGGCCTCGACCAGCCGGTCGTCGATGTCGTCGCCCACCACGTCGAAGTAGGGGAAGAACCGCCGCAGCGCCCCGTGGGCCACGATCAGCATGGCCCGGCGCGCGGCCGGCCCGGGCGTGGCGGGCGGCGTCTGCGCGTAGGGGTCGAAGGCCTCGAGTGGGCTCCGCTCGATCAGCCGCTCGGGGCGCACGAAGGGCGGCGGCGTGTCGGTGACGCGCTCGGCCAGCCATCGCTCGACCGACGCCGCGTCGGGCGGCACGCGGTCGGGCCACGGCTCGCCGTACGGATCGGCGATCGTGCCCCACCGGACCACGAGCCCCCGGTCGCCGACCGGCAGCACGTCGGTCTCGGCGACCTCGGCGTACAGCGCCTCGCCGATCAGCCACGCCGTGTCGTCGAGGCGCAGCGTGCCCGCCAGCCGCGCCGCCGCCGGCGCCACCCTCCGGCCCACGCGGATCGCGACGGGCCGCGCCCGCTCGGCCTCGCCGGGCCAGTAGGTGCGCAGGGCGAGAAGCTCACTGTAGTAGAGGCTGTCGGGGGTGTAGACCTCGTCGGGCAGCCCTTCGAGCCGCCGGACGTCGGCCCACTGCGCGGTGGCTTCGGGCATCACCGCGGCCGAGGCGGCGGCCAGCGCCGCGGGCAGCGCCGGATCGGCCGGCAGATCGACCAGATCGAGCACGATCACCTCGGCCGCGGGGGGCACCTCGACCGGGCCGATCCCCGGGCGGACCCAGGCCACCCCGTCGCGCAGCTCGACCGTGGCCGGGCCCAGGCCGGTCGGGGTGACATCGACCTCACAGACGAACGGCAGGGCCTCGGCGTAGCCCGGGACGTCGCCCCGCGGGTCGCCTTCGAAGGCGTCCACCAGGGCCCCGTCGACGGCGGCGCTGCCGTCGTGAGCCCCGAAGAACCGGGCCAGCGCGTGCGCCGCCGACCACTGCACGGGCCGCGGGCGCCCGTCGTCCACCGCGGGCGCGACCCGGCTGCATCGATCGGCGAGCGGCCCCTCCCCGGCCATGTCGGGCGCCGCGTCGGGGGGCCCCTCATCTGCCGCGGCGTCGGCCCCGGCCATGTCGAACAGGGCCCCATCGGGCAGCCCCCGATCACCCACGGGCACGACCCGCCCCCGGGGCGAGCCGTCGTCGCAGGCGGCGAGCGCGGCGCATGCCATCAGAAGGCATGGCATCAGGTGCAGGGGATGGCAGATCCGAACGGTGGAGTGTGACACGGGCGGCCTCGGCGTCGATGGGACTGCCGCCCGGTACGGGTGGGATCGGCGCCAGTGTGCGCCGCGCGCCTCGGCCCGGGTTGGCCCGGATCAGCCCTCGGCGGGCAGCATGCCGAGCACCTGCAAGAAGAAGGCGTACACCCGGGCGGTGCGCTCGAGCCGCTTGAAGCGCCCCGAGGCCCCGCCGTGCCCGGTCTCCATCTCGGTGTCGAGCACCAGCAGGTTGTCGTCGGTCTTGTTGGCCCGCAGCCGGGCGACCCACTTGGCCGGCTCCCAATACTGCACCTGCGAGTCGTGCAGCCCGGTGGTCACGATCATCGCCGGGTAGGCCTTGGCGCTGACGTTGTCGTAGGGGCTGTAGCCCAGCATGTAGTCATAGGCCGGCTTCTCTTTGGGGTTGCCCCACTCGGAGAACTCGCCGGTGGTCAGCGGGATGCTCTCGTCGAGCATCGTCGAGACGACGTCCACGAAGGGCACCGCGGCGTAGATCGCCCGGTACAGCTCGGGCCGCATGTTGATGACCGCGCCCATCAACAGCCCGCCGGCGCTGCCGCCCCCGGCGACGACCTCGTCCTTCGCGCCCCAGCCATCGGCCACCAGCTTCTCGGTGACGTCGATGAAGTCGGTGAAGGTGTTCATCTTGCGCATCAGCCGGCCGTCGTCGTACCACCGCCGCCCCCGGGCCTGGCTGCCGCGGACGTGGGCGACGGCGATGACGAAGCCCCGGTCGAGCAGCGACACCCAGCTCGACGTGAAGTCGGGGTCGATGGTGTAGCCATAGCTGCCATAGCCATAGACATACAGCGGCGCGCTGCCGTCGATGGCGGTGTCGGCCCGATGCACGATGCTCACCGGCACCTGCGCCCCGTCGCGGGCCATGACATCGATCCGGGCGGTGCGGTAGTTCGCCGGATCGTAGCCCCCCAGCACCTTGTCCTGCTTGAGCAGCGTGCGCGCGCCGGTCGCCAGATCGTACTCGTAGACCGAGTCGGGGGTCACCGGCGAGCTGTAGACATAGCGCACCTTGGCCGTGTCGAAGCTCGGGTTCTGCCCCCCGGGCAGCCCCATGACATACACCTGCTCGTCGGCCGGCAGCGTGCGGTGGCTCGCGAGCGGCTCGCCGTACTTCGCCGCGCGCAGGCGCTTGATGCCATCCACCCGCTCCTCGTAGACATACCAGTCATCGAAGAGCAGCACCGATCCCAGCCAGATGCCTTCCCGGTGGGGGATCACCGTCTCCCACGCGCTGCGATCGGCGGCCTTGTCGACCGGGGCCCGCACCAGCCGGAAGTCGGTGGCGTCGTCGTTGGTGCGGATGTAGACCGCGTCGCCCTTGTGCCACACCTGATACTCGTGCTTGTCCCGCCGGGGGACGACCGGGCGGAACGCACCGGCGGGATCGTCGGCCTTCAGGAACAGCGTCTCGGTGACCTCGGTGCTCTGGCTGTAGACCGTCACATAGGCCCGCGAGCGACTGCGGCTCAGGCTCACGTAGAACGCCTCGTCGGCGTCCTCGAAGACCATCACGTCCTGCTCGACCGGGGTGCCCAGCGTATGGCGCCACACCTGATACGGGCGCAGCGTCTCGGGGTCCTTCTTGACGTAGAACAGCGTCTGGTCGTCGGCGGCCCAGGCCACCGCGCCCGACGTCTCGGGGATCTGGTCGGGCAGCGTCTCGCCGGTCTTCAGGTTCTTGACCCGCACCGTGTACTTGCGCCGGCTCACCGGGTCTTCGCTGTAGGCCAGCAGGTGCTGCCCCTCGCTGACCGCCATGCCGCCGATGGCATAATAATCGTGCGGCTCGGCCAGCGCGTTGACGTCGAGCATGATCTGCTCGGGCGCGTCGAGGCTGCCGGCGTGGCGGGCGTAGATCGGGTACTCGCTCTCGCCCTCGTAGCGCCGCACGTACCAGAAGTCGCGGCGCTCGACCGGCACCGAGCGGTCGTCCTTCTCGATGCGGCCCTCGAGCTCTTCGAGCAGCGTCTTCGCCGCCGCGGCGCTCGGGGCCAGGGCCGCCTCGGTGTAGGCGTTCTCCGCCTCGAGGTACGCCAGCACCTCGGGGTCGTCGCGATCGTCGTCGCGCAGCCAGTGGTACGGATCGGGGCGGCCGTGCTCGTGGGCGATGTGGGTGTGCTCCACGCGCTTGGCGACCGGCGGGGCGAGCTTTTCGGTCATCGGGGCCTTAGCCTCGGGTTCGGGGTCGGGGGCCGTCTCGGGCCGACCGCCGCAGGCGATGAGCCCGGCGGCGACGGCGGCGGTGATCGTCGTCATGCAGATGTGTCGCATCGCTCGGCGGTAGCACATCGCCCGTCCGCCGGCAACGGCGGGATCAGACGATCCGCTCGACGCCCCGGGCCAGCGCCCGGCCCAGCCAGCCGGGGCGGTCGCTCATCAGCCCGGCCACCCCCAGGCGATCCAGGCGGCGGGCCAGCGCCGGGTCGTTCACCGTCCACACGTTGATCGGCACCCCCCGCTCGGCCAGCGCGGCGACGAGGCGCCGGTTCACCAGGCCGTGGAACGGGTGATAATGCGTCGCCCGGGTCCGCTCGATGGCCCCCAGCGGATCGATCGCCCCGCCGTCGCCCGGCTCGACGATGAGGGCCCGGGGCCGCTCGGGCAGGCGCTCGGCGGCGGCCGCCACCGCCGACTCGGCGAAGCTCGAGATGAGCACCCCCGCCGTCGGGCGCCCGTCGAGCAGCTTCGCCGTGGCCTGCACCCCGGCCGGATCCTTCAGCTCGATGTTGAGCCGGGTGCGCCCCAGCGCCAGATCGAGCACGTCGGCCAGCGTCGGGATGCGGGCGTCGCCCAGCAGCGGCACGGTCCCCAGCTCGGCGGCGGTGAGCCCGTCGATGCGCCGGGGATCGGCGGTGTAGGTCAGCCGAGCCAACGTCTCGTCGTGGAAGACCACCGGCACCCCGTCGGCGCTGAGGTGCACGTCCAGCTCGACGCCCACCGCGCCCTCGCTCAGCGCCCGCTCGAACGCCGGCAGCGTATTCTCCAGCGGGCCGCCCGGCCCGTGGCTGCCCCGGTGGGCCCAGAGATCGATCGACAGGTCGTGCGTCGGCGCCATGAGATCCCCTCGTCGGACGGGCCCGCTCAGCCGGCCAGCCGGTGCCCGAGCCACGCCCCGAGCGCGGCCAGGGCCAGCCCGGCGATCAGGTTCGCCAGCAGGTTGACCCCGGCCAGCCCCCAGCGGCCGGTCTGGGCGAGCTGCACCGTCTCGAAGCTGAACGTGCTGAAGGTCGTGAGCCCACCGAGCACCCCGGTCGTCAGGCCGATCCGGACCGCCGGCGACACCTCGGCGTGGGCGAAGAGCCCGGCCAGCAGCCCGATGAGCGCGCAGCCGAGCAGGTTGGCCGCCAGCGTGCCCCACGGCATCCACGCCTCGGGCGCCAGCCGCCGGGCCCACAGGCTCAACCCGTAGCGCCCCACCGCGCCGAGCCCGCCGCCGACGAAGACCGCCGCGATCACGCCGCCGTGCACGGGGGCTCCCACCGGGCCAGGGCCTCGAAGCCGATGCGCGGGCCGTCGAGGCGGCTCCAGGGCACCGTCGCGAAGGGCATGCCGGCCGCGGCCGCGGCGTCGCGGTCGTAGGCGCTGTCGCCGACGAAGAGCGCCGCCGACGGCGGGATGCCCAGCCGCGCGGCCGCGATGCGCAGCGGCGTCGGATCGGGCTTGCGCGGCCCGTCGCCGTCGCAGATGACCGCAAACGACCACCCGAAGTGCGCGAGCAGCGGCCCCACGTACCGCCGGGGCGCGTTGGTGACCAGCCCGATGTGCGGCCCCAGGCGGCGGACCAGCGGGTCGACCCCGGGGAACGGCCGGGCGTCGAGCAGATGCCGCCGGTGCACCTCATGGAAGATGGGCCGGAGGCCGTCGATGCCCGGGTGGTGCTCGACCGGCAGCGTGCCCCGCAGCATGTCGCCCAGCCCGCCGCCGAGCGCCGCGACGACGGCGGCGGTGGGCAGCGGCCCCAGGCCGAGGTGGGCCCGCACCGCGTTCACCGCCGGGGCCATGCTCGGGCCGCTGTCGAGCAGCGTGCCGTCGAGGTCGAAGAGCAGCGCCCGGGCGCCGGCGAGCAGCTCGACCGGGCGGGGGGCGTCGGGGTCGGGGTGGCGCATCGGGGGCGACGATAGCAGATCGGGGGGGCGATGCGACCGGGCAGCGATGTGGCGCCGACCGGCCGTTTTCGTTTATTGCGTTTGTAGACGCCACCAGTGAGGTGCTCATGAGCGCGCTCGCGTTCGACCTGCCCGACGAACAACAAGTCTCCGAAGCCCAGGCCGCCGTCGACATCCTGCGTCGGGTGACCTCCAGCCACGCCTCCCGGGTGAGGCTGGCGATCGATGACCCGGCTTCGGAAGTCGAGGTCACTCTGCCCCGTGAGACACTGCACCTGCTCATGCGGATCCTGACCCACATGGCCAGCGGGCACGCGGTGACGATCATGCCCGTCGAGGCCGAGTTGACGACCCAGCAGGCTGCCGACCTGCTCGGCGTCTCCCGGCCGTTCCTGGTGAAGCTGCTCGACGAAGGCACCATCCCCCATCACAAGGTGGGCACCCACCGGCGCGTCCGGGCCGTCGACCTCATGGCCTACAAGCGGCGGGACGACGCCGCGCGCCGCCGAGCCGCCGACGCGCTCACCGCCGAGGCCGAAGCCCTGGGGCTGGGCTACTGAGGCCGCGTGGCGTTCACGGTCATCTACGACGCCTGCGTCCTGTTCCCCGCAGCCCAGCGAGATCTGCTGATCCGCCTCGCGATGACCGATGTCTTTCACGCGCGCTGGAGCGACCGCATCCTCGACGAGTGCTTCCGCGCCATCATCGCCCACCGCCCCGATCTGACCAGTGAGCGCCTCGCCCGCACGCGAGAGCTGATGAACGCGGCCGTCCGGGACGCCCGGGTCACCGGATACGACGGCTTGATCGATGGCATCAAGCTGCCCGATCCCGACGACCAACACGTCCTCGCGGCCGCCATCCGCAGCGGCGCGCAGGCGATCATCACCGCGAACCTGCGGGACTTCCCCAGCCGGGTCGTGGCGCCGCTGGGCATCGAGGCGTTGCATCCGGATCACTTCATCGTCGACCTCGTCGACCTCGCGCCGGGCGCCGTGCTTCAGACGCTCAACGAGCAGGCTGCGGCGCTGCGCAACCCGCCCCGTACGTTGGGCGAGCTGCTCGATGCGTTGGAGCGCTGCGGGCTCGTCCAGACCGTGGCCGAAGTCATGCGCCTGCTCGGCCGCCGACTGTGACACCAGGGCCTGGGCAGCCATCCGTCCGTCGGCTATCCTCCCGCCGATGAAGGTCGGCGACATCCCCATCACCGAGCTGACGCTGCGCGAGCGGCTGACCCACTGCTACACGCGCCCCGACGACGCCCGGATGGTGGCCGACGAGGCGGGGCTGCCCGTCGCCCGGATCGACTTCAGCGGCCCGATGGCGGTGGTCTGGTGGCGGGTGTGCGACGAGGCGGGCAAGTCGCCGGTGGGCCTGCACCGGCTGCGGACCCGGGCCGGCAAAGACTACCCGGACGCCTTCCCGCCATCGCTCGCGCCGCCCCCGCCGCAGGCCGACGCGGCCCTCGAGCGCTGGCTGTCGGCCCGGTGGCGCGCGCTGCGTCAGGTGCGGCTGCTGGGCTATCGCCGCAAGGATCGGGTGCGGCTGACGCTGGACGAGGTCTTCGTCAGCCTGCGGACCCACGTCGTGCGCCGCGATCCCATGCTGCGCCCCATGCGCTACGACCCCGAGGCCGAGGCGGCCCATGGCGTCGACGAGCCGCTCGACCTGCCCGGGGCGCTGGCCTACATGGAGCGCCGCGGCGCGCGGGGGCTGGCGCTCGTCGGCGAGCCGGGCGCGGGCAAGACCACCCTGCTCAAGCACCTCTTCTGCCGGGTGCGGGCCGAGGGATCGCAGGCGGTCGGCCTGCCCCCGGGGCTGGTGCCGGTGCTGCTGCGCTGCGCGGCCGTCGAGAAGGGCGACCGGGCGCCGGGCGGGCTGGCCGATGTCATCCGGCGGACCGTGATGCGCGAGGGATCGTCCGCGGCGGCCACGGCGCTCGCCAGCGGTGATTTACCGCTGCTGGTCCTGCTCGACGGGCTCGACGAGGTCCCCGATCGGGACACCCGCCGGGCGGTGAGCGCGTGGCTCGAAGACGAGATCGGCCAGTGGCCCCGGTGCCGGTTCGTAATCACCTGCCGCTTCACCGCGTGGCGCGACGGCGCCCGCCTCTCGGGGCGCAGCTTCGTCGAGGCCCACATCGCGTGGCTCTCGCTGGCGCGGGTGCGGGCCTACGTGCGGCGGTGGTACTTCGCGGTCGTCGTCGGCCAGGACCACGCCTCGCCCGAAGAGGCCGAGGCCCGCGCCGAGGCGCTGGCCAGGACGCTGCTCGACCCCGAGAAGCAGCGCCGCTATCGCCTGCGGCAGATGATCCAGAACCCGCTGATGCTGGCGACGCTGTGCCTCGTGCACTACGCCGGCAACCGCCTGCCCGAGCGGCGGGCCGATCTGTACGACGAGTGCATCGGGTTCCTGCTCGAGACCTGGGCCGCCCAGGGCGGGCGGCAGGGCGTGCCCGACAAGCCGGCCCGGGAGGTCCTCAAGCCGCTCGCCTGGGCCCTGCACGAGCGGCAGGCCGAGGCGGCGACCGGCGACGAGACCCGGCCGCTGGCGGTGCACCGGGACGAGTTGAAACAGATCATCGCCGCGCCCTATCGGCAGGTGACCGAGCTGGACCTGTCGTTGGATGACTTCCTGGCCCGCATCCGGGATGACTGTGGCTTGTTCAGCGGGGTCGACGAAGAGCGCTACGAGTTCCTCCACCTGTCATTCCAGGAGTATCTGGCGGCGCGGCACGCCATCGACGAGAACCGGGTCGGCGATCTGGCCGACCGGGTGGGTGAGCCTTTCTGGCGGGAAGTGATCATGCTGGCGCTGTCGGACCGGGCGGCCTATGGGCCGTTCATGACCCGGGTGGTGCAGCGGCGGCAGGTGGCGGCCCACGCCGAGCTGCTGCGGGAGGCGTTCACCCTGGCGCCGAAGCTCGACCCGGCGCCGTTTCTGCCCGCGCTGCGCCGGCCGCGGGGGCTGTGGGGCCGGCTGGGCGCTTGGCTCGGCGGCGGGTCCGATGCGGGCGAGGTGCAGGCGATCCTGGGGCTGTTCCGCGGGCGGGAGGCGCCCGAGGTGCGGGCGGCCGCAGAGGCGTGGGTCGACGCCGAGCAGCCCGGGGTGGCGGCGGCGGCGGCGGCACTGCTCCGACCGGCGGGCGAGGCGCCGAGTCAGGCGTCGGGGCCGACCGGGATCGAGTGGGTGCATATCCCGGGGGGCACGTTCTGGATGGGCTCGAGCGACGACCGGCAGCACCCGGCGTACGACCCGCAGAGCAACCCTTGGGAGCGCCCGCCGCGGCGGGTGACGATCAGCCGCGGCTACTGGATGAGCCGGCACCCGGTGACCAACGACGACTATCGGGCCTTCGTCGAGGCCACCGGACGCGACGCACCGAGCTATTGGAGCGACCCCGAGCTCAACCAGCCTCGGCAGCCGGTGACCGGCGTCGACTGGCGCGACGCGCGGGCCTTCGCCGAGTGGCTCGGCGCGGCCGGCGGGCTGCCCGTGCCCGGCGGCCGGGTCGACCTGCCGACCGAGGCCGAGTGGGAGTACGCCGCCCGCGGCGCCGAGGGGCGGCGCTACCCGTGGGGCGACGCCGCGCCGAGCACCGAGCGGGCCAACTATGGCAAGAGCAGCGGCGGCCTGCACCTGGTGGGCGCGCATCCCGCCGGAGCGACGCCCGACGGGGTCGAGGACATGGCCGGCGGCGTCTGGGAGTGGTGCCTCGATATCGCGGCGGACGACTACTCCGGCTGGCCGGCGGCGGTGACCGACCCGCGGCGGGAGGACGACCACCTGTCCGCTCTTCGTGTGTTGCGCGGGGGGTCGTGGATCATCCCGTCCCAGTACCTGCGCGCGGCGCTCCGGGTCAGTTACGATCCCCGCTACCGGGACAGGTTCATCGGGTTCCGGGTGGTGTGTCGTGTGTCGCGCGAGCACGGTTGAGCCCTCGCCCCCTTGCCCTCTCGGGCTCGGCGGCCGATTGTCGACGTATTGAGGCAGCCCCAGCCCGCCGGACCGATCGGCGCGGGCGCCGACCGCCGATGGAGGCCGCGCCGACCTGCGGCGGGCCGCGGGGGCGCGCTCGGCGGCGGGGCGTGGGTGATCGCGGCGGCCGGGCGCGGGCTGCGGGAGCGCAGGCACGCGGCGGACACTCCACCCGACCCGCTCGGCGGCGAGCCGCGACCGATCGCGGCGGCCGGGGGGTGACCCGGTGAGCGGATCCGCGCCGCGGTCGTCCAGGCCCGGCCGCCCGGCGGCGGACCGCGACCGATCGGCGAGCCCGCCGGGCAGCCCCTCGCGCCGGGCGCGCGCCGCGTCGATCGGCTGCGAGCCGCTCGGCGGCCGGTGGAGACCGATCACCGTCGGGGCCGATCGGCTCTCGCCGTCGACTGGCAGCGCGCCCGATCGGTTCGACCCGGCTTCGATAGGCACTTCCCCGTATCGCCGATCGCCTCACGGGTCGCCCTCGAAGCGACCTCGCCGCGCGCCGGATCGGTTTGAACCGGCTTCGATAGGTATTCCCCCGTATCGGAGATCGTTCACGGGTCGCCTTCGAGGGGACCTCGCCGGCGTCGGATCGGTTCGAACCGGCTTCGATAGGGACTCCCCCGTATAGGAGATCGGTTCGCGGGTCGCCTTCGAAGCGACCTCGCCGCGTATCGGATCGGTTTGAACCGGCTCCGATAAGTACTTCTCCGTAGCGGCGATCGGTTCACGGGTCGCCTTCGAAGCGACCTCGCCGCGCGCCCGATCGGCTCGACCCGGCTTCGACAGGTGTTTTGCGCACCGGGGATCGGTTCGGGGTCGCCCGGGAGCGGAATCCGAGGGCGCACGGTGGGGGACGGGCGTGGAGGTGGCCGGATGTCGCCGGGCCCCCAAAGGGAAAGGGGAAAGGGCTCAACCGTGCTCGCGCGACACACGACACACCACCCGGAACCCGACGTCCCTGTACCGGTCACGGGGATCGTCCCTGCCCCGGTGCGCCGCGCGCAGGTCCTGGGACGGGTAGAACCACGACCCCCCGCGCAACACACGAAGAGCGGACAGGGGACCTTCGTGCACCGAGCCATCGCCGGGCGATGTCTTCCAACTGCCATCGCTCGGCTCGCGCCACGCGTCGAGGCACCACTCCCAGACGTTGCCGGCAAGGTCGACGAAGGGCCCCCGGCGGCCGCCGGGGAACGCGCCGACCGGCGTAGCCGCGTCGAGCGTCAGCTCGCCCTCGCCGAGCCGACCCGACGAGTACGCCGCGCGGGCCGCGTCCCCATCGCCCGGCGGCGCGTCGCCCCAGGGGAAGACGCGGCCGTCGGATCCCCGGGCGAGCCACTCCCACTCGGCCTCGCCGGGCAGGTCGATGACGCCGTCCGCCGGGCCGCCCCACGCTGCGGCGCGCCCCTCGGCGGTCGCCCAGGCGCAGAACGCGCGGGCGGCGAACCAGCTCACCGCGACCACCGGCCGGCTGCGGTGGTGGAGCTGGAGCAGCCAGTCACCCGGCGCGTCGCCGTCGAATTCGCCCCGGCCGGCCACCCACCAGCGATCGTCAGCCCACCCCCGCTCGACGAACGGCGCGAAGTCGGCGACCGTCACCGGCCGCCAGCCGGCGTAGAAGTCGCCGACCCGCACCCGATGGGCCGGCGCCGACTGAAAGGCGCGCTCGTCGCCGCCCATCGTGAACTCGCCGCCCTCGACCGCCACCAGCATCGGCCGATCGAGCCGGGGATCACCCAGCGCGCCGACCGCCTCCAGCGCCAGCAGGCGATCGGCCAGCGGCCAGTCGATGCCATCGGCCTCGAACGCCTCGATGACCTCCCCCGGCAGAGTGTCATACAAGGCATGCCCGGGGAACGCCTCGCGGTACTCCCGCAGCGCCGTCGCCGCCAGCCCCAGCAGCCGACCCCGCCGAGGGTGCCCCTGCGCCTCTTCGTGCAGCGTCTCGACGTGCCGCGCCGCGCAGTCGCCGCGGTTGGCGTGCAGCCCGGCGACGAAGCGCATCACCCCCTCCCACTCGGGGTCGGCGGCGCGCCCGTCGGTGACGAGTCGGGCGGTGGTCTGCTCGACCGCGTCCCCGCAGTCGGCCAGGGCCCGGGCGGCGAAGTACTCCTGGAAGCTGCGGTGCCACGCCCGCACGACGGTGCCCGGCCCGGCCTCCTCGAACTGCACGAGGCCGGTCGACTCGTAGAGCAGGTCGAGCGCCTCGCGGGCGGCGTCGACCGTGGGGTAGCGCTTGGGCATCGCCCGGTTCAGCGCGCGGGCGGCCTCGGCGACCGGGGTCGCGGTGCGGGCGCCGCCCAGGGCCTGCAACTCGAAGAACAGCGCCTCGAGGCTCTGGCGCAGCTCGATCTCGCTGGCCTGCGTCGCCCGGGTCTCGCACAGGATGTCGACGATGCGGTCGTACAGCCGGGCCGGCGACTCGGGCAGGCCGCCGTGGCCGCCGTAGACGACCAGCGCGCAGACGAGCAGCAGCGGGTTCTGGCGGGGGTCCATGCCGCCGTGGCGGGCGGCGAGGTCGGCCAGGCCGGCTTTGGCCCCGGCGGACCACGGCGCGTCGAAGGCCTGGGCCTCGGCCCAGCGGTCGACCAGGGCGTCGGCCTCGGGCACGCTCATCGGCGCCGCCCGCACGAGGCGCAGCGGGCGGGGGAAGGCGGTCGAGCCGCGCCACGCCGAGGGGCGGGTGGTCAGGACGACGCGCGCCCGCCGGTCGGTGCGGCCCCAGCCGGCGAGGTGATCGGCGAGGCGGTCCCGGGCGGCCTGGCCGCCCACTTCGTCGAGGGCGTCGATGAGGACGAGATAGCGCCCCCGGGCGAGGCCGGCCCGCACCTCGGCGGCGGGGACCGGCTGGTCGACGGCGGCCTGGATCGCGGCGGTGAGGCGGTCGGTGAGGTCGCCCAGGCCGCGGCACCCGGCCAGCGCCGAGGCCTCGATCAGCAGCGGGACCGGCCAGCGCAGCGCGCCGCCGCGCAGGGCGTCGAGGTCGAGGCGGTGGCGGGGCGGGGCCTCGTCGCGGTGCAGCGCGGCGAGGGTGTAGGCGATGTGCTGCAAGAGCACCGTCTTGCCGGCGCCGGGCGCGCCCTCGATGACGAGGTGGGGCAGCGCGGCGGCCGAGGCCACGGCTTCGAGCGGGGCCGGGGTCGGCTCGTCGTCGCCCATGGCGCGGCGGCCGGGCATACCCGCCATGCCATCGGCCTCACGCGGATCGCAGGGCTCGGGCAGCGTCAGCCCGCCGTCGGCGTCGAGGCGGGCGTCGAGCGGGTCGGCGTGCAGCGGCACGTAGATCGCCGCCCGCTCGAGGCGGTGTCGGCGGTTGCGGGACGCCAGCGGGCTGTAGCGGCCGACGCGCCACCGCTCGACGCGCACGGCGAGCCACGCCCGCTCCCAGGCGCGTAGGCGCGGGGGGTCGACGGCGTCCTCGGCGGCCAGGGCCGGGGGGCGGCGGGCCTGCCAGAAGGGGTGCACGGCCTCCAGCGCGCGGTCGGCGGCGGCGCGGGGCGAGTCGAAGTCCACGGCCGGCTCGTGATAGCGCAGCTCGAGGGCGGCCCTCGCCTCATCCCGGGGCACCCGCTCCAACCGCGCGATCTGCCACAGCAACACCAAGCCGGCGCCCTCGATGACATCGGCCAGCGTCGACGTGCCGCCGGTGCGGGCGCCGATGACCGCGATGACGAAGTCGGCGGCGGGCGCGGCGCCGGCGGCGTCGGCGATGGTGATCGCCAGCCCCGGCAGATCGGCGAGGCGGGCGGCGATGGCGTCCAGCGTGCCGCCCAACTCGGCGACGACGCCCACGACGGCGACCCGGGGCGCGTCGGAGGGCGGGGGCTTCGGCGCGCGGCGGGGGATGCCATCGGGGAAGGCGTCGGCGTAGTCCCGGCGCACCGTCTCGACCAGCGCCTCGATCGCGCCGGTGTGACGCTCGAACTCCCGCAGGGCGCGAGCCCAGATCTCGACGGCGGGCCCGGTCCAGTCGAGGCGGGCGTCGATGCCATCGACGCGGTGGGCGAGGGCGTCGTTGCACACCCGGCGGATGGCATCCGGCTCGGTGACGAATGTGCACAGCGTGCGGCGGATGGCAGGCAGATCGATCACAGCGTATACCCATGGCGCTTCGCCGCGGCGATGAGGCGTCCGAGCCCGTCGGGGTGCTTGCGGACCTCGGCCAGCGCCTTGTACCAGCGGTTGATCGGGGCGCCGCCCAGGTCGAAGCGGGTGACGGTGAAGCCAGCGTCGTCCAACAGCATCGCCGCCGCGTCCCGCGATGGGAACAGCTCGGCCAGCCGCCCCCGCAGCGCGATGGGATCGAGCGCGATGGGATCCCGTCGGCGGGGCGGCGGGGTCTGTCCCGTCATGGCCGCCAGCGCCCGCTGGATGCCATCGGCCATCGCGTCGAGGTCGGACGCCGCCGCCTCGATCGCCACCAGCCGCCGCAGGCCGTAGGGCAGCCGCCGCCGCGGCACCCCGTCGAGCCAGATCGGCACCACCCGCGTCGGTGGATCCCGGTCGCGGGCGTGGTCGATGGCCAGCGCGACCTGCTCGTGGGCGTACCAGTCGCCGTCCCCTCCCCCGGGCGCGGGCCACGATGGGCCGACCAGCACCACGAGCAGGCGGGCGCGGGCGATGGCGTCGGGGATGGCCCGGTCCCAGGTGTCGCCGGGGACGAGGTCCCGCGCGGCGCACCACGGGGTGATCCCGGCCGCGGCGAGGCGGGCGTGCAGCGCGGCGGCGGTGGAGGCGTCGGCGTCGGCGCAGACGAGTAAGGCGTCGATGGCGGTCGGCTTCATGCCCCCGTTGTCCTGCATCGGGGGTTGGGCCCGCAACCCCGAGGGGAGTAGTATCGGGCGTCACCCGCACGACACCCCGGAGTCGCGATGACCGATCCCATCCGCCTGGGCGCCGAGCCCCTGTCGATCGCCGCGCTCGCCGCGGTGGCCCGCCGCCAGCGGAGCGTGGTGGTGGACGACGCCGCCCGGCGGCGGGTGGCCGAGATGCGGCGGGGGATCGACGCGCTGCTGCGAGAGGACGCGCCCAACACCTACGGGGTCAACACGGGCTTCGGGGCGCTGGCCGAGGTCCGCATCCCGCCGGCCGATCTGGCCCGGTTGCAGGTCAACCTCGTGCGCAGCCACGCCACCGGGATCGGCGCGCCGTTCGACGAGGCGACCACCCGGGGCATGATGCTGCTGCGGGCCAACGTTCTGATGCTGGGCACGAGCGGCGTGCGGCCGGCGGTGCCCGAGCTGCTCGTGGGCCTGCTCGAGCAGGGGGTGCACCCGGTCATCCCCGAGAAGGGGTCGGTCGGCGCGTCGGGTGATCTGGCGCCCCTGGCCCACCTGGCGCTGGTGCTCATCGGCGAGGGGCGGGCGGTGTTCGAGGGCGAGCTGCTGCCGGGGGGCGAGGCGCTGAAGCGGGCCGGGCTGGCGCCGATCACCCTGGCCCCGAAGGAGGGGCTGGCGCTCATCAACGGCACCCAGGCGATGACGGCCGACGCGGCGCTGACGGTCGATCGGGCGCGCATGCTGGCCAAGGTGGCCGACATCGCCGGGTCGGCGTCGTTGCAGGCGCTGCTCGGCAGCCGGCGGCCGTTCGACCCCCGCATCCAGGCGGCGCGGTGCCACCCGGGGCAGGCCGCCTGCGCCCGCAACCTGCGCAAGCTCACCGCCGACAGCGCGATCATCGACAGCCACGCCGGCTGCGCCAAGGTCCAGGATCCGTACAGCCTGCGCTGCATGCCCCAGGTGCACGGGGCCAGCCGGGATGTCTTCGCCCACGTCTGGGCGGTGGTCACCCGGGAGTGCAACGCGGCGACCGACAACCCGCTGTGCTTCGTGGGGCCCGACGGGGTCGAGCTGATCAGCGGGGGCAATTTTCACGGGCAGCCGCTGGCGCTGGCGGCGGATTACCTGGCCCTGGGGCTGGCCGAGCTGGCCAACATCAGCGAGCGGCGCGTCGAGCAGATGGTCAACCCGGCGCTGTCGTCGGGGCTGCCGGCGTTTCTCGCGGCGCACAGCGGGCTCGACAGCGGCTTCATGATCGCCCAGGTGACCGCGGCGGCGCTGGTCAGCGAGAACAAGGTGCTGGCCCATCCGGCGAGCGTCGACAGCATCCCGTCGAGCGCCAACCGCGAGGATCACGTGTCGATGGGCACCATCGCCGCCCGCAAGGCGCGCACGATCGCCGAGCACGTCGAGGCGGTGCTGGCGATCGAGCTGTTGTGCGCGGCGCAGGCGATGCATCTGCGCCGGCCGCTGACGGCCAACCCGGCGATCGAGGCGGCGGTGGCCTGCATTCGCGAGCGAGTGCCGCCGCTGGAGGCCGATCGGCTGCTGCATCCCGATATCGAGGCGGTCGCCGAGCTGGTGCGCTCGGGCGCGCTGTTGCAGGCGGTCGAGTCGGTGGCCGGGCCGCTGGATTGAGGGCTGCGATGCGGGGTGAGCGGGTGGATCTGCTGTTCGTCGGCGCGGGCGAGGTGTTCACCGACGGCGCGGCGCGGTCGGGGGTCGCGGTCGGGGTGCGCGGGGGGACGATCGCCTTCGTCGGGCCGGCGGCCGAGGCGCCCGAGGCGGCCGAGACGTTCGACGTGGCCGGCGGGCTGCTGACCCCGGGGCTGGTCGATCCCCACACCCACCTGGTGTTCGCTGGCGATCGGGCCGGGGAGTACGCCGAGCGGGCCACCGGCGCTTCGTACCTCGAGATCGCCCGCCGGGGCGGGGGCATCGCCCGCACGATGCACGCGACGCGGGCCGCCTCGGTCGAGACGCTGGTCGCGCTGGCCCGGCCCCGGCTCGATCAGTTGCTGCGGTGCGGGGTGACGACGGCCGAGGTCAAGAGCGGCTACGGGCTGACGGCGGCCGACGAGCGCAAGATGCTGGAGGTCGTGCGCCGGCTGGACGCCGAGCACCCGGTCGATCTGGTGGCGACGTTCCTGGGGGCGCACACGGTGCCGCCGGATACGCAGCGGGCGGCGTATCTCGACGCGGTGGTGGGCGAGATGATCCCCGCGGTGGCCGAGGCCGGGCTGGCCGAGTTCTGCGATGTGTTCGTGGAGAGAGGCGCGTTCACGGTCGACGAGGGGCGGCGGGTCCTCGAGGCCGGGCTGCGCCACGGGCTGCGGCCGAAGGTGCACGCCGATCAGCTCTCGCCGGGCGGCGGGGCCGAGCTGGCGGCGGCGGTGGGCGCGGTGAGCGCCGATCACCTGGAGCACGTCAGCCGGGGCGGCATCGAGGCGCTGGCGAAGGCGGGCACGGTGGCGGTGCTGCTGCCCGGGGCGGCGATGTTCCTGGGCAGCGACGATCGGGCGCCGGCCCGGGCGCTGGCCGCGGCGGGGGTCCCGGTGGCGCTGTCGACCGACTGCAACCCGGGCACGTGCCACTCGACCAACCTGCTGCTGATGCTGACCCTGGGCATGAGCCGGCTGGGGCTGAGCCCGGCCGAGGTGCTCGACGCGGTGACCCGCCACGCGGCGCGGGCGGTCGGGCGCGAGGCCGTCGCCGGGCGCATCGCGGTGGGGCGGCCGGCCGATCTGGCGGTGTTCGACGTGCCGACCCACCGCCACCTGCCGTATCACTTCGGCATGCTGCCCACCCGGGCGGTGTTCAAGGGCGGTCGGCGGGTGTACACCGGCCGAGGGCCAGCAGACCGACGAACAGGATGAGGAGGGGCCACGGGGCGCCCGATCCGGGGGCCTGCTGGCAGCCGCCCGATGCGCCGTCGGCGCAGCGCTCGTCGACCACCTCGAACGGGGGCCAGCCGGTGCCGTCGTCGGCGTGGGCGATGGTGTAGGTGCCGGTCTCGAGGCAGGCGTCGAGGGCGAAGACGGCCGCGCCGCACATCTCGGCGGGCAGCAGCCCGACCGGCGCGTCTTCGAGGGGGTCGTCGGTGATGATCCGGAGGTCGTCGGCGGTGGGGTCGAAGTCGGTCACGTCGGGGCCGTCTTCGCCGCCGACGGTGCTGGCGCTGCACCCGATCCGGAAGAGGGTCGTGGCGTCGACGGCCGCGCCGTCGGGCAGCGGGTCGCAGTCGGCGTCGAGGACGGTCGTCGTGCAGTGCAGGCCGTCGGCGTGGGCCGGCGCGGCGCAGAAGAGGGCGGCGGCGCAGAAGAGGGCGGCGGTGAGGTGCGCGGTGGTCATGGTGGCTCCCGGTTCGATGTCTGGGGTTCGGCGCGCATGACGGGCGGGTGAGGCCATCCAACAGCCGCAGGTGATTTTTCGGGGAGGCAGGCCGCGCCGAGCGTGGACTTCGCGGCTGATTTCATCTTTTTCCGGGCATTCGGCCCCGCTCGATCCTTAGTCCCTTCGGAAGCCCTCTCTCGGAGACCGTTCAGCGGGGACAGGATGACGTTCGACTTTCAGCGGCTCGGCGGGACGCGGCGCCGGGCCGATCGGCTGCTCCAGATCGTCGAGATGCTGCGACACCACCGCTCGATGACCATCGAGCAGATCGCCGGGCGGCTCGAGGTCTCCCGGCGCACGGTCTATCGCGATCTCGAGGCCCTCGACGCGGGCGGGGTCCGCATCCGCAACCTGCCGGGTGAGGGCTACGCGCTGGATCGACAGGCGCTGCTGCCGCCGCTGCGCTTCGAGGACGATGAGTGCGAGGCGCTGGTGCTCGGCCTGCGCATGGCGGCGGCGTGGGTCGATCCGACGCTGGGCGCGGCGGCCTGCGGGGCTCTGGAGAAGATCGAGGCGGTGATGCCCGACACCTCGGCGGCGGTGCTGGCCCACGTCCGGCTGTTCGCACCCCGCGGCGAGTGGGCCCGCACGGTGCGCGACGGGCTGGAGCCGGTGCGGGAGGCCATCGCCAACCTCCGCAAGCTGCGCTTCGCCTACACCGCCCTCAACGGTCGGATCAGCCGGCGCACGGTGCGGCCGCTGGGGCTGCACTTCTGGGGGCAGGCGTGGACGTTGGCGGCGTGGTGCGAGCGGCGGCGGGCGTACCGTACGTTCCGGGTCGATCGCATGGCCGAGCTGGAGTCGCTGGATGATCCGTGGCCGGTCGACGGGCCCGATCTGGCGGGCTATCTGGCCGAGCGGCGGTCCCGGGGCGAGGGGCCGGCGGCGGAGGGCATGGGGGGCTGACGGCGGTGAGGGGTCAGTCGTGGGCCCGGGATTGGCGCCAGATGGCCTCGAGCGCGTCGCGGTCGATGGGGCCTTCGCGGAAGATGGTCAGCCGGCCCCGGTCGAGGCCGACGACGGTGCTGGCGTCGCCGGTCAGCGCGCCGCCGTCGACCAGCCCATCGACTCCGTCGAGCCCGGCCGCCTCGCACGCCTCGGCGGTGGCCGCGGCCGGCAGCCCGCTGCGGTTGGCGCTGGTGGCGACGAGCGGCTCGCCCAGGCCTCGGACCAGCGCCCGGGCGATGGGGTGGGCCGAGACCCGGACCCCGACCATGTTGGTGTCGGCGGTGATCGGGGCCGGCAGCCCGGGGAAGGCGGGCACGACGAGGGTCAGCGGGCCGGGCCAGAAGGCTTCGGCCAGCGCGAGCAGCGGGGTCTCGAGGCGCTTCTGGTGCAGGGCCTCGACCGACGGCAGCAGGATGGGCAGCGGCTTGCCGTCGGGGCGGCCCTTGGCCCGCACGACCCGCTCGACCGCGTCGGCGTCGTAGGCCCGGCAGCCGACCCCGTAGCTGGTCTCGGTGGGGAATACGATCACGCCTCCGGCCTTCAGCCGGGCGACGCCCTCTTCGACGGTCAACCTGCGCATCGGTGATCTCCCCCACCCTCGCCCGCTCCGCGTTCGACGGCGGCGAGTCCGGAGATGATATCGCGGGCGAGCATGTGATGCGCGCCCGATCGGGCGGCGTGCGCGCCGGCCCGGGCGTGCCACAGGACGGCCGCCCGGGCGGCGGGCCCCGGCGGCAGGCCCCGGGCGAGCAGGGCGGCGATGACCCCGGTGAGCACGTCGCCCGCCCCGGCGGTGGCCATGCCCGGGTGGCCGTCGGGGCAGACGGCGACGCCGTCGGCGGCGTGCACGATCGTGTGGGCCCCCTTGAGCACGACGGTGGCGTCGAAGGCCTCGGCCAGCGCGGCGGCGGCGGCGAGGCGGTCGCGCTGGATCTCGGCGGTGGCGCATCCCAACAGGCGGCCGGCCTCCCCCGGGTGGGGGGTGATGATCCGGCCGCGGGCGATGGCCGGGCGGCGGGCGGCGTGGTTGAGGCCGTCGGCGTCGATCACCATCGGCCGCTCGACGGCGGGCAGCGCCTCGGCCAGCACGGCGCCGACCCGGTCATCCGGGTCGAGGCCAGGGCCCACGGCGACGGCGTCGAAGTCGGCGAGGCGGTTGGTGATCGCGCCGGCGCTGCGGTCGAGCAGGCCCTCGACCATGGTCTCGTACAGCGCGGGGCCCAGCGCGGCGGCGGCGTCGGGGGCGGCCCCGATGGTGGCCAGCCCGGCCCCGGCCCGCATCGCGGCGTCGGCGCACATGCGCACGGCCCCGGTGCGGCCGGGCGCGCCGCCGAGCACGTAGACGTGGCCCTGGCGGCCCTTGTGGGCGTCGCGGGGGCGGGCGGCGAGGGCCGGGGCGAGGTCGGCGTCGCCCATGAGCCACCGGCGAGCCGGGGTGCGCTCGATGCACGCGGGGGGCATGCCGATGTCGACGATCTCGAGCGTGCCCCGCCGGCCGGCGCCGGGGAAGAGCCAGTGGCCGGGCTTGCTGGTGGCGAAGGTGACCGTGTGCGCCGCCTCGACGGCGACGCCGCAGACGGCGCCGGTGGCCCCGTCGATGCCGCTGGGGATGTCGACCGCGAGCGCGGGCGCCGTGGCCCGGTTCATCCAGCGGATGGCGTCGGCGGCGGCGCCCCGGACCTCGCCGCTGAGGCCGGTGCCGAGCACCGCGTCGATGATCCAGGCGAATCGCTGGGGGTCGGGCGAGCCGTCGTCGGACCAGATGTGCGGCTTCAGGCCGATGCGCCGGCAGGCGTCGAGGTTGGTCGCGGCGTCGCCGACGTAGCGCTCGGGGGCCCGAGTCAGCCACAGCTCGACCGGGCGGCCCCAGGCGACGAGGTGCCGGGCGGCGCCGGAGCCGTCTCCGCCGTTGTTGCCCCCGCCGCAGATGACGGCGACGCGCCCGCCGGGCGGGCAGCGGGCGGCGAGGGCCCGGGCGACGTGGCGGCTGGCGTTCTCCATGAGCGCGACGCCGGGGATGGCGAGCTGCTCGATGGCGTGGCGGTCGGCGGCGGCCATCTCGGCCGGCATGAGGATGCGGTCGGCGGCGGGGCGACCGGGCGGGACGATGCGGTGCCGGTCGGGCATGCTCAGAACGCCTGCCGGCGCCCGCGCTCGATGGCGGCGGCGAAGTCGGCGACGGCCCGGTCGATGCCCCGCAGCATGGCCCGGGCGAGGCAAGCGTGGCCCACATGCACCTCTTCGACCCGGGCGATGCGGGCCAGGGCCTCGACGGCGGTGAGGTCGAGGCCCCCGGCGACGGCGACCCGCAGCTTGAGCCGCCCGGCGAGCGCGGCGGCGTCCGAGATGCGGGTCTCTTCGACCCGGCGGGCGGCGCCGGTGCGGGCCTGCATGTAGCTGCCGGCGTAGAGCACCGCGACGTCGGCCTCGCTGCGGTGCAGGGCCTTGATCTGCTCCAGCTCGGGCTCGACCTGCACCGCGACCTCGATGTCGGCGTCGCGCAGGTGCAGGATCTGCTTGCGCAGGGCGTCCCGCAGCAGCCGGGCGTCGAGGCCGCCGAGCGCGGCCCCGCCCTCCCGCCGCTCGGGCACCAGGGTCACCCGGTCGGGGCGCAGGTCGAACGCCCGGTCGATGAGGTCGGGCGAGGGGGCCAGCGCCACGTCGAGCCGGCCGGCGAGCGTCTCGCGCAGCAGCCGCACGTCGCGCTCGGCGACCCCCCGGCTGGGGCCGCGCAGGTCGTAGGCGACGCAGTCGACGCCGGCCAGCTCGGCGAGCATGCCCAGGGTCGCCGGCTCGGGGCCGGCCCCGTCGCCCAGGGTGCGGAACACCGCCGCGTCATCGACCGCCAGGTGCAGCCTCGCGTCCATCTCAGCCCCCGATCGCCGCCCGCAGCGCGTCGGCGATGCGCCCCGCGGCGGCGTCGATGTGACCCTGCTCGGGGCCTTCGACCATGACCCGGGCCAGGTTCTGGGTGCCCGAGTAACGCACCAGCACCCGCCCGTCGGCGCCCAGCTCGGCGGCGACGGCGGCGATGACGGTCTGCACCTCGTCCAGCTCGTCCAGCGGCGGCTTGCGGGACACCGCCACGTTCTCGAGCACCTGGGGGAAGCGGGTCATGCAGCCGGCCAGCTCGCCCAGCGAGGCGCCCTGCTCGATCATCACCCCCAGCACGGCCAGCGCGGTCACCAGCCCGTCGCCGGTGGTGGCGTGCTCCCGCCAGATGACGTGCCCCGACTGCTCGCCGCCGAGGTCGAGCCCGTCGGCCCGCATGCGCTCGACGACGTAGCGATCACCCACCGCGACCCGGACGACCCGGCCCCCGACCTCGCGCAGCGCCCGGTCGAGGCCGAGGTTGCTCATGACGGTCGCGACGACGGTGTCGCCGGCCAGCTCGCCCTTGGCGATCAGCCGCCGCCCGAGCAGCGCCAGGACCTGATCGCCGTCGACCACCCGCCCCTCCTCGTCGATGAGGATGCACCGGTCGGCGTCCCCGTCGAGCGCGACCCCGACGTGGGCCCCGTGGGCCCGCACCGCCTCGGCGGCCACCTCGGGGTGCAGCGCGCCGACCCCCGCGTTGATGTTGGTGCCGTCGGGCTTGACCCCCAGGGGGATGACCTCGGCGCCCAGCTCGTGGAAGACCTCGGGCGCGACCCGATAGCCGGCGCCGTGGGCACAGTCGACGACGACCTTGTAGCCTTCGAGCGTGCTCGCCTTGGGGAAGGCGCTCTTGGCGAAGACCGAGTACCGCCCGGCGGCGTCGTCGATGCGCCACGCCCGGCCGATGTCGGTGCCGGTCGGGCGGAACTGCGTCAGCTCCTCGCTCTCGAGCACCTGTTCGAGCGCCAGCTCTTCGTCGTCGGGCAGCTTGTAGCCGTCGCGGGCGAAGAGCTTGATCCCGTTGTCTTCGTAGGGGTTGTGGCTGGCCGAGATGACCACCCCCGCGTCGCAGCGCATGCCCGCGGTGAGGAAGGCGATGCCCGGGGTCGGCAGCGGTCCGCACAGGTGCACGTCGGCCCCGACCGAGACCAGCCCGCTCGCCAGGGCGGTCTCGATCATGTAGCCCGACAGCCGGGTGTCCTTGCCGATGAGCACCTTCGGCCGGCGGTGCACGGCCCGCAGGCGGTAGCCGATGGCCCGCCCCAGCCGCAGCGCCATGCCGGCGGTGATCGGATGTCGATTGGCCAGCCCTCGCACCCCGTCGGTGCCGAACAGCTTGCGCTTGCCTTGGCTCAAGTCCCCTCCACTCGGCCCGGCGCCCGGCGCCGGGTCGTCACTTCTCGTCGGGCTTCTTCTTGCCGTTGCGCCCGCCGGGCGCGGCGTCGGGCGGGCCCGCGTCGGATGGGCCCGCGTCGGGCGGCGGCCGGGGCGGAGGCAGCCGCACCAGGGTCACCTGGGTCGGCTCGATGTCCGACACCACCAGCCCCTCGTACGGGTCGAGCCGCACCGCCCGGGTATACACGTTGTTCGGGCCCAGCCCCGCGGCGCTGACGAAGGCCGAGAGCTCTTCGGGCTCGAGCGCCGTCAGCAGGCCGACCGGGCCGTTGAGCGTCACGTCGACCGCCGCCGGGCTGACCTCGTAGCCCGGGGTGCCGTCGGGCAGATCGCGGACCTCGACCTGCACCCCCGCGATCATGCGGGTGCTGCGCTTCTCTTCGATGACCGCGGTGACCTCGTAGCGCCGGCCCCGCTCGCGATAGCCGGCGTAGGCCGGCGGCGGCTGAAGCGAGACCGCCAGCACCGTCGTCTGGTTGCGGCCGACCAGCGAGATGCGCTCGGTCTCGATGCGTTCGAGGGCCCGCACGACCGACTCGGCGCCCTCGACCGTCACCGCCGGCGGCTCGACGGTCACCTGGGTCAGCCGATAGCCGGTCTGCGCCTCGCCCTCCAGGGCCGCCTCGACCGGGATGGTGCGCTGTACCCGGTTCTCGAAGCGCACCAGCATCGCCGCCGGACGCACCGCCCGGACCTCGAGGTCGGGCGGCAGCCGGAACAGCTCGGGGTCGAAGGTCACCTGCCCCTCTTCGTAGCCCGACAGGTTCACGTCGACCGCGGCCACGTTGTCCGCCTCGAACTGCCGCAGCCGGTTGTACTTGCCTTCGACGGTGATCTTGACCTTGTCCACCGGGGGGCTGGTCAGCACCCGGTTCTCGGGGTGGGTCACCCGGACCCGCACGCTGATGGTCACCACGGTCGTCTGATCTTCGCGCTTGACCAGCACGAGGCTGACCGCCAGTGCCAGGGCGAGGGCCTTGAGCACGAAGTTCTCGAGGAAGATTCGGCGGAGCAGAGCACCCATCAGCCGGCCGGCTCGCTGTGCTTGGCCGCGTCCTCCGGCGGCTGGGCCTCGGGGGCCCGGGAGACGTGGACCAGGCCCCGATCACGGCGGAAGAGGCGCGTCGGACGCTTGATCAGGAGCGTCGTCAGGGTCTCGCGCAGCTCGCCCGGCGAGAGGTCGGGGGCCAGATCGCCCTCGTGGGCCAGCGACACCGCGCCCCGCTCCTCGCTGACGACGATCACCGCCGCGTCGGTCTCTTCGGACAAGCCGAGCGCGGCCCGGTGGCGGGTGCCCAGCGCCCGGTCGATGTTCGGGTTGACGCTCATCGGCAGGAAGACCCCCGCCGCCTGGATGCGCCCGTTGCGCACCACCACCGCCCCGTCGTGCAGCGGGTTCTGCCGCTCGGGCACGAAGAGGCTGTAGAGCAGCTCCTTGGACAGTTTGGCCTCGATGCGGGTGCTCTCTTCGAGGTAGGGCGACAGGTCGGCCTCCCGCTCGACGACGATCAGGGCGCCGATGCGCCGGTCGGCCAGCGAGGTGGTGGCCTTGACCAGCTCGTCGATGAACTGCGCCCCCGCGCCCGAGCGGAACGAGCTGAGGATCTGGGCCCGACCGAACGAGGCCAGCGCCCGGCGGATGTCGGACTGGAAGAGCACCACGATGATGATGAGCACGTTGCCGATGAACTGCTCGAGCAGCCAGTTGAAGGTCGGCAGGTCGAGGTAGCCTTCCTGGCTGAGCCCGTACATCAGCGCGATCGCGGTCAGGCCGATGAGCATCGGCACCGCCCGGGTGCCCTTGATGATCAACAGCACCCGATAGATCAGGTAGTAGATGATCGCGATGTCGAAGAAGGACGATACGAGGGCGTGCAGGGACCAGTCGTTCATCCGACCCTCCCCCGCGCGGCGGCCAGGGCGGCCGTCATCCGAACCACGTCCCGCATCTCGCCGATGTCGTGCACCCGCAGGACGTGCGCCCCGAGCCAGGCTCCGATCGCGCAGGCGGCGGCGGTGCCGAAGAGGCGGCCGTCGACCGGGCGATCGGTGACCGCGCCGATGAACGACTTGCGGGAGACCCCGAGCAGGATCGGGCGGTCGAGGTCGGCCAGCCGGTCGAGGCCGGCCACCAACTCGAGGTTCTGATCGACCGTCTTGCCGAAGCCGATGCCGGGGTCGACGCAGATGGCGGCCCGGTCGACGCCCGCCGCGCACAGCGCCTCGACCCGCTCGGCGAGGTAGCCCGCGACCTCGCCGACGATGTCGCTCGACCGCAGGTCGCCCCGCTGCATCGTCTTCGGGCGGCCGCGCATGTGCATCAACACCGCCCCGGCCCCGCGCTCGGCGATCAGCGCCGGCATCTCGGGGTCGGCGGTCATCGCCGAGATGTCGTTGACGACGTCGGCCCCCGCGTCGAGCGCGGCCCGGGCGACGGCGGCCTTGGTGGTGTCGATCGAGATGCAGACGTCGGAGGCCGCCCGCAGGCCCTCGATCACCGGCAGCACCCGCCGCAGCTCGACCTCGGCCGGCACCGGCTCGGCGCCCGGCCGGGAGGACTCACCGCCGATGTCGATGATGCGGGCGCCGGCCGCGCACATGGCCCGCCCGTGCGCGACGGCGGCCTGCGCCCCGTCGAAGCGCCCGCCGTCGGAGAAGGAGTCGGGGGTGACGTTGAGCACCCCCATCAGCAGCGGCCCCTCGCTCACGGGCGCGCGCGGCGCGCCGCGCCACGTGAACCCATGTCGACCGAACCGCCAGTGCATGGTCGCCGTACCTCGGCCACCCCGGGTGGCCCGACATCGAACACAGCCGGCCGACCCCGCCGAGTCGACCCGTGACGTCGTGCTACATCGCGCTCAGGCGCTCTCCGCGCTGCCTTGGGGCACGATGTCGCCGTGCTCCTGCTCCTTGTCTTTCGACACGAAGACCGACTTCGGGCGCCGGCCGCGCTTCTCGCTCTTCTTGAGCACCGGCGGCAGCGGCTCGCCCTTCATCAGCAGATCGACCTCTTCGGTGCCGATCGACTCCCGCTCGAGCAGCGCCTCGGCCAGATCCTTGAGGGTCTCGATGTTCTCGGTCACCAGCCGGGTCGCGGTCTGGTAGCCGTCCATCACGATGCGCCGCACCTCGCGGTCGATCTCGATCGCGGTCTGCTCGGAGTAGTCGCGGTGCTGATTGATCTCGCGGCCGAGGAAGATCTGCTCGTCCTTCTTGCCGAAGGTCAGCGGGCCGAGATTCTCGCTCATACCCCACTCGCAGACCATGCGTCGGGCGGTGTCGGTGGCCCGCTCGATGTCGTTGCCGGCCCCGGTCGTCACCTGGTTGAAGATCAGCTCTTCGGCGACCCGCCCGCCCATCAGCATCGCGATCTGGTTGGTGGCGTACTCCCGGGTGACCGAGAGGCGGTCCTCGGTGGGCAGCGTCTGGGTCACCCCCAGCGCGCGCCCCCGGGGGATGATCGTCACCTTGTGCACCGGGTCGGTGTGGGGCAGCAGCTTGGCGACGAGGGTGTGACCCGCCTCGTGATAGGCCGTGGTGCGCCGCTCGGCCTCGCTGATGATCATCGAGCGCCGCTCGCTGCCCATCAGCACCTTGTCCTTGGCGTCCTCGAAGTCCTCCATCGTGACGACTTCGCGGTTGCGCCGGGCGGCGAGCAGCGCCGCCTCGTTGACGAGGTTCTCGAGATCGGCGCCGGAGAACCCGGGGCAGCCCCGGGCGAGGGTGGCCAGATCGACGTCGTTGTCGAGCGGCACCCGCTTGGTGTGCACCTTGAGGATCTTCTCCCGCCCGCGCACGTCGGGCCGGTTGACCACCACCCGCCGGTCGAAGCGGCCGGGGCGCAGCAGCGCCGGGTCGAGCACGTCGGGGCGGTTGGTGGCGGCGATGAGGATGACGCCCTCGTTGGACTCGAAGCCGTCCATCTCGACGAGGAGCTGGTTGAGGGTCTGCTCCCGCTCGTCGTGCCCCCCGCCGAGGCCCGCGCCCCGGTGGCGGCCCACGGCGTCGATCTCGTCGATGAAGATGATGCAGGGCGCGTTCTTCTTGCCCTGCTCGAAGAGGTCACGCACCCGGCTGGCGCCGACGCCGACGAACATCTCGACGAAGTCCGAGCCGGAGATGCTGAAGAACGGCACCCCCGCCTCGCCGGCCACGCCGCGGGCGAGCAGCGTCTTGCCGGTGCCCGGGGGGCCCATGAGCAAGACGCCCTTGGGGATACGCCCGCCGAGGCGGGTGAACTTCTTGGGGTCGCGCAGGAACTGGATGATCTCCTCCAGCTCCTCCTTGGCCTCTTCGACCCCGGCGATGTCGTCGAAGGTGACCTTCTTGTTGTTCTCGCTGAGCAGCTTGGCCTTGCTCTTGCCGAACGACATGGCCTTGCCGCCGCCGCTCTGGAGCTGGCGCATGAAGATGAAGAAGATCGCGAAGAGCACCAGCATCGGCAGCCAGCTGATGAGGATGCTCTCGAACAGCCCGCTCTCTTCGACCTCTTCGTATTGGAAGGTGAACGCCGGGTTGTCGGGCGAGGCCTTCTTCGCCGCAGCGGCCTTCTGGGCGAGCGTCTTCTGCAGGTCTTCTTCGATCGGGCCGTGCACGACGCGCGGCTTGTCGTCCCCCTCGATCTTGACCTCGATGCGCTGCCCGTCGACGACCACCGACTGGAGCTGCCGCTCCGGATCCTCTGAAGTCACATAGCTGTAGAACTCACCCCATTGCATGTCCTTCTGGGCATCGCTGCTGGGGAAGGCCCGGTAGATGATGAGGAATGTGACCAGGAGAATCAGCCACAGGAGGCCTGTCTTGTAGGGCTGGCGCACTTCGCGTCCTCGATGGGGCACGGATGAATGAAGCTGCGCGGCGGCGCAGTGCGGGAAAGTATCACGCGTTCCGTGAGACTCGCAACACCGCGCCACCGGCGGACGGGGCCGCCCCGAGGGCCCTGATGTCCAGGTGTGACGCCGCGAGCGGCCCGATCGATTCACTCATCGTGCGCCGCGTCGGCGGCCGCCCCCCGCGCCGCCCATCGGGCCTCGGGCGGGGGCCGCACGGTCACCCACCACACCGCAGCGCCGGGCGTCGCCCGCACCTGCTCCGCCGCCCGCAGCCCGGCGGCCCAGACGACGCGCCCGCCGCTCTCGATGACCGGCAACGCCCCGCGCAGCCCGGGCGCGACGCCTCGATCGGACCACAGCCGGCGGATGGGCTTGTGGCCCGGCGCCCCCCTCGGACGCAGCCGCTCGCCGCTGCGCACCGGGCGGATGGTCCACGGCAGCGGCGCCCCTGAGCGGGTCAACGCGACGCCCGGGCCGGGCCCGGTCCATGTACCCGGCGTCACGTCGAAACGCCACGCGCCCCACCGGTGCCGCCCGGCCGCCTCGACCGGCGAAGGAGGGGGCCGCTCGGGCGCCGACGAGACGATATATATATGCAGGTGCTCGCCGTGGCGCCGGGCGGCCAGATCGCCGGGCAGCCCACAGCTCTGCCCAGGGCGCAGCGACGCGACCCGCCCGACGTGCAGCGCGCGGCGTCGGCGATGGCCCGGGGCCCAGCGCGCGAGCGCGCCGTCGAGCGCGTAGTCGATCAGCGCGGCGCGGCCATCCGGGGGCAGCTCTCCGAGCTGATCGAGCCTCACCCGCACGCCGTCCGCGGCGATCGTCACGATCTCGGGTGCCCGCCCGAGAAACCAGCTCAGCAAGGCCTGCGCCCCCTGCGCCCTCTGCGCCGTGTCGGCGGCGCGCTCGACCCAGCCGGTGTCGAAGCAGCCGTCCATCGCCGGCAGGACCCGATGGCGCACAGCGTTGCGCAGAAAGCGGCGATCGGCGTTCGTGGGGTCGTCGACGTGAGGGATGCGGTGGATCCGGGCGTAGTCGGCGACGGCCCGCCGGCTGACGCCGAGCCAGGGCCGCACATAGCGCCCGCGCTGAGTGGGGATGCCGCCCAACCCCCGGAGGCCGGTCCCTTCGCCCAGGCGCATGACGAGGGTCTCGGCCTGATCGTCGGCGGTGTGGGCGGTGACGATGCGCTCGGCCCCGATGGCGTCGGCGTGGGCCGCCAGCGCGTGATAGCGGGCCCGACGGGCGGCCGCTTCGGGGCCCAGACCATCGGTGGACCGGGCGTCGACCGCGACCGAGGCCGCCGGAACGCCGAGCCGCCGGGCGAAGGCCAGCGCCCGGCGCGCGTGGGCCGGCGCGTCGGGGTGCAGTCCATGGTCGACCGTCAGGGCCGAGAGCCGCCACCCGCCGACGCGGTGCAGCGCGTGCAGCAGGCTGGCCGAATCCCGCCCACCGCTGAGGGCGATAAGGATCGACGCGCCTGCCGGCAAGTGGCCGTCCGTCCGCGCCGCTTCGAGCGCCGCGAGCGGCGCCGTCGGTTCACCGGATCCAGTCATCACGTTCGAGGAGAGCCCGGAGCGCCTTCGCCGGCAGCGCCAGCGTGGCCCCGCCGTCGTCGGTGTCCCGGCCGGCGAGCGTGACCGCCCGACCGGTGGGGTCGAAGAGGGGCGTGCCCGGAGCGACCCGGCCGAGCAAGCGCCAATAATACGCGTGCTGGCCGACGCCGCGTCGCTGCACGACGAGCCGGTGCAGCAGACCGGTGGCGTCGGCGGCGTACAACGGGCGGCCCATCGAGACCATCGCGTCGGGGCCGCCCGCGTCGGGTGTTTCTGGCGGCGCCGGCAGCCGGGGCACGTCGAGCACCGCCAGGCCCAGCGCGGCTTCGGTGACCCCCACCGCCGCCTCGAAGCGTCGGCCGTCGGACAGCTCGACCTCGATGCGGTCCCGGCGGGACCCGGGCCATCCGTCCACCGCCGCCGACGCGGTCACGACCCGCCCCGCCGAGTGCCACAGGCCGTGGGACTCGGTCTGCGCGCCGCCCGGGGCCCACATGCCCGGCGGCAGCGCGCCCGACCGCCGGACGACGACTGTCAGCGGCCGCACCCGCGCGCGCAGGCGCTCCCGCTCGGCGGCGGTGAACGGGTCGTCGATCGGGCCGGGCAGATCGGCCGCGGTGATGGTGGGCGTCTCGTCGGGCCCGGCCGAAGCCGACCCGGACAGCCCCGGCGGCAGCACGAGCAGCCCCAGCAGCCCGCAGAACACCGCCCACGCCATGCGGCGCGCGGGGAGCGGGTCGTGCGTGCGGTGCAACATTCTGCACTCCGACCGGGCGATTCGGGCTGGCAGACTCCGTCCGCCGTCAGATTCCGGGAACCTCGGGGCGACGTGGTTGTCGAGAGCCACGTCCACCGGCCCGGGCCCGACTGTGTACCCGCCCCCGGCGCCGGGTCAAGCGACGATCCCCCACCGCCCGCCGCGTACGGCGCTTGACCGGTGGGGGCCTCGCCGCTAACCTGCGTTGAATTTTTCCTGCCCCGGCCCCGCCCGGGCGCAGAACGCGGCCGGCGGGTCCGCCTGGCTCACGCGGAGGAAATCGACTTGAGCGCCCAGAACCTCGCTTACATGCGAGTGGCCGTGCTCTGGCACGACACTCTGATCTCCGAAAAGATCGTCGACTCGCGCAAGCCGGTCACGATCGGCGAGAACAAGTCGAACACCCTCGTGGTGCCCGATCTCGCCGGCGTCGGTGACGCGCACGTCCTCTTCAGCCCCGAACCCAACGGCTTCTCCCTCAACCCCACCGGCGACATGCAGGGCCGCCTGCGCCTCGCCGGCGGCGACGAAGAGACGCTCGCGGCGGCGCGCAAGGCCCGCGGCAACAGCATCTCCGTCGGCGGCAAGGACTGGGGCGTGCTCGACATCGACGAGCAGCTCTCGGTCTTCTTCCAGTTCGTCGCCCCCCCCGACCGCATCCCCAAGCGCCCGCTGTGGGGCACCCTCGAGACCTCGGTGCTCGGCTCGCTGCTCGTCGCGGTCGTGCTGCACCTCGGCTTCCTCATCGCGGCCTTCTTCTTCTGGAGCGACGAGCCCGTCTTCGCCGAGCTCGACCTCAGCGACCGCTTCATGAAGGTCATCGTCGAGGAGCCCCTGCCCGAGATCGAAGAGGAAGAAGAGGAAGAGGCCATCGACGAGGATGTCGGCAAGAAGGCCGGCGGCGAAGAGGGCAAGTTCGGCGAAGAGGACAAGATCGAGAAGTCGAAGGTGCCCAAGGCCGACGGCGAGCTGGTCGACAAGGTCAAGGACGTCGGCATCCACAAGGCCCTCGGCTCGGATCTGCTCGGCCGCGGGCCGCTGCAGAACGTCTTCGGCGACAAGACCGGCTTCGACAGCAAGCTCAACGCGGCGATGGCCGGGGCCGGCGACAGCTTGATCGTGGGTCAGGGCACCGGCGGCATGGGCCTGCGCGGCACCGGCGGCGGCGGCGGCGGCGAGGGTTTCGGCCGCATCCACGGCATGGGCCGCATCGACACCGGCGGCGGCCGGGGCACCAAGGCCAGCCTCGGTGGCAAGAAGAAGCGCAAGAAGAAGGTGCGGGTGCGCACCGGCAAGGGCGCGGTGGCCGGCTTCTGCAAGGAGAAGGACATCACCCGGGTGGTCAACGCCCGTCGTCGTGGCATCCAGTACTGCTACGAGAAGGAGCTGGCCCGCAACCCGGAGTTGCAGGGCAAGGTCACCCTGTCGTGGCGCATCATGCTCGACGGCAAGGTGGGCAAGGTGCTCGTCGAGAACAGCACTCTCGGCAACAAGACCGTCGAGGGCTGCATGAGCCGTCAGGTGAAGCGCTGGCGCTTCCCCAAGCCCGAGGGCGGCATGTGCCAGATCAAGTTCCCGTTCGTGTTCAACGCCGGCCTCTGAGGTCGACGGTCTGAACGGGCGCATCGACGGCCGGCTCCTCGGAGCCGGCCGTTCTGCTTTCGAATGCGGCCTTCGAAAGCAGAAGAGCCGACCCCCCAGGGGGCCGGCTCTCTTCGCGCTCGGATACAGAGGCGCGCGATTCAGAGGTCGATGATGATCACCCGCCGTGGCTCGGGGGGCTCATCATCCGCCTCGGGCTCTCTCTCCGGTGGTCGGAGCGGCTCGAGCGGGAGTTCGATGGCCGGCCGGTCGTAGATCCGGCGGCGCTCTTCGTCCCGTTTGCGGATCTGCTCGATGATGTATGCATCCAGCATCGTGTACCTCCTCATCGGGTCGCATCGGCCGATGAGCGTCGCGGGCGCCGGGCAGGCGCCGTACTCGGGCATCGTCTCAGATCATCGACCTCGGGCGCAAACCACTGAAGCCGGGAAGCGGGCGCGACGGCGAGCCCGTCCGCGGAGGCTGGCATGACCCCCCCTCATCGCGTCGTCGGCAGGCGATCTGCCTCACCCGTACTGATGCCGTGGAGATCCCCCCGGTGGCGGTTCGATTCGAATGGCGGTGATCGGGTGGCCCGGTGAGGCGCCCTCACCCCAGGCTGTCGCGGATCATCGTGGCGAGATCCACCAGCTCCGCGAGCTGGACGGCGGCCATGCCGGTCAAGCCCGAGGTGTCCCGCTGCCGTTCGAGGCGCTCGACGAGCACGCCGGCCGCTCGACGAGCCTGCGCGTGCAGCGCGTCGCGCTCGGCGGCCGCCTGCTGCAACTCGCCGACGCGCGCGCGCAGCTTGTCGACCTCTTCCGACCTCCGGTTGAGCTGCGAGAGGCGCGCGCTGAGCGAGCGGTTCCCCAGCTCGCCTTCGGACGCCGTGCGCCCCAGGCCGCCGAGGCCCGACAGCAAGCCCGATCGGCGGCCGCCCGCGAGGCCCGGCGGCGCGTCGTCTCCCGCCGCATCGGGCCGCGCGCGCAGGGCGGCGTTCTGCCGCTCGAGCTCGATCACCCGCCCGCGGAGGCGCTTCGATTCGGCGTCGGCGTCGCGGCTCGAGCCCCGCGCCGGATCGCTTCGCCGCGCGTCGGCGAGCGCCTGACGCAGAGCGGCCGCCTCGGATTGCGCGGCGCGGGCCCGGGCGTCGGCCTCGTCGGCCCGGCGGCGGGCGTCGGCCAGCGCTCGGCGTTCGGCGGCGACGGCGCGCCAGCGGTCGACGGCCGGCGCGAGCGTGGCCGAGCGGCTGTAGGCGTCCTCGGCGGCCAGCGCGCCTTCGAGCTGGGCGATCGTCGCCCGCAAGGCGCGGTTGCGGGCGACCAGGCGAGCCTCGGTGACGTCGGTGGCGCCCGATCCGAGGCCGGCCGGCGGCCCGTCGAGCCCGTCCGGTGGTGGCGGCGGGGGCGGGACGGGCTCGAACACGGCGCCCCCCTCGCGGTACTTCAACGCGGCCGCGAGCTGCCGGGCACGGGCCTGCATCTCCCGGATCTGCTGACCGGCGGCGAGCAGATCGGCCTCGCTGCGGGCCGCCCGCTCGAGCGCCGTCACCCGCTGCCCGTCGACGCGGGTCAGCTCGTCCTGGAGTTGCACCAGGCGGGCCGACTGGCTCTCGTTGAGGGCCTGGAGGCGCTCCGCGCGGGCCCGCAGGCCCCCATCTCCCGCGCGGCGTCGGTAGCGATCACGCAGCGTCATCTGGACCGGCTGGGGCGCGTCGGGGGGATCGACGAACCGAACCGAGTAGATCCCGCATCTGATGACGTCGCCGTCGACGAGCCGGCGGCGGGTGATGCGCACGTCGTTGACCAGGGTGCCGTTGGCCGATCCCAGGTCGACGACCGAGAACCCGTCGTCCCCTGGCACGATGACGCAGTGGCGACGCGAGACGCTGGTGTCGTGCACGATGATGTCGCAGTCGGACTGCCGCCCCAGCACGACCTGCTGGCGACCGGAGTCGAGTTCCAGAGCCTGCTGCCGACCGCCGAGGTCGTTGTAGAGAAGCCGGGCCAATCGGGGCTCCACCTGTCGCCGCGTACCTGAACTATATAGAGGGCCCCCCTCGACCGAACAAGCGGGGCCCTCGCGGGAGTTGAGCATGATTCCGGTCCGGGTCTACACCACGCGCATCTGCGGCTACTGCTTCGCCGCCAAGCGCCTGCTGAGCAAGAAGGGCGTGTCGTTCGAGGAGATCGACGTCTCCGACGATCCCGATCAGAGGCGGTGGCTCGTCGAGACCAGCGGCCAGCGCACCGTGCCTCAGATCTTCGTCGGCGATCGCTCGATCGGGGGCTTCACCGAGCTGCGCGCGCTCGATCGCAGCGGCGAGCTCGACGCCCTGCTCGCCGCCGATTGACGACCGGGCCCGCCGTATTTCACCGACGGCCGTTTTTTTCGACATCACCATCGGTTCGACCCGTACGTCCAACCGACCGGGCGGGGCGTGTGCGCGCTTGACAGCACGCCGACAGCCCCGATAAACCCGATTGGTCGTACGTCGGTCGCTGGCCGGCACACACATCCATAGCGCGGTCGCGGCTGGCGCGAGGACCGCATTCCGGAGGATGACATGAGGTTGACTGGCCTCAGGGGTGGCCTGCTGCTGACCCTCGGTGCGTCCATGTGGCTCGGCGGTTGCGCCGATCCCGTGGCGGACATCGATCGCACGCAGCCGAACCTGATCAACAAGGACCTTTTCCAGGGGGAGTGGTACTTCGCCCGGACGGTGGTCGACGTGCCCTACGAAGCGTCGGGCTCGTTCATCGGGGATCGGCAGGAGTACCACATCGGGGGCGAGGACTTTCCCGCCTACAAGATCCGGTGGCACATGGAGGAGGACCTCCTCTACGCCTGCCGGGTCGACGAGATCATCCTGGGCGGCAACAGCAACGGCCGCACCGAAGGCGACGAGGAGAACCGGGACAAGGCCGAGGCCCGGGCCGACGCCGACAACGGGGAGCTGTTCCCGTGCACCCACCCGGTCGCGGCCTACTCGATCAAACACATCGACGTCATCCGCCAGTACAACTCGGCGACCGGTGAGCAGTCGAACGTCATCGTCGAGAACACCTCGGACCGGCACTGGTACGAGCGGGACTACATCCGCATCGACTGGGCCAACCAGAACGTGGCCAACGTCGACCTCAACCTCTACTCCCAGGCTGCCCTGGGCTGGGTCGGCGCCCCGGTCGCGCAGTACTACGTGCAAGAGCGGGACGGCGACTGCCGCGTGAAGCGGGAGGATGGCTCGACCGACTACAGCCAGTGCGAAGAGGGCTACCTGCCGCCGATCATCGAGAACGATCGGATCATGTTCACCGAGCGCATGACCATCGACCCCGGCGAGGGCTACGGGGCGGTCTATGGCTGCTTCTTCACCTCGATCTACGGGTCGGGCCCGGCGTGCACCAACTCGCAGCTCGGCATGCGCTACTCGTTCGTGCGGGTGCCCGACCGCGCCCCGGAGGAAGCCTACGAGCCGCTGTACTACCCCGACGAGCTGTTCGAGCGGGTCGGCGTGTGGCGGGTCATCAAGCGGACCTACATCAACGGCCGCGGTGAGACCGACTTCAAGCAGTACCTCGGCACCCGCTTCAAGATGTGGAAGCAGACCAAGACCTGCAACGCCGAGGGCGAGTGCACCCCCATCCCCCTGCGGGATCGGGAGATCGAGCCGATCGTCTACTACCTCAACCGCACCTTCCCCGCCGACCTGATCCCGGCCGCCTTCGAGATCGCCAAGGAGTGGAACGACGCGTTCAACGGCATCAAGCCCGGCGTCGACCTCACCGAGACCTGCCGGGTGGTGTGCGAGGGCGGCACCCCCGCCGACCAGTGCTCGCCGACCGACCGCGGCTGGCGCATGGAGGGCGAGTGCGCCTTCGAGTTGCGCCAGAACACCGGGGAGCAGTTCCTCGGCGACCTGCGCTACAACTTCATCGCCTTCATCGAGGATCCGGGCCAGGGGCAGCCCTGCGGCGTCGGCGGCCCGGCCAACGACCCCGAGACCGGTGAGCTGATCAACGCCGTGGCCTACGTCTACGGCGCCGGCTGCTTCGACTTCCTCGAGACCCGCGTCGCCGACATGATCGACATCGAGTGCGCCAACCGCGCGCTCGAGGGCGAGACGCTGCCCAACGGCTGCCAGGCCATCAACGAGAACGAGTTCCTGCGCGGCAAGCGCACGCTCGAGATCATGCAGGCCCAGGGCTACAAGCAGGGGCCGACCACCCCGGTGACCGCGCTGACCGGCTCGATGCAGCAGTTCGCCAACATGGCCGGCTCGGAGCGCATGGCCGAGATCAAGGCCAACTTCGACGAGCTGAAGCAGTTCCGGGGCACGCTGCACACCCGCCGTGAGAAGCTGCGCCAGGCGGGGCTGTCGCGGGCGATGGTGCCCGACCAGCTCGCCTATGAGATCTCGGGCGGCCTGGCGACCTCGGGCGCCGAGCTGACCGACGAGGAGCTGGCGCTCGTCGACCCCCTCGCCCCGCCCGGGGGCAACGGGGTCGACCGGCTGCGCAAGCGCATCGACGCGCTGTCGGCCCGGGCCGCCGAGCCCGCCGACTACCTCTTCACCGACAACGGGCTGTGGCACTTCGTGCAGCAGCACATGGATCTGAGCCGCGAGGAGCTGCTGCACGTGCTGCGGGTCAACGCCTTCAAGGCGGTCACCCTGCACGAGCTCGGCCACAACATGGGCCTGCGCCACAACTTCATCGCGTCGTTCGACCGGGCCAACTACTTCCCCGAGTACTGGGACATCAAGATGCGCTCGCGCACCGAGTTCGAGGAAGAGTACGGGCGCCCGGCGCCGGCCGACCTCGATCCGTTCCGGGACAACGACGAGACCGAGGCGCAGTTCAACGAGCGCTACGAGCAGTGGGCCCGCGACCGGATGCTGCTGCGCGAGATCGAGGAGTCCAACGGCTCGCGGCTGTACAAGTACAGCTCGATCATGGACTACCACGCCGCCTACTACGGCGACTGGCAGGGCCTCGGCAGCTACGACCGGGCCGCCATGCGCTTCCTCTACGCCGGCCTCGTCGACCGGGTGAACTGCACCGGGACCCGCCCCGAGGACTGCGTCAACACCAGCCCCGACGCGGGCGTGCACCCGCTGCACGACCGGACCCACGTCCGGTGGTACGCCGGCGGTGAGCTGTGCAACCAGAACGCCGACTGCCCCTCGGCGAGCAGCGGCCAGACCTGCCGCTTCAGCCAGAGCCTCGGCGCCTCGTTCTGCTCGAACTGGGACGAGGACGAGAAGTCGTCGGGCCGGTACAACCCGCGGCAGGCCTTCTGCAGCGATGACCGGGTGTCCGATCAGCCGTTCTGCAACCGCTTCGACGAGGGCGAGAGCTCGGAGGAGATCGTGCGCAGCATGATCGACGCCTACGAGCGCATGTTCGTCTTCAACAACTTCCGTCGCTACCGGGCGAGCTTCCAGACCTGGAGCTACTTCAGCCGCGTCTTCAACCGCTACTTCTCGGTCATCGGCGACCAGATGCAGTCGATGCTGTACAAGTACTTCTACGAGCCGGGCTTCCTCAACAACGACGGCCCGGGCGGCTTCTACGACATGATGCGGGCGACGGTGACCGGCTTCGACTTCCTGGGCAACGTGCTGGCCCAGCCCGAGTCGGGCTCCTACGAGTGGGACAAGGACCTTCAGGTCTACACCAACCTCGAGGAGAACCTGGTCGACGACGCGATCACCGGGGACGAGGTCATCAACATCCCGCTGGGCCTCGGCAAGCCGCTGTACTCGAGCTACGAGGACGGCTACTTCGGCGTGGAGCGGCTGTCGTACGTCGGCGTGTTCTACGACAAGATCGCCGCCATCGAGACCCTGACCCGCCGCGACTGGGGCGTCGACGCCGGCGCAACCGACGAGCGGTTCCAGCTCAACTTCTACGACTTCTTCCCCGGGGCCTACATCGACCTGCTCGGCACGTACATGGCCGGCGACTTCAACCGCAAGCCGATGCACTTCCAGAAGGTGCCGGCGCAGGACGGCGGCGAGGAGATCCGGCTGATCGAGCGCACCTTCTGGGACGGCAGCTTCTTCGACGCCGAGGTGGAGCTGATCGAGGACGAGCCGGTCGGTCGCCCGGTCGAGCCCGGCGCCTCGACGCAGGTGAACATCTACTCCATCATCTACGCGATGATCGATACGCCGGTGTACTTCGACCTGACCTTCACCAACTCGGCCCGAGTGTTCGAGATCGGGGGTCAGACCGGCTTCGACATCAGCCACATCCCGGCGCAGGACGTCGCCGAGTGCATCAGCCCGCTGACCCACCGCCGCTTCGCTGCGGCCCGCATCGACAACCTGCCCAGCGTCGCGGTGCAGGCCATCAACCGGTGCAACCTGCTGCGGGCGCAGTACATGGAGCTCGCCACGGCCATCGACCGGCATGACGAGGATCCGAGCTACGTGCTGCCCGACGGCATGTCGCGGGACGAGGCCGACCTCAAGCTGTCCCGCCTGCAGAACCGGATGACGTCGCAGGAAGACCGCCTGTCGAACCTGGTCTACATCTCGGATCTGCTGGGTATCGGCAGCCTCTGAGACGCCCCTGAGACACCGGCGGGGTCACCCGATCCCGCCGGTCCCCTCCCCTCTTCATACCGGCGGCCGATCTCAGTCGGCGATGCCAGCCTCGTCGAGGTCGCGCGCCGGGACCCCCACCGCCAGCATAATCTCCCGATCGAAGCCGTGCTGCTCGGCGTAGCCCGGCAGCATCGCCAGGAAGTCCCGCCTCAGCTCGGGCGGGGCGAGCGCGTCGAGGCTCTCCCGCAGCCGGCGACGGCGGGCCATGTGCAGCGCGCGCTCCGAGGGCAGGAGCGGCAGCGCCCGCTCGGTCGTGCCCACCCGCTCGCCGCCCCGCCAGACCGGCGCCTTCTCGACCCGGGTGTCCCGGGCGAGCAGGGCGTCGATCTCGTCGATGCGGGACCGGATGCGGTCGGCCCGGGGGCCTTGCAGCGCGCGCACGTCAGGGCCCGGCAAGAAACAACTCGGCCAGGCGAGGGCGCCAGATCGGCCCCCAGTCGCCAGCGCCCCCGCAGCGCACGACGAAGGGGGCCAAGCCCGCGACCCGACGGGGCGTAGGCCCGGCGCGCAGCCCGAAGGGCGAGCGCACCAGGGGGCGCGTCGAGGAAGTGCGCGAGGAGGTAAGCGGCGAATGGGGGTCGAGATGGCGGCCGCAGCCCCGAGCTGTTTCTTGCCGGGTCCCAACGGTTGAAGAGCCCGTGCTGCCGCCGGGTGCGGGCGCCTTTGCGGCGGACCGCGGCGGTCATGTGATGGGCGTCGGGGGTCGGGTTGCTCACGGTGGCTCCGAGGTGAATCGGAGCACGGGCGCCGCCCGCGGTCGATTTCGCGGGGCGCTCAGGCGAGCGTGTAGATGTTGTCCAGCAGCCGGATCTCGCCGAGCTGGCTGATGCGCTCGCGCATGCCGGGGAAGTCGCGGGCGGCCTGGTCGAAGTCCTTGCGCGAGAGGAACAGCGCCATCGTACGCCGGGTGGCGGTGCAGGTCGCCGTGGCCGCCGAGTTGTGGATGAGCGAGATCTCACCCATCAGGTCGCCTTCGCGCAGCAGGTTGAGCGTGCGCAGCTCGCCGTCGTGGCGCCGGACCACCTTCACCATGCCGTCGAGGATCACGAACAGGCCCCCGCTCGGCTCGCCTTCGCGGATGATGTCGGCGTCGGCCTCGAAGAGGCGCGACTCGAAGCGCTCCATCAGGCTCGTGCGCTGGCGCCGGGACAGCCCCTTGAACACCGGCGAGAGGTTGATGAGGTTGTTGACCATGCGATCGGAGACGTGCCGGGTGAGCACGCTCTGCAGCGTGTCGGCGTCGGGGCCGAGGTCGTCGAGCACCGAGCGGGGCAGTTCGAATGCGTCGACCCGGCCTTCGGCCACGACCGTCGCGACCCGGGGCGACTCGGTGATGAGGGCCATCTCGCCGAAGATGTCGCCCTCGTCGAGCGTGGCCAGCTTGGAGATGCGGCCGTCGGGGTGGTGCTTGATCACCCGCGCCCGGCCCATCACCACGATGTGCACCGACTTGCCCGGCTGACCCTCTTCGACGAGGGCGACCCCGTCGTCGACCCGGCGCAGGCGCATCGCCCGGGCCACGGTCGAGAACGGCGCCTCGTCGAGCTGCCCGAGCAGCGGGAACCGGGGCAGCTTGTCGGGGAAGTTGACCCCCCGGATGATGTCGGTCGCCCGCCGATCGACCTCGGCCATCACCCCCTCGAGGCTGGCCGGCAGCTCGTCGAGCTCGAGGCGCAGGGCCGGCCGCATCGGCATCTCGTAGATCGCCGGGCCCCACTCCCGGCCCACCCGGCGGGCGTAGTGCTTGGCGAGCAGGTTGTGGCCCCGCTCGACCACCGCCTCGTCGGCCCCGTGCAGCTCGAGGAGCTGCAAGGCCCACAGCGCGCGGGCGGGGAAGCCGGCGAGGGTGAAGTAGTCGGCGCAGCTCCGCAGGACGCGGATACCGCGGGGCTGCTCTCCGAGGGCGACGAGCAGCTCACCGGCCTCGACCCGCAGCTTGAAGTCGAGGGGCGCCCGGCGCATGCGGGCGAGGCAGACCCGCAGGGCGCGTTCGCGGCCTTCCTGGGTCGTCGGCAGCTCGTTCACGGGGTTCTCCTCTGGCCGGCAGTGGGCCGGGTGTCCTGTTCTACCAACGCGCAGGCGACCTCACAAGCACCCGAGACCCCGGGGCCCGTGGCCCTCAGTCCCTGATCCAGAGGCGCGATTGACCCCGGGCGGCGCACTCGAAGAGGTCGAGGTCGCCGTCGCCGTCGAAGTCGGCGACGGCGTAGTTGGCGCTGGCGATGACGGGCAGGTCGACGAAGGCCGAGCTGGCCTCGAACCAGCGGGCGGTGCCGTCGTTGAGCAGCAGCACGCTGCCGAAGGGCTCGATGGTGCCGTCGCCGTAGAGGATGCCGTAGACCGCGATGAGCAGGTCGAGGTCGCCGTCGGCGTCGAGGTCGACCGGCACCGCCTCGTAGGCCGGCAGGCGGGGCATGCCCCGGATGCGCTCGTGGGCCGCGACGAAGCCGGCGTCGCCATCGTTGAAGTACAGCGCCACCGGCGGGGTGCCGGGCAGCGAGAAGCCCTCGAGGTAGTCCTGGGGCATCACGACGTCGAGGTCGCCGTCGCCGTCGAGGTCGACGAGCTTCACGTCGAGCCAGTCGCCGCGCACGTCGTTGAACGGGCTGTCCCGCAGTTCGAAGCGGCCGTCGCCCCGGTTCATCCACAGCCGGCTGCGGGCGGTGGCGAAGTTCTCCGACAGGTTGTCGACGACGATCACGATGTCGGGCCGGCCGTCGCCGTCGAGGTCGCCGTGGTCGAAGTCGTGGTCGTGCACGTCGCCGGGGTCGAAGGGCAGCCGGTCGGAGGCGTCGACGAAGCGCCCGCCCTGATTGAGCCAGAGCTGCTCCGGGCCGTTGGCGTTGCCCCCCTGGGGCGAGCCGATGCGCAGCGAGAAGACGTCGAGATCCCCGTCGCCGTCCACGTCGACGAAGTCGGCGTCGTAGCTCGAGTCGGTGCCCGGGAAGCGGGGGTCGAGGCGGAAGCCGCCGGCTCCGTCGCCGAGGAACAGGCGGTTCTCGGGGCCCGAGAGGTTGGCGAAGAGCGCGTCGAGGGCGCCGTCGCCGTCCACGTCGCCCAGCCGGGCGTTGATGCCGTTGCCCGAGGGGTCGAGCGGGCGTCGGTCGAAGCGCCCGCCGCGGTTGAGGAAGACCGCCGGCGGCTGCACGGTGGGCTCGACCGCGCCCATGCCGCCGAACGCGCCGATGACATCCGGCCGCCCGTCGCCGTCCAGATCGGCCACCGAGACGTCGTTGCAGTCGCCCGGGGCCGTCAGGCGGCCCGCGGTGCGATCGCGGAAGACGGTGTAGACGAAGCCCGGCTCGACGGTGGCGCTGCGCCCGCTGCGGGCGAGGGCGAAGCGCAGCGGGGCCGCCCCCGGCTCACCGGACGGGGTCACGACGCGCCACAGCTCGTCGCTGACGCGCTCGACCGCCCGCGGCGCCCGGCCGCCGATGGTGAAGGCCAGATCAGCCACGAGGCCCACCCCGGCGAGCGTCGCGTTGGTGTAGCCCGGCTGGAGGCCGGTGGCGGGCTCGATGCGCGGCGCGACATAGGTCAACCCGTCCGGCAGGCGAGCGGCCTCGCCGAGCGCGTCGTCCAGCCGCAGCTCGGCCGGCCCGTCCTCCCCGGGGGGCGTGTCCACCAGGAGCCGACCGTCGCACGGGTCTTCGCCCGGCACGATCTCGAAGCCGGGGGCGGCCCGCTCCCCGATCTGCACCGCGGCGACGGCGTCGAGGTCGGCCCCGCGCACCACGACGTCGTCCTGGCCCCAGATGGGGACGCGGCTCGGCTCGACCGAGCGGATGATGGGTCGGCGGTCGAACGCGATCAGCTCATCGCTGCGGAAGACGCGCCCGTCGACCCCGGTGACCTCGATCCGGGCGGGCCCGACGTCGCCCCGGGGCAGGCGGACGCGGGCCTCGGTGCCGTCCTCGGCGACCTCGAGCACCTCGGCCTCGACCCCGTCGATCCGGACCCGCATGTCGGGGTCGAAGTTGCGCCCGAAGAGCGTGGCCACCGCCCCGCCGCAGCGCCCGACGACGTCCGGATCGATCCGATCGACGACAGGGGAGCCGATGAAGCGCCAGCCGCCGGGCAGGGTCGCCGACTGGCCGTCGGGGTTGTAGATCGTCACGTCGACATCGCCCGCGGGGTGCACCGGGCTGCGGGCGGCGACGGTCCCGGCGTCGATGAAGTTGACGGTGGCCGCCCGGCGCTCGCCGAACCACACGGCGACCGGCCGGCGGAAGTCGGCGCCGGTCAACCGCAGGGGGGTGTTGCCGCTGTCGGGGCCCTGCGCGGGGTCGAGCGCGTCCAGGCGGGGCGGCGGGCGCAGGACCAGGGCGCTCGGCGCGACGGCCTCCTGCCCGTAGGGGTCGACGATGGCCACGTCGACGGTGCCCGCCGGGTGGGGCGCCACGTCGGCCACGACGCGGGTCGGCTCGACGTGCAGGACCGGCTCCGGGGCGCGCACGCCGATGCGGATCTGCGACCCGGGCTCGAAGCGTTCGCCGTCGACGATCAGGAGCAGCGGGGTGTCGGCCGACGCCTCGCCGGGGTCGACCCGGTCGATGGCCGGCGGCGGGGTGTAGGTGAAGGCGCCGGGCAAGCGCACCCGGCGGTCGATGCGCTCGACCTCGACCTCGACGACCCCCGGCGCGCCCCCGGGCGTGGCGATGATCGCCAGCCGGGGCGACTCGACGCGCACCGCCGCCGGGCGACCGGCGAAGCGCACGGTGAGCCCGGGCCCGAAGCCCTCGCCGCGCAGCAGGACCTCGGTGCCGCCGATGGCCGGGCCGGTGGTGGGGGCGAGCTGATCGATGACCAGCGGCGCGAACGGGGCCACGTCGAACGCGGCCGGGCCCTCCTCCGGCCAGACGGCCCGGTCGCCGTCCTCGTCGACCGCGATCAGGCGATAGAGGACGCGGGCCCCGAGCAGGATCGGCCCGGGGTCGAAGTCGGCCCGCCAGCTCCCGCCGGCAGGGCGCAGGGCGATCCGATGGCAGGGGGCCGGCGCGTCCCGGGCCGGGCCAGCATCCGGTGCGTCGGGTGAGCCGCCATCCCGGGCCGGGCCAGCGTCCGGGGCGTCGGGTGAGCCGCCGTCGGGCGGGCCACCGTCGAGCACACCCCCATCGAACCGGCCGTCGGCGAGGCCGCCGTCCCCCACCCCGGGACCCCGAGGCGGCCTGGGCGGCGGCCCGTCGACGCAGGGCGCGCCGAGCGGGTCGAGCGCGGCGGTGGTGTAGAGCAGGGCGACCGTCAGGGCCCCGTCGCCCGGGGTGATCCGGGCCGCGACGCTGTAGGGCCCCGCCGGGTCATCGGTGGAGCGCAGCCGATCGACCTCGCGGATGACGGGGGCGGCGTCGTCATCGCAGCCGAGGGGCCCCGCGCAGAAGCCCAGCGCGGTGAGGGCGCAGGCGAGCGCGGGCAGACGTCGATGGATGGGGAGGGGTGAGCCCACCGGGTGGAGGGCAGGCGCAGCGCGCAGAGGGTGTGGGCGGCCCATCGGACCACTCCGTGTTCGGCCCATCGGGGCCCTACTCGCCGAAGCCCTTCTCTTCGTCCGCCGTCAGCAGGACCACGAGCGCGCCGCCGACGACGGCGCCGAGGCCCAGGGCCACGATCAGCACCGTCTTGCCGCCGCTGACGACCTTGACGTTGCCGGTCTGGATGGCGTCGCGGCCGATGAGCAGATCTTCGTCGGGCGCGACGAGCTGGCCGGCGGTGAGGGTGAAGTTGAACGGCGAGATGGCGAGGTAGTCGCCGCTGGAGTCGGTGATCCCCAGCTTGGTGTTCTGGGTGACCACCACCTCCTCGCCCTCCTCGGTGGTGATCTTCACCGTGCCCGCGCTGCCGCCTTCCTGGGCTTTGGCCAGCTCGTCGAGCGTGACGTTGTAGGTGTTGTAGCACCCGATCTGCGCGGTCAGACCGACCGCGAGCAGCAGCGAGAAGAGCTTGCGCACCATGGGTTTCGTCTTCCTCCGGCCGGTGGCGTGGCGAGGTGACGCACCTTACTCGACCCTCAGACCAGATTCAAAGGGCAATGAATTACCCCGATCCGGAGCCTGCCGGGCCCGATCGGGCGCCCGCCGGGGCCGCCGCCGGGGGCCGGTCGGCAAGCTTGCGGGCCCCCTGACCAACTGCTATGTTCGCGACCGTCGCCCGCACGGGCCCCGCCCCCGTGCGCGTTTCAGCCCAGAGAGTGACCCGCCGAGATATGAACGCCTGCACGAAATGCGGTCACCAGATCGAGGGGCGCCCCAACTTCTGCCCCAACTGTGGCGCCTCCCAGACCTATGACCGCTCGGTGGGCGACGACCACCTCATCGGTCGCCTGATCGACGGCACCTACCGCATCGAGTCGCTCGTCGGCCAGGGGGCCATGGGCCGGGTGTATCAGGCCCAGCACACGACGCTGCGCAAGAAGGTCGCCCTCAAGATCCTGCGGTCGAGCCTCGTGGGCGACACCACCGTCGTCAAGCGCTTCGAGCGTGAGGCCCTCGCCGCCAGCCGGCTCAACCACGCCAACTGCATCACCATCTACGGCTTCGGCACGGAGGAGGACGGCGACCTGCTGTGGATGGCGATGGAGTTCGTGCAGGGGCGCGACCTCGGCCTGCTCATCGCCGAGGAGTCCCCGCTCGAGACCCGGCGCATCCTGCACATCATGGGGCAGGTCTGCGAGGCGCTCGACGAAGCCCACTCGGCCAAGATCGTGCACCGCGACCTCAAGCCGGCCAACATCGTCTGCTTCGACCACCGGCGCTCGAGCGACTTCGTCAAGGTCCTCGACTTCGGCATCGCCAAGATCATCGACCCCGACGAGAACTACCAGCCGCTCACCCGGGACGGCATCGTCTGCGGCACCCCGGCCTACATGAGCCCCGAGCAGGTGCAGGGCTTCGAGCTCGACAACCGCTCGGACCTCTTCAGCCTGGGCATCATCCTGTACCAGACGCTCACCGGGCAGCTCCCGTTCTTCGCCGACAGCGCGGTCGAGGTGGCGACCAAGATCGTCATCGAGCAGCCGGCCCCGCCCTCGCAGGTGCGGCCCGACTGGTCGTACCCCCCCGAGCTCGAGGCCATCGCGCTCAAGCTGCTCAGCAAGAAGAAAGAAGACCGCTACGCCCACGCGCTCGACGTCAAAGACGCCCTCGACGAGTGCCTGCGGCGGCTCGAAGACCGGCACGACCCGTCGCTCGAGATGCGGCCCGACGAGCTGGCCGAGCTGATGCAGGATTCATCGCCCCGGCTCGAAGGGGCGAGCACGGTGCGCATCGACGACGCCGAGCTGCGCCAGGCGCAGGCCGCGTTCCGCTCCGCGGGCAAGAAGCCGCCGCCGGCGATGACGGTGCCGACCCCGACCCCGACCCACGCCCGGCCGACCCCGCAGGTTCAGCCGCAGCTCGCCGCCTCGCTGATGAGCACCCCGACCAACGCCCGCCGTCAGGATCCGGGCGGCAGCAACCGCGTCACGGCGATCATCGTCATCGCGCTGGCGGTCGTGGCGGCGGCCATCGTGGGCTTGATCGCGTTCAACTGACGCCGCCCGGCGTCCCGCGTCAGCACCCCTCCGGCAGATACAGCTCGTAAGCACCCCACGCCCGGGGCGAGATGTGGTGGGCGATGGCGTCCCGCCGGGCCTCGCCGAGCGCGGCGACGAGGGCCCGGGCGTCGGTGGCCGAGGCCGCCCGGCGCAGGAACAGCAGCAGGAACTGCCGATCGTCGTCGGCGGCCCAGCGCCGGGCCAGCACGCCGCCGCGCACGCCGGCGAGCAGCGAGCCCACCACCGCCGCGCCGTCGGGCCCGTCCACCGGGCCCATGACCGTCGCGCAGACCGTGCCCCCGGCGCCCAGCGCCTCGGCGATGTGGGAGGCGCTGATCGGCACCTCTTCGTCGATGAGCGCCACCGCCGCGCCGGGGCCCAGCTCACCGACGAGGTGCACCAGCCGTCCCCCGGCCAGGGCGCCGGATAGATCGCCCGGCTCGAGATCCTCACCGTGGCGGGTGTCGACCGACAGCAGGCCGCCGGCTGAGGCCAGCGTACTGATCTGGAGGTCGCGGGTCGTCGCCGCGTCGCCCACGATCAGGGCCGTCGGCTGGGCCACCGGGGTGTCGGCGGCGAACGCGGGCGGCGCCGCGGGGCGGGCGATGGCCAGATCGAAGTACTCGGCGAGGAACGATCCGCCCCACAGCAGCGAGAACGGCAGCGCGGCCAGCGGGCCGTCGGGCACCACGACCAGCCGCTCGACGCCGTCCAGATCGTAGAGCAGCGGCTCGATCAAGGCCCGCCACGCAGCCGTCGCCTCGTCGAGGAAGCGGGCGTCGACGTCGGCCGCAAGGCTGCTGCGCACCGCGTCGACCCGCCGGGCGAGGGCTGGGCGACCGGCGGTCCAGCGGTGCATGCGCACCCCCTGCCCGGTCACGACGAACACCGCGGTCCACGCCTCGAACACCCGGAACTCGATGCGGGCCTCGCCCACCCGGGGGGTGCGCAGCGACCAGTCGGGCGCCGGGCGGGAGGCGTCGACCCGCTCGCGGATGTCGGCCATCGGCTCCACCGGGCCCTCGTCGAGCCAGCGGGTCGCGAAGCGCCGCTGCAACGCCATACGCACCGCATCGGCCGCGGGCCCGGCCGAGGTCGAGACCGGGATGCGGTGGTCCCGGCGGCGGGCGGCGGCGCACAGGCGGCGGGCCAGGGCCGCGTTGCCCTCGTCCACCAGCCGCCCGATGGCCGCCTCGAGGTCGAACGTCGGCTCGGCCGGCAGCAGGCAGTCCAGCGTGCCGGCCCGCTCGGCCAGGGCCGGACCCTCGGCCGCCTCGGCCGCCCGGCGCAGGTGGATCTCGATGCGGGCCGGATCGGCCTTGTCGGCCCGCGCCTGATGCACGACCGCCACCGCCGTCTCGACCGACCGGCGCACCGCGCCCGCCGCCGAGGCCCGGGCGGCGACCGCGGCCGAGGCCAGCGTCTCGAGCACCGCGCGCCCGGCGCCGTCGGCCGCCCCGCCCCGGTGGGCGTGCAGCCCGCGGAAGAGCAGGGCGAGCGCCACCCCCGGGCGGTCGTCGATCGCCCGGGCGGCCTCGAGCGCGCGCAGCGCCGCGGCGGGATCCCCCCGCCGGGCACCGGTCAGCTCGACCCACAGCGCGGCCCGGGTGCAGAGGTCCGGATCGAGGCGGGGCCGGGCCAGCGTCAGGATGACCCGCGCCGTCTCGATCAGCCGGTCGCCCTCCGCCCGGCCCACCTCGTCGTCGGGCAGCGTCCGGGCCCGGCCGGCGAGCGCCTCGGCGGCCAGGGCCAGCCGGGCCGCCTCGTCGACCGCCTCTTCGACCAGCCGGGTGCGGGCGTGCACGTCGGCCACCTCGCCCGCCCCGGGCGCCGCGGTCTGGGCCGCCTCGCCATAGAGCCGGGCCGCGCCCACCCGATCGTCCGAGCGCTCGGCGACGTCGGCCGCTTCGCGCAGGATCAGCGCCGCCACGTAGGGGGTCGCGAACGCCTGCCGCCGGGCGCGGGCCACGTTGCGGGCCAGAGCCGTCGCCGCGGACTCCAGATCACCGAGCACCCGGGCCGCCCGGCTGCGCCAGATGCCGATGAGCGCGTCCTGCTCGGCGTCCCCCGCCCGGCCGCCGCCGCGGGACCGGCGCCCCTCGACTCGGGTGACCCAGGTGTCGGCCAGCACCGAGACCCGCCGCCACTGGGCGATGGCCAGCCGCTCGGCCCCGCTCTCGCCCACCAGAGCCGAGGCGAGCTGCCCGTGCATCTCGATCGTCAGGGCCAGCCGCCGCTCTTCGGGCAGGCTGGGGGTGTAGCGCAGCCGCTCGGGCAGGCCCCGGGCCTCGAGCCAGTCCAGGCCCACCGCCAGCTCGGCGGCGACGGCCGGCTGGCAGGCGAAGGCGTCGGCGAAGGCGTCGACCAGCGACAGGTAGCCGTGGAAGACGTCGTCGTCGTCCAGCTCGCGGGAGGCCCGGCGGATGGTCGTCGAGACCCGAGGATCGAGCGGGGTCGGCTCGCCGAAGGTGCGCTGCACCGCCCGCAGCCAGGGCGGGCAGCCGGGGCGGCCCCGCAGCACGTCGGCCAGGTCGAGCACGATGACCGCCGCCTCGGCCGGGTGCAGGCGGGCCAGCGCGTCGGGGGCCGGCAGCGCGTCGAGGTCGACGGCCTCGGCCCGACGGGGCGCCGAAGCCCGGGCCCGCTCGGCGGCGATGGTGACCAGCGCCGCGGTGGCCTCGTGGTCGACCCCCGGGAACGGCTCGGCGAAGAGCCGGCAGATGCGGGTCGCCACCTCTTCGACCATCGGCGAGGGCGGGTCGGCGGTCCACAGGCCCTCGGCCAGCCGGTCCATCAGCGCCGCCGAGCCCGCCCGGTCGCCGCGCTCGAGCGCCACCAGCAGGCGGTTGAAGCGCAGGCCGACGAGGGCATCGTCGGCCCGGTGGCGGGCGTATTGCGGCTCGAGCTCGGCGTAGAGCGCGTCGGCCTCGGCCAACGCCCCCCGGCGGAAGGCGTCGATCGCGAGCGCCTTGTGGGCTTCGATGGTGGACAGATCCACGATCGCTCCTCGGCGAAGGGTGGCGGGCGGCGTCAGGCGTCGGTGATGCGGGCGATGCGGGCCCGGGTCGCGGCGGCCTCGGTGGCCCGACCGGCGGCCTCCTGAGCGGCGGCGAGGGCTCCGAGCATGTCGAGGCACTCGGGGCGCAGGGCCACCGCGTCGCGGTAGTGGCGCAAGGCCTCGTCGCGCTCGCCCCGGCCGGCGGCGATGAAGCCCAGCGCGCCAGCGGCCAGCCCGTGGGTCGGATCGTGGCGCCGGGTCTCGACGAACGCCTGCTCGGCGGCGTCGGCCTGCCCCGCGACGAGCAGGCTCTGGCCGTAGAGGAACCACGCCCCGGCGTCGGTGGGGCACAGCTCGAGGTAGACCTGCCACAGCTCGAGGCTGGTGCCCGGCTCGGCGCGGGCCCGGGTCTCGGCGGCGAGGCGGTAGACCAGCGCCTGCTCCCGCAGGCTGGGCACCATCACCGGACCGACGCCGCGCTCGGCCACCCGGGCGCCCCGACGGGCCTTGCGGCGCACGGCGGCGGCGACGTCGGCGGTGGGGCTGCGCTCGGCGGCGGGGGCCGGGGCCTCGACGGTGGCGCTCGGCGCGGGGCGGGGGGCCTCGAACGAGAAGCCGCCGAAGCGGGGGCTCGCGGCGGGCGCCGTCGAGGTGGACGCGCCCGAAGCTGCCGGGGCCTCGACGGTCGGGTCGGCCTCGGGAGTGACCGCGTCCCCACTCTTCTCTTCGGGCGCCTCCTCGGTGGTGGTCGACGTCTGCGAAGACCACCCTCTCAACAATCTCCGCCAGACCACCCCTGACACTCCTCGGCCGATCCGCACGAATTCAACACCACGAGATCGACCAATACAACCGGTTTGTCGGGCCGGCGCCCCCAGCCCGAACCCCACCGCATGCGGGCATCACCCCGGCCGGCTTGTGACCCGCCGTCGGGCGGCGTAGCATCGCGTCGACCACGCCCCGAGGACGACCCGATGAAAGCGCCGCCCGATCCCGCCCCCCTGATCGAGATCGCCACCGCCTACTGGGGCAGCGCCGCCCTGATCGCCGCGGTGCGCCTCGACCTGTTCACCGCCCTGGCCGACGGGCCGATGAGCGCCGCGGCCGTCGCCGACGCCCTCGAGAGCGACCCGGCCGCCACCGACGCGTTGCTGACGGCGCTGTCGGCCATGGACCTGATCGAGAAGTCACCCGCGGGCTACGCCAACCGCCCACTGGCCGACGCGTGGCTGGTCGACGGGCGCCCGGGGTTCCTCGGCCCGGCCTTGCGCTACAACGGCGACAACTACCCGCTGTGGGGCGACCTCGACGCGGTCGTGCGCGCCGGCCGGGCCCACGCCGCGCCCGACGCCTACCTCGGCGACGACGAGGCCCGGACCCGCAACTTCGTCTACGGCATGCACCATCGGGCCCTGGGGGTCGGGCGGGCGGTGGCCTCGGTCATCGACCTCGCCGGGCGCGAGCGGCTGGCCGACGTCGGCGGCGGGCCGGGCACCTACAGCGCCCTGCTGACCCAACGCTTCGACGGGCTGAAGGCCGAGGTGCTCGACCTGCCCGGCGTGGTGCGGTTCTCGCGGCAGATCGTGGCCTCGATGGGCGCCGGCGAGCGGGTCGCCTGCACCGGCTTCGACTACTACGCCGACGACCTGCCGGGCAGCTACGACTGCGCGCTCATCTCGGGGGTGCTGCATCGGGAGCAGCCCGACGGGGTGAAGCAGATCCTGACCCGGACCGCCGCCGCGCTCGAGCCGGGCGGCGCGCTCTACATCAGCGACGTGATGCTCGACGACGACCGCGCGGGGCCGGTCTTCGGGGCGATGTTCGCGCTCAACATGCGGGTGATGGCCCACGACGGCCGGTGTCACACCGTCGCCGAGCAGCGGGCGTGGCTCGACGCCGTCGGGTGCGACGTCGTGGGGACCACCCGGCTGCCGGCCCCCATCAACTACACCGTGATCCGGGCGGAGAAGCGCCGATGAGCCCCCGACTGCCCCACGCCTGCCTGGCCCTGATCGCGCTCGTCGGCTGCACCGAAGGCCGCTCGCCGATCACCCCGAAGAAGTTCGACGCGGCGATCCCCGACGCCGGCCCCGACGCCGAGCGGCTCGACCAGAGCGCCATGCGGCGCCACCCCACCGCGGCGATCAACGTCATCCCCCCGCCGCCGGCCGAGCCGCCCCGGCCCGAGGGCGAGCCCCGGGACGCCGAGGACCTGCGCCGGCTGTCCACCGCCGCCGAGAAAGGCGAGCCGGTGCAGCAGCCCGGCGCGCCGCCGATCAAGCGCCTCGACGCCTATCGGCTGCGGGTGGGCGCGGTGCTCGTCGACCGGCTCGCCCGGCGCCTCGAGATCCCCACCCGGATCAACATGCAGGAGGGCATCCTGGAGTACGTGGCGGTCGGCACCCACGGCAAGCTGCACGAGTCGGTGCTCGAGGCGCTCGCCGAGCCGAGCCACGTGCACCTCGGGCTGCTGCTCATCGGCCTCGAGCCGCGGCAGTACAACAAGCCGGACGACCCCTACGAGGTACCGAAGGTCGTCCGCGAGGGCGGCCGGGTGGCCCTGTCGATGCAATGGACCGATCCGAAGAGCGGCGAGGCGAAGACCGGCGACGCGGTGGTGTGGCTCTACGACCGCAAGACCAAGGCCGCGCCCGAACCGCAGGCGTGGTACTTCGAGGGCAGCCAGTTCTGGAACGGGCGCTATGTGGCCGACAACGAGCGCAGCGTCATCTCGCTCATCCCCGACCGCAACGCGGTGATCACCATCGGCGACGATGCGGGCAACCCGTATCGGGGGGACGCTCAGGGCTACGAGGTGTACACTGGCGAGATCCCGCCCAACGGGACCCCGGTCAAGCTGAGCATCGCGGTGTTCGGCTACGAGCCGCCGAAGGTCGAGCCGGGCAAGAAGCCCGACGTGCCCGGGGCGCCCGCGATGCCGCCCGCGCCCGCGACGCCGTGACCGCTCAGGTCGCGTAGAACCAGCGCCCCACCAGCCGACCGGGCACCAGCAGGCCCACGATCACCGCCGCCTGCCACCAGCCGCCCGCGGCCAGGGCGATCACCCCGTTCACCAGCGCGATGCCGAAGATGCCGGCCATCACGACCCCCCGGATGGAGCCGGCGGCCGGCGCGGCCCACGCCCGGCGCATCGGCCGCAGGAGCCAGATCAGCGGCGCCGCGACCGCCGCGGCGGCCCACCCGTGGGGCAGGGGCCCCCACAGCGCCCAGATCGCCGGGACGACCGCCCCGATCAGCATGCCGGCGAACGGCCCCCCGAGCTGCCCCCGGGTGGCCCCGTCGACCTCGTAGCGCGAGGTGAACGTCAGCGCGGTCACATAAAACAGCGTGCCCAGGGGCACCGCCAGCAGCGCCCCGGGCACGTCGAAGCCCACCACCGACAGCCCGACGAGCGCGTTGCCGTAGCGGCACAGCCCCATCGCCGCCGGCCCCATCACGCCGTCCTTGAGCCCGGCGTCGTAGAGGTAGGTCGCCAGGATGGTGAAGCCGACCGCGGCCAGCGTCGCCGGGCCCACCGTCAGCGCGATGCCCAGCGCCGCCGCCTGCAAGCCCAGCACGAGCCCCCAGGCGCCGCCCTTCGACACCCGCCCCGAGGGGATGGGCCGCCCCGGGCGCTCGCGGGCGTCGACCTCGGCGTCGAACAGGTCGTTGGCCGCCATGCCCGCGCAGTAGATCGCTGCGCTCGCCAGAACCAGAGCCCCGATGGTCAGCGGATCGGCCGTGACCCCCGCCAGCCCGGCCAGCGCGAGGCCGGCCAGCACGTCGGCCGGGGCGGTGAACACCGCCGGCAGCCGGATCAGCTCGAGCCAGGCCCTCACCGGGCCCCTTCCGGGTCGCGCAGCCAGGCCACCATCGCGTCGTCCTGGGCGATCAGGCGCTGCTCGTCGGTGCCCATCGGATCCTTGAAGAATGGCCCCAGCGCGCCGAGCACCCCCGACTCGCCCCGCGCGGCGGCGAAGGCCACCAGCCGCACCAGATCGAGCACGAGCGGGGCGGCGAGCAGCGAATCGACCCCGCTCCAGGTGAACTGGAGGCTCATGCGGCCGCCGAGGAAGCCCTCGAAGTGGATGTGATCCCAGGCGATCTTGGTCTCGCCCAGGCTGCGCACGTAGTCGATGCCCACCCGGCTCTCGACGTGCGGCCCCAGGATGCGGGCCAGCAGGTGATCCTTGCTGTGCAGCTTGGTCGCCTTGTTGTCCGGGTTGTCGAGGATGGCCCCGTCCATATTGCCCAGGATGTTCTGCCCGAACCACGAGAGCACATGCAGGTTGCGCCGCACGAACAGCTCGGACAGCACCGACTTGACCAGCGTCTCGCCGGTCTTGCCGTCGCTGCCGGCGTGCGCCGCGCCCCGCCGCTCGGCGAGCTGGCACAGGGCCGGGATCCGGGAGCCGACGCTGGGGGTGAAGTTGACGTAGGCGTGGCCCCCGTCGAGGGCCGCGTAGGCGTAGAGGGCGCTGGGCGGCAGGATCGAGGCCGGGCCCTTCATCGCCCCGTCGAGCGCGTCGAGATCCTCCCAGCTCGGGTGGGGCCGGGGCGCGGGCTCGGTGCTGGCGACGTTGACCACCACGACGTGCGCCGCGCCGGTGGCCGCGGCGAACGCGTCGATGTCGGCCCGGATGGCGGCGACCGCCTCGGCGTCGGACGCCGCCCCGACCCGCTCGGTGGCCAGCCCGTCGATCGCCGGGCCCCCGCCGCGCACGACCCCCGGCCGGATGCGGCCGTCGGTCGCCTCGAGCGCCGACGCGTAGCGATCGGCCATGCCCGGCAGCCCGCAGCCGTCGAGCACCGCCCGGGCCTCGTCGAGCAGCGCGCCGGCCCGGATCTCGTGGCCGCCGAAGACCAACCGATCGAGCGTCGGCAGATCGGCCTCGACGAACGGCGCCCGGGCCGTGACCAGCCCCACCGGCGACGCGTCACCGCCGACGAGGGCCGCGTGACCCGCGACCACGGTGGCCGAGATGCTGCCTCGGGCCCCCACCAACCACACTCCGACTCGCTTCACGGCACCGTCCTCGATCATCACGATTTCCCCGATCGGGTGTGACCGGGGCACGCGAAAGGCGCACAGAATATCAGAGCGCTCGTGCCGTTCGCCAAAACCGCAGGCGACGATTCCGTCGACGTCGCCCCACCGCCACCCCGAGGACGCCCGAGATGTTCCCCGACCAGCCCTCGCTTCCCCACGACCGCCGCCACCTGCTATATCGACCACGACACTCACAGGAGCCGACTATGCGCCACCGCCACGCTCTGACCGCCGCCCTGCTCGTCACCTTCCTCGCCGCCCCGGCGCTGGCCGAAAACAAGTACGTCGGGGGAGTGGAGGGCATGCTCGGCTTCCCCGGGAGCGTCGACGTCGACACCGGCAACGGCACCTTCGAAGGCGACACCAACACCAGCTTCGGCCTCGTGCCCTGGGTCGAGCAGAAGCTGGGCGACGTCGTCGGCTTCGGGGGCGAGGTGATGTTCGTCTGGATGAAGGCCGATGGCGCCAAGTCCCGCCGGCTGGTGCTCAGCCCCCACCTGCGGGTGCGCATGGCGTTCCCCATCGTCGACAAGGTCACCTTCGACGCCTTCCTCGCCGGCGGCCCGAGCATGTGGACCTCGGTCGACGACAGCCAGGGCGGCTCGGACGACACCCGCTTCGGCTGGAGCCTGCGCTTCGGCTTCGGCGGCAGCTACGCCATCAACGACGCGGTCAGCGTCTACAGCCACCTCGGGTGGTACACCACCACCACCTACGGCGACGACATCACCGCCAACATGCACACCGTGCCGCTGTGCGTCGGCCTGCGGGGCAACTTCTGACGGGCCCCGCCCGCAGCCTGCGCCACAGCCCGCTCAGAAGACCGCGCCCAACCCCAGCGCGCCGCCGACCGCGGGCGTCGTCCACGCCGGCTCGCCGTCCACCGTGAGCGTCACCCGCCCCACCGGGGCCACGATCTCGACCCGAGGGCCCCAGCGCCCGAAGACCCGCCACTCGACCCGCAGGCTGCCCGCCAGCCAGGGGCCCGCGCTGCGCCGATCGCGGGCGAAGGCCGCGCCCTGATGGGCCTCGACCCCGGCCAGCGCGCCGAGGCACGCCTCGAGCCCCCACCGGGCGCCGCACGCCCGCAGCGCGCCGACCAGGCGTCCGCTGCGCACCCGCCCGCCGCCCGCCTCGCCGTCGGCCCACGCCGGGGCGCCGGCCAGCGCGATCCCGAAGACCCCGGCCCACGCCCCGCGGCTCACCCGCAGCCCGCCGTCGAGCGCCAGCGCCGCGCCCGGTTGCAGCGCGAGGGCCACGCCGAGGCCGACCGCGCCGCCCCACGCGATCGGGCTCGGGGGCGCGGCGGGCGGTGAAGCGGGCGCGGTGACGATCGACTCCGGATCCGGCGCGGGCGCGGCCAGCGGCGCCAGGGCGAGCCCGCCGATGAGGCCCGCCGCCCGGACGAGCGCGGCGCAATCGGCCACCGGCGAGGTCACCGTGCGCCGGCCCAGCATCCGCCCGTCCGATCCGAGCAGCCCGATGCGGGCCGAGCGTCGATCGGCGGCCACCTCGACCACCAGCGTGCCGGGGGGATCGACCCCGCCGAGCGCCTCGGACACCGCGGCCCGCAGCGCGGCCGGCGCCGGGCAGCCGTCGGGCGCGGCGTAGCGCAGGGTCACCGCCTCGGCGGCCGAGGCCAGGCACAAGGCGAGCGCGACGCCGACGAGCGCGGCGCGCGGCCGGGCCGGGGTGTGCGCGATGCGGTCCACGTCGCCTCCGGGATCGGGCCCGCCCGAGGCTCACACACCCGCCGGCCCCGCGCAATCGGCGGGCGCGGCGACCGGCGGGCGATTTTCTCCGACGGATCGGGCACGCTGCCCCCAAGTCATGATCGAGATGCCCGAGCCCACCTTCCGCCTGCTCTACGAGCGCTACTTCGACCATGTGTGGCACACGCTGCGCCGCTTCGGCGTCGCCGAGCGCGAGCTGGAGGACGCGGCCCACGACGTATTCGTCGTCGTGCACCGCAAGCTGGCCGAGTTCGACCCCGAGCGCTCGGCGCGGGCCTGGCTGGGCGGCATCGCCTGGCGGGTCGCGGCCGACACCCGGCGCCGGGCCCACCACCGCCGGGAGCAGCTCGACGCGCGGGCCGGCCTCGACCGCACGACCCGCGCCCCGGGGCCCGACGAGGTGCTCGCCGCCCGCGAGGCCCGGGCGCTGGTCGAAGAAGCGCTGGCCGAGCTCGACCTCGACCGGCGGGCGGTGCTGGTGCTGTGCGACATCGACGGGGCGAGTGGGCCCGAGGCGGCCGAGGCGCTGGCGATCCCGCTCAACACCGTCTACTCCCGGCTGCGCACCGCCCGGGCCCGCTTCCGGGCGGCCGTGCGACGACTGACCCTGATCAGGGGAGCGGCATGACCGACGATCGACAGCGATGGCCCGAGCCGCCCGACCCCGAGCTCCAGGCGCTCTTCGACGCGGCCCGGACCCCGCCGACGGCGCCCGCGGACGCCCGGGATCGGGTCCTGGCCCGGGTCGCGGCGACGATCGGCGCGGCCCCGACGCCCACCGGCGACCCGCTGAGCGCGGGGGCCCCGGCGACATCCAGCGGGACGGCGTCCACCGGCGCGGCGTCCACCGGCGCGGGGGCGTCGGCGGGCGCCGCGGGGACCGCGAGCGTGGCGGTGGCGACCGGCGGATCGGCGTGGGCGGTGGCCCTGGCCGGGCTGCTGGCGGTGGGGCTGGCCGGCGGGATCTGGCTGGGCCTGAGCGGAGTAGACGAGGCGCCGCCCGCGGCGCAGGCCGAGGCCCGGATCGACCCGCCGTCGCAGGCGGACGAAGGGCCCCCGACACTGGCCCCCACGGCGCCGGCGCGTGGGTCGGCGTCGTCGACCGCGCCGGTCGGCGGCTCGGATCCCGGGGATCTGCGGGGGGCCCTCGAATCGGACGAGCAGCCACCCCGGCCGGCCCGGACCCCACGGTCTCACGCCGAGCCCCGCCCCTCCCGGCGCAGGCCGACCACCCGCTCGATCCGCGAGCGCGCGCCGGCCCCGGCGCCGGCCGCCGCGGCGCGCCCCGCTGTGATCGATCCCCCTCCGACCCCGGCCCCGGCTCCAGCGCCGGCCCCAGCCCCCGACCCCCGAGCCGACGCGCCCACCGCGGACACCGCGCTCGCCGCCGAACGCGGCCTTTTGCTCGACGCGCTGCACGGGCTCGAAGCCGCCGATCTGCCTGCCGCCCGGCGCGCGCTCGACGCCCACCGCCGCCGCTTCCCCGCCGGCCGGCTGGCCGACGAGCGGGCCCTGCTGCGCATCCGCTGGCTGCTGGCCGCCGATCGCCCGGCCGAAGCCCGCCGCGCGGCCGACGCCTTCCGCGCCCGGGCCCCCGGCAGCCTGCTGCGTCCGGCGGTCGACGCGCTCGTCGCGCCCTGACCCGCGCCCCCGCGATCGCCCTTGCGCCGGCCGCGGGCGACTTGCTACCTGCCCGCCGTGGCCCGCTCGACCCCCACCCTGCCCCGCTGCCCGGCCTGCGCGCTGCACACCGCGCTGTGCATGTGTCCGCTGGTCACGCCGCTGCCGGTGCGAACCCGGGTCATCATCGTGCAGCACGTCGCCGAGAGCGGGCGCAGCAGCAACTCCGGCCGGCTCGCGCCGCTGACGCTCCGGGGGGCCGAGCTGCGGGTGCGGGGGCGGCCGGGCGCGCCGCTCGACCCCGAGGGGCTGGTCGACCCCGCCCGCCGGGTGTGCCTGCTCTATCCCCTGCCCGGGGCCCCGGTCCTGGCGCCCGCGCCGGCCGACCCCCGCCCGGTGACCCTGCTGGTGCCCGACGGCAACTGGCGCCAGGCCCGCAAGCTGGTGCAGCGGGTGCCGGCCCTGCGCGACGCGGCCAAGGTGCGCCTGCCGCCGGGGCCGCCCTCCCGCTATCGGCTGCGCAGCCACCCCGACCCCGACCGCATCGCCACCTTCGAGGCCATCGCCCGAGCCCTGGGCGCGCTCGAGGGCCCGGCGGTGCAGGCCCGCCTCGAGCGGTGGTTCGATGTCTTCGTCGAGCGCACCCTGTGGACCCGGGGCGACCTGCCCGCGGCGGCCGTCACCGGGGGCATCCCCGGCCGCTGAAGCCCGGCCCGTCGCGCCCCCGGGCCCCGCCGAGGGGATCCCCCGACCCCCCGTCCGTGCTACAAACGATCACCGTGAGGAGGCCGTGATGATCGGACGGGCCCTGAAACTGCCGCTGTGCCTCGCCTGCGCCCTCGGCGCCCTCGCCTGTGACGGCGCCGAAGATCCCCCGCCCGAGCCCCCGGCCGGCTACACCATCGAGCCTCCCCCGCTCGCCGATCGACCGATCGACGCCCTGCTCGCCGGCCGCTTCGCGGGCTTCGGCGACTACGTCGGCATCGGCGGTCGAGCGCAGCTCGTGCGCCGGGGCGACGGCACCACCGAGGTCCAGCTCTACGTCGACGGGCTCGCCCCGGGGGTCGAGTACGGGGCCCACGTGCACGCCTTCCCCTGCGCCATCTCCCTCGGCGGGCCGCACTACAAGCTCGATCCGACCGTGGACGGGGTCTCGGCCGACAACGAGATCTGGCCGGTGCTCGTGGCCGACGAATACGGCGTCGGGCGGGGCGCGGTCGCGACCCCCCACGCCGCCCGGGGGGACGCGCAGTCGGTGGTGATCCACGATCCGATGGCCAACTCTGCCGAGATGGCCTGCGCCGATCTGCAGGCGCCCGGATCCGACACCTGGAGCGCCACCGGCGGCTTCGCCCCGTTCGCGTCGGCCTCGGTCGCCGACGGCACCATCGGGGGCAGCGCCACGATCGAGGTGACGCCCGGCGGCACCCGGATCGAGCTCGACGTCAGCGGCCTGCGCCCCGACCAGGGCTACGGGGCCCACGTGCACGCGCTGCCGTGCCACGTCGCCGACGCCGGCGGGCACTACAAGATCGACCCCACCATCGCCGAGACGCTCGCCGAGAACGAGCTGTGGCCCGCGGTGACCCCCGGCCCCGACGGGCGGGCCACCGCGGTGCTCGACAGCCCGCACGCCGCCCGGGCGTCGGCTCAGTCGATCGTGATCCATCGGCAGGCGGGCGGCGCGGCGCCCAAGGTGGGCTGCGCCACGCTGGTGCGGCGGGACTTCGGGCCCCTCGAGACCCGGGGCCGCTCGGTGTTGTTGCCGGCGGGGGTCGAGCAGGGCTATGGCGGGCTGATGGGCGAAGGGCAGCTCATCCGGCGCCTCGACGGCACGACGCAGGGGCTGATCGGGATCCAGGGCGCGCGCCCCGGGCAGCGCTATCCGGTGCACCTGCACACGTACAGCTGCGCGGTGCAGGCCGGTGGCGGGCACTACAAGATCGACCCCGGGATCGAGGGCGCGGTCGAGACGAACGAGCTGTGGTTGGACATCGAGACCGACGCCAGCGGTGACGGGTTGCAGTCGGCGACCCTGCCGGTGCTGGTCCGCCCCGAGGGCACCTCGATGGTCATCCACGATTACGGCGAGGGCGGGGCCCGCATCGCGTGCATCGAGCTGGACTGAGCGGGGTGGGTCCGAGGGCCGTCAGTCGGCGTCGCCCCCATTGGTGAGCGTGCGCGGCCCCTGGTCGTCGCGGACGGCGACGTAGCGATCGCGCATCGAGCTGCCGAGGCGGGTGCCGGTCTGGCCGCCGAACCCATCCCGCCCGGGGCGCTGGCCGCCGAAGCGCACCGCGCGGCGCGCCTCGGCCCACGCCTGGGGGTCGCTGGCCGCCTCCGCCCGTCGGGCGCGCCATTGCTCCGCGGCGGTCTTCTTGTTCTGGGTGTGGGCCGAAGATCCGACCTCGTACCCCCGCAGGGGCATCGACTGGCACGCCTCCTCGAGGCTCATCGGGCGGTGGTCCTGGATGATGGCGGTGGCCGTCTCGACCGTCGCGATCGACCCCCGCACCTCGATGGTGGGCTGCGGCTCGCGGCTGCTCCACACGCCCGCCCCGTCGATGAACCCGGCATCGTAGAGCGCCTCGAGCGCGGCCTCGGCGTGGGTCGAACTGCTGAAAGTGGCGGTGATGGCTGCGGTCATGATCGCTCCTGGTCGGTCGGGTCGTGGGTTCGCGTCGTCGGCTGTGGACTGCATGTCATATGCCACCCCCGATCGAGCGCCCGGGGCCGTCGGCTCGCCCGATGACAGGGGGGAATCGCCCCGAAGGCAGGCGCATCGAGGCGTTCTGCCCCGTCCACCCTTCGCTCGACCGCGCCCACGGCCCCGGATCCGGCCCGGATCCGACACGGCATGCCCTCTGCATTGAGTGTCAGGGAGCCATCCGGCATGACACCACCGACCTGGAGTTCCGATGAAGCCGATCCGTAGAGAGGACCTCGACGCGCTGATGACCGATACGCAGGGCCCGGCGATCTCGCTGTACCTGCCCACGGTGCGCGCGGGGCGGGAAGTGCAGCAGAACCCCATCCGCTTCGGCAACCTCGTGCGCGAGGTCGAGCGGCGCCTCGCCGAGCGGGACGACATCGACGAGTCGACCCGATCAGCGCTGCTCGCGCCCCTGATCCGGATGCGGGACGACCACGAGTTCTGGCAGCACCAGGATCACGGCCTGGCGGTCTACCGCGGCCGGGAGCGCACCTCGGCCCACGCCCTGCCGGTGCCGGTCGAGACCTCGGCCCACATCGGGCCGGCCTTCGTCGTGCGGCCGGTCCTGCCCCTCGTCGACTTCGACGGGCGGTTCCACGTCGTCGAGTTCGGCCAGGAGACGGTGAACCTGTACGTCGGCACCCGCTACGAGCTGCGGCCGGTCATCCTGCCCGAAGACACCCCCACCTGCCTCGCCGACGTGGTGGGACACCGCCTGAGCGGCCCGCACGTCCAGCATCACAGCGGCAACGGCCCGGGGCAGGCGGCGGTCTTCCACGGCCAGGGCGCCGGCGAGACCAAAGAGGACGGCGAGCTGCGCAAGTACGCCGCCTGGGTCGCCCGCACTCTGCCCGCGGCGATGGATCCCGACGCCCCGGTGGTGCTGGCCGGCACCGAGAACAACGTGGGCCTCTTCCGCAAGGTCTGCGACTGGAACCGGCTGTGCGCCGATTGGATCCACGGCGCGCCGGGCCGCTTCGAGGCCGATGACCTGCACGAGAAGAGCTGGGCCGTCGCCGAGCCGGTCATCCGGGCCCGGCGCATGAGACACCTCGGCGCGATCGAGGGGCTCGAGAGCAAGGGCAAGGCGACTCACGATCTGGACGACGCGATCGACGCTGCCCGCGCGGGGCGGGTCGAGGCGCTGTACCTGACCGACGCGATCGACGCCGATCCGGCGCGCATCGAGACCCTGGCCCGGGAGACGTGGATCAAGGGCGGCCGGGTGTTCGAGGTCGATCAGCCCATGCTGCCCGGCGACCGCACCTTCGAAGCGGTGATGCGCTACTGAGCGCGCCGTTCCACCCCATCTCGTCACCGATCTCGAAAGGAGACACCCATGACCCACGACCTCCGACCCCGCCCGACCGGGCTCGCGCTCGCCGCGGCGGCCCTCGCCCTGAGCGCGTGCACCGCGGCCACCCCCAAGCCCGACACCGATCAGGAGTTGCCGCGCACCGGCCTCAGCGAGATGCAGCCGCCGGTGCAGCACGAGGAGATGCCCCCGCCCGAGCGGGAGGCGATCGAGCCGCCCGACGAGGCGGCGCTGACGCTGGTCGAGCTGAACATCGACCCCCTCGTCATCGAGCGCTGCGGGCCGGTGGCGATGCCGACCCCCATGTTCCGCTTCGACAGCGTCGAGCCGACCCCCGAGGCAACCGCTCACATCCGCCGGCTGGGCGAGTGCCTGGGCGAGGGCCCGTTGCAGGCGGCCGAGGTGGTCCTCATCGGGCACACCGATCCGTGGGGCGACGGCGAATACAACGCCAAGCTCGCCGAGCGCCGGGCCCGGCAGGTCGCCCGCCTGTTGCGGGCCGAGGGCGTGGCCGACGAGCGCATCGCGGTGGAGGCCCGCGGCGAGCGGGCCGCCCGGGCCGATCCCGACCACTGGCCGCTCGAGCGTCGGGTGGACATCGCGGTGAAGCTCTGACGCCGCGCGCCCTGCCCCACCGCGCTACTGCGCCGACACCCCCACCGGCCGGTCACCGTCGATGGTCACCCGATGCATCAGCCGATGCTGGCGACCATGGTCGTTGACCGGCCGATGCTGTGTGGCCCGGTTGTCCCAGAAGGCGATCGCCCGCGGGCTCCAGGCGAAGCGCACCGTGTACTCCGGCGAGACCGCGTGGGCCCACAAGAAGCGCAGGATGGCCCGGCTCTCGGCCTCGGGTACCCCCACGATGTGGGTCGTGAACAGCGGGTTGACGAAGATGCACCGCGCGCCGCTGACCGGGTGCACCCGGATGACCGGGTGGGTCGTCGGCGGGTTGTCCCGCACGGCCTGATGCAGCGTGTGCCCCTCGGGCCGGGCGAGGCTGTGGCGGAAGCCGTGGGCGAAGCTGTGCACCGCCTCGAGCGGCTCGAGGTAGCGCTTCATGCCATCCGACAGGCCGGCGTAGGCCGCGGTCATGCTGGCGAAGAGCGTATCGCCCCCCACCTCGGGCACCACGTAGGCTTGCAGGATCGATCCCAGCGGCGGCCTGGGCCCGAAGGTCATGTCGGTGTGCCACTCCTCGATGAGCGAGGGCTTCTCGGCGGTGTGCTCCAGGATGGCCACCGCGTCCGACTCCGGCGGGTGGGGGTAGGCCGGGTGGATCTGGAGCGCGCCGAAGCGCCGCCCCAGGGCCGCCTGCCGGGCCGGGTCGAGCCGCTGGTCGCGGAAGAAGAGCACCTGATGCTCGGCGAGCAGCGCCTCGAGCGCGGCGATGGTCCCGTCGGTGGGCGCGCTCAGGTCGAGGCCGGTGATCTCGGCGCCGAGCGCCCCGGCGCACCGCCGAACATCGATCGAGGACAGCAGCATGGGACTCCCCCTCCCCGATGAGCCGCCCGGGACACCCGCGACGGTCATGCTCCGCCCGCGCACACCGGGCTCATGTCGTGATGCTCAGCCCCGGCTCACCCGGCGCCAGAGGGGCAGCGCCTCGTCGGCCGCCGGCTGATAGGACTCGTCGAACTCGGTGAAGGCCGCCAGCCCGTCGTGGGGATCCTTGCCCGGCTTCATCTCGAACGCGTCGAAGCCACAGCGCCGCATGGCCCGGAGCTGATCCCGCAGCACGTCGCCCACCGCCCGCAGCTCGCCAGCGTAGCCGTGGCGCTCGCGCAGCAGCCGGGCCAGCGAGTAGCCCCGCCCGTCCTTGAAGTTCGGGAAGTCGATGGTCACCCGCGCCGCGCCGTCGAGCAGCGGGGCCACCTCGCCCGGCTCGAGGTCGTTGGGCAGGCGCACCCCGACCTCGCCCCGGGCCGCCAGCGCCTGGCGCTCGGCGCGCCAGCGGCTCCAGCTCACGGTGACCGGCCCGGCGAGCGGCATCGCGTCGTCGTCGCCGAGGTGGGCGCAGGCGTCCTGCACGACCCGGGGGGCCCCGCCGGCCGGGGCCCGGATGAGCTCCCGCTGCGGATCAGGCGTCGCCATAGAGCGCCTCCTTGAACGGGTCGAGGCCGATGCGACGGGCGGTGTCGAGGAAGCGCTCGGCGTCGGTCCGCCGCTCGACGTAGGTCCGCAGCACCGTCTCGACGGCGTCGACGATGTCCTCCCGGGCGAAGGATCGCCCGACCACCTGCCCCAGCGAGGCGTCGTCGGCGTTCGAGCCGCCGATCATGAGCTGGTAATACTCCTCGCCGCTCTTGTTGATGCCGAGGATGCCGATGTGGCCGACGTGGTGGTGACCGCAGGCGTTGATGCAGCCCGAGATGTTGAGGTGGATGTCGCCGAGGTCGAACAGCGCCTCGAGGTCGGCCATGCGCCGGCTGATGTCCTGGGCCACCGGGATCGACCGGGCGTTGGCCAGGCTGCAATAGTCCAGCCCCGGGCAGCAGATCACGTCGGTGACCTTCTCGACGTTGGGGGTCGCGAAGCCCAGCGCCCGCAGCTTGCGCCACAGCCCGTGCAGCCGGCGCTGCTCGACGTCGGGCAGCACCAGGTTCTGGCGATGGGTCACCACGACCCGCCCGAAGCTGAAGTCCTCGGCGATGTCGGCCACCGCGTCCATCTGGGTGTGGGTCGCGTCCCCCGGCGGCAGCTCGCCGTTCTTGAGCGACAGCACCACGATGCGATAGCCCGGCTGCCGGTGGGGGAAGACGTTGCCCTCGACCCACCGCTTGAACTCGGGATCCATCAGCGTCGGCGCCTCGAGCGCCGCCGGGTCATCGTCGAGCGCGGCGTACGGCGGCGGCGCGAAGTGCGCCCTCACCCGGCCCAGCTCGTCGGCGTCGAGCTTCAGCCCCGAGTCGGCGATCAGGGCCCACTCTTCTTCGACCGCCGCGCCGAACGCCTCGGCGCCCATCGCGTCGACGAGGATCTTGATGCGGGCCTTGTACTTGTTGTCCCGGCGCCCGAAGCGGTTGTAGACGCGCAGGATCGCCTCGACGTAGGTCAGCAGATCGGCCTCGGGCAGATGCTCGCGGATGACCTTGCCGATCATCGGCGTGCGCCCCATGCCGCCGCCCACCAGCACCTGGATCGCCCGCCCGCCGTCGGGCGCCTCGACGATGCGCAGGCCGATGTCGTGGTAGGCCACCGCCGCCCGATCGGCCTTCGCGCCGGTCACCGCGATCTTGAACTTGCGGGGCAGCGCGGCGAACTCGGGGTGGAAGGTCGACCACTGCCGCAGCATCTCGCAGTACGGCCGGGGGTCGGCGACCTCGTCGGGGGCGACCCCGGCGAACGGGTCGCTGGTGACGTTGCGCACGCAGTTGCCGCTGGTCTGGATGGCGTGCATCTGCACCTCGGCCAGGGCGTCGAGGATGGCCGGCACGTCCTTCAGATCGGGCCAGTTGAACTGGATGTTCTGGCGGGTGGTGAAGTGGCCGTAGCCCTTGTCCCAGGTGCGGGCGATGTGGGCGAGCTGCCGCATCTGGGCCGCCGAGAGCAGGCCGTAGGGCACCGCGACCCGCAGCATGTAGGCGTGGAGCTGCATGTACAGGCCGTTCTGCAGGCGCAGCGGCTTGAACTCGTCCTCGGTGATGTCGCCGGCCAGCCGGCGCAGCACCTGCGAGCGGAACTGGGCGGCGCGCTGCTCGACCATGCGCTGATCGTGGGCGTCGTAGCGGTACATCTCAGACTCTCTGATCGGCGGGCGGGGGCGCCTCGGGCACGGCCTCGGCCGGCGGGGTATCGTCGGGCAGCTCGGCCTTGTGGATGTGGCGGGCGTCGGGGCGGGCGTCGAGGAAGCCGAGCGCGGCCAGCATCACCTCGGGGCCGGCGGCCCGGATGCGCTGCTTGGTGTCCAGCGCGACCGGGCCGGCGTCGCCGAGGGCGACCTTGATCAGGTGCGGATCGCAGGCGAACGCCTCCCGGGTCCGGGCCCAGGCGAGGTCGTCGTCGCCCGCCTTCCGAGCGGCGAAGGGCCGGGCCTCGACCAGCCGGGTCGTCCAGCGCCGCCCGTCGGCGACGTAGACGACCGCCCCGTCGAGGACGCGGTTCGCGGTGATGACGTACTGGGCCATCGCTGAACTCCTACCGAATCGATGCGTATTTGAGGCGAAGCCGCCGATGGTTGCAAGCCCGGCTGCACACGACACGCATCGCACTGGAATCAAAAGTGAAATCATAGAGCGCCGCCGCATTCGAACCGCTCGCCGGCGATCGTCCCCAGCCGATGCGCGGCGATATTCCGATGCATCTGGTCGGAATTCGGCTTCACCCGCCGCCCCGATCGGGCCCGGCCCCCTCGTGGAGCGGCCCCCGAACCGGCTATCCTGGCGGCCGATGTCCGACCGATCCCCTCCGCTCGACCTCGACGCCGCCCGGGCGGCGCTGGCCCTCGTCGCGGCCCGACCGCCGGCCCCCGATCGGCTGCTGCTCGCGTGGCACGCCGACCTCTACCGGGATCTGCACCCCGAGGTCGAGCCCGATCCGCTCGATCTGGTCCTGCCGTTCGGCGCGCTGGGCCCCGAGGCCCGGGGCCTGCTGGGCCTGCTGGTGGCCACCGCCCGCGAGGTGCCCTCGATGCGGGCCGCCGCCGGGGGCCGGGGTCCGGCGGCCTTCGTCGACGCGGCCGCGGCCCTGGCCGAGCGGCTGCCGCCGGCGGTCGTCCGGGCCCACCCTTTGCGCCAGGAGGAGCTGCTGCGGCGGTGGGCGGCCCAGATCGACGCGCCGCTGCGGGTCGCCGACGCACCCGAGCCGCCCGATCGCGCGACCCGGGTGCTGGAGCGGCTGGACTACGCCCGCATACGGGCCGAGGAACAGCGCCTCGAAGACGAGCGCGCCGTCGCCGAGGCCCGCCGGGCGGCGTTGGCCAAAGTCGCCGCGGGCGGCCCGCTGTGAGGATCGGCGACGCCCTCGATCGGCTGCTCACCCGCCTGCAACCGGCCCGCCCGGCGGACGCGGGGCTGGCCGAGGTCGGCTTGATGATCGGCGACCCGCTCGAGGCGCTGCTGATCCGGGCGCTGGCGATCTACGGGCCCCTCTCGCGCACCGATCTGGCGGCCTTCGTCGCGGCCTCCCCCCGCCCGAAGAGCATGAAGGGCGGCCTGCGCGCGGTGAGCGGCGCGGTGCAGCGGCTGACCCGTCGAGGGCTCGTCGAGGGGCCCGAGGTCGGCCCCCACCGGCTGGCCGATCGCCTCGCCGGCCGCATCGCGCACTTCCCCCGGCTGGCCGGCCTGGACGACGGCGAGCCGGGGCCGCCGCTCGATCTGCCGGCGGCGCTGCGGCGCCTGGCCGGCCCCCGGGACCGCCCGCTGACGGCGAGCGCCCTAACCGATCTGGCGATCGCCGACGGGGCCTCGATCATCGACGGCCTCACCCCGGCCGGGCGGGCGCTCGCCGATTGGATCGGTCCGGCGATCCTCGAGCCGCCGCTGCGCGCCTCGCTGGCCCACGGCATGGGCCGCATCACCGCCCTGGCCGACGCCGCGCTGGGGGTCGAGGTCCCCTCTCGGCGGGCGTTCGGGGCCACCTGGATCACCTTCGTCGAGGCGCTGGGGCCGTCGCTCGACCCGCCGCTGCTGAGCGCCGAGGCCGACCGCCGGGCCGAGCTCCTGCGCCGCTGGGCGTGGTTCGTCGGCTGCCCGGTCGCGGCCGACGGGGTCGAACCGCCGCTGATCTCGGCCGCGGCGCTGGTCCGGCTCGACTGGCGCCGCATCCGGGCCGACGAGCGGGCGCTGGAGGTCATGCGCCGGGCCGAAGCCGCCGCCGACGAGGTCCTGGCCGCCGAGCGCAAGCGGCGGGCGGAGGCGGCGCGGGCCTACGCCTCGGGGCGCCGGGAATGAGCCGCCTGCCGGACCCCTACGCGCCCCAGGTCCGCACCCGCTACCTGCATCAGCTCCGGGCGCTGGCTCCGACGCTGCGCGGCTGGCGGCGGGCGCTGTTCGAGCTGCGCCGCCGGCCCCACGCCCCCGACCGGGGCGCGCTGCTGCGCCACGCCTGGGATCGGGTGCCCTTCTGGCAGGCCCGCCTCGCCGCGCTGGGGGTCGGGCGCCACCGGCTGGACGACCCGGCGATCTGGGGCCGCCTGCCGATCACGACCCGGGCTGACGTGCAGGCCCACGGCCGGGCGATGCGGGCGGTGGGCGTCGACCGGGCGACGCTGGACGACGCCTACGAAGGCCTTACGAGCGGCAGCACCGGCGAGCCGGTGCGCTACCTCATGAGCGCGGCGGCCTATCACAGCTTCCTGCCGATGGTCGATCTGGCGCTGGCCCTGCACCGCGCGCCCCGCCGACCGCGCCCCGGCGGCGGGGGCATCGCCCTGCTCGACGCCCTGGGGCACTCCCCGGCCTACGGCGCCTGGATGCCGCTGTTCCACGGCACCCGGTTCCGCAAGCTCACGGTCATCGCCCCCGGCTGGCGCCGGGCCCTGCGCCGCCTCGCCCCGGCGGTGATCACCGGCGACCCCGACTCGCTGGCGGCGCTGCTCGACGTCGACCTGCCCCGCCCGCCGGGCCTCGTGCTGTCGAGCGCGTTCGCGATGCCTCCGGCCCTCGCCTCCGATCTGCGGCGGCACCTGGGCTGCCCGGTGGTCGAGTACTACTCGGCGCAGGAGCTGGGCCCGATGGCGCTGGCCGATCCCGACGGCCGCTGGCGGGTGCTGACCCCCTACGTCTTCGTCGAGACGCACCGCCTGCCCGACGGCGCGGCGACGCTGCTGGTGACCGATCTGCGCAACCCGCTGATGCCGTTGATCCGCTACGCGATCGGCGACCTGGGGCGGGTGGTCGACGCCCCCGGCGGGCCGCTGCGAGCGCCGGCCATCGCGGGCTTCACCGGCCGGGTGGCCCAGCGCTTCGCCGGCCCCGACGGGCCGTTCGACCCCGCCGGGCTGGCCCCGAGCCTCGCCCGCCTGCCGCTGCGCCAGTACCGGGTGAGCCAGACCGCCCCCGACCGGGCGCGCCTGGAGTACCTCGCCCCGCGGGCCCTGATCCCGGATGAGGTCGAGGCGCTGGCCAACCGCCTGTCGGCCCTGGCCGGCGCGCGGATGACCCTCGCGGCTCATCGGGTCGAGCGGCCGCTGCGGGCGCCGGGGGTCAAGCCGACGCCGTTCGTGCCGCTCGGCGCCGTGCTCGACGCCCGCGCCGCCGGCAACCACGACGCGCCGGTCGCCGGCCGCCCCCGCCGGATCTACGTGGCGCTGACCAACGCCTGCAACCGGGCGTGCCCCTGGTGCAGCACCCACAGCGGCCCCGAGCGGTCGACCTGGATCGACGAGGCCGCGTTCCGCGGCGCCCTGCCCGCCGAAGGCCCCTTCGAACTCCAGTTGGAGGGCGGCGAGCCGACGCTGCACCCCCGGCTGCTCGACCTCGTCGCGCTGGCCGAGGCGACCGGGCGCTGCCGACGCTACGTGCTGTGCACCAACGGCGTGCGGCTGCCCCGGCGGCCGGCGGCGCTGGCCCGCTGGCTCGAGCGCTGGCCCCGGCCGCTCACGGTGAAGGTCTCGGTCAACCACCACCTGATCGAGCGCGACCCGACCCATCTGGATGGCATCCGGGCGCTGGCCGATGCCACCGCAGCCACTCCGGGCGTCGATCTGGTGATCAACCTGCGCCGCCGGCCGGCGGCAGAGGACGCCGACGCCTGGGTCCGGGCGGCGGTGGCCGACGCGGGCCTGATGCCATACACCAATGACTTCTGGCTGCAACGCTATGGCAAGGCGGCGGGCGACGAGAGCCTCGAGCGGCCCTTCCTGGCGGGCACCGACTTCGCGCTGATCAACCCCGACGGCGCCGACTGGGGCACCGACTTGATCGGCCGCAGCGAAGCGATGGGGCGCCTGCCATGAGCCCGCCGCGCCCCTTCGAGCCCGGGTGGCGCGCCGACCCCCGGGGCGCCTTCGATCTGGATCGCACCGCGACCGGGGCCGGCACGGTGCCGGTGCGCATCGGCGATCGCACCCACCGGGTGTACCGCAACGCCAACTTCTCGGTGTACAGCGCCCAGACGTGCAACGCCCGCTGCCCGTTCTGCGTCGAGGAGCTGCGCCCGCTGAGCCGTGGGCTCGAGCTGCTCGACCAGCGGCGGGTCGAGCCCGACGACGGGCGCTACTTCGCCCGCCTCGAGGCGGCCCTCGACGCGGTGACCCCGGTGGATCCGTCGGTCTCGATCACCGGCGGCGAGCCGAGCATCGACCCCCGCCTGCCGGGCATCGTGGATCTGCTCGCCCGGCGGGGCGCGCGCAAGCGCACGATGACCACCAACGCCAGCGGCCTGCTGCGCCCCCTGCCGGGCGGGGGCGACGTGCTCGACCGGGTGCTCGCCGCGGGCCTGGAGCACCTCAACATCAGCCGGGCGCACCCCGACTTCGCGATCAACCAGCGCATCATGGGCGTCGACGGGCCCATCCCCGACGCCGGGCTGGCCGAGGTCGCCCGGCGCTGCGCCGACGCGGGGGTGCGGGTCCGGCTGTCGTGCGCGCTGCTGACCGGGCGGATCGACGACCTCGACGGCTGCCTGCGCTACCTCGAGCAGGCCGCGGCGTGGGGCGTCGAGGATGTCATCTTCCGCCAGCTCATGCGCTACGATCCGGCCACCGTGCAGCGCAATCACATCACCCGCTACAGCGATCGTCACCGGGCGTCGATGCGCCCCATCCTGGAGGCCATCCACCCATCGGACGGCGCCCCGGGGCACGATCGCTTCACCTTCGTGCGCCAGGTCCTCGGCTATTACTACTACGTCGAGGTCTATCGCTTCGCCGGGCCCCGGGGGCCGATGCGGGTGTGCTTCGAGGGCGCCGATCTGGCCGACGTGCAGCGCGACGCCGAGCGGCGGGCGCAGCCGGTGGTGCACGAGCTCGTCTTCCACCCCGACACCACGCTGTCGAGCACCTGGCAGCCGTGGGATGGCATCTTGCTGTGAGGTTCACCATGACACTGCGCGCCCTGACCCTCCTGCTCGTCACCGTCACCGCCGGCGCGGCCTGCGCCGAGCGCGCCGCGCCGGCCGATCCGCCGCGGGTCGACCCCTGGACTCTGCCCGCCGCCGAGCGGGTGGTCGCCGTGGGTGATCTGCACGGCGACCTCGACGCGACCCGGGCCGTCCTGCGCCTCGCCGGGCTGATCGACACCGCCGATGCGTGGATCGGGGGCCGCGCGGTGCTGGTGCAGACCGGCGACCAGCTCGATCGGGGCGACGGCGAGCGGGCGATCATCGACCTGCTCGAGCGCCTGAAGGGCGAGGCGCAGAAGGTCGGCGGGCGGGTGGTCGTGCTCAACGGCAACCACGAGCTGATGAACGTGCGGGGCGACCTGCGCTACGTCACCCCGGGCGGATTCGCCGACTTCAAGAGCTTCGCCGACGCGAAGACGGGCACCCGGCCGGACGACGACCCCCGGCTGGCGAAGGTGCCCCCCGGCATGCGGGGGCGGCTGGTGGCCTTCCTGCCCGGCGGGCCCTACGCCGAGATCCTCGCCCGGCGCCCGGTCATCGCCCGGGTCGGCGACACGCTCTTCGCCCACGGCGGCGTGCTGCCGACGCACGTCGAGATCGGGCTGGCCCGCATCAACCGCGAGGTCTCGGACTGGATCGCCGCCCGGGCGCCCGAGCGCCCGCCTTACATGAAGGGCGAGGACAGCCCGGTCTGGAGCCGACACTACTCGAAGGACCCCGACGGGGCGGACTGCGCGCTGCTCGACGGGGTGCTGGCGGCGACCGGCGCCGCCCGGCTGGTGGTGGGGCACACGGTGCAGCGCGAGGGGCCGAACGCGGCCTGCGGCGGCCGGGTGTGGCGGGTCGACGTCGGCCTGTCGGCGCACTACGGCGGGCGGCCGGCGGCCATCGAGATCCGGGGCTCGGCGGTCGAGATCCTCGCGGCCGACGCGGAGGCGCCGGCGGGGCCGTGACACGAGCGCGTCACCCGTCCGACCCCCCCGCGCAAAAAAACCTGTCCCCCGCTGGCGCCCCCGCCGAGCCTCGGTTTCAGGGACTTGTCCACAGGCTGTGCGCAAAAAAAGTGTTTGATCGCGGGCGGATGGAAGCATAGTCTCATCGTGGGTCGAGGGAGACACCCGGCGACTCGCGACCGACTCTCCGACGAAGAGCCGACCCATCGCCCGCTTACGCGGGTCGGTGACGGCGAATCGAGGAACGACCGGCTCATGTGTCACCTTCGGGGGGCGCAGGCGACGGTCGGGAGGGCGCGAGCCGACAGACCACACGCTACGACGCGATGCCCGTTGAGGGTGCCCCGATGGTGGGGCCTGTCGATCGCTCGCAGCGGGTGGTGTGATGCACCCGGCGCCGCGCCGCAGATGGCTCGTCCATCGGCGATGCGGTGAGCGCAGCGTTGTCCGAACGGACGCCTTGGACTACGGTCGATGGCATCCGCCGGATTGCGATGGGCGGCCGGAGCCGGCGACATCGGACCATCGGAGTCATCCGATGCCGATGCCACCGGCGCGCACCCGGATGACCTTCGACGTCCGTCTCTCCGACCGGCGTGGGCGACCACGGCGGTGAGGACGCGGACAGGCGCGACCCCGCGCAGGTGTGAGGTCGATTCGGTGACCGCCGATTACGTCCCCGCCCGCGACGCAGCCAGCCCTTCGGGTCTGTCGGCGGCGTGGACGAGGATGGCGGAACCCCCGGTCGACACCACCCGGCGCGACGATCGCCCGGTCCGCACCTCGTGGAGACCCGCGGAGACGATGCCCCTGCCGTCTACTCGACAGGGGCCATCGGCCACGAGCGCGAACCGACGGGTTCGATGCCATCGCCCGGCGCGAGCCGGCTCTTGGCAAGAGCCCGAAGGTGCCTCGCCGGAGGGATCCCGCCTGCTCAGGCAGGCGACGGTTGCTTCGACGGGACGGGTCGTCGACTTCGGTCGCTCGACCGGTCACGGCGCCGCGCTGATGGCTCGGTGGATCGCTTCGGCGATCGGCCGGACTCCGCAGCAGCCGGTGCTGCCGCCCACCTTCGGGTGAGCGACGGCGCGGCGACGCCAGGCTTCGACGCGCTTCGGCCGTCGGAGGCCGACCCGGCCACGCGCCGCCAGAGGTTCTCCTCGGGCGACGAGGTCGGAGCGGCTCGACGGGTTCGCCCGCCGGACACGGCGACGCGGCGCGCGGGGGTGACCCCGGGCGTGGGCGATGGTCTCGATCGGAGGCGCGACCGGTTCGCCGGCCGCGCGGACGAATGAGGACGCTCGCCGCGACGTGCGGTGGCTTCCGAGCGCGGCGTCCCGGCGATCATGCCTCGCGGGGACGACGACGGCTGGTACTCGACGCGCCCGGCATGAAGGCGCGACGCGTATCGGGTCTCGCACCCACCGGCCGACGAAGCGCGCGGAGCCAAAGCCCGATGCGGCGGCCCGATGCTCTACGGAGCGCCGGGCGAAGAGTGGAATACGGTGACGGCGCGACTCGCCGTCTCCCGCCGACCCGCCGAGAGGGCCGACACGCGAGTGTCGGCCCTTTCACTTTTCGAAGGCCCGTCCGCGGCCCGCTCACTCCCCTGCCCCGACATGATCTGCCCGACACGACCTGCCCCTACGACGAGCTGCCCCGACGACGGCGCCCTGAATGCACCGGTGGGCGCGACGCGCGAGCGACCGACGGACCGGTGGGGCATGGAGAGGATGGACAGCGGCGCGGAGAGCCGCGGCGCGGCCCGGATGGGCGGCGCCGCGTGGGTGGGGGTGGGAGCGGCCGTTCGGCCGGTCGGGGTCGGTCAGGGCCCGCTCAGAGCGGCTCGTCCTCGAACTCGTCGGCCTCGAGCATCATCTCGACGGCCTCCTTGAAGGCCGCGTCGAGCGACTCATCGATGTCGCCCTCGTCGAGCAGCCGGGCCTTGCCGTCCTCGAGCAGCTCGGCGGGCCACATGGGCGGCTCGGCGGGGATGGTGATCAGGAAGCCGACCTTCCGCTTCTTCTTGAGTTCGAACAGGATCAGCAGCTCCTGGTCGCCGGCCTCGGTCTCCACCTCCAGGCTCTCGGGGTCTTCGTAGACCGACTCGGGCGGCTCGCCGAGCAGGATGCACTCGTCGGCGTGCACTTCGATGGAACACTTGAACTTCGCCAGCTTGCCGTTGATGAAGTCGGCGACCTCCGCGAACTCCGCCGGCTCCATCTCGACGAGCTCGCTGTCGTCATCCGACGGATCGTAGCTGAGCACCTTGACGATGGGGTCGACCGGGATCAGCAGCCCGAACAGCCGGCCGTCGTATTCGATCTCGAGCTGGACGGCGGCGGCGAGCGCCTCGCCGCTCTTCTCGTCGACGAGCTCGACCACCACCGCCTCTGCGAGCACCTCGTTTTCTTCGAGGACCTCGGACATCGATGTGCCTCCTTTTCCGTGCCGCGTCGGACGACGCCGAGTCGCCCGCGGGCCCGCCGATCCAAACACATCGCAGGCGGTGAATCCATCCCGAGCCGGTGGCGCCGAGCCGTCGGGTGGGGCAACCTCGGAGGCGTGTCGACCCAAGTCCCCCGCCTGTCTGCGATCTGGTCCGAAGCGCAGCGCCGCTGCCCGCTCCCGGTGGCCGAGGCGCTGTTCCGAATCACCGAGGGGCGGCACCTGCCGCGGGTGTTGCAGCACGGGACCGACCGCTTCGGGCTCGACCGGCCGCCGTGGGCGACGGCCCCGCCGTGGGGGCCGGCCGACTGGATCCATGCGGGCTATCGGGGGCGGTTCCGGCGGTTCGCGGATGTGATCTTCGCCAGCACGGCCGCGCAGATCGACGACAGCCTCGCCGGCCGCCGGTCGAGCAGCGCGCTCCTCAAGATCCCGGTGACCGACGACCCGCACCTGCTGGTCTATCGGGCGGCCGACTTCGTGGCGGTGCACGACGCGCAGTACGCGTTCCGGGACGCGGCCCGACGGCGGGCGGCGCTGGTGGCGGCGTGGTCGGTGGAGAAGCTGGAGGCGCGGCCGGCCGGCTGACCGGCTCGCTGGAGCGGCTCAGCGGTTGTTGCCGTTGCCCCGGCCGTTCCCGTTGCCGTTCCCGTTGCCGTTCCCGCTGCCGTTGCCCCGGCCGTTGCCCCGGCCGTTGCCGTTGCCCCGACCGTTGCCGTTGCCCATTCCGTTGCCGTTGCCCCGGCCGTTGCCGTTGCCCATTCCGTTGCCGTTGCCCGGGTTGTCGCCGTTGCCGACCCCCGCCTGGTCCCGCCCCCAGGCCTTGCCGGCCCCGGTCTGGTCCCGGTCGCGGGTCGGGTTGGTGACCGGCAGCTCGCCGCCCCGCCCCACCGCGGGCGGGGCGGGCAGCGCCGACGGGTCGGCGCCGGGCGCGGCGAGCAGGTCGTCGAGCCGGCCCTCGGACAGCGCTCGGCTCACCGCGCCGATGGCCTCCGGCGGCTGCATGCCCCGGGCGTCGAGCGTGGTGAACGCGACCAGCGCCCGGGTGCGGTCGGTGAGCGAGGCGTCGCCGACCATGCGGGCGAGCGCGTCGGCACCGGCCCCGAGCGCCAGCGCGTCCGCCGCGGCGACCACGCACAGCGCGTCGCCATCCGCTCCGCACAGCGCCCGCCCCCGGACGAGCCGGGCGTGGAGCTGACGCACCACGGGTCTGATCCGGGCCGGTGGCACCCCCTTGGCCCGGCCTTCGGCGATCTTCTTGAGCAGGGGTTCGGCGGGCACGGCGTCGGCCTCGGCCAACGTCGCCGCCTCGGCGACGAGGGGATCGACCGGCTCGGCGAGCGCGGGCCCGCTCAGCGCGGCGATCAGCAGCATGATCGGGATATTACGCACGGTGATCGGCCTCCGCCTGTGAATCGAGTGACAGCGGATGAGAGATACACTCAATCGACCCGCCCCCCTCGAAATCGGCGCTCGATGGCTCATCGGCGGGCCCGAACGTCGGCTTCGGGCATCACGAAGATGACCCCCACCTCGCCCCCGAACCCGTCGTCGGCATACCGGGGCGCGCCCTCGGGCCGCACGAAGCGCTCGCCGTCGAGGACGAACATGTAGCTGTGCCGGCCGGGCTCGAGCGGGATCGTCACCGACCACCACCCGTCGTCGTCGGGGCCGACCAGCGGGCTGCGGTCGACGGCCCAGTCGTTGAAGTCGCCCACCAGCGCGACCTGCCGGGCGTCGGGCGCCCGGTGCCGGAATCGCCAGCCGGCGTCGCCCGGCGCCGGGGCCGCGTCGCTCACCTGCGGGGTGAGCTCGACCGGCGCGCTCCAGCCGTCATACCAGGCGAGCAGCTCGACGCCGGCGAATTGCTGGGCGTAGCGGCCGAACGGGTCGTCGGAGGTCGAGCGCACGTAGCGATAGCGGCCGGTGATCCGCACGCCGGGCCACAAGGTGTGGCCGACGCCGACCTCGACGGCGACGCCCTGATCGAGCCGCTCGGTCCCGTCGCTGCGGGGCGCGAAGGCCCTCAGCCAGCCGGCGCCCTCGGCCTCGAGATCGACCGGCCCCAGCGCCAGGACGCCGCGCACGCCGAGCGCGTGGGTGTCGTGCTCCACCGGGCCCACGTCGGTGCGCGAGAGGTCGACGGTATAGCTCGGCTCGACGGCGAGGTCGGCCCGGGGCACGAGCCGGGCGGCGAGGCGGCCCCGGAAGAGGTGGTCTTCGAGCCCGGTGGCCCCCGTCTCGAGGTCGACGACCCGCTCGGGCATGCTGCGCAGCGCGGCGCCGGCGGAGCCTTCCAGGCGGTGCGCGCCGAGCCGCAGCGTGGCGCCGATCCGACCCTCGAGCCAGCGCAGGTCGTCGTCGGGGAAGGCGTCGATCGCGCCGGCGATGGCCGAGGTCTCGGAGAAGAGGTCGATCCCCTGCCCCACCTCGTGGATCCAGCTCAGGCCGAGGCCGGCGTCCCAGCCGCTCGCCATCGCGTCGCCCCGCCAGATCGACCACCGCCCCCGCAGGGTCGCCTCGAGCCGCCCGGCGCGCAGCGCCCGCCAGACGGCCCGGGCGCCGCCACGCACGTCGAACTGCGCGCTGTCGCCCCGGGTCGCGGGCTGACCCAGGCCCTCGATCACGGCCGGGTCGAGCGGGTCGTAGAACGGGTTGTCGACATAGGCCGCCTGTACGCCGGCGTAGGGGGTGAGGTCGAGCGGTGAGCGGGCGGCGGCCGGCGCAGCGAGCAGTGAGAGGCCGCCGATCAGCGGGATCAGACGTCGGAGGGCCGGAGCAGGTCGATCACCCCATTGCGGGCGCCGAAGCCATCGTCCTGCGTGCGCCGTGCGTCGGGAGGGGTCATCCATTGGCCGTCGACGACATACATATAAGCGTAGCGGCCCGGGGGCAAGGCCGCCTGTACGCTCCACAAGCCATCGGCTCCGCGCTGCATCGCCAGCGACTCGGGCTTCCAGTCGTTGAAGTCGCCGGCGACCCGCACCGCGTCGGCGTCGGGGGCCCGCAGGCGGAAGCCGACGGTGATGTCCTCCGGCGCCTCGGGGGCGGGCGGGGCCTCGACCGGCGGGGCCTCGACCGGCGGCGCGGCCGCCATCGGCGCGGAGGCCGTCGACGGGGGCGCCGGGCCGTCGTCGGCGCCGCCGACCCACCACGCGCCGACCGCGCCCACCACCACGGCGGCCGCAGCCGCGATCCACCACGGAGACGGGCCGTGGGACGCGGCGGGCGGCGCCGCGCGGGCCAGCCGCTCCAGATCGAGCGGGGGCACCCGGGGCTCGAACCCGCGGGGGCCGAGGCCCTGTAGATCGGCGCGGAGCTGCGTCGCCCGCGCCCGGGCCTCGCGCAGCGCGGGCTCGTCTGCCAGCCGCCGGTCGAGCGCCGCCTGATCGCGGGCGTCGAGCCCGTCCCACTCGCCGTAGACCAACCGCTCGTCGTCGTTCATGGCTCCACCATTCGCTCGATGACCCGGGCGAGCATGTCCCGCCCGCGGATCGCCCTCATCTTCAACGTGGTCACCGGCAGGCCGGTGATCTCGCGGATCTCTTTGTACGGCCGCTCTTCGATGTCCCGCAGGATGACCACGATCCGGTACTTCTCGGGCAGGCGGGCGACCCCCTCGGCCACCAGCGCCCGCCGCTCTTCGGCGAGGTAGGCCGCGTCGGGCCCCGGGCGGTCACCGGCCCGGCGGGCGAGGCTGCCGTCCTCCGGCTGCCGCTCGTACTTGCGGCGCCCGGACTTGAGGTGGTCGAGGCAGGCGTTGACCGTCACCCGATACAGCCAGGTGCTCAGGCGGGCCCGGACCTCGAAGTCGGGCAGGGCGTGGTAGGCCCGCACGAAGACGTCCTGCGCGATGTCCTCGGCGAGCGCCTCGCTGCCCAGCATGCGCCACGCCACCCGCATCACCCGCCCGTAGTGGCGCTCGTAGATCTGACCGAACGCGGCCTGATCGCCGGCCTTGAACCGGGCGAGCAGCGGCGCGTCGGGGCGGTCGCCGGCCTCGTCGCTCGGGGAGTGACCCCGCATACGGTCGACCAACGAGAGGACTTTCCCGACCAAGCTCGACCCCCGCGGCGGCATCGCGCTGCGCGGGCCGAGGCTGCGCAGCGCCTCTCCGATGATGGCAGATGGGAGGGCGCCGGTGAAAGTCGCGCCGTCGGCTCGGCTCATGGGTCCTCTCAGCGCCCGGGGTGGCGGGCGGCGCGGATCGCGTCGGTGACGTTGCCCTCGACGATCCGGTGCGCGGGGGCGTTGGGCCCGTCGGCGGTGATCTCGACGAGGCCGTCGGGGTTCGCTTCGAGCGCCTCGAGGTCGACCCCGTCGAGCCACCGGGAGACGTCGAGGTCGACGAGCACGTCCTCGACCTCGCCCGCCGCGACCTCGAGCTCCACGTCGCGGAAGGTCAGCTTCATCATCTCGTCATCGACGAAGCGGAAGGCGACGCCGCCCCGGGTGCCTTCGAGCCACAGCGCCGCGTCGGTGCCGTCGATGCCCTCGCCCGCGTCGGGGCGGGCGATCTTCAACTCCACCTTCTTGTACGCGCCGGGATCCACGTCGACGTCGATCCGGTCGGCGCCCGGGTCGAGCACGTCGATCGCGAAGTCGCCCCGGGCCTGGACCCGGTCGGGCGCGTCCGCGCCGTTGCCGTCGGGCAGGAACTTGATCTCGCGGACGCGCAGCTCGAGCCGGCTGATGTCCACCGCGTCTTCGCCCTCGCCGACCACGAGGGCCTGGCGAAGCTCGGAGGTGGCGGCGAAGGTGATGGCGAGGCGCCCCCGGTCGAGGGGCTGTGGCACGTCGCAGGCGGCGAGGCCTCCGGCGGTGAGGAGGAAGGCGGCGGCGAGCATCCAGGCGATGCCGGACAGGCGGGCGGGGTTCATGGCAGTCTCCGATGTAGAGCGCGTGCTCTGCACTCTGAAAAGACGAGCGTCGCCCGTCTACGATACGCACTTTCTTCACGCGAGGCACGGGGCGAAAGCCGCGATTTTGGAAGCACGATTCGACCTCGACACCCTCTGTATCTTCGGCGCGCACCTGCCGTGGCGGGCGCCGCCGCCCCCACCCGCGCCCGCCGGAACCCCGGGCCCGGCGCTGGAGGCCGCCGTTCGGGGCGCGCTGGTCGACTGCCCGCCCCCGATCGCGATCGCCTTGAGCGGCGGGGTCGACTCGACGGTGGTCGCCGCCGCGCTCGCCCGGGCCGGCCGCCGCCCCCGGGCCTTCGCGCTCGCCACCGGGCGGGCCGTCGCCGAGGGCCGCGCGACCGCCGCCGCCCTGGGGCTGCCGTTCGAGGTGATCCCCCTGCCCCCGGGCGGCATCCGGGGCACCTCGCCCCGGGCGGTCGTCACCGCGCTGGGCCAGCCGACCCACAGCGGGGCCCCGTTCGGATTCCTGCCGCTGTATCGGGCGCTGGCCGCCCGCGGGGTGCGCACGGTCTTCACCGGGGACGGGGCCGACGAGGCGTTCGCCGGGCACGCCTACCACCGCGCGCCGCCGCGCCGCTGGGATCCCGCGATCTGGCCCACGTGGCGGGCGGTGCGCGGGCTGGGGGTCGACGCCGACGAGCTGCTCGCCGATCGGGGGCCCCGGTGGGTCGAGAGCCCCGCGGCCCGGGCCATCGCCGACGAGGTGCGCGCCCTGCCCGACGACCGCCGCGGATCGGCCGCCCGCCTGCGCTGGCTCGACCTGCGACTGCGCCAGGGGCCGCAGTGCGTCGACTTGCAGCGGGCCCTGGCCACCGCCTGCGGGCTGGCCTATCGGGCCCCGCTGGCCGACGCCCGGGTCACCGCCGCCGCGCGGGCCGCCCCGCTCGATCCGGCGCGCCCCAAGGCGCCGCTCGTCGCGCTGGCCGAGGCGTGGCTCGACCGCCCGTGGCGCCGCGCGAAGCAGCCGATGCACACCCCCACCGGCGGGCGCCCGCTGGATGACGACTGGCTGCGCTGGCTGAGGGACGACGTCGTGGCCCGGCACGGGCTCTTCGCGCCGCAGGCGGTGCGCCGGCTCGTCGAAGGCCACGACCCGGACGCCCCGTGGCTGCCCCGGGCGCTGGTGGTGGCGGCGACGACCCACGCCGGGCTGGAGGCAGGGGTCTTCCAGCGGCGCGACATCCGGACGGGGGCTCAGTTGCGGGGCAGGTCCTCGTCGAAGTAGCCGCCCTCTTCGACCGGCTCGGGCAGGTGGGGCACCACGCCCATCGCCGGGTCGAGGGTCAGCACCCGCACGTCGAACTCCACCTCGCCGTCGCCCGCGACCCGGGTCCGGCCGAAGATGCCCCGCCGGTCCCGGCTCTGCAGGAGCGCCCGCCGCACGGCGGCCCGATCGGCGCGGCCGGCGACCGCGTCGGCGAGCAGCCGGGTCGCGTCGTAGGCGTGCGCCGCGAGCGCCGGCGGGGGGCGGCCGAACTCGCCCATCCACAGGTCGACGAGCGGCCGGGCGTCGTCCGACTCGGCCCAGAAGGCGTCGACGAACACCGAGTTGAGCGCCTGGGGCGGCGGGTTGCGGATCAGGCGGGGGTCGGTGAAGCCGCTGGCGCCGAGGATCTGCACGAGCTGCGGCGTATCCCCCCCGTACTTGGCCGCGAACTGCAGCGGGCTGAGCTGGGGGTCGTTCTTCACCTCGACGTCCCAGTAGGCCAGGAACGGCAGGATGAGCCGCACCCGCTGGCCACCGTCGGGGATGAACAGCGCTTCGAAGTCGACCACCGGCGGCACGTGCAGCGCCCGGTCCTTCGACTTGCGGTTGAGCGCCTGCCAGTGGGGGTCGGCGGTGCGGGCCTCGAGGTGGTGCCGCCCGACGAGCTTCTTGATCGGCTCGTTGACGTCGCTGACGTTCACCGAGTAGCCCTGCGCGCCGCGGATCTCACCGCCCAGGCGCACCACGGTCTGCCAGAAGCCCTGCATCATCTCCCGCCCGTAGTCGGTGTCGGGGTAGAGGATGGCGAAGGTCTTGAGCCCCAGCACCTCGACCGCGTGGCGGGCGATGGTCCGGGCCTGGGCCTGCCGGGTCAGCCGGTGGCGGAAGACGAAGGTGCCCAGGCGGGTGAGATCGGCCCGCGAGCTGAGCGCCATCAGCGGGACCTCGAGCCGCTCGGCGGCCCGGGCGGCGGCGTGGCTCTCGATCGCGCCCACCGGCCCCAGCACCGCGGCGACCTGCTTGTCGAAGACCAGCTCTTCGAGCACCTGCGGCGCCCGGTCGGCGTCGCCGGCGGTGTCGCCGACGACCAGCTCGATCCCGCTCAGGCCATCGACCGCCATGCGAGCCGCGGTGAGGGCCGCCTTGCCGATGGGCGCGTAGGGCCCCGACAGCGGCAGCAGCACCCCGATGCGCCCCGGCACCACCCGCTCGCGGGCTTCGAGGCGGTCGAGCGTCTCCCGGGCGGCCTGCGCCGGCGCGCCCCCGGCCGCGGTGGCCCGGCTGAGCAGATCGGCCGCCTCGCGGAAGTCGCGCCGGTGAGCCGCCAGCCGCCCCAGGCGCAGGGCCACCCAGCCGGCGGCGGCCGAGGTCGGCGGCAGGTCGGGCAGGCGGGCGGCCAGTTCGACGGCGTCGGCCGCCGCCACCCGATCGCGCAGCGCGTCGCCCTGCGCTGTCAGCAGCGGATCGGGAGATCCACCGATGGCGGCATCGCCCGCCGGACCCGCCGCCTGCATCCGGCCATCCTCAGCGGGACCGGGGGCCGCCTCGGCGGGGGCCGCGTCGCTCGGGGCGACCGGCTGCGCCCGGGGCGGCGGGCTCGAGCCGCAGGCCGCGAAGAACAGGAGCGCCACGGGCATGGAGAGCGGTCGGTGCATGTCGCATGATGTACTGCACGGGGGCGATCGGTTCAACGGTCGCCCGCCGACCGCGCGGGGCCTCGACTGCCGGGTAAGGGACTTGCGCCAGGGTGAAGCCCTCCGCTATTCGATGCCATCAACCCGGCGATGCCCTCTGGGGAGAGAGCCATCGCCGCCGACGCGGAGGGGAGTGGGTGAAAGACACCACGCGATTGATCACGTGCACGCTGGCGATGATGTGGCCGCTCGCCGGCTCGGCGCAGGCGCCGGCCGAGCAGGCCGAGGCCGCCGCCGAGAAGGCCGAAGCCGCCGCCGAGAAGGCCGAAGAGGCCGCCAAGCAGGCCGAGGACGCCGCCGAGCAGGCCGAAGAGGCCGCCGTGGCGCCCCCGGCCGCCGACGCCGACACCGAGGTGATCCTGGTGACCGGCTCCCGCATCGGCCGGGACAACCTCGAGGAGTTCGGCCACATCGCGGTGATCAACGCCGACGACATCGCCGTCGCGGGCGTCTCGACCATCGACGAGCTGCTGCGCAAGCTGCCCAGCGTGACCCTCCAGGGCATCAACAAGAACAACAACAACGGCGGCGACGGCCTGTCGTTCGTCGACCTGCGCAACCTGGGCATCCAGCGCACGCTGGTGCTGGTCAACGGCCGCCGGTTCGTGACCAACGGCACCGGGGTCAGCGAAGCGGTCGACCTCAACAACATCCCGGTCGCGATGATCGAGCGGGTCGAGGTGCTGCTCGACGGGGCCTCGGCGATCTACGGGTCGGACGCCATCGGCGGGGTGGTCAACATCATCCTCAAGCGGGACTTCGAGGGGGCCCGGGTGGACCTCTTCGGCGGCATCACCACCCACGGCGACGGCGAAGAGCTGGGGGCCTCGCTGACCCTGGGTCACACCTTCGAGCGGGGCAACATCACCACCAACTTCACCTACATGCGCCGGGGCCGCATCGAGCAGAAGGACCGCGACTGGGCCCGGAAGCCCATCGCCTTCTTCGATCAGGACGAAGAGGACGGCCCCTATTTCGCCAACATCGGCAGCGCCGCCCCGATCCATGGCCGGGAGTTCTCCTACGTCGGCTACTACTTCAACGAGGGTGATCCGCTCATGCCCGGCGGCAGCTTCGGACAGTACGATCGGGACGACCGCTACAACTATGGCCTCGCGCAGTGGCTGACGGGCGACACCGAGCGGTTCTCCTTCACCACGACCGCCAACTACGACCTCGGCGACGACGCCGAGTTGTTCCTCGAGACCACCTACACCAACCGCGACAGCCGCAATCAGCTCGCGCCGCAGCCCCTCGGGCTCGGCGGCACCGCCACGTTCGCCAACGGCTTCGAGGTGCCGTGGAGCAACCCTTACGTACCCGACGACTTCCGAGCCGAGATCCGCGGCCTCGTGCGCGGCAGCCTGCAGGAGGCGGTCGACAACGGCGAGCTGACGCCCGAGCAGGCCGACATGCAGGCCGCGTCGGCGGTCACCGACGGCACCATCATCATGGCCCGTCGGATGCAGGACGTCGGCAACCGGATCTACGACACCGAGTCGGACGTCTTCCGGGTCGTCGGCGGCCTCCAGGGCACCCTGTTCGACGAGGACATGCGCTGGGAGCTGTTCGTCAACTACGGCCGCAGCGAGTCGAACCAGGTCATCCGCAACTCGGTCAACCTCGCCCGCGCCTACGAGGCGGCCGACCCCGCCCTGTGCGCGGCCAACGCGCACCGGGGCTGTGTGGTGGGTGACTTCTTCGGGCCCCGGCTCCAGGACGACGTGCTGGACTACATCCGGTTCACCGATGTCGAGGTGACCGGCTACGACCACTTCAGCACCGGTCTGTCGCTCGCCGGCGACATCGTCGAGCTGTGGGCCGGCCCGCTCGGCGGCGCCATCGGCGCCGAGTTCCGCCGGGAAGCGGGCTTCAACATGCCCGGCGCGGTGACCGTCGCCGGCGACTCGGCGGGCAACGGCATCGGGCTCACCGAGGGCGACTACACCGTCGGCGCGGCCTTCGCCGAGATCAGCCTGCCCCTCGCCTCGGACATGCCCGGGGCCCACGACCTCACCGTCGACCTCGCCGCGCGCTTCGCCGACTACAGCAGCTTCGGCAACGACCTGACCACCCGGGCCGCGCTGAGCTACGCCCCCAGCCCCGACATCCGCCTGCGCGGGGTGTACTCCACCGCCTTCCGGGCGCCGACCATCACCGATCTCTACGGGGGCGCGGCGGACAGCTACGAGACGCTGGTCGACCCGTGCAACGAGTGGGCGACCACCGAAGGGCTCTCGCCGGACGTACAGGCGCGCTGCGAAGCGGAAGGGGTGCCCGGCGACTACAACCAGAACAACGCGGGCGGCACGCAGATGCGGACCAACATCGGCGGCAACAGCGAGCTGGGCGCCGAGACCGCCGCCGTCATGAACGTCGGCGTCGTGCTCACCCCCAAGTTCAGCGAGTGGCTCGATGGTTTCTCGGCGACGGCCGACTACTATCGGATCGAGATCGAAAACGCGATCAGCAACCCCGACCCGCAGTCGATCCTCAATCGGTGCTACGAGAACGGCAGCAGCGACGACTGCGCCCGCATCACCCGCAACCCCAACACCTCGGTGGTCAACGAGTTGATCGCGTCGGCCCAGAACATCGGGCTGGTCGAGACCCAGGGCGTCGACATCACCGTCGACTACATCCTCGATCTGGGCCTCCTCGGGGCGCCCGACGCCGGCCGCATCGAGCTGGGCTGGCACGGCAACTACCTGATGCAGTACGACGAGACCATCGGCGACAACGAGCCCGACGAGTTCGCCGGCAAGATCACCAGCGACGCGGGCACCTACACCCACTGGCGGTGGCTGGCCCGCCTGGCCTACGGCCTCGACGAGTTCACCGCCAGCGTCATCTATCGCTACATCGGGGAGGCCGAGGTCTTCCCCGAGGTGCCCGAGGGGCACCCTCATGCCACCATCGACCCGGTGGGCTACATCGATGTGGCCGTCGACTACAAGTACGAGGGGCTCGGCGTCATCATCGGGGCCCAGAACCTGCTCGACACCGACCCCCCGTTCTTCCTCGACGGGGGCACGAACGGCAACGCCGAGAGCTACAACTTCACCGGGCGGTTCGTCTTCACCCGCCTCAGCTACGAGTTCTGATCGGAGCCATTCCATGATCCGCACCCCCCGCCCCGCTCTGCATGCGGCGGCGGTGGCGCTGGCCCTCTGCGGGCTCTGCGCCGCCGCCCTCGCCGACGACGAGGGCCCCGTCGACGACCTGATCGCCCAGAAGGTCGCCGAGAACGAAGAGCTGGCGAAGACCCAGAAGCAGATCGACCAGATCGACGACGAGACCGACGATCTGCTGGCCGAGTGGCGCGCCGTACAGCGGCGCAACAAGGCGCTGCGGGCCTACAACGCCCAGCTCGGGACGCTCATCGCCGCGCAGCAGGCCGAGTTGGACGGGGTGCGGGATCAGATCGACCGGGTCGCCGAGATCAGCCGGCAGATGACCCCGCTGATGCTGCGCATGCTCGACGGGCTGGCGAAGTTCGTCGAGCTGGACCTGCCCTTCCTGCTCGACGAGCGGCGGGAGCGCATCGCCGGGCTGCGCGCGCTGATGGATCGGGCCGACGTGGCCGAGTCGGAGAAGTTCCGCAGCCTGCTCGAGGCCTATCAGATCGAGAACGACTACGGCCGCACCATCGAGGCCTATCGGGGCGAGGTGCAGGCCGGCGAGGGCGGGGCGAACACCGTCGACATCCTGCGCATCGGCCGGCTGTCGCTGATGTACGCCAGCCTCGACGGCCAGAGCGGCGGCTACTACGACCGCGACGAGAAGGCCTGGCGCCCGGTGAGCCCGGAGCAGCTCCGGGCCATCCGCAAGGGCCTGCGCATGGCCCGCAAGCAAGCCGCGCCCGACCTCGTGCGGGTGCCCGTGCCGGCCCCCCGGCCCGGTGAGCGGATCGACGTGGCGGAGGCGATGAAGCGATGAACGGTCTGATCAAGCACCCGCTGCTGCTCGCGGCCCTGCTCGTCGCCGCGCCGGCGATGGGCCAGGCGCCCGACGAGGCCCCGGCCGAGCCCCCCGCCGCCGCGCCGACGCCCGCGCCGAAGGTGGCCCCCGGGCCGCCGCCCAAGTCGATCGAGGATCTGCTGGAGCAGGTCCGCCAGGGCTCGGCCCGGCTGACCGACGAAGAAGAAGCGCGCGAGAAAGAGTTCATCGCCGCCAAGGCCCGGCAGGCCGAGATGCTCGCTGCGGCCCAGGCCGAGGAGCAGCGGCTCGTGGCCCGCTCGGGCGCGCTCGAGCTGCAATACGAGGAGAACGAGAAGAAGGCCGTCGAGCTGGCCGACACCCTGCGCCAGCGCATGGGCACCAGCGGCGAGCTGTTCGGCATCGTGCGGCAGGTCGCCGGCGACACCCGGGGGCACGTCGCCGGCTCGCTGATCAGCGCCCAGCTCACCGGGCGCGAGGCGCCGCTGGCCGAGCTGGGCGAGAGCAAGAAGCTGCCCACCATCGATGAGCTGGAGGGCCTGTGGTTCATCCTGCTCCAGGAGATGGCGGCCCAGGGCGAGGTCGTGCGGTTCAAGGCCGAGATCATCGGCGACGACGGCCAGACCACCGAGAGCGAGGTGGTGCGGGTCGGGCCGTTCAACGCGGTCAGCGGAGACAAGTTCCTGCAGTGGCTGCCCGAGGTCTCGAAGCTGTCGGTGCTCGGGCGCCAGCCGCCGGAGATGTACCGCCAGACGGCCGAGGCGCTCACCGGCGCCGGGGCCGACGCGGGCAACGTGCGCTTCGCGGTCGACCCCAGCCGGGGCGCGGTGCTCTCGCTGCTGGTGCAGACCCCCGAGATGGAGGAGCGGCTCGAGCAGGGCGGCGTGGTGGGTTACGCCATCCTGGCCCTGGGCGCGGTCGCCGCCGCGTGGGGCCTGCTGCGGCTGCTGTACCTGCTCGTGCTCGGCTTCGCGGTCGGTCTCCAGCGGCGCAAGCCGGCGACCCCCGGCCGGTGGAACCCGCTGGGGCGGGTGCTGCGGGCCTATCACGACGACCCCCGGGCCGACGTCGAGACGCTCGAGCGCCGGCTGGACGACGCCATCACCCGCCAGAGCGGGCGCCTCGAGCGGGGCCACTGGGTGGTCAAGGTGGTCTCGGTGGTCGCCCCGCTGATGGGGCTGCTGGGCACCGTCACCGGCATGATCCAGACCTTCCAGGCGATCACCCTCTTCGGCACCGGCGACCCCAAGCTGATGGCCGGCGGCATCTCCGAGGCGCTGGTGACCACCATGCTGGGCCTCGTCGTCGCCATCCCGCTGGTGCTGCTGCACAGCGGCATCAACAACCTCGCCCGCCGGGTGGCCGACGTGCTCTACGAGCAGGCCACCGGCCTCATCGCCCGCCAGGCCGAGAACGCCGAGGGCGCGGCCGAAGCGGGGGTCTGAGACGTGTTCGACCTCGACCTCATGCGCGAGGCCATCTTCGCGTTCATCGAGCGGGGCGGCCCGGTGCTCATCGCCATCTTCGTGGTGACGGCGCTGATGTGGAGCGCGATCCTCGAGCGGCTGTTCTACATCGGGGTGGTGCACTGGCGCCGGACCCGCGAGATCCGGAAGCTGTGGCGTGCGCGTCACGATCACTCGTCCTGGCACGCCCATCGCATACGGGAGATGCTCATCAGCGAGAACAGCCAGGAGCTCCAGTTCTCCATGGGTTTCATCAAGACCCTCATCGCCATCTGCCCCCTGCTCGGCCTGCTCGGCACGGTCAGCGGCATGATCGAGGTGTTCGACGTGATGGCCGTCTCGGGCAGCGGCAACGCCCGGGCGATGGCCTCCGGCGTCAGCCGGGCGACGATCCCCACCATGGCCGGCATGGTCGCCGCGCTCTCCGGCCTGCTCTTCAGCACCCAGCTCCAGCGCTTCGCCATCCGGGCCCGGGCCCGGCTGTCCTTCCAGCTCGAGGTGCACGAACCGGCTCAGGAGGCCGCCTGATGGCTCTGCGACCCCGCTATCGGGAGACCGAAGAAGAAGACATCAACGTCACCCCGATGCTCGACGTCGTCTTCATCATGCTCATCTTCTTCATCGTCACCGCCTCGTTCACCAAAGAGACCGGCATCGACGTCAACCGCCCGTCGGCCTCGACCGCCGAGGTCAAGGAGCAGGGCAACATATTGGTGGCCATCACCAACGACGGCGAGATCTGGATCGACAAGCGGCGGGTCGACCCCCGGGCGTTGCAGGCCAACATCGAGCGGCTGCACGCCGAGAACCCCAAGGGGTCGGTGGTCATCCAGGCCGACACCGACAGCAAGAACGGGCTGCTCGTGGCGGTGATGGACGCCGCCCGGGCGGCGGGCATCGACAACATCAGCCTCGCGGCCCAGCCCAAGTGAGGCGCCGATGATCCTGCGCTATCCGTTCGCCATCGGGGCCGCCTTCGCCGTGACCACCGGCATCTTCTTCGGCATGCAGCTCCTCATCGCCGACAGCGGCGGCGAGCTGAAGGATCGGGCCAAGTCGCCCCCGATCGAGATGGTGCGGGTCAAGCGCGATACGCCGCCGGTCGAGAAGAAGCGCGAGCTGCCCCAGAAGCCCAAGACCAGCGACGAGCCGCCGCCGCCCCAGATGGAGATGAGCGACCCCGGCGCGCCGGGGGCCACGGTGGCGGTGCCCATCGCCACCCCGACCCCCCAGGCCAACCTCAACCTGAGGGCCGGCCCCAACCTGGGCGCGGCGCCGGTGGGCGACTCCTCGGCGACGCCGCTGGTGCGGGTTCAGCCCCAGATACCGCGCAAGGCCCGAATGGAAGGCATCACCGGCAGCGCGATGGTGCGCTTCGACATCGGGCCCACCGGCCGCACCGAGAACGTGCAGGTCATCGACGAGGAGCCCCTGGGCTACGGCTTCGGCAACGCCGCGCTGCGGGCGGTCAAGCGCTGGAAGTACCGCCCCAAGGTCATCGACGGCGCGGCGGTCATTCAGAAGGGCCTTCAAGTCCGCCTGTCGTTCAAGGTCGACGACTGATGAGCAGCCGCGCCCGGAGACTGGTACTCGCCGCCGCCCTGTGCGGCCCGCCCGCCGTGCTGACCGCGTGCGTGCCCCCGGAGTGGATGGTGCCGCCCGACGAGGCGGGCAAGCGCAAGGCGAAGGTCAGCTACACCGTCAACCGGCGGGCCTTCAAGCACCTCGACCGGGCCCAGAAGGCCATCTCGGAGAAGGACTACGACAAGGCCCGGGAAGAGCTGGAGGACATGCAGTCCCGGGCCAAGCGGTTCAACCCCTACGAGGTGGCGTTGATGCACCGCACCTGGGCCCAGCTCCACATCGAGCGGGAGGACATGGAGGCCGCCGCCGGGGCCCTCGAAGCGGCGCTGGAGGGCGAGACGCTGCCCGAGGGCGACCTGATCGACACCATGTACAACCTCGGTAGCCTTCAGCTCGCCACCGAGCAGTTCGACAAGGCCGCCGAGACCTTCGGGCGCTGGCTCGAGATCGCTGGCGAGAAGGCGACCCCCACCGCCCGGTTCACCATCGGCATCGCCTTCGCCCAGGCCAAGCAGTGGGACGAGGCGCTCGAGCAGGCGCAGCTCGCCGTCGACGCCGAGGACGACCCGCCCGAGCAGTGGTTGCAGCTCCTGATGTCGGTGCAGTACGAGCGGGGCGACGATCAGGCGGTCGAGGCGCTGCTCAAGCGGCTCGTGGTGCGCTACCCCAAGAAGATCTACTGGCAGCAGCTCTTCGGGGTCTTCGCCGAGCGCAAGGACGACGACCGGGCGCTGGCGGTGATGGAGCTGATGAACGCCCAGGGGCTGTTCGACAGCGGCGAAGAGCTGGTGCGGCTGGCCCAGATGCTGATGTACAGCGGGGTGCCGACCAAGGCCACCGACGTGCTGCGCGACGGCCTCGAGGGCGAGCTGCTCGAGCGCGACGCGAAGACCCTCGAGCTGCTGGCGAGCAGCTACCTGTACGCCCGGGAGACCGACGAGGCCAAGGGCATCCTCGGCGAAGCGGCCCGCAAGAGCGACGACGGCAAGCTGTACGTGCAGCTCGGCCGGCAGCAGCTCCGAGACGCCGAGTTCGACGCGGCGGCGACCAGCGTGCGCCGGGGCATCAACAAGGGCGGCATCGAGAAGGTGGGCAACGCGTGGCTGCTGCTGGGCAGCATCTACTACAACGCCGAGCGGTGGGGCGACGCCATCGACGCCTTCCGCCGGGCCGCGGGCCACGAGGAGAGCCGGGCGACCGCCGGCAAGTGGATCACCGCCACCGAGCAGCAGATGCAGAACGCCCAGGCCGCCGCGGCCGCGCGGTGACCGGGAAGGCGTAGCCCGATGCCTCACCTCTTCGTGCACGGCGTGCCCGACACCCCCGCCATGTGGGGCCCGCTGCTCGACGCCCTCGACCTGCCCCCCGCCGAGGTCCGGACCCCGGCCATGCCCGGCTTCGTCGAGGCCCCCCCGGCGGACTTCGCCGCCACCAAGGACGCCTACGCCGACTGGCTCGTCGACCGCATCGACACCCTGCACGCCGAGCATGGCCCGATCGACCTCGTGGGGCACGACTGGGGCGCGCTGCTCACCCTGCGGGCGGCCAGCCTGCGGCCCGAGAAGCTGCGCACCTGGGCCGCGCTGAACGGCGGCTTCGACCCGCAGTACGGGGGGCACCTCATCGCCCGCATCTGGAACCGGCCGGTGCTCGGCGAGGCGCTCATGGCGCTCAACCGCGGCTTCACCGCCCGGCTGACCCTGCGCGCCTTCGGCATGCCGGCCGACATGGCGGCGCGCGAGGCGGCTCACATCGGCCCGACCATGAAGCGCTGCATCCTGAAGCTGTACCGCTCGGCGGGCGGGCTGGCCGATCTCGACGCGTGGACCGCCGATCTGGACCGGACCCACGACCGGGGCCTGCTCGTGTGGGGCGACCGCGACCCCTTCCTGCCAGTGGCCCTCGCCGAGCGGCTCTCGACCCGGCTCGGGGTGCCGCTGCAGGTCGAGCGCGGCGCCGGCCACTGGACCCCGGTGGTCCGCCCGGACGCGGTCGCGGCGAAGCTGCGCGCGCTGTGGGGTGTGGCCGGCTGAGCGCCGGAGCCCGCGGCGCCGGCCGCGGTCATCCTATCCACCCGCAGTCATCGAAGGCGTCGCTCTCCGGCGGCATCCATCGCTGACCACCATCACTCCACCGACGCGAACGCCTCCTCAGGGCGCGTCGGCCCCTTCGCCGCCGGTCGCGGTGCTCTCCGGGGGCGCGTCGCCGTCCGCCGCGCCGGCCCCCGGCCCTGCGGGCGGGTCGTCGGCCATCGCTTCGGCCTTGGCCTCGGCCTTGGCCGCGTTGGTGGCCTCCTCGTCGGGCGGCGCCTGCTCGACCTGGAGCTCGTCGAGCGTCTTCGCGGCCTGATCGCCCCCGAAGTGCCGGACCCAGATCAGCTCGGCGACCCCGATGCCCTTGTCCCCCGCGGCGGTCTCGAACGACCACTGAGGCGTGATGCGGAAGCGGGCCCGGGCCTCGATGCTGTTGGCGTCGTCGGGCGCGTTCTGGTGGTAGACCGTCTCGACGTACAGGTCGGGGCTGATGCGCTTGCCGACGGTCAGGATGGGCTGGTCGATGGTGTCGCCGAACTCGATGCCCACCCGGTCGATGCCCAGGCGCTCGTTGAGCGCGTCCTCGATGGCCGAGTTCTGGAAGGCCGCCAGCAGCGAGGCGGCCTCGCGGGCGACGCTGCCCTCGCCGTCCCCGTCCCCGCCCGACTCGGGGGCCCCGGTCACCAGCACGGTCAGGATCTGGTAGTCGGGCAGGGCCGGGTCGCTGCTGAACTCGAGGATGGGCCGGTCGGGTTTGCCCCGGATGCTGGCGGTGATGGTGTAGGTCTCGACGGTGGTCTTGGCGATGACGTCGAGGTAGGGCGCGCCGCCGCCTTCGGGCAGATAGACCCGGCCCTGGGTCAGCCGGAAGTCGCGGCCGAGCAGGCTGAAGCCGCCCTCGATCGACTGCAAGGCGCCCTGCACCTGGGTCTCGGCGCCCTTGGTGATGGCGATGATGCGCCCGTCCCAGGTCATGTCGATGCCCGAGCCGCGGATGTAGAACGGATCCTCGATGCCGACCTCGATGGCCAGCCGCCGGGGGTCGGGCGCGGGCGCGCCGCCGTCCTCGCCGTCGCTTGCCTGCCCGGCGGCCGAGTCGACCCCGGGGGGCATCATCTCGGGCGGGGGCGGCGGCTCCTCGAAGACCACCCGGCCGTTCTCGGGGATGGCCTTGGGCGCGGAGACGTTCTGCCCGATGAGGCGCACCTCGCCCTCGTGCACCCCGACCCGAACCCGGGTGGTGCCGGGGGACGACTCGACGTCGGTCGTCACCCGCACGCCGACGAGGGCCCGGGGCACGCCGGGGCGCACGAGCGGCCAGCGATCGAGCTCGATCTCGACCGCGCCCCGGGGGCCGTCGGCGGCGAGCTCCACGCTGCCCGCCCCCTTCAGCGTGCCGCCGCCGCTGTCGGCCCGCAGCGTCTCGATGTCGACCGACTTCTCGGTGGCGGCGAGCGCGAGCTGGATGTCTTCGACGCGCTGACTGAGATCCACGAGGGTGATCGCGCCGTCCTTCAGCCCGACCCGCCCCGACACCTTCGGCTCGCCGACGGTGCCCGCGCCGGAGACGTCCACGAACAGCTCGCCCTCGGGGTCGTACAGCGAGATGGGCATCAGCGGACCCAGCGGCTTCAGGCTGAGGCCGGGGATGTCGACCCGGGCCTCGTAGGCGATGGCCTGCACGTCGGCCTCGCCGGCCACGAGCGCCGGCACCGGGGCGTCGGTCTTCACGTCGAGGTTCAGGTCGTCGCCGCTGAGCGGGCTCTTGATGCTGACGGTCTGGCTGTCGGGCCGTACGCGCACGCGCCCCTGCACCGGCGCGCTGTATCCGGTGGGCAGCTTCACCGCGCCGTCGATGTCGATGTCGACCTCGAACGCTTCGAGGTGCCCCTTGCCGGTGACGGCCAGGGTCAGCGAGGGGTCGGTGCCCTTGGCGAGCGGGGCGAACTGGGTGATCAGGCCCCGGTCGATGCCCGAGAAGCGCAGGTCGAGGTGGTGGTCGGCCGTCTCGCGCCAGGCGAAGCGCTGGGCCTCGACGTCGACCTCGATGGGCACCCGGGCCTCGAGCGTGAGCAGCGTATCGCTGTCGGGCACCCAGCGCACGTCGGCCGCGGCCGTCTCGTGGGACGCGTCGAGGTCGACCTCGACCCGCCCGAGCTGGCGCGCGTCCAGCTCGAGGCCCCGGCCTTCGATGCGCCCGGTCACCTGGGGCCGGCGGGCGTTGCCCGCGACCTGGAGCCGCAGGTCGGCCCGGCCGGCCACCTTCGGCGTCGGCGTCGGCACGAACATGCGCAGATCGGCGTCGCGCACGGTGATCGTCGCGGCGTGATCGTCCTGCGCGCGCCAGCGCACCGGCTCGGACGACAGGGGGCGCAGGGCGAGGGGCACCGAGGCGATGACCGCGACCTGCTTCGCCGCCGGGCTGTCGACGCCCAGGGCCAGCCCGACGCCGTCCCGGTCGACGTCCACCGCCAGGTTCACGTCGGTGACCGGGATGCCCACATCGCGCAGCGCGTTGACCGTGACGTCCAGCCCGATCTCGGGGGTCGTCGCCGGGCCGTTGATGGCCAGCTCGATCGTGGCCCCGGGCACGTCGGTGACCGCCTCGGGCATCGCGCGCACCACCTCGCCGCCCGGCGCCTGGGGCGGCACCAGCAGCGGCAGATCGGCGATGGCCGGCACCCGCTCGCCGAGGGCCGCGAAGTCGATCGCGTCGATCTTCAGCGCCACCCGGTGGTTCTCCCGGCGGCGCCAGTCGGCCACGCCCCGGGCGAGATCGAGCCGCACCGGGGCCGCCGCCTCGAGCGCCACCCGATCGGCGTAGGGGCTCTCGACCTCGAGATCGGCCGTGGCCCGCTTGCCGTCGTAGCCCGCGGTGAGGGCGACGCGCGCGGCGGTCCACTGCATCACCTCGACGTCGGTCAGGGTCAGGGTCAGCGAGCCGGTCGGGGTGCGGGCGCCGGTGAAGCGGCCCTTCAAGTCGAGGCGCCCGGTGGGCGTCGGCGCGTCGCCCAGCAGCGGCTCGAGGCGCTCCAGGCGCAGGTCGTCGATGGCGACGTCGATGGACTGCGACCCGCGGAACCGGGGGCCGATCTGCCCCGACTCCAGGTTCAGGTCGAACGGCACCTCGGCGTCGATGCGCAGCGAGCGGGCGAGGCCCCCGTCGAGATCCACGTCGGCGTCGAGGCGGCCGTCGTCGTAGTCGATCTTCGCCCGGGCCGATCCCAGATCGGTCCCCCGGAAGCGCAGCCCGCGCAGGCGGGCGTCCAGGCTCAGGTCGGGGTCGGAGGCCCGCCCCTTCACCCGGCCGTCGACGTCGACCCGCCCCCGCAGGCCGAGGCCGGGCACGAACCCGTTGAGGTCGGCCAGGTTCAGCCGGTCGATGGACAGGGTCAGGTCGTTGTCGCCCGCGGGGTCGAAGGTGCCGTCGGCCCGGACCGTGCCCCGACCCACGCCGAGGGCCAGCCCCTCGACCCGGACGCGGCCCTCGGGGTCGACCGTCACCTGGGCGTCCTGCGCCAGATCGAGCCGCACGCCCCGGGCCCGGCCGTCGAGCGCGAGCAGCCGCAGATCGAGCGGCGGCCCCATGTCGAGCGCCGCGGCCAGCTTCAGATCCTCACCGGGGCGGGGGGCGCCGTCGAGGGTCACCAGCATCGTCTGGGGGTCGCCGCTCGCCCGGACCTCGAGCCGGCGGAAGCGATCCTGACCCGCCGCCAGATCTCGGGCCGAGACGTGGGCCGCGAACGCCGGGCCCTCGGCGACCGCGGCGGCCCCGACGACCTCGGCCCGGCGCAGCCGGATCCCCTGCCCGGCGAAGCCCTCCACCGCGGTGCGGGTGGTGCACGTCGGCGCGGTCAGCGGCCCGACGCAGTCGGCCTCGAGGTCGAGCGCGCCCTGCATCTCGGGCAGATCGGGCGCGAAGGCCCGGGCGGCCTTCAGCGTGCGGGGCAGGTCGGGCACGGCGACGTCCAGGTGGGCCCGCAGGTCGGCCAGATCCCACACCTCGGCCCGGCCGTCGACCGTGACCCCGGCGGCGTCGAGCCGCAGCGCCGCCGAGCCGGTGCCCTTCACCAGTCGGGCGAAGAGGGCCAGATCGAGATCGCCGACCCCGTCGATCCGACAGCCGAGGCAGTCCAGCTCGGCGTCGAGCGCGATGTCCTCGGCGGTGGTCCCGGCGATCGTCGCCCGCACCACCGCCCCCAACTCGCCGATGGGCAGCCCCTCGGACTGCCGGGCCAGATCGAGGCCCTCGACGACCAGCTCCACCTTCAGGTCGAGCGGCTGCGCGGTGCCCCGGGCGTCGAGCCGCAGCCACAGCCCGCCGTCGATCCCGCCCTGGCCGGGGTCGACCAGCAGGCCCAGGCGCAGCTCGCCGTCGGCCCCGTTGGCCAGCAGGACCACCTCCGGGTCGCGATCCAGGGGCAGGTCGAAGCGCTTCACGAGCGGATCGGCGAGCCCCTGCACCGCGAGGCCGCCGTCCAGCGACAGCGACTCGGCGTCGAGCACCAGCCTGGGCCCGGCGACGTGGCCCAGGTCGCTGGCGACCCGCAGATCGGTGACGGTCAGGATCGGCTCGTCCCACTCGGCGACGAGCCCCGCGCCGGCGACCGAGACCGGCACGGTGGGCAGATCGACCCGGGTCTGGGGGTCGAGCTCGACCCGCGCGGTGCGCCCCTCGGCGGCGGCCCGCACGACGAGGTGGGCCTCGTCGACCACGGTCTGCCACGCCCCGTCGGCCGCCTGCTGGCGCAGGGTGACCCGGTGCACGTCGACCAGCGCCTCGATGCGCAGCGGCAGATCGGGGCCGATGCCGGGGCTCGGCTCGGGCGGCGGCTCCGGTTCGGACGGGCCGGGCGGGATCAGATCGGCGAACGGGCCGGGGGCGTCGGGGTCGGCGGGGTCGACATAGGGCACGTCGACCCGGACCCCCTCGACCGCGAGCACGTCGACGATCGCCTCGACCGCGAACAGCCGGCTGGGCGTGATCTCGAGGTGCAGCCGCTCGATCTGCACCAGCGGGGCGCCGGCGGCCGTCTTCAGCGCCAGATCGCGGATGGTCAGCCCGTGGGCCAGGCTGCCCTCGACCGCCGCCCGCTCGACCGCGCCGGGCACCATGTCGTCGTACGCGTCGAGCCCGTGATCCACCGCGACCGCGCCCAGCGGGGTGTAGAGCAGCAGGGCCACGAGCAGCAGCACGAACAGCACCAGGCCGCTGATGATGCGGAAGGTCCACCGCAGGGCGCGGCGCAGGCGGCCGGGGCGCTCCTCTGCCCGGGCGTCGGCGCCGTCGGCGGGCGCCCCGTCAGGCGGCATCTGGGGGTCGGCGTCGCTCAAAACGCCTCCCCCAGCCCGAGGTGCACCGCCCAGCGATCCTCGGTGCCGAACCGGGCCGGGTCGTTGATACGGACCCCGACGTCCAGCCGGATGAGGCCCACCGGAGTGTCGACCCGGATGCCGCCGCCGGTGCTGTAGTACAGCTCGTCGAATGCGTAATCGGCCACCCCGGCCCGCACGTCGCCCGCGTCACCGAACACCGCGAGCACCAGCGGCCCGAACGCCTTCCAGCGCACCTCGAGGTTGGCCAGGGCGCTCGTCAGCCCGCCGATGGGGATGCCCCCGCAGCCGTTCTCGATGTCGTCGTTGCACGCCGGATCCGAGCGGGGCGCCAGCCGCTGCAAGCCCCAGCCGCGCACCGTCGCCGCGCCGCCGAGGTAGTAGCGCATGTCGATGGGCACCGCCGGGTCGTCCCCGAAGGGGTGGATCTGGCCGGTCTCGACCCGGGCGGCGAACTGCAAGCGGGGGTGGGGCGTCCAGTAGGCCCGGGCCGACGGGGTGATGCGGTGGAAGTCGAAGTCACCGCCGACGATGCCCCCGGCGTAGTCGTAGGTGGCCTGCAAGACCAGCCCGTTCTGGGGGTCGGCGACCCGGTCGGTGAAGAACAGCGTCGTGTCGAGCTGGAGGTAGCTGATCTGGTACGGATCGCGGAAGCCGAGGTCGTCGGGCAGGCTCTCGGGGTCGACGTCATCGCCCAGATCGAAGAAGCCCACCGCCGCCGAGCGCACGCACTCCTGGTCGACGAGCGGCTCGCCGTCGGGGCCGAGCGTGTCGGGGTCGGGCGGCAGGCAGCCGGTCCCGAAGCCGAAGAAGTCGACGTGGCGGATGTTGTGGGACAGCGTCGCGTCGAGGAAGCCGAAGAAGAAGCGGGACACCGAGATGCGGTTCGAGACCGCCCAGAACTGGTAGCCCTCCTCGATGCCGACCTCGGCCTTGGGGGCCAGGGTCCACACGAGGTTCTTCTCCAAGAGCCCCTTGCGGCGCAGCGTCGGGGCCAGCTCGGCGACCGGGCCGTGCTGGGCGAGGGTGAACGGCTCGGGCAGCTCGGCGTAGCCCGCGACCACCTTCAGCTCGAGCCGGGTCAGCCGGCCGAAGAGGTTGCGGTCGGTGTAGCGGGCGGTGACCCGCTGCTCCCAGCGGGTGGGGTCGAACGCCAGCCCGAAGCCGAGCTTGACCGTCTGCGGCGGCGACTCGTCGGCCCGGATCCGGACGTCGACCTTGTTGTCGTCCCCGATGGTCTCGTCGGGCACCGCCACCACCGAGCGGAAGACGTCCATGCTGTAGATCGAGCCCTCGATGCGGCTCATCAGGCTGGGGGTGTAGCGCCGGCCTTCGGCGTAATCCACCTCGCGGGCGGCGAGGTCGCGGGGCACGTAGTCGAGGCCCTCGAAGCTCAGCCCGCCGACATAGGCCACCGGGCCCGGATCGAGCACGTAGCGGATGCGGGTGCGGTAGGTCTCCCGGTCGACGCGCACGTGCTCGGTCACCTCGGCCTGGGCGTGCCCCCGCTCGCGCAGCGCGAGCTTCATGTCCGAGACCGACTGGTTGAGCCGGGCGATCTCGAACGGCTCGTCGACGACCGTGACCGCCAGCGTCTCCACCTCGCGCTTGTCGTCGTCGACCCGCTCGGGGCGCTCCTCGGGGGGCACGTCGCCCACGTCGGGGTCGCCCTTCCACTCGAAGACGACGTCGCCGACGAGGTTGGGCTCGCCCTCGTCGAGCAGCACGGTGACGTCGACCTCGTCATCGTCGTAGGTCACCCGCATGTCGCGCACGACGATGTCGTAGTAGCCGTAGGCCCGGTACAGCTCTTCGAGGCGCCGGGTATCGGCCGGCAAGAAGGCTTCGTTGAAGTAGTGGGTCTCGGTGAAGGGCACCCACCACGTCTCACCCATCACCATGTACTCGATGAGCTCGCCGTCGCTGAACCGCTCGTTGCCCTCGAAGTCGATGTCGTCGATCTCGTACTTCGCGCCCATGACCTCGGCCACGTCGGGGCCGGCGCTGCATCCGAGAGCGAGCAGGACAGGCAGGGCCGGCAGCAGCCGGCGGGGCATCGAGCGCTTTGCGGACACGCGCGGGGTCTCTCCAGCGTCGTTTTGCGGCGTGAGTCGGGCCGGGGTCGCCCATTGGGATTCATCACCGCCGAAAGCGTCTCGCAGGATGCCAGATCGAGGCGGGGAACGGGGGCTGTCCGCCGACGTCAGTCGGCGAGACCGCGAGCGGTGCCGCCGGGTTCGCCGACGCCGGCGATGATCGGCTTGGGCTGGTGGCCGACGCGGGCCTCGGGGCTGTGGGTCGAGACGTCGCCCTCGCTGCGGGTCAGATCGGCCCGCGCGCCGAGATAGCACTGCACCCGCCGGTAGCCGGCCTCCTCGAGGGAGAGGGCCGCGTCGAGCACCGTCGCCGAGTCGGTCGGCGAGCCGAAGACGAGCACCGGCTGGTCGTTGTCCTCGAGGGTCTCGGAGAACCGGCCGACGAAGTCCGGCCCGTAGGGCACGCGGACCGCCCGGGGGGGCGTGTCGGCGGCCGCCGGGCCGAGCACGTCGACGAGCAGCGGCGCGTTCGGCCGGCCGAGCGTTCGGGGCAGATCCTCGTGGGTGACGGTCTTCATGATGGCTCCTGGTCGGGCGGCCCGGAGGCCGCGGGTTCGGCGTAGTGTCTCGAGGGTTTGCAAGGGCCGAACCAGATCTGCCGAGCGCCGGGGAGGTCCCGTCGGGCGGGCGCTCGACCGACTCGACCCGTCGCGGCGCCGGGCCGGAATCGGGGCATTATGGGACACCGGGCGGGCCCGGCGGGGCCCGACGCCCACCGGCGCGCCCGAGCGCCGCTCAGCGGCAGGGGTGCTCGGCCCAGCGGATCCCGCCGAGGGGGTCGCGCCACACCAGGACGTGCCGCTCGCCGGTGGTGAGCGCCACGTCGACCGCCGAGGCGTTGCCCACGACCAGCGGGTGGGCCCCGAACACCTCGATCGGATCGGCCCCCACGACGAAGCCCAGCGGCGCCCCGGCGACGAGGCCGGTGGCCACCGGACCCGACGCCCCGAACACGACGCCGCCGATCTCGCCCTGCTCGGGGCGGGTCTCGGGGTTGCCCGGGTTGCCGTCGACCGCGTCGAAGGCGAACAGCGACGACCCGAAGCCGCCGGTGGCCCCCACGACGACCCGCCCGTCACGCGCGGCGACCGCGGTCTGCACCGGGCTGTCCCCGCCCAGGTCGGCGCTCAGGAGGCCGCCGTCGTCCCACCGGATGCGCAAATGGAGTTGGGGCCCCCTCAGGGTGGCCCCGACGATCACCGCCCGGCCGTCGACCTCCAGCCCCGAGACCGAGCCCTGCTGCCAGGTGGCCCCTGGGACACCGATCACCTCCACCTCGGCGGTGAATGCCCCCCCGAACGGGCGGCTCAGGCGGCGCAGCGCGGGGTCGACGCCGGCTCCGCCCGCCGCGGGGGCATAGCCCAGCGTGACGAGGACGTCGCTCTGCGCCTCGGCGTCGAACGACCGATACAGGGCGTCGGGCTGCGCCAGCAGGCGGTCGGCCGGCCAGATCGAGAGCGCGCCGGGCCCGCCGTCGGCGACCGGCACGTCGATCGCGATGGCCCCCCGGTTCAGGGACAACAGCGCCGAGTACCCGCCCGTGACCCCGACGAGCCGGATGTCGCTGCCGATCAGACCCTCGTCGTTCGGCTCGACCCGATCGATGGGGAATGGATCACCGCCCTCGATGGCCATGAACGGCGTGCCGTTCGCGTCGAGCCAGGCGATGGCGAACTCGTCGACGTCGGGCCGGGCGGCCACCGCCAGCGGCGCCCCCGTGGTGTCGATGCGCTCGCCCTCGACGACCGCGCCGCAGCCCCGCTCACAGCCGGTGCCCTCGTCATCGTCGGCGTCGTAGAAGCCCGCCACGCAGTTCAGATCGCAGGCGCCCGCGGCGCACGCCGGGCTCGCGTTGGGCCGAGCGGGGCACAGGTCCTGCGGCTGCTCGTCGCTCGCGCCATCGCAGTCGTCGTCCAGGCCGTTGCAGGCCTCGTCCGCCGGCGTCACCGGCTCGTCGGGCGCGCACACCATCGCGCCCGCCGCACACTGCATGGTGCCCGGGCCGGCGCAGATCCCGACCCCGGCGTCGCAGGCCATGCCCCCCAGCCCTTCGTCGACCGCCGCGTCGCAGTCGTCGTCGAGCCCGTTGCACACCTCGTCCCCGCCCGGGGTCGGCGCCGCGTCGCACACCCGCGCCATACCCTCGCAGCGCCACTCGCCGCTGTTGACGCAGACCCCGTCCCCCACCGTGCAGGGCTCGCGGGGGATGTCGTCGGCCGTGCCGTCGCAGTCGTCGTCCACCCCGTTGCACACCTCGTCCATCGGGGGGCCGGCCTGCGCGTCGCAGACCCGGGCGCTGTCCTGGCACTGGTAGACGCCCTCCCGTCGACAGGCACCGAGGCCATCCGAGCAGGGCCCGAAGTCCCCCTCGTCCACGTCTCCGTCGCAGTCGTCGTCGACCCCGTTGCACAGCTCATCGCCCGGCAGCACCTCGCCCACGCACGGCCCGGGGCGGGCGACGCCGTCGACCTCTTCGCACGTCTGCTCGCCCATCAGGCAGGGCCCGACCCCGGCGGTGCCGGCCGGCCCGCCGTAGCACGCCTGGGGCTGGCCCACGGTGCACGCGCAGCCCCCCTCGACGTCGTCGACCACGCCGTCGCAGTCGTCGTCGACCTGATTGCAGCGCTCGCCCAGCGGGCGGCCGGCGCCCTCGCAGCGCCCCCAGATCCCGCCGGCGCAGGTCGACGTGCCCTCGACGCAGATCCCCTCCCCCCGGGTGCCGGCCGGGCCGTCGTAGCACGGCCGGGTCAGGGGCGCGCCGCCGATGCCCTCGTCGACCGCCTCGTCGCAGTCGTCGTCCAGCCCGTTGCACCGCTCTCCCCGCGGCGCGCCGGCCACCGCGTCGCACACCGCCACCCCGTCCTGACAGACCCAGGCCCCGGTGGTCCGGCAGCGGCCCAGGCCCGCGTCGCACTCTTCGCCGACCGGGAAGCCCTCGTCGGTCCGCCCGTCGCAGTCGTCATCCACCGCGTTGCACACCTCGGGACCAGCGGGCCCCGGCTCGACATCGCACCGCTCGAGCAGCGCCCCATCGGGGCACTCGGTGCGCCCGGTCCGGCTGCACGCCCCGTCGCCCACAGTGCACTGCTGGCTCTCGAAGTCCTCGTCCACGGCCCCGTCGCAGTCGTTGTCCACGCTGTCGCACACCTCGGCCCCGGGCAGGATCTCGTCCTCGCACGGCCCCGGCCCGCCCTCCTCGCACACCTGGATGCCGTCGGCGCAGACCCCCACCTCCAAGGTGCCGTCGGGGCCGCTGTAGCAGGTCTGAACCTCACCCTCGACGCACGCGCAGTCCCCGCCGTCCTCGTCCACCCACCGGTCGCAGTCGTTGTCCTGCCCATCGCAGATGTCGAAGGCCGCCGGCCCCACGTCCCCCTCGCACCGCAGCCAGAACCCGTCCTCGCAGCGGCGGGCGCCGACCTGACACCGGCCGATGTCGGTGTCGGGCCCGCAGGCCGCCGCCAGCCCCTCGTCGGTCCGCCCGTCGCAGTCGTCGTCCAGCCCGTTGCACAGCCCGCCGCAGTCGCGATCATCGACCGGGCACACCTCCAGCCGGGGCGCCACCTCGCCCTCACACCGACCGTAGGCGCCGCCCTCGCACGTCGACCGCCCCGAGCGACACACGCCGACCGAGGCCTGATCGGCGGTGCCGGAGAAGCACGGGCGGCTCAGCGGCACCCCCGCGGAGACCTCGTCGGTCTCGCCATCGCAGTCGTCGTCCAGCCCGTTGCAGATCTCCGGCTCGGGCAGGCAGCCGTCGAGGCGCTCGGCGTCGACCGGCTCGGCGTCGACCGACTCGGCGTCGCCCGGCGCGACCTCGGCGTCCGCCGGGCGCGGCCCGTCGGGCGCCCCGCCGTCCGAACCGGCGACGGTCGGGGTGCACACCTCCGAGATGCAGATGGGGCGCTCGGCCGGGCAGTCGTCGTCGACGCTGCACTCGGCGGCCAGCTCGGGCAGGCACCCGGAGAGGGCGACGGTCAGCCACAGCGACCGCCGCACGAGGCGGGAGAACAGGATCCGGGGCATGGGCACTCCTCGGGGACGACCCCCGGATCGTAGAAGAGCCCCCCGACCGGATCCAGCTTCGGCGCCGGACCCGATCGGGCGGCGCGGCCTACCAGGGGCACCCCTGGAGGTAGGGCACCCGCACCGTGTCGACGTCGTTGGCGGTCCGGCAGTTGGCCTGCGCCGGGTCGCCGTTCAGGCCCAGATCGGGGTCGAGCGACAGCCGGGCCGACACCGTCGCCTCGGCCGGGCACTGCCCGAACTGCGGCTCGCCGTCGGGCGCGGCGTAGCCCGGCAGCCGGACCCAGCCGCCGCGCACCACGCTGCCCCCGGCCGGCACGTCCTGCACGTCGCCCGAGACCCAGGCGCTCGAGTCGCCGAGGGTCAGCAGCACGCCGACCCGACCGGGGCCGGCCTCGAAGTCGGTGAAGCCGTCGTTGGCCACCTCGACCCGGATCCAGCGCCAGCCATCGTAGCCATAGTCGACGACGTCGATGATGTTCGCCGCCAGATCGGCCGCCGTGCAGCTCAGCTGCCAGCCCCCCGGGGGCGGGGTCAGCGGGCCGCCGAAGTCATAGGCCGAGGCGACGGCGGGGGCGGCGAGGGCGGCGGTGACGGTCAGGGTGCGGATGATGCGGTGCATGATGACTCTCCCATGGGTGTCGGCATGGCATGCCGGTGATGGCATCGACCGGGAATCGGTGAGCGATGCGTGATTCGGGGGGATGTACCGGGATCGGCCGGGCCGTTTTTTTCGCCGGTGGGATTTTTTCGCCCGCCGCCCGAAACGCCCGTCCCCGGGCGTCAATCCCTGCAAGTCGACCCCCGAACGCCGACCCGAGGTGGCATGGACTTCCAGACCGTACGCGACTGGCTGCTCGACCCGGCGGTGCTGTTGACCGTCACCGGGGGCACGCTCGCCCTCGCCGCCGCCAGCCTCGCGGCGGTGCCGTTCATGGTCATCCGCCTGCCCCGGGATCACTTCGTGCGCCCCCGCCCCCGCCTCGGCGAGCGGCTGCGGGCGGCGAGCGCCCCGGGCAAGCTGCTGCTGCTGCTCAAGAACCTGCTCGGCCTGATCCTGGGGCTGCTCGGGGTGCTCATGCTGGTCCTGCCCGGCCAGGGCCTGCTGACGATCCTGCTGGCGCTGGTGCTGCTCGATCTGCCCCGCAAGCACGCGCTCGAGCGACGCCTCGTGCGCCGCCCCGGGGTGCGCCGGGCCCTCGACGGCCTGCGCCGCCGCTTCGGCCGGCCGCCATTCGAACACCCCCCGACACCCGGTGACCCGCCTCCGGATACATCGGACGACAGCCCGCCCGTACCCGAGCGCGATTGACCCCGCTCCGCCCGCGGGGTATGCACCCCGGAGCGATGCGGCGGACGGGCACCCCCCGGCCGAACGCCGCGAGGACCCAGACAGGAGGAATCCGCGTGAAACGATTCGCGAGCGCGATGTGCGCGCTGCTGATCGCCGGCGCCGGCCTCTCGGCCCACGCCGAAGAGGCCCCGGTGCCCCAGCTCGACGTCGAGAAGATGACCCTCGACAACGGGCTGACGGTGCTGCTCAGCCGCGACGATCGGCTGCCGGTGGTGGCGGTCGAGGTCCGCTATCTGGTCGGCTCGGCCCACGAGCGCGAGGGCCGCTCGGGCTTCGCCCACCTGTTCGAGCACCTGATGTTCCAGGGCTCGCAGAACTTCGACGACGAGTACTTCAAGCCGTTCGAGCCGGTGGGCGCCGCGGTCAACGGCACCACGAGCACCGATCGCACCAACTACTACGAGCGGGTGCCCCGGGAGTACCTCGAGCTGGCGCTGTGGATGGAGTCGGACCGCATGGAGAACCTCCTGCCGGTGCTGACCCAGGAGAAGCTCGACAACCAGCGGGACGTGGTCAAGAACGAGCGTCGGCAGAGCTACGAGGACCGCCCCTACGGCATGTGGTGGCTGTACCTCATCGACGCGCTCTTCCCCGAAGGGCACCCCTATCACCACGCCCCGATCGGCTCGCACGAAGACCTCAGCGCGGCGACCCTCGACGACGTCAAGGACTTCTTCCGTACCCACTACGTGCCGGCCAACGCGGTGCTGACCATCGTCGGCGACTTCGAGCCGGCCAAGGCCAAGGCGCTGGTGAAGCAGTACTTCGGCCACCTGCCCGCCGGCGAGCGCACCCCCGACGGCAAACTGCCCGACCCCACCCTCGCCGCGTCGAAGCACCGGGTCGAGACCGACGAGGTCAAGCTGCCCCGGACCTACCTCGCGTGGCACACCCCGGCGCTGTACGAAGAGGGCGACGCGGCGATGGACATCCTGGCGACGGTGCTCAGCGACGGCAAGTCGTCCCGGCTGTACCAGCCGCTGGTCTACGAGCAGAAGGTGGCCAAGGACGTCGCCGCGTTCCAGGTCAGCTTCGCCCGGGAGGGCTTCTTCGTGATCTTCGCCACCGCCGCCCCGGGCAAGTCGCTCGACGAGCTGTCGACCGCGCTCGAGAAGGCCATCGCCGACGCGCTGGCGAAGCCGCCCACCGACGACGAGATGACCCGCAGCCTCAACGGCTGGCGCAAGTCGTTCTACGGCCGGGTCGAGAGCGTGCTCAGCCGGGCCCAGATCCTGTCGAACTACTTCCACCTCACCGGCGAGCCGGACTATCTGGCCGCCGATCTGGCGCGCTACACCGGCCTCGACGCCGCCGCGGTGCACGCCGCCGCCAATACGTACCTGAGCGCGAACCGGGTCCGGCTGGACATCCTGCCGGCCCCCGAGAAGGGCAGCGCCGGCAGCGGCAAGGCCACCGGAGGTGCGCAGTGATCGACCCGACCCGCATCACCTCGAGCCTGCTGTGCGGCGCCCTGGCCCTGAGCCTGGGCTGCGGCGGCGCGCCCGCGCCGAAGACGCCCGTCGAGAAGGCCGACGGGGCCGGCGCGCGCGCCCCCGCCGAGGAGGCGGCCCTCGCCGCGCCCGACCGCAGCGCGCTGCCGACCCCCGGGGCGCAGACCGAGTGGACCCCCCCGGCGGTGACGAGCTGGACGATGCCCAACGGCATCACCGTCTGGCACCTCCAGCAGACCCAGGCCCCGCTGATCTCGCTGCGGCTGGTGCTGCCCACCGGCGCCTCGACCGACCCCGCGGGCAAGGCCGGCGCCACGAGCCTGATGGTCGACCTGCTCGACGAGGGCGCCGGCGAGTACACCGCGCTGACCCTCGGCGAAGCCTTCCAGCGGCTGGCGACCGACTACGGGGCCGACGTGGCCACCGACGGCATCAGCTTCCGCCTCGATCTGCTCGCCGACAAGCTCGCCCCCTCGCTGGCGCTGCTGTCGGACGTGCTGCGCCAGCCGAAGTTGGCGGCCGACGAGTTCCAGCGGCGCAAGGACCAGACGGTGGCGTCGCTGCTGACCCAGGAGGCCGACCCCCAGTACGGGGCGGCGGTCGTCGGGCGGCGGGTGCTGTTCGGCGGGGGCTACGGCGGCATGCCGGCCAACGGCGTGCGGCGCACGGTCGAGGGGATCACCCTCGCCGACGTCAAAGCCCGCTACGCCGCGGCCATCCAGCCGAAGGGCGCGACCCTGATCGCGGTGGGCGCGATCGACCGGGGCACGCTCGAGAAGGCGCTGAACGACGCGTTCGGCGACTGGCAGGGCGCGCCGACCGCCGCCCCGGCCAAGCTGACCGACAAGGCGATGTCCCGGGCCATCTACTGGGTGGACTACCCCGGCTCGGCCCAGTCGGTCGTCGCCGCCATCCGCCGGGCCCCCGGGGCCGAGGCCGGCGATTACTTCCCCGCGGCCATCTTCAACCGGGTGCTCGCCGGCGCGTTCACCAGCCGGCTGAACCTGAACCTGCGCGAGGACAAGGGCTACACCTACGGCGCCCGGGGCTACTTCAACCGCTGGGCCCGGGCCGGGTTCTACACCCTCTCGGCCAAGGTCAAGGCCGACACCACCCGGGCCAGCCTCGACGAGATGATCGCCGAGCTGAAGGGCATCCGGGGCGAGAAGCCCATCTCCCAGGAGGAGCGGGATCAGGCCGTCGGCGGCTACCTGCTCGGCTTCCCCGGGCGGTTCGAGAACATGGGCAGCGTCGCCGGGCAGTTCGCCTCGCTGGTGCTCGACGGGCACGGGCCCGAGTGGTACGGCGAGTGGCCGGGCAAGGTGGCGGCGGTCGATCTGGCCGCGGCGAAGGCGGCGGCGCAGACCTACACCGACCCCGGGGACTTCGTGCTCATCGTGGCCGGCGACTACGACAAGCTGCACCACACGATGAACGGCCTCGGCCTGACCATCCAGCGCTTCACCGCCCAGGGCGCCCCGGTCGATCCGGGCAAGCGCAAGTAGCCGGGCCCGCCCGCCCCACACCCGCCGCCGCCCTGCCCGGCCGCCGATCGCGGCGGTCGCGCCCCACCCCGGCATGCTGTACTCTGCGCGCCATGCGCATCGGTGATCGCTACGAGTTGGAGCGGCCCCTCGGCGAAGGCGGCATGGCCGGGGTCTTCCTCGCCCGCGACGTCGAGACCGGCGCGGCGGTGGCCATCAAGCAGATGCACGCCGAGCTGGGCGCGCACCAAGAGCTGCGGGCCCGATTCCTGCGCGAAGGGCGCATCGTCGCCCGGCTCACCCACCCCCACGTCGTCGCGATCCACGACGTGCTGCCGGTCGACGAGACCGGCATCGCGATGGTGATGGAGTTCGTCGAGGGCTGCGATCTGGCGGCGGTCATCAAGCGCAACCCGCCGCTGGCGATGGTGCCCGAGCTGGCGCTGCGGGTGCTGCGCCCGGTGGCCGAGGCGCTGGCCTACGTGCACGGCGAGGGCATCATCCACCGCGACGTCAAGCCGGCCAACGTGCTGCTCGGGGCCGACGGCGCGGTGAAGCTGACCGACTTCGGCATCGCCCGGGGGGACGACGACCAGAGCCTGACCCAGACCGGGGACTTCCTCGGCACCCCGGCCTACATCCCCCCCGAGCAGGCCCGCGGCCTGCGGGTGACCGCCGCCGCCGACCAGTACGCCCTGGGGGTGATGCTCTACCAGCTCGTGACCGGTGAGAAGCCGTTCGCCGCCCGCAGCACCGCCGAGATCGTGCTGGCCATCCTGCGCAACGAGTACCCCGACCCCCGCGAGCGCTGCGCGGCGGTCGACGACGGGCTGGCGGCCATCATCAACCGGGCGATGTCCCCCGAGCCCGGCGATCGATTCCCCGACATGGCGGCGTTCATCGCGGCGCTCGACGCCTGGCACACCCCCGACCCCGAGGGCACCCCGGCCACCGTCTCCGCGCTGGTGGCCGACCCCGAGGGCGCGGCGGCGGCCTTCGCCCGGCAGGTCGCCGAGCAGCTCGCCGCCGAGGGCGAGGTCGCCCGGGACGTCGGCGACCGCGCGACCGCCCGGGCCCGGGCCCACACCGCGCTGACCCGGCACCCGCAGAACATCTCCGCCCGGGCGCTGCTCACGACGCTCGGCGAAGAGGCCCCCGACCCGCTCCTGCTCCAGGCCGGGGCCCGACCCGACGCCATCGGCGACGACGACACGGTCTTCGACCCCCGGGGGCCGGCCCTGCCCGGCGATCGGACCGCGATCACCCCCCCCGGCGCCGCCGCCGAGCCGCCCGATCGCTCGCCGATCGCCACCGCCGAGACCGACCCCGCCGTCGACGCGATCGCAGACCCGCCGCGCCGCGCCCCGGCGACCCCGAGCGGGTCGATCGGGCGCGCCTCGCCGGCCGACGTCACCGTCCTGAAACCAGCGACGCCCCCTCCTGGCGTCGCCGGGTGGAAGATCCTGTTGATCGTCTTCGTGCTGACCGGCCTCATCGGCGGCGGCATCGCCTGGATCGTGCACAGCCAGCCGCCGACCGCCCCCCCGAAGCCGCCCGCCCCCGAGGCGTCGCCGTGATGCCATCCGACCGCATGCCATCCCATGGCATGCGACCCACCTGGGAGTCACCGTGGATCCGCTGACCGCCGCCGTCCTGGGGCTGGTGCAGGCCCTCACCGAGTTCCTGCCGGTCTCGTCGAGCGGGCACCTCGTGCTGGGTCAGGCGCTGCTCGGGGCCCACGGCGACGGCGGGGCGGCGTTCGAGGTGGCGGTGCACTTCGGCACCCTGCTCAGCGTCGTCGTCGTCTTCCGGGCCGAGATCCGCCGGCTGCTGCGGGCGACCATCGGCGCGCTGGCCGCCCCGTCCCGCTTCGGCGAGCGGTGGCGCGACGACCCCGACCTGCGGCTCTCGGCCGCCATCGCGCTCGGCTGCATCCCCGCGGGTGTCGTGGGGCTGGCGTTCAAGGACCAGCTCGAGGCGGCGTTCGACAGCGTCGCCGGGGTCTGCGTGGCGCTCATCGGCACCGGCCTCGTCCTGCTCGCCACCAAGCTCGCCCGCCCCGGAGCGCACGAGGTCACCCCCGGCCGCTCGCTGCTCGTCGGCGCGGCCCAGGCGGTGGCCATCCTGCCCGGCGTCAGCCGCTCGGGCTCGACCATCGCCATGGCGCTCTTCCTGGGCATCGACCGCGATCTGGCCGCCCGCTACAGCTTCCTTCTCTCGCTGCCGGTCATCCTCGGCGCCACGCTGCTCAAGGCCCGCGATCTGGCCGCCGCCCCCCCGACCGGCGAGGCGCTGGTGGCCCTCGGCGTGGGCGCGCTGGTCGCCTTCGTGGTGGGCATCGCCGCGCTGGTGCTGCTGCTGCGGCTGGTCCGGCAGGGCTGGTTCGCCCACTTCGGCTGGTACTGCCTCGCGGTGGGCATCGGCGGGCTGGTGTGGCTGGCCTGAAGTCCGAAAGCGGACGACCGGCCGGATGACACCCCCGCCCGTAGATCCATTTGCCTGGGGCATTCCGCCTCGCTATCGTGGCATCAGAACAACCGCTGCGGCGCGCCATGTCATCGCTCACGCCCACCGGATACCCCGACCCGGAGCCCGCGCCCGCCCCGTATCGGCGCCCGGCGCAGACGACGGCGCGGTGATCGAGGCCTCCGAGCGGACGCACGGGCGAAGCGTCGACGCCGATCGGGCGATACGCCGGCCGGAACCGACGCCGGAGGACGAGGGTCGATCCCCCGACCTGGAGCGCCGCCGGGCGGCCCGGCGGGGGCAGAAGCGACAAGCTGGCGAGATGAGAATGGCTCTGGCGTCGGGCGTCCTCTCGATGCCATCACCCATCGGGCGCGATGCAGCGAGCGACGCGCCGGGGGTGGCGCTCGCTCGGTTCGGCCCCGCCGCGTCCGGCGCCGAGCGCGCGCCCATCGGCGGCGGGGACGCCGCGCGCGACACCGACGAGCGAGCCGAGCCGCCGACCGATCCGATCACCGGGCCCACCGACGACCGGGCACCCACCGCCGACAGAAGCGATCCCGACACCCCACCCGCCGGGGACCGGGGCGACGCCGCGCGGCCGACGGACGCCGCGCTTCGGGGGACGCGGCCCGACGCTGCGCCGGAGAGCGAGCGAGCCGACGCGGCAGGGCCGAGCGCCGACACCCCGTCGGCGGGTGAGCGGGCCGACCCGGCGCGGGCCACCGGCGCGGCCCCCGAACCCGAGCAGGCCGACGCGCCGGGACCCGCGCCCGAGGCGGCAGGGCCAGCCGGCGCCGAGACGGCCGGCGCCGAGGCCGGGGTCGGGGCCGACGCAGAGGCCGAGGCCACCGAGACCGACGCCAGCGAATCCGAGGCCGCCGAGCCCGACGCCGGGGCGGACGCAGAGGGCGAGCCCGCATCGGATGTCGAGCCCGCCGCCGATCCCGAGACCGCCGCCGAGCCCGAGCCCGCCGCCGAGCCCGCACCAGCGCCCGAGCCGGCCGCAGACGCCGCCGCCGAGCACGCCGGCGGACAGGGCGCGTCCGGCGGACAGACCGCCTCGAGCAGCAGCGGCGGCGGCGGAGGGGGCGGCGGCGAGGCCCCGATGCCCGCCAGCGACACCCCCACCGAGGACCCGGCGACCGACGGCGCCGACGGAGACGAAGACGACGAAGCCGACGACGAAGACCTCGCCGCCGAGATGGACGCCATCGGCGCCGACGTGCCCGAGCCGAGCCTCGGCGGCGGGGGTGGCGGCGGCGCGGCGATCAGCCCCCAGCCCGAGGCCCCCGCGCCCGACGTCTCCGGCGGCACCCCCGAGGCCGGCGCGGCGCAGCTCGTCGGCGTCCGACCCGACAAGCTCGCCCCGGCGCTGGCCGGCCTCGGCGCGGCGGTGGGCACAGACGTCGCCGACAAGCGCGCCGCGCTCGCCGAGGCGCCGCCCACTCGCGGCACGGCGGGCGGCGGCGTCGCCCCGAAGCCCGCGCCCGCCGGCCCCGACGCCCGCCCGCCGGCCGCCGCCGCCGAGACCGGCCCCGACGTGCCGACGCCCCCGCCGACGCCGACCCCCGAGCCGACCGGCGACACCCCCGCCGACCGGGCGCAGACCCCGACGGTGCAGGGCAGCGAGAGCGGCCAGCTCTCCGAGGCCGACACCCGGGCGATGGCCGCGTCCATCGACAATCTGCCCACCGCCGACCCCTCGACCCCCGCCGATCCCGGCCCGCCGCCGACGATGCCCGCCGCCGGCAGCGCCGATCCGGCCCAGGCCCGCCGCTCGCGGGCCGCGATGGATCAACGGGTGAACACCGCCGCGGTCGCCGCCCGCCGGGAGACCCGCCGGCCGCTGGGTGAGGGCGCGATCACGGTCACCGAGCCCCCGCAGACCGTCACCGCCGCCGTGCCCGCGGGCCAAGCGGTCCAGCCGAAGGCGCCCCCCTCGCTGCCCGGCCCCGAGCAGGCCGAGGCCATCGGCATCATCGCCGGCAAGCGGGAGGGCGCGAAGATCGACGCCGCGCTCACCAAGGCACAGGGCGAGATGGCCGCCGAGCGGCAGAAGCACGCCCAGACCGACAAGGCCCGCCGGGCCGAGGCCGACAAAGCCATCGCGACGCTCGAACAGGACGCCGCCGCCGAGCAGGCCCGGGAGAAGTCGGCCGCGCAGACCGAGGTCACCGCGCTGCGCGGCAAGTGGAAGGCCGAGGTCGACCAGCAGACCGCCGACGCCCGCAAGCAGGCCGACGCCAAGGTCTCCGAGGGCCTGAAGACGGTCGAGCGGCACCAGAAGAAGGGCGAGCAGGACGCCCGGAAGGCCCACGACGAGGGCCAGAAGCAGGCCACCCGCGCCCGGCAGGCCGGCCAGGACGAGGCCGCCCGGCTCAAGAAGAAGAGCAAGAAGGAGTCGGGCGGCTTCTTCGGCTGGCTGGCCTCCAAGGCCAAGTCCTTCTTCAACACGATCAAGAAAGGCATCAGCGCGGCGATCGACAAGGCGCGCAAGCTGGTCAAGTCGGCCATCGACAAGGCGAAGAAGCTCGCCGCCGCAGCCATCGAGGCCGCCCGCAAAGCCATCGTGGGTGCCATCCAGCTCGTGGGCAAGGCGCTCGTGGCCATCGGCGACCGCCTGCTCGCCGGCTTCCCCGCGCTGCGCGATCGCTTCCGCAAGGCGGTGCAGGATCGGGTCGAGAAGGCCACCGCCGCGGTCAACGCCGCCGCCAAGAAGCTCAACCAGAAGGTCCAGAGCGCGCTCGATACGCTGGGCAAGGGCCTCGACGCCGCGCTGGGGCTGCTCGAGAAGGGGCTGCACTTCATCGTCGACGGCGTCAACGCCATGGTGCAGGGCGCCATCAAGAGCGCCGAAGGCTTCATCAACGGCGTGCTCGCGTTCGCCGTGCTCATCAAGCACGTCGCCGCCGGCCCCGGGGCGTGGGTCACCAACCTGGGCGCCGCCGTCGTCGATGGCATCAAGAACCACCTCTGGGCCGCCTTCAAGGACGCCGCCAAGGCCTGGTTCGAGTCGAAGCTGATGGAGGTCCTCGGCATCGGCGGCCTCGTCATCAAGACGCTGATCGCCGGCGGCTTCGACATGGCCCGCATCTCGAAGACCGCCTGGGAGGGCCTCAAGGCGGCCATCCCCATCGCGCTGATCACCATCCTCGTCGAGAAGCTGGTGGCGATGATCGTGCCCGCCGCGGGGGCGGTGATCGCGATCATCGAGGGCCTGCAAGCGGCGTGGGGCACCGTCAGCCGCATCATCGCCGCCTTCGCGGCGTTCATGGCCTTCCTCAAGCTGGTCAAGGGCGGCAACGCCGGGCCGGCCTTCGCCAAGGCGCTCGCGGCGGCGGCGATCGTGCTGCTCGACTTCGTCAGCAACTGGCTGCTCAAGAAGATCCGCAAGGCGGCCCGGGCCATCGGCAAGAAGCTCAAGGGCATCGCGAAGAAGCTGGGCAAGAAGCTGCGGGGCAAAGGCAAAGGCAAAGGCAAGAGCAAAGCCGGTCACAAGGGCGGCAAAGGCAAGAAGAAGGACAAGAGCAGAGACATGGCCGCCGCCCGCCGCGAGGCGAAGAAGGCGGCCCGCAAGGGGTGGAAGAGAGCCAAGGCGAAGACCGGCAAGCGGGTGGCGAAGCAGGCCGAAGTCGAGAAGACTCTGCGTCAGGTCGAAGGCACCCGGGGCGGCGCGCGGATCAAGGTCGACGCGCAGATCCAGGGCGACTCGTGGACCGTACGGGCGACCGCGACCCGGAAGGGCAAGACCGCCCGCGCATCGGACGGCCGGGGGTGGGTCGCCAAGGACGAGAAGGGCGGTCGCTGGCTGGCTGCGCAGAACCTGACGACGTCCAACAAACAGCTCATCGCCAGCATCTTCACCGGGCTGACCGCCGACGACGAGAAGGCGCGCGATCTGAAGGCGGAGTATCAGGGCAAGAAGAAGGCCGCCGAGCGACTGCGCAAGAAGGGGCAGGCCCGCCTCGACAAGCGGGTCCGCGGGCTGCGCCTCACCGTCGAAATCGAGCCGTTCTCGGGCGTGGAGAAGGACAAGAAGATGCGCACCACCGTGCGCATCGCCCCCAACACCCAGGAGCAGACGAAGGAGGTCCCGCTCGACGCCGACAGCTTCGCCAAGCGCTTCAAGATCGCTCAGCCGACGGGGCAGGTGCCGGTCACGTCGACCGGCAAGGCCCGCACGATGACCCGCCGCAACAAGATCCCGATGGCCAGCAAGCAGGAGCAGATCCCCGGCTTCGTGGTCAACATCACGACCATGCCCAACGCGGTCAAGGGTGGCCTCGCACGGCGCTACGGGGTCGATGCGTGGGCCGGGGGCGACCGCGAGTTGGGGCCCGCCCGCACCGCCGTTGCGGCCGGGGTCAACGTCTTCAAGAGCATCGACGCCCAGAAGACGAAGAAGTCGCGCCAGGCGATCCAGCAGGCGACCGGGCGGGTGATGCCGGTCAAGCGCATGAGCATGGCAATCTTCGGCTTCCTGTGGGAGCCGACCTGGACCGACGACGGCCAGCCAACGACCTTGGCCAAGGTGCGCGCCGAGTACCAGAAGCTCAAGGGCGACGAGCGCAAGAAGGCGCTGGCCGCGGTCGAGCAACCGAAGGGATGGAAGGCCGGCAGCAAGCTGCCCTACGGCGTCTTCCGGGACACGGTGCTCACCTCGGGTCACACCCGCAGGCTCGTCGACGGCCTCTCGAGCAGCGGCTTCGACCCGGTCCACATCGTGAGCCAGGACGACGATGGCTCGCTCCAGACGCGGGGTGGGCGGGGGCTGCTCGCCGAATACGACCAGGTCCTGTCTCAGATGAAGGTGCACCCGCTCTTCACCATCGGGGGCTACACCTTCGAGGGCTTCGACTGGGGGCCCGAGGCGGGCTCACGCAAGCAACAGCTCACCGAGCTGGCGAACGCCATCGACGCCGCGGTGCGGGCGGCGGTGGGCAAGATCCACCCCGAGCTGCTCTACCCGACCGAGCCCAACATGCTCGTCAAGGCGACCGACAAGAAGCACGGCGGGGGGGTGTTCGACGACGCCCGGTTGAACCAGGGCAAGGGATTGTACGGGGTCGGCGCCTCGGAGGGTCGCACCGCCAAGGTCAACTCCCAGGCGGCGCTGGGTCAGACTCCCACGACGCATCACGCCCCGTCGACCCGGGTGACCACGTCGCCCGAGCCCAAAGACCCGGCGCGCGGGTTGAGCGTCGGTTCGGACGAGGTCAAGGCGCTCACGGCACAGGGTGAGCACCCCTACAGTGCCATCGAGCGGCAGTCGCAGAACTTCGCCAACCCGCGCAATCTGGCCAACGAGCGCAGCCAGATGGACACCAGCCCGGACAAGAACTGGACCACCAAGAAGTCGAAGGGCTACTTCGGTCAGGTCCACGAGACGGGCAAGGCGCTGAGCGACGCCCCCGGGTCGCGCAAGGCGACGCGGAAGGCGATGCTGGCCCAGCTCGACGCGACCCACAAGAGCCAGATGAAGAACGTCGACAAGGCGGCGAGGAAGGATCCGGCCGCCGCCGCCCGGCGCAAGAAGGCGCTGCGGCAACTCCGCAAGATCACCCGGCAGATCATCCTCGCGATGACGGCCAGGGAGCTGAAGTCGACCTGGGCCGAGATCCACCGCCTGCTCGGCGAGATCGGCGCCGAAGAGAGCAACTGACGAGAGGATGTGAATCACCGATGAGCGACAGCAGCGACCGGACATACCTCGGCGCCGGGCTGACGCCCGAAGCGGCCGCCCGGCGGGCGCGCGCACTGCTCGAGGAGGGTGCAAGCCCGCGCGACGTGGTCGAGGCGTGCTATGGGGTGGCCTTCCCGCCCGAGTTCGACGTCCTCGCCGAGGTGGACTGGATCGAGGTGGACCTGGGCCTCGACCCGGCGAACCTGGTCTGGGAGTTGATCTGTCCGCTCGAGTTCGGCGGGCCGGACGTGAACGAGCCGATCGTGCACCCGCCCGAGCTGCGGGCGTTCGCCCACGACGCGGGCTTCGTCCCGGTGCTCTTCTTGATGGACGCCGACTTCGCTCACGGGGACCACCTGGTGGGCTACCACCGGGATGCCTTGCTCGCCGGCCGGTGGGATGCCTTCGAGCTGCCCGAAGACCACGCCGACGGCCAGCGGGCGAAGACGGCGGGCGATCACATCACCGATGTCATGCGGGCTTGGGTCGAAGACGAGCGGCGGCAGATCGAAGCGCGCTTGGAGAGCCCGGCCAACCGGGGGACAGGGTCGGTGACCCGGCGCGATCTGGACGAGGTCGACGCCCGGCTGAAGGTCATCGCCGGGATCCACGCGCAGGTGCTGGCCGCCGAGCAGGCCGCAGGCGGGCGGTGAACCGCGCTGGGCTCCGCGCCCGCGACGGTCACCCGTCGAACGCCAGTCGGTGCCACACGCCCCGGTCGGCCGGTCCGCGGCAGGCCCAGGCGGCGGCGTCGGCCGGCACCGCCACGAAGACCGCGTTGGTCGCCGCGTAGTCCCCGTCCTCGGGGTAGCGGTTGACGCTCAGCACCCCGTCCCGCCGGTCGCTGAAGATGCCGCGCACCGTCTCCATCGAGTGGGGCCCCTCCTCGGCCAGCGAGCGGGTGACCCGCTCGAAGCGGGCCGCGCTGCTGACGTGGGTCGGCTCGCCCTGGATGGCCGCCAGCGCCGGATCGACGCAGTGGTTGGTGCGGCAGATGGGGCCCAGCGCGCCCGCGTCGCGCAGCGCGGTGAAGTGCGGGGCGGCCTCGACCTCGAGCTGATCGTCGGCGTCGGCCAGCCAGTAGGTGTGGGCCCCGGCCCGGGGGGCGGCCTCGATCAGCGCCGCGGCCTGCTTCGCCGAGTCGGCCCGGATGGCCCGGTGCAGCAGCGACAGGTAGCCGACGCCGGGCTTCGCGCCCCAGGTCTTGATGTTGGTGGTGCCCACCGCCAGCCCCCGGGCGTTCATGCCCATCAGCGTCAGGCAGCCGACGCAGGTCACCGACCACGTCTCGACGTCGTCCGCCGGCTTGCGGTGCACCGCGACGACGTACTCCACGTCGGCCGCGTTGAGATCCCAGGTCTGGCCGACGACCGCCTTGCCGTCGACCGCCTTCGCCGGTGGCACGAGCAGCGAGGTGCAGCCCTCGGCGTCGCCCGGCGGGGTCTCGGCCTTCGGCTCGCCGGCCAGCAGGAAGACGTCCCGCATGTCGGTCATGTTGGCGCCGGTGTACAGCACCACCGGGTCGAGCCCGGCCCCCTCGGCGATGCCCAGGTGCTCGGCGTGGCCCGCCGGATCCCACCCGGCGGCGAGGGCCATGCTCTGCCGCCCGATGTCCATGATGCGGTCCTGAGCGAAGTCGGACCCCCGCTCGGCGGTGTACCGGGCGAAGTAGTCGAAGCGCACGTTCATGAAGGCGTGGATTCGGGACTTCAGCGCCTCGCCGAGCTGGCGCCCCATCTCGCGGGGCGTCCCGGTGACGGTGTATCGGTCGAGGTCGAGGCGATCGGCCATCCGGCGCTCCCGGGTCGAAGTGGAGCGGTATGATGCCAGGGGCCGCCGGTCGATGCACGGGGCCCATGGGACCCCGGGGACCCGGGCCGGGCTCAGAACGAGAAGATCGCCGACGCGTAGACCAGCAGCAGCGACAGCCCATCGTCGTCGTCGATGTCGTCGTCGCAGGTCTCGGTGTTGCCGCTCGAGACGCAGACCTCGGAGGGGATCAGGCGCCCGAACTGGAACGTCGGGCCGAGGGAGACCGCGTCGGAGATGTGGAAGTACACCCCGCCCTGCAGCGCGAGGTGGGGGCCGCTGATGCTCACGTTCAGGTCGTCGCCGAACAGCTCGCTCTCGAACGTCTGGCTCAGGTTGAACCCGCCGATGACCGGGCCGAACATCAGCCGCACGGTCTGATTGTCGAGCACGTTGAAGAGGCCGGCGACGCCGAAGGTGACGAGCAGAGCCGAGGCGTCGATGCCCGGCTCGTCCTCGATGTCGACCGGGTGCAGGTTGACCTGCCCGTGCAGCGAGAAGATGCGGGCCAGGCGGCCACCGAACGAGAAGCCGCCGGCCAGGCTGGCGTCGTATTCGACGTCGTCGTCCTCGGCGCCGAGGTCGGCGAGGCCGAGCATCGGCACCAGCTCGAGCTGGGCCGACGCGACGCCCGGGGCGCACAGGGCGGCGGCGAGCGCGAAGAGAGCGGCGGTCGAACGCGGGCGGGTGGACATCGCATGCCTCCATGATGGGTGGGGCCGAAGCCCGTCGGTCGCACTATCGCACCCCGAGCCGCCGGGCGCCACGGTCCCGGCGGGCGCTCCCCGGCCCGAGCCCGCCGGCTGCATCGCGCCGACGGCGTCGAGGAGGGCGGGCGCCGGGGCGAGGGCCGGGCCCCGGGCGGCGACGGGCAGCACGAACGGCGCGCTCATGGCGAGCCTCCGCACGAGGTGAGGTCGCATCATCTACGCCCGAAGCCCGAACACTACGAGCGCAATGCGCCGGGCGGGGCGCGAAACATGACGCCCGACCCCACAGCGCATAGAGTCCGAGGGGACGGCACGGAGGGATCGATGGCGGTCGGACTGGTCTTGTCGGGCGGCGGCGCCCGCGGCGCGTACGAGGCGGGGGTGATCGCGGGCATCGTCGAGGTGCTCGGGCTGCGGCCGGGCGATGAGCCGCCGTTCCGCATCTTCACCGGGGCCTCGGTGGGCGCGATCAACGTGACCTACCTCGCGGCCCACGCCGACCGGGGCGACCTGGCCATCGACGGGCTGGTCGACATCTGGGGCGGGCTCAACCTCGAAGCCCACCTTCAGCTCGACCCCTTCGGCTTCCTCGGCCTGCGCGACCGCCTGCGCACCTTCCTGCGCTTCATGGAGCCCCACGAGGCCACCTCCCGCTCGCTGCTCGACGCCAGCGCGCTCGAGCGCACGGTGATGGACAACGTGCCCTGGCAGCGGCTGCACCATCACATCGACGTCGGCACGGTGCACGCCCTGGTCATCGCCGCGCTGCGGGTCGCCGACGGGCGGACCACGCTCTTCGCCGAGACCGCGCCCCACGTGAACTTCGAGCCCTCCCGCGACCCGCGGCGGCGGGCCGATCACTGCCGTATCGGCGCCGAGCACGTCCTGGCGTCCGCCGCCATCCCGATGGTCTTCCCCGCCCGGCGCATCGACCGGACGTGGTACTGCGACGGCGGCCTGCGCTTCAACACACCCATCGCCCCGGCCATCCGCTGCGGGGCGACCCGGCTGATGGTCGTCTCGCTGCTGCACAAGAGCGAGAGCGGCCCGGCGCAGCTCCACCCCCGGGACGCGGCCCCCGGCGGCTACCCCGATCCCATCTTCCTGCTCGGCAAGGTGTTCAACGCGCTGCTGCTCGATCCCATCGACTACGACTTGCAGATGTTGCACCGGTTCAACGCGCTGATGGGGGTCATCGACGACACCCTCGACCCCCACGAGAAGGCCCGGGTCGACCGGGTGCTCACCGAGACCCGGGGCGCGCCCTATCGCCGGCTCGAGACGCTCGTCTTCCGCCCGGCCGTCGACCTCGGGCGGGTCGCCGGCGAGCACCTGCGCGACCGCAAGGTGATCCCCCAGATCGGGCGGGGCGCCTCGTGGCTGCTGCGCCGGGCGGGGCGGGCCGACGCCACCTGGGAGGTCGACCTCGCCTCGTACGTGCTCTTCGACGGGGCGTTCGCCCGGCTGCTGATCGAGCAGGGCCGGGCCGACGTGCTCGCCCGGGCCGACGGGGTGAAGGCGTTCTTCGAAGGCTGAGGGTTCGCTTCGAGGCTACAGCTCGAAGCGGATGCCTTGAGCCAGCGGCAGCGTGCGGCCGTGGTTGATGGTGTTCGTCTGCCGCCGCATGTAGGCCCGCCACGCGTCGGACCCCGCCTCGCGCCCGCCGCCGGTGTCCTTCTCGCCGCCGAACGCCCCGCCGATCTCGGCCCCCGAGGTGCCGATGTTGACGTTGGCGATGCCGCAGTCGCTGCCATCGGGCCCCAGGAAGCGCTCCGCCCGGCGCAGATCGGTGGTGAACAGCGCCGACGACAGCCCCTGTGAGACGTCGTTGTTCAGCGCGATGGCCTCTTCGATGTCATCGAACGGCATGACATACAGGATGGGGGCGAAGGTCTCTTCGGCGACCACATCCCACCCGGGATCGGCCTCGACCACCGTCGGCTGCACGTAGAACCCGGGGCGGTCGATGACTTCGCCGCCGGTCGCGATCCGCCCTCCGAGGGCCTTCACCCGCGCGATCGTCGCCTCGAAGCGGGCCACCGCCGCGGCGTCGATCAGCGGCCCGAGCAGCGTCCCCGCATCCAGCGGCGATCCCACCCGGATCTGGCCATAGGCTTTGACGACCCGGGCCAGCACCTCGGCGGAGCGGCTGCGGTGCACCAGAAGCCGGCGGGTCGTCGTGCAGCGCTGGCCGGCGGTGCCCACCGCGCCGAAGACGATGGCCGGCAGCGCCAGATCGAGGTCGGCCGCCTCGTCGACGATGAGCGCGTTGTTGCCGCCCAGCTCGAGCAGGCTGCGCCCCAGGCGGCCGGCGACCGTCTGCGCCACCTGCCGCCCGACCGCCGATGAGCCGGTGAACGAGACCAGCGGCACCCGGGGGTCGGCGGCCAGCGCCTTCGCCCGGCGGGCGTCGTGGTCGATCAGGGTGAAGAAGACCGGCGGGAAGCCGCCCTCGGCCAGCGCCGCGTCGCACAGCCGCTGCACCGCCAGGGCGCACAGCGGGGCCTTGGGCGAGGGCTTCCAGATCGTGGCGTTGCCGCACACCGCCGAGAGCAGCGCGTTCCAGGCCCACACCGCCACCGGGAAGTTGAACGCGGTGATGACCCCCACGACCCCCAGCGGGTGCCACTGCTCGTACATCCGGTGCTCGGGCCGCTCGGAGTGCATCGTGCGCCCGTAGAGCATGCGGCTCTGGCCCACCGCGAAGTCGGCCAGATCGATCATCTCCTGGACCTCGCCCCGGCCCTCCTCGACGATCTTGCCCACCTCGAGGCTGACCAGCCGGCCCAGCGCGTCTTTGTGGCGCCGCAACGCCTCGCCCACCCGCCGGACCGCCTCGCCCCGGCGGGGGGCGGGCACCGCGCGCCACCCGCGGGCCGCTTCGAGGGCCCGGCGCATCACCTCGGCGTGCTCGGCGTCGGTCGCGCAGCGCACCCGGGCGATGGCCTCGCCGGTGGACGGGTCGTACGAGACGAGCGCGGGCCCGTCGAGCCCGCCCCACGCGCCGCCGCCGTACGCCGCGCCGGGGTTGTCGGCCGACAGGCCGAGGGCGTCGAGGATGTCATCGGGGGTGTGATTCATGTGATGGGTCCCATCGGGTCTGTCGATCGGTCTTCAGAGGCGGTCGGCGACGCGATCCCAGGTGCCGTCGCGCCAGCGGCGGGCCAGGGCGACGATGGCCCTCATCTCGCGCCATTCGCGGGCGCCGGCCTCGATCTCGTCGGGGGTGCCGATGTGGCGCCACGCCGCGGTCGCGACGGCGGCGTGGATGACCATCGCCGGCAGCGCCTCGAGCTCGCGCGGCTCGAGCGGCACCGCGGCCCGGTAGCCGGCGAGCAGCGCGGCGGCGTTCTCGGGGGTCAGCGCGTCGCACCGGCTGAAGCCCACCAGCGCCATGCCCAGATCGAAGGCCCGCGGCCCGCGGCTGGCCTCCTCGAAGTCGATGGCGGTCAGCCGGCCGTCGGGCCCGCGGATGATGTTGTCCGGGAAGAGGTCGCCGTGGATCAGCGCGGTCGGCAGGTGGCCGTCCAGGGGCACGTCGGCCATGGCGTCGGCCACGAAGCGCGTGAAGTCCCCTGCCCCGCCGGCCTCGGCGATCCGGGCCAGCCGGACCCGCTCCATGTCGTGGCTCGGCGCCTCGAGCGGCGGGCTGCGGTGGATGGCGGCCAGCAGCGCGCCGATGGCCCGGGCCGTCGGCCGGTCGATCGTCTCGAGCGGCGCGCCCTCGGTGAACGCGGTCACCAGGGCCGCCCGGCCGGCCTCTTCGGTCACGTCGTCCGGCGTCCCGATCAGGCGGCCCACCGGCGCGTCGTCGAGCGCGGCGAGCAGGACCGCCACCCGCCGGGCGCCGGGCAGATCCTTGTAGAGGCAGAACGTCACCTTGACCGGCGCGGCGCCGGTGTACGCGCCGAAGCGGGCGACGAAGTTGAGGTTGGCCGACCCCCCGGGCAGGGGCTGCACGTCGACCGGCGGGGGCAGCCCGCGGCGGGCGCAGACGCTCGGGATCTGGTCGGCGCAGCGGCGAGCGAAGTCGGTCATCGGGCCTCCTCTTCGGCCCCGGCCAGCCGGCGCAGCGTCTCATCGTCCAGCGCGGCGAGCGCCGACTGCACGAACTCGGCGGTCGGGATGCCCTCGGCGGCGTAGATCGCCGCCTGCAACGCCATCTCGAGTTTGTCGAGCGCCTTGACCCACCGCCCCTCGGGGGTGCGGCCGAGCTCATAGTCCCACCAGCGCTCGGTCAGCTCGGCGGCGTGGGGCAGCGGGGCGAGCATCTCGCCGAGCGCCTCGACCTCGCGGCGGCGCTTCTCGGCCTTGGGCACGCCGTCGTGGGGGGTGATGTCGCCCACCCGGGCCTCGGCCAGATCGTGCAGCGTGGCGAGGGCCAGGGCGAGGCCGCGATCGAGGTGCGGGGGGCACAGCGCCAGGACGAGCCAGGCGATGCCCCACGCGTGGGCCGCGACCGATTCGGGGTGGGAGACGCCGACCCGGATCCAGCCGGCGCGGGGCACCGCCTTGAGCCGCAGGCCGTCGAGCAGCGCGGCGCGCAGGCGGTCGATCGGGGGGGCGGTCGGATCGGACATCGGCGCACGGTACGCCGCCGCCGATGGCGATTCAACCAGTGGTCGGTGGGGCTCGGTGGGCCGTCAGGTCCAGTTGACGAACTCGAGCGGCATGCCGAACAGCAGCTCGACCTCGTCGCAGTCGACCGGCGAGAAGGCGTCGAAGCCCTCCTCCCGATCCTCGCCGACGCCGCAATCGAGCGCGCCCGACTCGAAGAGCCCGCCCCAGTGATCGGGCGGGAAGCCGCCGCCCTCGACATAGATGAGGCCATAGCGGGGCGCGGCGCCGCTCAGCGCGTCCTCCAGGCGCTCGAAGGTGTCCCGGTCGAGCGGCCCGGCGGGCGGCGCCTCCACCTGGGCCGGCAAGGCCAGGATGACCCCCACCCCGACCACCGCGTCGACGTCGGGCCGGTGGTCGTTGAGCGCCTCGGCCGGCGGCGCGTCGTCCGGCAGGTGGAAGGCGAAGCGGTCGCCCTCGATCTCGCCGTGGCCCCACACATAGGCCGTGTCCGGGCTGCCGGCGGAGACGATCCACAGGCCGAAGAGCTGCACGTCGGGGTCGATGACATAGCCCGGCTGCGCCCGGACGGGGCCCCGGATGGTGCGGCCGCCAAGCATGTCCTCCGGCGGGTCGTCGGGCGCGCCGTCGATCCCGCCGTCGGCGGTGTCCACCGGCGGCTCGTCCTGCCCGTCGGCGTCGCCGCCCGGCACGCAGCCGGACAGGGCGAGGGTGATCAGCGCGGCGCACGCCGCGAAGTGATGAGCGTTCATGGGTTCCTCCGATCGAACAGGGGTGTCAGGTCCAGCTCACGAAGTCGAGCGGCAGGCCGAAGATGACCTCGACCTCCCGGCACTCGGTGGGCGCGAAGTGATCGAAGTCGGGCATCTCGACGCCCTCGCCGCACATCATCACGTCCAGCTCGAAGTCCCGGCCCCACTGCGCCTCCTCGTAGAAGTGGCCGCCGGGGGCGAAGGCCTCGCCGTCGGCGTAGATGATCGCGTGGTGGTACGCGCCGCCGATCGCCGTGTCGAGGGCCGCCCGGACCGCCGGGTCGTCGACCCGCCCGTCGGGCGGGATGGGGGTCGAGGCGGGCAGCGCGACGATGATGCCGACCCCGAGCACCGCGTCGATCTGCGGGCGCCGGTTGTTGAGCGCCGCGCCCGGCGGGCGGTCGTCGGGCAGCCGGAAGACGAACTCGTCCCCCTCGATCGCGCCGCTGCCCCAGACATAGCCGTAATTCGGGCTGCCGCTCGAGACGGCCCAGTAGCCGATCAGCCGGGCGTCGGGCTCGACCTCGAAGCCCTCGAGCGCCCGCACCGGGCCCCGGATGACGAAGCCCTCTTCGGCGACGGCGGCGTCAGCCCCATCGCCTGCCATCTCGCCGTCGCACCCTGTCAGCAGACACACCGCGAGCGCGGCGCATACCATGATCGTACGACCGATCATGTCAGCCTCCTTTGTCGTGACAGCCTGAGAGTGGCTGCGCCGACCCCCATGAGCAAGGCCGGTGCCAACCGGCGCCATGACACGCCTGTCACCCCGCCCGGGGCCGCCGCGGCGCCGTTTCGGGCCCGATCAGGGCGACTCTGGAGCGCGCCTGCTCCGATCGGGGCCGCTCGATGGAGGCGCCGTGCCGCATCGCTTGCCCGAGGTCGCGCTTCGGGGCACGCTCGACCGACACGGGGCGAGGAGAGCGCGATGAAGACGAGCACCGGGCGCGCGCTGATGATCCTGCTGTTGTGCGGCGCGGCCGCCGGCTGCGACGACGGGGGCGACGACGTCGAGCCGATCGACCCGATCATCGTGGCGCCGCCCGACGCGGCCGGGCTCGACATGCGGCCGGCCCTGCCCTCGCCCGACGCCGCGGCCCCCGACGCTGCCGAGCCGGACGCCGCGCCCGAGCCGGACGCCGCCCCGTCATTCGACGACTGGCCGCCGCCCTCGGCCGACGGGGTGCCGACCCCGGTCGCGGTCCCGGTGTGGATGCGGGCGATGCCGCCGCTGCCCGACGACCCGCTGCAAGTGCCCTACGAGCGGGGTGAGATCCCCTACCCCGACCCCGGCGAGGCCCCCGACGGCGTGCGCTGGTTCCGCCTCGAAGCCGACGACGGCGGCGAGATCGGCGGCTTCGGCATCACCGACGGCTACGTGGTCGGGCGGGTGCCGGTGCCCCCGGGGCACGCCGTGCTGGTGACCGCCGACCGCGTCCGGCGGGTGTTCACCGCCCGCTCGATGCAGCCGGGCGACGTCTACGGGCACGGCACGTCGCTGGTGCCGCTGGTGCCCGAGCCGGGGGCCGATGAGGTGATCGTCGCGGCCCAGGCCATCCCCCAGCGGGGGCCGCCCCGGCTGCGGCTGTACACCACCCCCGACCAGATCGTGATCAACGCGGCCGACGTGACCTTCCCCGACCTGCGGGTCGGCCGGGCCGATCCAGACTGGCTGGGGGTTCCGGTCATCGAGACCCGGGGCTGGCCGGTCGGCGCGGTCGAGGCCCGGGTGGTCGAGAGCGCGCACTGGCAGGGGACGACGGTGACCTCCCCCGGGCTGCCGGCGGGCGCGGCGACCCAGATCGGCTTCCGGCTGCGGCCGAAGGCGCCGTGGGCCGAGGCCGACGTCGAGATCCCGCTGACGCTCGAGATCGCGTCCCCCGATCTGGCGCACAGCTACCGCCGCACGATCACCCTGACCACCCGCGCCGCCGAGGGCGCCTACCGGCAGACCTTCCTCTCCCCCATCGACGCCTCGGTGCAGTATTACGGGGTCGACCCGCCGCCCGCGATCGACCCCGACGAGGCCTACGCCCTGGTGCTCTCGCTGCACGGGGCCGGGGTCGAGGCCATCCGCCAGGCCCGGTCCTACGCGCCCAAGGACTGGGCCTACATCATCGCGCCGACCAACCGCCGCCGCTTCGGCTTCGACTGGGAGGAGTGGGGCCGCTTCAACGGCCTCGCCGCGCTCGACGACGCCCAGGATCGCTTCGGCACCGACCCCACCCGGGTCTACCTCACCGGGCACTCCATGGGCGGCCACGGGTCGTGGCACCTCGGCGTCACCGCCCCCGGCCGCTTCGCGCTGGTCGGCCCCAGCGCCGGCTGGGCCTCGTTCGAGAGCTACATCGGCCGGGCGACCCCCGACGGCCTCTTCGGCCGGGCCCGGGCCCACAGCCGCACGCTGGACTACATCTCGAACCTCGCCCGACGGGCGGTCTACATCATCCACGGGGACGCCGACGACAACGTGCCGGTGCGCGAGGGGCGGGCGATGTACGAGGCGGTCGGCGCGGTGACCGACGACATCGAGTACCACGAGCAGCCGGGGGCCGGGCACTGGTGGAGCGCGGGCATCGGCGAGGGCACCGACTGCGTCGACTGGCCGCCGATGTTCGAGATGATGCAGCAGCGGCGGCTCGACCCGTTCGAGCTGACGTTCGACTTCCGCTCGCCGCACCCGGGCTACAGCGCCGACCACAGCTTCGTGCGCGTCGAGACCGCCGCCAGCCCGCTGGAGGACGTGCGGGTCTCCGCCGCGCCCGACGGCGCCACGATGCGGCTGACCACCACGAACGTGGCCCAGATCCGGGTCGACCCGGCGCCGCTGACGGCGGCGGGCATCGACACCCTCATCGTCGACGACGGCCCGCCGATCGCGGTGGGCGACACCGACATGCTCATCGGCGCGGGCGAGAAGCTCGCCGCGCTCGCCGGCCCGCTCAACCAGGCGTTCCGCCGGCCGTTCTGCTTCATCGTGCCCGACGCCGACGACCCCCGGGCCGAGGCGTGGCGCCGGGTGGCCGGCTATTGGGCTTCGTACTGGCAGATCGTCGGCAACGGGCACGCCTGCCAGCGGCCCGCGGCGGCGGCCGACGCCGCCCACGAGGCGGGCTACGGCCTGATCCGGGTCGGCTCGGCGGCGGACGCCCGCCTGCCGCTCGACGGGGTGCCCATCGCGTGGGACGCGGGCGGCATCACCCTCGACGGGACCCACTTCCCCGCGTCGAGCATGGTCATGGTGCAGCGGGACGGCGACCGGCTGACGGCGCTGCTCGTCGCCGCCGAGGGCGAGGAGCACCTCATCGGGCGGCTGGTCCCGTTCGGCTCGGGCAGCGGGCTGCCGGACTACTTCGTCTACGCCGAGGACGGCGGCCGGGCGGCGGGCTTCTTCGATCGGGACTGGCGCTGGGATCCGGCCTTCGCGGTGCCGTGAGCCGATGAGGCGTCCTGCGTGTTGACGCGCCGCGTCAGCCTGCGCTATCTCCCGATGGCACGCAGGCTTCGAGGAGGTCCCATGGGTGTGCCATACGGCCATATCCGCCACCAGGGCCCGGTCATCGCCGGGCTGGGCCGGGTCGCCTGGGCCGCGGCGGCCCAGAACCTGGGCATCGGCCCCCCGCCCCTGCGCGATCTGCCGGGGCCCGAGATCACCGAGACGGTGCCCCCCCGCGACCGGCGGATGGTGCGGGACTACATCCGCTGGGCCGGCGGCGACCCGGCGGCGTGGAAGGGGCAGGTGCCGCATCACCTCTTCCCTCAGTGGTGCTTCCCGTTGCAGGGGCGCACGCTGGAAGGCATCCGCTATCCCATCGCCAAGGTGCTCAACGGCGGCTGCCGGCTCGACATCCGGGCCCCGATCCCCATCGACGCGCCGCTGCGCATCGCGGCCCGGCTGGAAGACATCGACGACGACGGCAAGCGGGCCATCCTGACCCAGCGCATCACCACCGCGCTGCCCGACGGCGCCGTCGCGCTCGAGGCCCACCTCTTCGCCTTCATCCCGCTGGGCGGCAAGGGCGATTCGAAGCCCAAGCCGAAGAAGAAGACCCGCCCGCTGGTGCACCCCGACGCGAAGCCCGTCGGCGGCCGGCGGCTGACCCCCGACGACGGGGTGGCCTTCGCCTGCCTGACCGGCGACTTCAACCCCATCCACTGGCTCAAGCCCTACGCCGTCGCCGCCGGCTTCGGCCGCACCATCCTGCACGGCTTCGGCACCATGGCCCTGGCCATCGAGCGCCTGCGCCGCACGCTGTGGGCCGGCGACATCCACTGGCCGCAGCAGCTCGAGGTGCGGTTCACCCGCCCGCTCAAGCTGCCGGCGAAGGTCGGTGTGTTCGCGCGGGGCACCGACTTCTTCGTCGGCCCGGCCCCCGGCGCGCCGGCCTACCTCACCGGATCCTTCACGCCCCCGACCTCGGAGCCCCCTCATGAGTGATCTGCTCGTCGACCTCAGCGCCAACCCCTGGTTCAAGCAGGCGGTCAAGCAGCTCGGCCTGCCCATCCCCACCCCCCAGAAGCTGGCCCGCCCGGCCGGCCCCCGGGTCGCCCGCCCGCTCGAGAGCCGGGCGGTGGTGGTGGCCCCCGCGCCCGACGGCGCGGTGGACGGGGTGCTCGCCCGCACGCTGGCCGAGGCCGGGGCCGACCCCCACCTCGTCGGCCCCGACGCGGCGCCCGGTGACTGGCAGGCGGCCGCCGAGGCCTTCGGGCGCCCGGTGACGCTGCACCCGGCCGACGACGTGCCCGAGAACCTCAAGGCCCACGGGCTGATCGTCGACGCCTCGACCTACAAGAGCCCCGACGACCTGCGCGGGCTCTACGACTTCTTCCACGGCTGGCTGCCCCGCCTGCGCACCTGCGGCCGGGTCATCGTGATCGCCCGCCCGGCCGACAAGGCCAAGGATCCGCTCGAGGCCGCCGCCCGGGCCGCGGTGGACGGCTTCGTCCGCAGCGTAGCCCGCGAGATCGGGCGCAAGGGGGCCACCGCCAACGCGGTGTTCGTCGGCGGCCGGGCCGAGAAGTACCTGCCCGGCGTGCTGCGCTTCCTGCTCTCGGAGCGCTCGGCCTTCATCACCGGCCAGCCGTTCCACATCGGGGCCTCGCTGCGGCAGAAGGTCGAGCCGCAGTGGGTCGCCCCGCTCGACGGCAAGGTGGCCCTGGTCACCGGCGCCGCCCGGGGCATCGGCGCGGCGACGGCCGAGGCGCTCGCCGCCGAGGGGGCCACGGTGGTCTGCCTCGACCGCCCGGGCGACGAAGAGCTCGCCGGCAAGATCGCCCAGACGGTCGGCGGGCGCCCGCTGATGGTCGACATCACCGGCGACGACGCGCCGCAGCGTATCCGGGCGATGCTGATCGAGCAGTTCGGCGGGGTCGACATCATCGTGCACAACGCCGGCGTCACCCGGGACAAGACCCTCGCCCGCATGAAGCCCGAGTGGTGGGATCAGGCGGTCGACGTCAACCTGGGCGCCATCACCCGGATCAACGCCGCGCTGGTGGACGACGTGCTGCGCGAGGATGGCCGGATCGTGGTGCTGTCGAGCGTAGCCGGGCTGGCGGGCAACGTCGGCCAGACGAACTACGCGGCGAGCAAAGCGGGGCTGGTGGGCTACGTGCGCACGCTGGCGCCGAGCCTGGCGAAGCGGGGCATCACGCTCAACGCGGTGGCCCCCGGCTTCATCGAGACCCGGCTGACGGCGGCCATCCCGGCGGTGACCCGCGAGGCCGGGCGGCGCATGTCGGCGCTGGGCCAGGGCGGCCTGCCGAGCGACGTCGCCGAGCTGATCACCTTCCTGTCGACCCAGAGCGCCGCCGGGCTGACCGGCGAGGTCTTCCGGGCCTGCGGGGGCATGTTCATCGGGGCCTGACCGGCGCGGGAGGCGGGCTCAGCCGGCGCCGCCCGAGGGCTCCTTGATCGCGGGGTGGGGCGGCAGCGTGGGTGGCGGCTCGGGCTCATCGGGGTGCAGGAAGCGCCCCGACAGCAGATCGGCGATGGGCCGGGTCAGCTCGGTCTCACCGGCGGCGATGTGCACCGCCGTCGTCAGGGGCACCGCCAGCAGCAGGCCGGGCACCCCCCACAGCATGCCCCAGAACACCAGCGCCGCCAGTACGCTGACCGGGTGCAGCCGCAGCTCATTGCCGAGCAGCCGGGGCTCGACGATGTTGCCCAGGATGAACTGGATCAGCCCCGGGATGCCGATCGCCAGGATCAGCGTGATGCCGTTGGTGCCCTCGAAGAGCAGCAGCGGGATGGGCAGCGCCGTCGCGATCAGCGGCCCCACGTTGGGGATGAAGTTCAGGGCGAACACCAGGATGCCGATGAGCAGCGCCAGATCGATGCCCAGCGCGGCCAGGGTCCCCCCGACCAGCACCCCGGTGACGAGCGACAGCAGCACCTTGATCGCGAGGTAGCGCTTCACCCGCCGGGCCACCCGGGCCCGCAGCGAGCGGAAGGCCGGGCGGCTCTCGTTGGCCATCATGAAGATCGCGAACACCACCACCAGTGACAGGGTGGCCACCATGCCCAGCAGGCCATCGGCGAGGCTGCTCGCCCAGCGACCCAGGGGCAGCTCCGAGGCATAACGCCACAGCTCGGCCTCGATGCCCGACCCCTCGAGCGCCGCCGGGTCGAGCTCGAGCTTGTTCTCGGCCATCGGCAGCCCCATGTCCCGCCCGAAGCGGATGAGGGCCTGCTTGTAGGCGTCACCGCCGTCGGTCTCGATGGTCGACGACAGCGAGTTGCTCACCAGGACGCCCAGGCCGCCGAGCGCGCCGGCGAACAGGGTCACCGAGACGCCCACCCCGACCATACGGGGCAGGCGCAGGCGCTCGCCGAGCAGCTCGACGAGCGGGGTGAGGGCGTAGCTGACGAGCAGCGCCAGTGCCAGCGGGATCATGACCGGCTGCAGCAGATACAGACCGGCGGCGGTGATGGCGCCGGCGATGATCAGCAGGCAGGTCGTCTGGACCCGGACCAGGCGGTCGTTGGAGATGACGGGCGCGCGGGAGCGCAGGGGCGGATGTTCGGCCATCGACGTCAGTGCACCGCCGAGCGGGGCGGGGCGGTGCGGGCGACGCGACCGGAGGCGCGGGCGACCCCGTTGCCGCCCCGGCTGCGGCCCTCGGCCCGGATCGGATCACCCGCGGCATAGGTCGCCGCGCCCTCCGCCGACGGATCGGCGCAGACCGCGTCGTCGACGTCGATCGCGTCCTCCTGCCGGCCGCGCAGCACCGCGATGACCCCGGCCACCGCCCCGGCGACCAGCCCCACCACCCCGTAGAGCAGCGGGTGTCGGCGGAAGGTGGCCCGCACCCCGCGGGCGGTCTCGACGACCTTCTCGGTGCGCGAGGGCTCGGGCGGCGCGGGGGCGATCGGCGCGGTCACCCGGGGCACGTCCTCGCGCCCGGCGGCCACCTCGACCGGATCGGCCGGGGGAGGCGTCGGCGGGGCCGCGGCCGGGCGGCCGGACACCTCGGTCAGCCCCGGGTCGCGCCGGGGGTCGGCCAGCCGCTCGGGATCCGTCTTGAGCAGCGAGTAGCCCAACCACGCCAGCCCGGTCGCCGCCAGGCCGACCGGCACCGGGTTCTTCTTCACGAAATCGACCGCCGATCGCCGCGCCTCCTGGTCCTCGATGATCGAGCGCGCCAGATCGAGCGCGCCGGCCGGCGAGAGCTGTTCGGTGAGCGCATCGAGCGAACTGCGCAGGCGCTGACGGGCCTCGCGCACGGCGTCGGCAGCGTCGGAGGTGGACGAACTCATGGGGACTCCTCGGAGTGGGTGTGGTTGCGATAAGCGGTCTGGATCATGTCCACGGTGGCCGCCGCCTCGTCGACGGTGCGCCGGGGCGGGATGCGGGCCAGCCGGCCGGCGCCGAACCAGACGAAGAGCAGGCCGAATACGAGCAGGCCCCCGCCGACGGCGAGCGCCGCCAGCCATACGGGCCAGACGAGGCTGAGGGCCGCGACCCCGGCGCCGGCGGCGGCGACGAGGCCCACGAGCAGCAGCAGAACGCCGACGACGATGTCGACCGCGCCCCGCCGCGCGGCGCGCAGCCCGTCGCCCAGCTCGGCCCGGGCCAGCCGGATCTCGCTGCGCACCAGGGTCGAGGCGGCGTCGGTCAGCTCGTGGAGCTGATGGGACAGTCGGATGTCGGGGCGGGGGCTCACGGGATCTCCGTCCGGGGCTCGTGATGCACGGGCACGCCGTGCGTTCACCTCACTGCTTTGCGAGCCCCGTGCCACCGCCGAGCGAGCGGGCAGCGCGCGGCTGAAACCCCCACCGGACGGGCGCTCCGGCCCCCCGACGCCCCGTGCACCGGCCTCGATGGTGGGGCAGGATGCCCCAATCGGCGAGGCGGCGGCCGATCTCACCCCGATCCGGCCACCCGTCGGCGATCCAGCGGCTCGAGTCGGCTGATGAACCGCGGTTCAGTCCGCCCGTGACACCGCGACCGACCGCGTGCTACAGGGCGTTCGACAGACACGCCAGCCACGCCCGGCCCGCCCGGGAGGAGATCGCCGATGAGCCGCCGCGCCGTCATCGTCGGGGGGGTGCGCACCCCCTTCGTCAAAGCCTTCAAGCAGTTCCTGCAGCTCGACACCATCGACCTCGGCGTCGCCGCCACCGGCGCCCTGATCGACAAGTACGACCTGTCCCGCAGCGAGCTGGACGCCATCGTGTGGGGCGGGGTCATCCTGCCCTCGGCCGCGCCCAACGTCGGCCGGGAGATCGCCCTCGACCTGGGCCTGCCGCCCACCGTCGAGGCGATGACCTGCACCCGGGCCTGCGCCACCGGCCTCCAAGCGATCACCCTGGCCGCCGCCGCCATCGAGCGGGGGGAGTACGACGTCGCCATCGCCGGGGGCAGCGACTCGACGAGCAACGCCGAGCTGAAGGTGCCCCAGAAGGTCGTGCGCGCGCTGGGCCCGGTGATGATGGGCGGCAAGTCGACCCCGGGGGACATGCTCTCGGCCGCCATGAAGCTGGCCCCGTTCACCGACATCCTGCCGAAGATCCCCCGCATCGCCGAGCGCACCACCGGCGAGGTGATGGGCGAGGCCGCCGAGCGCATGGCCGTGCGCAACGCGATCAGCCGGCTGGCCCAGGACGAGTTCGCCGCCCGCAGCCACCACCGGGCGGCCGCCGCCATCCAGAGCGGGCGCTTCGCCGACGAGGTCACCCCGGTGGGCGAGGTGCACGCCGACACCCTCGTGCGGCCTGACACCAGCGTCGAGAAGCTGGGCAAGCTGCGCCCGGTCTTCGCCAAGGACGGCACGCTGACCGCGGGCAACTCCAGCGCCCTGACCGACGGCGCCGCCGCGGTGCTGCTGATGAGCGAGGAGAAGGCCCGCGCGCTGGGCTACGCCCCCAAGGCCGCCTTCCGCTCGTGGAAGTACGTCGGGGTCGATCCGGCCGACCAGCTCTTGATGGGGCCGGCCATCGCCATGCCGATCGCGATGCAGCAGGCGGGTCTGAGCACCTTCGCCGACGTGGATCTCGTCGATCTGCACGAGGCCTTCGCCGCCCAGGTGCTGTGCGTGCTCAAGATGATGTCCAGCGACGCGTTCGCCAAGGCCCGCCTCGGCCGGGACAAGTCGCTGGGCGAGCTGGATCCGGCGAAGCTCAACGTGCACGGCGGATCGGTCGCCCTGGGCCACCCCTTCGGCGCCACCGGCGCCCGGATGGTCACCACGATGGCCAACGAGCTGGTCCTCGCCGACAAGGAGACCGCCGCGCTGGGCATCTGCGCCGCCGGCGGCCTGGGCGCGGGGGCGGTGCTCGAGCGGGTCGGGTGAGGATCGCGGTGGGCGGGGTGTGAGTCACGGTCGCTGCGGCGGCTCGGCCGGCGGCCCGCAATGTCCCAGCGGTCATATCGGCCGGCATCCGCCAGCGCGAAAGGGACCGCTCAGGCCAGGAGCACCTCGATCGCGTCGGCTTCGAGGATGCGGCCGGTCCACTGATCCAGCTCGGCCAGCGAGGCCCCGTCGAGGCGGGCGCGCAGCGCCGCGTCGGGCGCCCCGAACTTCAAGGTGATCAGCTTCACCAGGGTCTCGCGGGTGCGGGCCGTGATCTCCGCCCGCTCCTCTTCGCGGCCTTCGGTCCGGCCCTCTTCGCGGCCTTCCTCCCGGCCCTCTTCACGGAACCTGTCGGCGAGCGTCATGATGACCTCCTGTGCGGCCGGATCGGCGACATCGCGGCCGATCGACCGCATCTCCTCCGGCGCGATCGGCGCATC
>JAUHYW010000068.1 GCA_030426085.1 bacterium | reverse complement strand
GCCCTCCACCGCGTGCCCGACGTGCCTGTGCCCGACGCGCCCGGTCGACGCGTCTGGCGCCCCCGATCAGCCCCTCTCCCCGATACACGACGCGGGACGGCCGACGACGCGCGCCCCGCCGACCGTCTACAGGCCCCGGCCGAAGCGCGGGCCATCGCCCATCGGTCCGGTCGTGAAGCCCGAGCCGTCGCTCGAGATGCCGAAGCAGGGAGGCGGGGCGCGCGGCGGCGGACGGACCGCCTCCGCCCGGCCCTCCACCGAACCCGACGCCCCTGAGTTGTGGGCGGCTTGGCCTTGTGCGGCGGGGCGGGCTCGGTGAGGACGCCCTCGACGCGCCTGACACGGCCTGGCCGAGTCGGGGATGACCCCTCGGTGCGTCCGACCCGCTGGGGCGGACTCCGTCGCGATCTCTCGCCGAGGGCATCACGCTGGGGTGGATTCGGTGATGCCCCCCTCGGCGAGGTCATCACACTGGCCCCCAACTCGGTCGGGAGGCCTCGGTGAGGTCTTCACGCTGGACCCCGACTCGGTCGGGACCCCCTCGACGAGGTCTTCACGCTGGACCCCGACTCGGTCGGGAGGCCTCGGCGAGCCCTTCACGCTGGGCCCCGACTCGGTCGGGACCCCCTCGACGAGGTCTTCACGCTGGACCCCGACTCGGTCGGGAGGCCTCGACGAGGCCTGCACGCTGGGCCCTGACTCGGTCGGGGCCCCCTCGACGAGGTCTTCACGCTGGACCCCGACTCGGTCGGGAGGCCTCGACGAGGTCTTCACGCTGGACCCCGACTCGGTCGGGAGGCCTCGACGAGGTCTTCACGCTGGACCCCGACTCGGTCGGGACCCCCTCGATGAGGTCTTCACGCTGGACCCCGACTCGGTCGGGAGGCCTCGACGAGGCCTTCACGCTGAACCCCGACTCGGTCGGGAGGCCTCGACGAGGCCTTCACGCTGGGCCCCGACTCGGTCGGGACCCCCTCGACGAGGTCTTCACGCTGAACCCCGACTCGGTCGGGAGGCCTCGACGAGGCCTTCACGCTGGACCCCGACTCGGTCGGGAGGCCTCGACGAGGCCTTCACGCTGACCCCCGACTCAACTGGGAGGCCTCGGTGAGGTCTTCACGCTGGACCCCGACTCGGTCGGGACCCCTCGCCGAGGCGTTCACGCCACCCCCGACCCGATGAGGGCCCTCCGCCGAGGCGTTCACGCCGCCCCCGACCCGATGAGGACCCCTCGCCGAGGCGTTCACCCCGCCCCCGACTCGAGCGAGACCCCGCGCCGAGGCCTTGCGGCCGAGGGCGCGACCCGCCCGACCCCTCGGCGGGCGCTCGACGTCGCCCGGCGGGGCGGGCGGGGTGAGCGGGCCGGGCCCGACGCCGCCGCCGTCGGCCCCCGGTCAGGTCGCGGTGAAGTTCCACGCCTTGCGGAAGCCGACCCGGGCGGCGAGGTAGGCGTCGACGAAGCGCCGGTGGGCCGGGTCGGCCTGGTAGGCCGGCAGCGCCGCCGCCGACTCGACGCGGATGAGCATCGAGACGTCCCATGAGTTGCCCTTCTCGCCGGGGGCCGGGTCGTCGGCGACGCCGACCCGCACGTCGATGACGCCCGGCACGTCGGGCAGGACCCGCCGGGCCTCGGCGGCGACGGCCGCGCGGCCCTCGGGGTGGGCCAGCTCGGGCTTCAGGCTCAGCAGGACGATGCGGTCGATCGGGGCGTCGGCCATCGGGATCTCCAGGTGCGGTGCGCGGGCAGCGTGGAGCGGGCCGGCGCCCGGCGCAAGCCCCTCGGGCCGGCGGGCGCTACTCGGCGGGCGCGGCGGCGGGCGCGGCGTCGGTCGCGGTGTCGGGCGCGGCGGCGGGCGCGGCAGCGGGCGCGGCGTCGGTCGCGGCCTCGGGCGAGGCGGCGGGCGCGGCGTCGGTCGGGGCGGCGGGCCCGGCCTCGGGCGGGGCGGCCCACGGGGAGCGGCGCAGCGCGTCGGGCAGGGTGGGGGTCACGATCGAGGGCACCCGGAAGCCGGCGGCGGCCAGCCGGGCCAGGGTCTCCCGGCGCCGGGCCGCGGTGACCCAGACGTCGCCGTCGTCGTCGATGAGCCGGTCGGGCGCGCGGCGCAGGTGGTCGAGCTGGCCCCGGTCGGGATCGGCGCCGGGCCGCTTGCGCACGACGCACCGCTCGGGGCCGTGGGCGTCGAGCACCACGAGCCGCCCGTGGCGCGAGCGCCCGTCGGTCTCGCGCAGGTCGGGCGCGATGATCCACATGTCGTCGTGGTTGAGCAGCAGGCCGTCGAGCGCCCGCTGACGCGCCGCGGTGGCCGCGCTCCAGTCGCCGGCCTCGCCCGCCTCGGCGAGCGCCGCCCGCAGGTCGCCCTCGAACCAGGCGCCGGACAGGATCCGCCCGTCGAGCGGCGCGGCCCGGGTGTAGGTCCGGGGGTCGCCGTCCACCGTGAGGCGGTCGCCGTCGAGGGTGACCCGCAGCGTCCTCGGGGGCCGCTCGGGCGCGGCGGTGTCGTAGATCGTCAGCGTGAGGCCGCCGGCCGCCGGCTCGGCGGTGAACAGCCGCAGCCCCCCGTCCCCCGCGCGGGCGTCGACCGTCTCGAAGGCCCCGTCGGCGGTGAAGATCAGCCGCCGTCGACAGGGGCGGCCGCCGCGGGGTCGGGGCGCCTGCCGGGCGGCCGTCGTCCACAGCGGCGGGCCGGGCTCGATCCACTCGCCGATCAAGGGCCGCCGCGGGTCGTCGGCCCCGACCGGCTGCGGGGTGGGCCACGGCGGGGGGGCGCCCACCGCGGCCGGGCGGCCGCCGCATCCGATCGCCGTCAGGGTCAGCAGGCCCAGCGCCAGCGCGCCGAGGGGGCCGGGGGGCGCGCGCCGGGGCATCACAGCCCCCCCCGGACCGACGCCGCCCGGGGCACGACGTCGAAGGCCGCCACCTCGGTGCCGTCGAGCAGCAGCCGGGCCCGGGGCTGCGCGCCGCTGCGCCCGAGGCGGGGGCCGTCGTAGGCCACGCTGATCTCGGCGCGCGCCGCCTGGTTGTCGATGATCGTCAGCAGCGCGTAGCGGTCGTGGTGCCCGTCGCGGCCGAGGCGGGTCGCCAGCGAGGTGTGCTGCACCGGCCCCGCCCGGACCACGAAGACCCGGCCGTCGAGCGTGAGCTCGACCGGGTGCCCCGCGCTGCGCGGGTCGTCGAGCACGGCGGCGAACGGGGGCAGGCTGGTCGGGGCGCCCTTCATCCGGGCGGTCGCGGCCGGATCGAGGCGCCAGCGCAGCGGGGCGCTGGCGAGGTGGCGGGTGATCCACGGGGGCTGGCCGGGCCCGGCGGGCAGAGGGTCGGCGGGCAGGGGGTCGACGGGCAGGGGGTCGAACGGCGCCACCCGCTGGAGCAGCGTCGAGGTGCCCCGCTGGAGCCGCCACAGCCAGCGGGCCCCGTCCACGATCGCGGTCAGCGTCATGTGGTCGCCCTCGGGCCACAGCCGGCCTTCGAGCCGCGGCGCGTTCGCCGCCCGGCCCCGGATGCGCAGCGTCCGCCCGCCGTCGGGGTGCGCGGCGACGGCCCAGACGAAGTCGGGGGCGGCCGCCCGCGGGGTCCAGTCGTCGGGGGTCGCGCCGAGCGCGCCGTCGCGGTCGCCGGCCCAGGTCCCGCCCTCGATGAGCCAGCCCAGCCCGTGGGGGTCGAGGCGCCAGCCGATGACCTTGCGGTCGCGTTCGAAGGGGCCGGTGCCGTCGAACAGCGGGACGCCGACCCGCCCGAAGCCGCCGGGGAAGCCGTCGTGCCGGGCGCGCCGGCCGTGGCGGGCGGGCAGGGTGTCGACCGCCCGCAGGGCGAGGGCGCCGGCGGCGCGGCGGTCGCTCATCCAGTCGCCGGCCAGCCCGGCCAGCCCGGGGTGCGCGGCGCGGGCCAGCTCGGGCAGGTAGACGCAGGCCGGCGGGCGCCGGAAGAGCCAGGCCAGCTCGCCCTCGATCGGCTTCTCGGGGGCGCCGATGCGCAGCGGGCGGGGGCAGGGGGCCTCGGCCGGGGCGAGGGTGAGCCGCCCGTCGGCGAGGCACAGGTGGGGGCCGTCGTCGCCGGCCGCCGCTCGGAAGTCGATCCCCTCGCGGGCGTAGCCGCCGTACCTGCCGCCCATCCGCTCGCCGATGGCCGTCGCTTCGAATCCGAGGCGGGGCCCGTCGGGGTCATCGCCCGCGGTGAGCGCGCCCCGCAGCGTCACCACGATGGCCCGGTAGCGGTCGGGCAGGCTGCCCGTCTCGCAGGCGCGGCCCAGCCCCTCGAGTTCGAAGGCGTCCGCCGGATCCCAGCCGACCTGCCGCTCACAGGCCGCGAGCCGCAGCGCGCCGCGGTGGGCTTCGCCGTCGACCTCGGCGGTCAGCGCCCCGTCGAAGCCGACGTCGAGCGCGCCGACCGCCGCGCCGTCGGGGCCCAGCAGCGGGTAGCGGTTCCTCAGCGCCATCCGGCACTCGTCCTCGACCGGGTACCGCCACGGGTGGCGGTCGTCGGGGGCGGCGCCCGGCGGGTGCAGGCCCCGGCTCAGGGTGACCGGCGGGCCGTCGGGCGGGGTCAGGGTCAGGGTCCGGCCGTCGACCGCCAGCTCGAGGCGGCGCTCGACGAGGCGGTCGCCCAGCGAGCGGCGCACGACCAGGGCGCCCCGGCCGATCCGGTACAGGCCGACGGCGGGCCGGGGCGGGGGGCCGGCGTCGGGCCCGCTCCAGGCGACGATCACCCCGGTCTCGGCCAGGATCAGGCGCGGGGTCTCGCCGGGCGCGACGGCGTCCCACAGCCCGAGCCGGGCCGCGTCGGCGCCGGCGGCGTGCCACTCGCCGAGCGGGCTGGACGGGTCGACCAGGGCGGGCAGCAGGCTGTAGCCGTAGGGCAGCGCCGCTTCGGGGTCGGGGCCGGCGTCTTCCGGCTGGGCGAGGGCGGCCCCGGCGAGCAGCAGCGCGGCGGCGATGAGCCACGCCGGGGCGGTCGATGCGGTGGGGGGTGGGGTCATCCCGGGCCCTCGGGTGATGCGGGTAGCGGGCACGGTGACGCCCGCCCGGGGGCCTGTCAAGCGGCGGGCGCGCGGGGGCGGGGTGGGGCGATGCGCCTCAGCGCCGCGGGGGGTGAGGCACGATCGGACGGGCCGGGGCTCACGGGCCGGGGCTCACGCGCCGGGGCTCTTGGTGGCCGGCACCGCGCCGAAGCGGCGCACGATGCGCTGCACGGCCTCTTCGGTCTCGCGGTGGCCCACCTTGAAGGTCACCAGCATCTGGCCCCGCTTGAGCTTGCGGGCCAGGGCGGTGAGCGATCCGTCGGTGTAGCCGGCGCCGGCGATGGCCCCGAAGATCGAGAAGATCGAGCCCAGGACGGCGCCGAAGAAGGCGCCGGTCCACGGGCCGCCGGCCATCAGCTCGAGCGGGCCGGCGAAGAGGGCCCCGACCAGCGCGCCGCCGAGGATGCCGATGGCCAGCCCCCGGCGCATGGCGGGCCCGGCGTCGGTCTCCACCAGCTCCCGGGCGCGGAACTTGCGGGCGTCCTGGGCGCCGTGGGTGATGACCCCCTCGATGTCGGGGGCGAGCTCGTCGTGGGCCATGACCTCGTCGATGGCGTCGCGGGCGCGGGTCTCGTCGGGGAAGAGGGCGAAGACGGCGTTCATGCAGGTCTCCCTGGGTTCGGTCGGTTCGAGCCGGGCGGGCGGCGGACCGTGCGTCGCCCGCCCTCAGCGGTCGCCTCCGAGGGGGCGCCGGCTGTAGGCGGCTATCGGTCTCGTTCCTACCTGTAAGCATCCGCCGTGCCAGGGCGTGGTGTCGCCGGCACGCTTGGGGTAGTCTCCGCGGCATGAACGCACGCGCTCTCGACGAAGAAGACCGGATCGGCGCCTTCCGCGCGGTGCCCCGCACCGGGGTCATCTACGTGATGACCGAGGCCGCCCGCCACGGCTACACCGGCGGCGATCCGCACTGGACCAACCTCGGACAGGGGCAGCCGGAGACCGGCGATCTGCCCGGCGCGCCGCCCCGGGTCGGGCAGGTGCCGATCGCCGTCGACGACATGGAGTACGCCCCGGTCCCCGGCATCACCGAGCTGCGCCAGGCGGTGGCGGAGCACTACAACCGGATGTATCGCCGGGGCATGAAGTCCCAGTACACCTACGAGAACGTCTGCATCTCGTCCGGGGGGCGGGCGGCGCTGACCCGGGCCGCGGCGGCGCTCGGCGAGATCAACCTGGGGCACTTCCTGCCCGACTACACCGCCTACGAGGAGCTGCTGTCGATCTTCCGGGCGTTCAGCCCGATCCCGATCCTGCTCGACCCGGTGCGGGGCTACGACTTCTCGCTGCGCGAGCTGGAGCGCGAGGTGCTCGGCCGGGGGCTGTCGGCGCTGCTCTTGTCGAACCCGACCAACCCCACCGGCAAGCTGGTGGCGGGGGACGAGCTGGCCGGCTGGGTCTCCATCGCCCGCCGCCTCGACTGCGCGCTGCTGCTCGACGAGTTCTACAGCCACTACATCTGGAACGAGGCGGCGTTCGGCGACGGCCACCCGATGGTCAGCGCGGCGCAGTTCGTCGAGGACGTCGACCGCGATCCGGTGATCATCATCGACGGCCTGACGAAGAACTGGCGCTACCCCGGCTGGCGGGTGGCGTGGACGGTGGGCCCCAAGTCGGTCATCGGCGATCTGGCGAGCGCGGGCAGCTTCCTCGACGGGGGCGGCTCGCGGCCGCTGCAGCGGGCGGCCATCCCGCTGCTCGAAGACGATCACGTCCTGGCCGAGACCCGGGCCCTGCGGCGCACCTTCCGCGGCAAGCGGGACATGATGATCCGCCGCCTGACCCGCATGGGGGTGCACATCGACCGCGAGTCGGAGGGCACGTTCTATGTGTGGGGCGACGTGCGCGATCTGCCGGCGGGGCTCGACAGCGGCATGAAGCTGTTCCGCCGGGCGCTGGAGCATCAGGTCATCTGCGTGCCGGGCGAGTTCTTCGACGTCAACCCCGGCCGCCGGCGGGCCGATCGGCCGAGCCGCTTCCGGCATCACGTGCGCTTCAGCTTCGGCCCCGAGCGGGACACGCTCGAGCGGGGGTTGGATCGGCTGGCGAAGCTGGTCGACGGGGGCTGAGCGCGCCGCAGCCCGTCAGCCCGTCAGCCGAGCAGGCGGCGCACGACCTCCTGGAAGCGGGGGAAGCGCAGCGGCTTGCTGAGGAAGGCGTCGGCCCCCGCCCCGTCGGCCTCGGCGCTCGACGTGCCCATCGCGTGGGCGCTGACGATCAGGATCGGCACGTCCCGGGTGCCGGGGTCGGCCTTGAGCAGCCGGGTCGCCTCCAGCCCGTTCATACCGGGCAGCTCGATGTCCATGACGACCAGCGCCGGGGGCGCGGCCCGGGCCGCCTCCAGGCCCTCGGCGGCGCAGCTCGCCAGCCGCACCGTCAGCCCCTCGGCTTCGAACAGGTCGCGGTACAGCCGCCGGTTGAAGCGGTCGTCCTCGATGATCAGCACCTGCCGCACGCGATGTCCTCCCCGCCCGGCGGTCCTCTGCGCCGGGTGATGGGAAAAACGCGATTGAGGCGATCAATGCTCTTGACGCCGTCGCTCGCGGTCCCTATAAAGCCCCTCACCTGCGACGCGAAAGTGGCGGAATTGGCAGACGCGCAGGATTCAGGTTCCTGTGTCCATTAGGACGTGGGGGTTCGACTCCCCCCTTTCGCACTCGACCCCCGTCGGCCCGGCCGGCGGGGGTTTCTTCTTTCGAACCGCGGCGTCGACGGCCCACGCCCGCATGTGAGGCGCGGGGCGAGGCCGGTGCGCGGGTCGTGATCGGTGGTCGGCCGCGTCATCCCCCCCTCCGCGGTTCGAGGCATGACGATAGCGCAAGGCGGGCGTCCGGGCGAGGACGGCGGGCGGGCTACTCGATGGCGAAGTGTTCGCAGATCGCGTCGACGGCGGCCTCGGGGGTGTGCCACAGGCGGCCGGGGCGGGGGAGGGCGCCTCGGGGGTGGTCGCCGGTGGTGACCGCGCCGTGGGCGGCGGCTTCGGTCTTCGGGTCGAGCAGCAGGTCGGCCGCCGCGCCGCCGCCGAGGCCCAGGGCGAGTCGGGGCAGGTCGGGGCAGGTGTCGCCGAAGGCGTCGAACTCGTCTTTGATGCCGCCTTTGCCCCCGATGTAGACCGAGCCGACGAGGCCGGGGAAGCCGGCCAGCGCCTTCCGCATCTGGCCGAGGATGTCGTCTTCGTCGGCGCCGGCCTGCCAGCGGGCGCAGATCACGTCGTCGAGGGCGGCGACGACCGGGACCTCTTCGATGAGTCGGTCCTGGAACCACTCGGCTTGCAGCAGGATGACCCACGGGGCCGACTCGTGCGCTTCGAGCAGCACCGGCGCGAGGCGGCGGGTGACGCTGGGCGCGCCGGCGAAGAGCAGGCCGGTGTCGGACGCCGCGAGCTTGCGGGCGAGGGCGACGAGGGTCTGCTCGATCACCTTCGGTCGGGCGGTCCGCACGTAGGGCATGTCGCCGGGCTTCACGGCGCGGTCGGCCCTGTCTCCGGGGACGCTGGCCGAGAGGAAGAGCCACTTCTTGCGGGTCTTTGGTGCGGTCCCGAGGCTCAGCGCGGTGGCCAGCTCGTCGAAAGCGGGCCACGTCGGGAGGCGCTGATGATCGCCCAGCCCATCGGCCAGCGCCGCGATCGTGGGGGCTGGCGGCACGGGCCCCGGCGGGGCCTTCGGCTCGAGCGCGATGCGGGTGCTCCACTGCCCGGTCGCCGGCCGGATCGGCCCGAAGACCCAGGTGTGGCCGCATCGCCAGCCGGGGCGGGTCCAAGCGTCGACGATCGGCGTCGGTTCGTCGCCAGCCCGATCGAGCCACACCCGGCCGGCGGTGTAGCCGTGCAGCCGGTCGAAGCCGTCCTCTTCGGCGCCGAAGAGCGATCGGCCCAGAAACCCGTGGCGCACGCCGTGCGCGCCGGGCGTCGCGACGTGCCCCCCGACGTGGGCGTGGCCGTAGAGGTGCAGGTCGATCGTGCGCAGGATGCCTTGCGAGAGCACCGCGCGGCCGGTGTCGCTGAGGCTCTCGGGCGGGTGATGGGTCATCAGCACGGTGACGTCGTGCCGCTCGGCGAAGCTGCGCCCGTTGCGGACGAGCGCTTCGAACTGCGAGCGGTCGATGTGTTGCGTGCCTTCCCCGGCGTCGTCGAGGTGCAGGTAGGCCGAGTTGAGGCCCACCACGCCCAGCCGCACGCCACCCCGGTTGATGGTGCATGCCATGTCGCCGGGCACGATGCCCTTTGACCTTTTTTTGGGGAAGGGCAGGGGGTGATCGAGCCACGCCATGTAGTCGGCGAAGCAGGCCTCGACCAGCGGCCGGACCGGCTGGGTGAGGCCGCTCCACAGCGCGGGCGCGTTGTCGGTCCGCCCGGCGAAGGCCGCCCGGATCTGCCCGGCGACGGCTCGGCTCGGGCGGGCCAGATCGTGGTTGCCGGGCACCGGGACCAGCAGCGGCGTGCGGCGGGCCTCGGGCGCGCCGGCTTCGGTGTTCAGCTTGCGGATCCGGCCGAGGACCCGCCCCAGCATCGCCGTGGCCCGGCCGAACTCTTCGGCGATGCCTTTGAAGGCGATGTCGCCGGTGAAGAAGACCACGTCGATCCACAGCGGCGGCCGGCCCGGGTCGCCGGCGACCATCCGCCGCAGGTCGTCGATCAGCGCCGCTTCGATCTCGGGCACCCGCCCGCCCTCCTTGGGCTGGCCGGCGTGCAGATCGGTCAGGTGGATCCACCCCAGCTCTCGATGCCGGGGGTCGGATGGGTCGGCGGGGGTCATGTCAGGGCTCCTGTGCTCGGAGGCCGATAGCATCACCCGCCTCGCCCGGCGTCAAGCCCGGCGTCGGGCCCGGCCAGTCATGGGCAGCGACACACTGTCATCGCTCGCCCGCATGCCTGCATCGGCTCCACCGCGCCCAGGCATCGCCCGGCGAGCGCCGCCCGGTCGCCGAGGTAGACGAACCCGCACGCCGGCCCCGCCTGCGGGCCCTGGCGGTCGTACTCGCTCGGGCGGTGCCCGGCCCATCGGCGGTAGCCGGCCTCGACCCCGGCCGCGTCGAGCAGCGCCTTCTCCTGGTAGCGCCCGGCGATCGGGGTCATGCCCGGCGCGGCGTCATCGAGGCAGGCCGCCAGCCGGGCGCCGCCCCGCTCGGGGCCGGCGAAGGGCCACCTGTGGTCGACGATCGGCAGCGCGGCGGCCGCGCACAGCGTCAAAGCCAGCCCGATGCGCCCGGCCCGGCGCAGCGCCGCGCCGTCGGCGGCCCGCGCCACCAGGATCAACGCCGCGGGCCACGCCAGCGCCGGCCAGTTGGCCTCGACCCGGGTGGCGAGGCTGGCCGCGATCCACAGCCCGAGCACCGGCAGGCTCAGCGCCCGCAGCCGGCGGTCGGCGGCGTCCGCCGGTCGGCGCCACGCCCGCGCCGCCAGCCACGCGATGCCCGGGGTGACCAGCAGGAGCTGGCCGCCGATGACCTCGAGGGGCCGCAACGGGTGCCACGCGAGCGCGCGGTGGCTGCTCTGGAAGGTCCACGGCAGGCCGTCGTGGGTCAGCGACCAGTGGATGTGCGGGGCGTAGATCGCCAGGGCCACCGCGGCGGCGGTGAGGGCCGACCGGCGGTCCAGCGCCCAGAGGAGGCCGGGCAGGGCGACGAGCAGCGCCGACTTGCTCCACAGGCCGAGGCCCAGCGCGAGGCCCACCAGCAGCGGGCGCTCGGCGGCGACGGCCCACAGGGCGATGCACCAGCAGAAGACGAGCGGGACGTCGGGGGTGGCGAAGAGGCCGGTCGAGAAGCCGAGGGGGGTGGCCAGCGCCAGGGCCGGGATCCACCGCCAGCGGGTCGCGCCCCAGCGGCGGGCGGCGTCGGCCAGGGCCAGCCAGGCGAGGGGCATCAGGATCAGGGCCGGCAGGCGGGGGTGGCCGCCGCCGAGGGCGATCCACCACGCGACGCCCGGGGGGTGGTCGAGGTAGCCCGGGGCGAGCGCCCGGCTCCAGGCGAGGTAGTAGGCTTCGTCGGCGACCAGGGGCAGCCCGAAGGCCAGCGCCGCTTGCAGCAGCCACAGCCCGGCGAAGGCCAGCATCGGGGCTCGGGCGCCGGGGCGGCTCATGGCGCGGCGTCCCGGTCGATCAGACCAGCCCCAGCCGCAGCTTCCACACGACGGTCAGCGCCTCGCGGAAGATGGCGCCCGACATCTTGGACTGCCCGGCGACCCGGTCGACGAAGGTGATCGGGACCTCGACCACGTCGAAGCCCTTCTGCAGCGCGCGCCACGTCAGCTCGATCTGGAAGCCGTAGCCCTTGGTGGCGACCCCGTCGAGGTCCATCGTCTCGAGCACCTCGCGGCGGAAGCACTTGAAGCCGCCGGTGAGGTCCTTGACGCCGACCCCCAGGATGGTGCGGGCGTAGAGGCTGCCCCCCCGGCTGAGGAGCTGCCGCTTGAGCGGCCAGCCGACGGTGCCCCCGCCCTTCACCCACCGGCTGCCGAGCGCCACGTCGGCCTCGACGGTGGCCTCGAGCAGCGCCGAGAGCGCCCGGGGGTCGTGGCTGAAGTCGGCGTCCATCTCGAAGATGTGGGTGTAGGGCCGCTCGAGCCCCCAGCGGAAGCCGGCGAGGTAGGCGGTGCCCAGGCCCTGCTTGCCCTCGCGGTGCATGACGTGCACCCAGCCGTCCTCGGCCGATCGGGCGTCGGCGAGGTCGCCGGTGCCGTCGGGCGAGTTGTCGTCGACGATGAGCACGTCGGCGATGGGCATCGCCGCGTGCACCGCGTCGAGCAGGCTGGGCAGGTTGTCCCGCTCGTTGTAGGTCGGGATGACGATGAGGGGTCGGGCGTCGAGCATGGGGACCTCGGCAGCAGGCTTCGGCCGCGCACCATATGCGGAGTCGCCGACAAAATCGAGCGCCGCGCGCCGGGGGCGGCGCGCAGTGTCCCATCCGCGGCGCCTCCGGTCCTACGGCGGGCCGGGGCGCTCTGGCACGATCAGCCCCGTCAGCGAGACACCACGACCATGCCATCCCGAGGAGGATCCCATGACCACCCCCGACCCCGCCGACATCGTCATCCGCCGTGGCCAGGGCGAGAAGACCGCCAGCGACATGCGCATCATCGCGCGCAGCGCCCGGCTCGACGGCTGCTTCTCGATCATGGAGGGCGAGGTGCGCCCCCGGGAGCTGCTCGCCTTCCACACCCACACCAACGAAGACCAGCACATGTACATCATCGAAGGCACCCTCCACTTCGAGGTCGGCGGGGCCGACGGGGTGCGCTTCACGGCGGGGGCCGGGGATCACGTCCTCAAGCCGCGGGGCTCGTCGCACGGCTTCTGGAACCTGGGCGACACCCCGGCCCGCTATGTCGAGACCTCCACCCGCGATGGCTTCGAGCACTTCGTCGACAGCCGGGCCGAGGGCCTCGGCTCGATGGTCGGCGGGGGGACCGGCGAGCTGGGCATGAGCTTCGAGACGGCGCGGGCGCTGGAGGTCATGCGGGAGTTCGAGCTGACCGGGCTGGCCGGGGCCAACATGGAGGACCCCGAGGAGCTGATCCGCGATCCGGCCTTCCGTCAGATGCTGCGCGAGGACGAGACCACCCGGGAGCTGATGCTCTACATCGGCGGGGCGAAGGTGAAGCAGGCGATCCGGGACTTGCTGGGCAAGCTGCCGTTCGGCGGGCCCGGCCGCTGAGCCCGAGCGCGACCTGAACCGCAAACGGAAGCCCGAACTCGGAGGTTGCCCGGGGCCCCGGCCGGCGCGCACCATGTGCAGCGGTGTCAGGAGGCCATCATGCACCGCGCGCTTCTTCCCATGCTGTCACTCGTCGCGCTCGCGTGCGCCCCGGCGGATCCGGTCGGTCTGGCCGACCCCCGCGACGCGGGCCCGGCCCCCGAGCAGGGGGCGGGCGATCTCGACGTGCGGACCCGCGACGCGGCGCCCGATACGTCGCCCGCCGACGCATCACCCGCCGATACGCTGCCCCTCGACGCGCAGCCGCCCGAGCCCGACGCGGCCGCCGAGCCCGACGCGCCCCCCGAGCTCGACGCGGCCCCCGAGCCCGACGCGGCCCCCGAACTCGACGCGGCGCCCGAGCCGGACGCGGCTCCACCCGAGCCGGACGCGGCCCCCGAGCCGGACGCGGCCCCGCCGATGTGTCCGCTCGACATGCCGGTCGTGGCGGTGGGGCAGGCCGGGGGCCGGTTCGAGTTGCCCATCGCCCAGGGGCCGGGCGCGGTCCAGTCGGGCTGCGCGGAGGGGCGGGGCGCCGAGGTGATGCTCGAGCTCACGCTCACCGAGCCCAGCCTCGTCTCGCTCGTCATCCTGGACGCCGACGGGGTGGACGTCGGCGGCGCGGCGCACCTCCGGTCCGACTGCCTCGCGCCCGAGACCGAGATGTGGTGCCGCAGCACGTTCGCGCGGGGGCCCACAGGCCTCCCGTACCTCGAGCCGGGCGTCTGGTTCATATTCGTCGAGCAGGGCCTCGCCCCGCCCGACAGGCCGAAGACGGTCGAGGTGCAGATCGAGGTCCGGCATACGGAGTGCAACGACGAGATCGACAATGACGGCGACGGCCTGGTGGACATGCTCGATGACGGGTGCATGTCGCCGGGCGAAGTTTTCGAGGACAACCCCGACCCGCCGCCCCAGTGCAATGATGGCATCGACAATGACATGGACGGCCACGTCGACTTCCCCGACGAGCCCGACTGCGACAGCATCGGCGATACCCGAGAGGAGAGGTGGTGTGAACGCTGGACGGGGGACGAGGTCTGCGTCCTGGCGATCAGCTGGCCGTGCCAGCAGGGGTCGGCCTGGGCGTGGTGCGCTGCGCGCGACGCGCGGGTCATCACCTTCGCCGAGCTCGAGACGATCATCGCCGCCGGCTGGCGCCCCCACGTCAACGACATTGTCAGCCATGAGACCGCCAGCGTCACCGAGTACGATCGCTGCCCCGACGGCAATGGCGCCGTCGGCCTGCCCGGCCGGGATCCCTTGGGCCATCGGCAGTGCGGCGATGATCTGGATGTCTGCAACCGGACCATCATCTGCGTGCGCTGAGGGCCGCGGGGGCGCGCCGGGCGTCGCGCTGTGCGGGCGCTGGTCGTGGTACCGTGCCGCCTCACGCTGGAGGGAGCGACGCGATGAAGGTCGACAAGCTGTTCGCGGTGCTGGTGCTCGGGGGCGGGGTGATGGCCGGCTGCGGGGGTCAGCCCCAGACGAAGCCCGAGGCGCCGGCGGACGCCGCGTCGGCGGACGAGGCCCCGGCGGACGAGGCCCCGGCCTCCCAGCCCGAGGCGGGCGACGGCGAAGCCGGGAAGTGCGCGTGGTTCTGAGCGACGCCGGCGACGACCGGCTGCCCCCGCTGCCCCCGCTGGCGGTCGCGGTGCCCGACGCCGGTCGGCGGGCGATCGCCGGGGAGTGGTGGTCTCGGGCCTGGGCCGAGCGGGACGGGGCGGCGCGCTACGATCGCCTGCACCGGGCGATGGGCGCGGCCCACGGGCCGCCGAACCTGCTCGAAGGCTGCGAGCGGGCGGCGGCCGACGAGCGGCGCCACGCGGTGCTCTGCGCCCGGCTGGCGGCCCGCTTCGACCCGGCCGATCCCTTCGCCGATCGACCCGCGCCCGCCGCGCCGCTGGGCCCGGCCGGGCTCGATCCCCGCGCCCGCCTGCTCTACGAGATGGTGGCCTTCGTCTGCGTCACCGAGTCCCTCAACGCCGCGCTGCTGCTCGAGACGCACGATCGGGCCACCGAGCCCGGGGTGCGGGCGGCGGCCCACGCGCTGCTGAGCGACGAGGTGCAGCACGCCCGCCTGGGCTGGGCCTGGCTGGCGTACAGCGCGCAGCAGGGCGAGGTGGGCTGGCTGGCGGCGCACGCCCCGGCGATGCTCGGCGCGGCGGCGTCGGAGAACCTGACGTCGCCCGAGGTCTTCTGCGCCCGCTGGTCGGACGCCACCTTGGGCTTCCTGCCTCGCGATCTGCGGGTGGCGATCTTCGTGCGCTGCGCGGTGGAGGTCATCGCCCCCGGGCTGGCCCGGTTCGGCGTCGCGCCGGATGGCATGCTGGGCTGGCTCGAAGGGCAGCCGTGGGTTTGATACCTACTCCAGCGCGCTGTTGATCAGGCGGGTCATGAGGTTGTCGAGCGGCTCGACCCGGTAGGGCCCGACGGTCGGCTCGAGGTGGCTGTCGCCGATGCCGCTGTCGTCCGTGAGGAAGACGTAGGTCCCCCCGGTGACCACCGCGAAGCTGCGCAGCATGAACTCGGTGGCCCGGTCGACGCCGCTGCTGGCCACCGGCACGATCCGCACCCCGGCGGCGGCGGCGTCGGCGACGCCCGCGTGGAGCTGGGCGAGGGTCTGGCTGTCATCGTGGGCCGGGGCGTCGAGCACCAGGAACATCAGCCGGGCCCGGGCCCCGGCCCGCCAGCCGCCGCCCTGCATCTCGAGGTCGGTGGCCGCCGCCAGCGCCGGGCCGACCGCCTCGGGGTAGTCGCCGCCGCCGCCGCAGCCCTGATCGAGCAGATCGGCCAGGGCCCGGTCGGGGTCGCTCTCGAAGGGGAACTGCCGCACCACGTAGTCGTCGCCCCGGTCGCGGTAGACCTGGATCGCGACCCGCAGCGGGAGGTCGTCCCCGTGGGTCCGGCGCACCGCGCGCACGACGCCGGCCAGCTCGCTCTGGAGGTAGCGCAGCTCGTCGCACATCGATCCGGTGGTGTCGACGACGAGCATCAGGTCGAGGCCCTCGGGGTCGGCCGGCGGCGCGAAGCCGTGGGCCGCGAGGTCGATCTCGATCGGGGCGCCGTCGGCGGGCAGCGCCTCGGCGACGACGGCCTCGCCGACCCGCAGGACGACGCCGGGCCGCTCGGCCTGGGGGTCGCTGTGGCCCTCGCCGAACAGCGCGGGCCACAGCTCGGCCCGGCCCCGGTTGTCGGTGCGGGCGGTCCAGGCGACGCCCCGCTCGTCCTCGAGCACGACCTCGACGTCGATGGCCGGCGCGCCGTCGTAGGTGACCACCGCGGCCACCCGCTCCAGCGGCTGGATGCCCCAGGTGCGCAGGTGCTCGCCGAGGCGGTCGGTGCGGTCCTGGGCGAAGAGCGAGAGCCAGAAGTCCCACTCGTCGAGGTCGCGCCACTCGCCGGCGGTGAGCTGACCCGGCTGGGGCAGTGGGCGCTCGACCTCGCCTTCGCCCTCGATCTCGCCCTCGACCGGCGCGTCTTCGGCGAAGCTGCCGGGGGCGTCGCCGCCGCCCCAGCTCGCGCCGGCGCTGTCGTAGGCGCCGTCGTCGGCGCAGCCGATGAGGGTGAAGGCGAGCGCGCCGGCCAGGGTGAGGGGGTGCAGGGTCTTCATGGCGGGTCTCCGTGTGGGATGGGGTCGCGGTGTCGGAGGGCAGGATTACAAGGCCCGTGCCATCCGCTCGACGGCGGGGTCATGCCGCATGAGGGTGCCCGAACTCGGCGCTTGTCCGGCGGGGACCGAGCGCGCACGGTGGGCGGCGTGAACCGCTCTACGCCCGGAGGCGCCTGCGATGCGCGATGTCTGGACCGTCACCGTCGAGAGCCCGCTGGGGCCGTTCCGCGTCGAGGGCGACGCCGAGGGGCTGCGGGCGTCGGGCTTCGCCCCCGAGGCCGGAGGGCCGGCGATCGTGAACGGCGATCCACACGGCGTCGAAGCGGCGTTCACGGCCTACTTCGGCGGCGGGCTCGACGCGCTGGCCGATCTGCCGCTGGCGCCGCAGGGGTCGCCTTTTCAGCAGACGGTGTGGGCCGCGCTGCGCCGCATCCCGCCGGGCGCGGCGATCACCTACACCGAGCTGGCCCGCCGCATCGGGCGGCCGAAGGCGGTGCGGGCGGTGGCCGGGGCCAACGGGCGCAACCCGCTGGGGGTGGTGATCCCCTGTCATCGGGTGGTGGCGATGGATGGCAAGCTGGGGGGCTACACCGGCGGGCTGGCCCGCAAGCGGTGGCTGCTGGCCCACGAGCGGGCCCCGGGCTACCTCGTGCCGTGAGGCGCCCGGGCAGGGGGCGGGTTCAGTCGGCGGTGCCCTCGTAGTGGGTCCGGGCCTTGCCGATGGCCAGGGCGCCCACCCGGTCGCCGGCGATGCGCCCGTCCCGGTCGTCGTGCACGATGTGGATGCCGCCCCACAGCCGCGACTGGCCGGCTTGATCGGCGGCGTCGTAGTAGGTCGCCCACTGGAGCTGCACCGGCGCCGAGGGGCCGAACTCGAAGAACAGGTAGCCCGGGTCGAGGGTGTAGGTGCCCAGGCCGCCGGGGAAGTAGGCGCTGCCGCTGATCTGCGCCAGCACCTCGGCCGCCGAGCGGCTGAAGGTGCTGTGCCCCGAGACGTAGCCCGGGAACGCGGGGGTCACGAAGTTGCGCCGCTGGTAGGGGATCCAGTCGACGGCCCGGATCCAGCCGACGCCGCCGATCTCGGCGTCCCGGTCGCCGGGCTCGCCGCGCCACGACCACAGCGCGATCTCGCCGACGTAGCGCGCGAGGTGCGCGTGGCGCTCGCCGGGCGCGGCCGACTCGGCGGTGATGACCTCGATCAGCCCCGGCACGAGCGGCAGGCCCTCGGCGTCGTAGCTCGGCCCGTCGGGGTCGCTGCGCTGGCCCTGCCCGCCCATGTAGCGGATGAGCGTGATCGGGCGGGCGCTGATGTAGGTCCGCTTCAGCTCCCAGGCGACGATCGCCGCGTCGTGCACCGCGCCGTTGAGCGCGAGGTAGGCGTGCACGTCCCACGCGAGCGGGTCGAGCGGGTCGCCTTCGCCGAACAGCCGCCGCTCGAAGCCTTCGCTGTAGGCCAGGTCGTTGGCCAGGGTGTTCCAGTGGCCGGGCGGGGTCTCGGAGGCCGGGCCGTCGGCCCAGAACTCGGCGAGGATGCGGGTGAAGTCGCCCCGCAGCACGATCTGCGGGGCGTAGGGCTCGCCGGTGATCGGGTTGACCGCGTGCCCCACGCCGTCGTTGGTGCCCAGCGGGTTGTTGCCGTAGGCCCCCGGCGAGATGTCCATCATCTCCCCGTCGTCGATGTCGAGCTCGGCGGTCTTGCGGATGACCTCCACCGCGCCGTCGACCACCGCGTCGTCGAGCGTGAGCGGCGGATCGCCGATGTCGATGTAGGGCGCGCCGGGCGCCGGGCGCTCCAGGGCGAACGGGGTCACCGCGCCCCAGTGGGGGCCGACGTAGCCCCGCACGCCGCTGCCTTCGGGGATGCCGTTCTGGGTCACCGCCTCGGCGATCACGAGCTGTTGCCAGCGGGCGGGGTCGTCGACGTTGGTGCCCGGCAGGTCGACCACCATCGGCGGGTTGTCGGGGCGGTAGCCGTCGGGGTCGACGTAGTTGCCGGCCTCGTTGGCCCCGTCGTCGGCGAACTCGGCGACCACCGCCGCGCCGATGCGGTTGCCCAGCGCCCGGGGGCCCTCGCCCTCGGCGCCGTCGTCGGCCGGGTCGAAGCCCAGGCGGGCCATCAGATCGTCGAAGCACGCCTGGGAGACCTCGCCCCCGATGGCCGGCGAATAGCGGTGGCTGAGCACCCGATAGGCGGCGTACGAGATGGCCTCGCGGCGGGCGGCGGCGACGTCGTCGGCGGTCAGCCGCTCGCGCACGAGGTAGCCGTCGGCGGTGTCGTCGTAGGCCGCCCAGGCGTCCCACATCGCGATCGAGGTGTGGAACAGATTGCGGGCGTGCACGGTGGGCCGGGGCAGGTCGCGGCGGACGGCGTCGAGCATCACGTCGTTCCAGATCCGGGCGACGGAGTGGCCCTCGGCCTCGGCCTGGGCGTCGCCCTCGGGGTCGGCCGGGCAGCCCGCGGGCGGCACGTCCTCCCGCTCGACGGTGATCGAGGGCCGGTCGGGCCGGCTGTGGATCGCCTGGCCCCCGTCGAGCGGCCCCGACAGCACGTTGCCGCCGACCGCCCACACCCCGCCGTCGGGGTCGATCCACACCGCGTGCAGCGACTGCACGCTCAGGTCGAGGCCGATGTCCTGGCGGGTGAACGCGCCGTCCATGCCGTCCTCGGCCCGGTAGACCGCGCCCCGGGCGCCGACGGCCCAGGTGAAGCCGTGCTCGCTGACGCAGACCCCTTGCAGCAGCGGGGCCCCGTCGGGGGTGGCGTCGACCAGCCCGCCCTCGCCGTCGCTGCGCAGGACCACCGCGTTGGCCCCGCCGCCGACCGCGAACGTGCGATCACCGGTGCCGTGCACGGTGAACAGCAGGGCCTCCGAGCCGGAGGGCACCCGCTCGAAGCCGTCCCGGGCGTTGCCCCGCAGCACGACGCCCTGGCCGCCGACGACCCACACGTCGTCGGCCGAGGTGCCCCACACCTTGAAGAACGAGGGGGTGTCCCGGGCGGCGTTGGCCGGCAGGTCGTCGGGCAGAGGCAGCGCGCGCCAGCCGGCGCCGTCGTCGTGCCACACGAAGCCGTTGCGCCCGGCGACCGATCCCACGGCGTACACGTCGTCGGGGCCGGCGCCCCACAGGCCGAAGATGGTGTGCTTGCCCAGGCCGGGGGTGGTCATGCGCTCGAAGGCGCCGTCGATGTAGCGGGCGATGTGGGCGTCGGAGCCGGCGAAGTACACCGGGCCGCCGGGCACCGCGTGCACCCACCACAGGTCGCCGATCAGGCCGGTGTCGTGGCGGGTCCAGGTCGCGCCGTCCCAGTGGATGACCACCGGGCCGTCGCCGTTGTCGGCCCCGACCATCCACACGTCGTCGGCCGCGGTGCCGTGCACCGCGAGCAGCGCCGCGTCGGGGCTCTCGGCCACGAGGGACCAGCCGGTGGGGTCGGGGTCGACCGGCGGCGCGTCGGGCTCGTCGTCGCAGCCGGTCGCCAGGAGGCAGAGTGAGATCGATGCGAGGGCCAGCATCCGGCCCGGCCATCGACGCGTTGAGGAGGGATCGAGCATCGCGTGTACTCCCGAGGGTCGTTTTGTGCGCCTGCCGCGCGCCCTCACCATCCCGGTGTGCCGGGCTCGATGCAATCGGTACGTCACCGATCGGGAGCGCTCAGCCCAGGTGCTCGACGAAGCACGGCGCGCAGGGCACCACCTCGAGCGGGCCGCCGCCCTCGGCGAGCTGCCGGGCCCGGGGGTGGCTGTCGGTGCAGATGACGCGCTCGAAGAGCCCGCACGCCGCGAGGCGGTCGAGCGCGTCGCCGGGGAAGATGCCGTGGGTCGCGACCGCCACGCAGCGGGTCGCGCCCGACTCGCGGTAGGCCTTCGCCGCCCCGATCAGCGATCCTCCGGTGCGGATCATGTCGTCGTAGATGACCACCGTGCGCCCGTCGACCGCCGCGCTCACCGCGGTCACCCGGGTCTCGCTGCCGCTCGTGCGTCGCTTGAGGATGACCGCCGCGTCGACCCCGAGGTCGTTGGCCAGGCTCTCGACCCACTTCGCCCGCCCGCTGTCGGTGCTGCCGAGCACGAAGTCCTCGCCCCCCGCCGCCCGCATGATCGGGGTCAGCACCGGCTTGGAGTAGACGTGGAACGCGGGCAGCCCCTCGAAGTAGTGGGGGATGCCCTCGCTGTGCAGGTCGAGCAGCAGCACCCGGTTGCCGGCGCTGGCGTGGGGGATGGTCGACAGCAGCCGGGCCCGGTTCTTGGCGACGACGACCTCGCCCGGCTTCACCGCCCGCTCCATCGTCGAGTAGCCGAAGTAGGGCACCACGAGGCTCAGCCGGCGGGCGCCGTAGGTCACCGCGGCGCTGGCCAGATCGTAGAGCGCGAGGGTGGCCGCGTCGTCGACGGTGCCCCCGACGATGACGACCGCCCGCTCCTCGACCGGGGTGGCGATGCGCTGGTAGCGCTCGCCGTCGGGGAACCGCGCCCGCTCGACCTGCCCCGCCTCGCCGCCGAGGCGGGCGACGAGGTCGGCGGCGAGGGGGCCGTAGCCGGGCTGGGCGAAGACGAGGGGCGGGCGCATGGGGTCCTCCGAGGCAGGGCCCGAGTCTACGTCGCCTCGCCCCGGCCGCGCCACGCCGCCCACCGTCGGCGCCAGCGACGGCGGCGGCGGTTGATCCAGATGAGGGCGCCGGTGATGGGGAAGCTCGCCCCGATCAGCGCCGCGAGGCCCCACACGATCCGGGTCGGCCAGCCGCCGATGGTGCCGAAGTGGATGGCGTGGAACCACAAGCGCAGGCGGGCGCCGCCGGCCCGATCGCCGGCCCGGGCCCGGGCGACGACTTCCCCGGTGTAGGGATCGGCGTACAGCACGTCGGTGGCGTAGTCGTTGGCCGCGTCTTCGGGCAGCACCCGCACCGCGAAGGCGGCCCCCGGCTCCTTCGGCAGGCGGATGCGGTGGAACGGCGAGGGCACGGCCGCCGCGGCGGCGTACACCGCGTCGAGCGTGGCCGGCGTGGCGTCGGGCCGGGGGCGGGGCGGCGGCTCGGGCGAGGGGGCGGCGGTCGAGCCGGCGACGGCGTACATCCCGGCGTTGAACCACTCGAACGACCACATGAGCCCGGTGAAGGCCATCGCGAAGAGGAAGACGGCGCAGAAGATGCCCGCCGAGACGTGCAGGTCGTAGTTGAGGCGGCGCCAGCCGAGGCCGGTGGCGATCCGGGTGCGGGCGCGGAGCTGACGCCGGCTCTTGGGCCACCAGATCCAGACGCCGGTGATCAGGATGAGCAGGAAGATCAGGACGCAGACGCCGACGACCCGCTTGCCGATGTCGCCGCCGAGCAGGTAGCGGTGCAGCCGCATGACGAGGTGCCACCCGGTCTCGGCCCGCGCGACCCGCTCGACGACCGCCCCGGTGCGGGGGTCGGCGTAGGCGGTGACGCCGCCCTCGATGGGCAACTCGAGGGTGCGCGTCGGATCGGCGTGCACCGTCACGCCCTGGATCCGCGCCTCGGGCAGCGCGGCGCCCACCCGGCGGACCACCTCGTCGAGCGACAGCCGGGGGCCGTCGCCGGGCGCGAAATAGCGCGCGGGGTGCGTCGCCTCGCCGATCTCGCGCTCGAAGGTCAGCAGCGCGCCGGTGAAGCACACCACCGCGAGCACGAGCCCGGTGACGAGGCCGAGGTAGAGGTGGATCTTCAGGGCGAGGGTGCGCAGCGACATCGTGGGCCTTCGGCGGGGTATGCGGTCGACGGTGGGTCGAGTGGGCCACGCGCGGCCGGGCGGGGCGATGGGCGAGATCCCCTAACCCGCGACGCCGCGGGGCCGTGGTGTATCGTGCGAGGTCTCCACCGGCGCCGCCGATCACCAGCCGGCGCGGTCGACATGGGTTGCACGATGATTGACGTCACCCACGCGCTGCGTCCGCGAACCGCGCTGCTCGCAGCCCTGGTCGCGGCGGGGCTGTGCGGCTGCATCGACCGGGGCCACGGCGTCGCCGAGGCCGACGCCGGGCGGCCCGACCCCGGCCCCGTCGAGCCGCCCTGCGCCGCCGACGGGTGCGACGACGGCAACCCCTGCACCGACGACCGCTGCGAGCCCACGTTCGGCTGCGTCTTCCAGCCCCACCTGCGCCCATGTGACGACGGCGACCGCTGCACGACGGGCGATCAGTGCCGGGCCGGCGCCTGCGTTGGGGGCGCGCCGACGGTCTGCGACGACGGCGATCGGTGCACGACCGACGCCTGCGAGCCGGACGCGGGCTGCGTCAGCCGGCCGCTGCCCGCCGGCACCTGGGTCAGCGCGCGGGTCGATGGCATCGGCGAGGTGGGGCGATACGGCGATCTGGTCGTCGACGACGGGGGCACGCTGCACGTCGCGTATTGGGACACCGAGGTCGGGGCGCTGCGCTACGGGCGTCGTCCGGCGGGCGGCGGGTGGACCACCGAGCGGATCGGCGATGAGCGGGCCGGGCTGTACAGCGTCGCCGCGCTCGGACCCGAGGGTCGGATCCATCTCGCCAGCCTCGACCGCAACGACCGCATGATGCACGCGACGCCCGCTGAAGACGGGTGGCACATCACATGGCACGCGCCGGTCGAGGAGCGCTTCATCGACCTCGACGTCGACCTGTCGGGCCGGCCGTTTCTGACGTTCATCGGGCCCGGCGACCGGGTCTACCTGGGCACGCCGGCTCCCGGTGAGGGGCGCCTCGACGTGGAGCGGGTGCCGCTCGGCGCCGCCGAGCGCACCCACCCGACCCTGCGGATCGATCGAGCCCGGGGGCTGATGTATCTGGTGAGCCGCCGGCTCGGCGACGCGGACGAGAGCGGGATCGATCTGGCGGTCCGGCCGCTCGAAGGCGGGCCGTGGCAGGTCGAGGAGGTCGCCGCCCACCCGGCGGTGCTCTGGAGGGGGCGCCGCGCGCTCGCCATCGACGGGGCGGGGCGGCTGCACCTGGCCTTCACCGCCGACGGGGCCCTGCGCTATGGGGTGCGCGAGAGCGGGGGCTGGCGTATCGAGTCGCCGCTGGGCGACACGCCGCTCGCCCAGATCGCCCTCGGCCTGGACTCCGCCGGCCGCCCGCTCATCGCCTGGAGCGAATCGCGCGGGTCGACGCTGCACGCCCTGATCCGCGAGGCGGATGGCGGCTGGCGCTCGGAGGAGGTCGCCCGCCGCCCGGGGCCCCCCGCGAGCCTGGCGAGCATGCACCAGACCCCCTCCGTCGTCTTCGACCCCCTGACCCGGATCTGGCACATGACCTATTACGATGTGGTCCCGGCCGATCTGCGCCACGCGTGGCGCTGTGATTGAGGCCCGGCGTCGAGCCCCCGGTCCCCGGGGACTGCTGGGCGTCCTGATCGTCCTTGGCGGGTGCGATTCGCACCGCACGGCGGCGTCCGATCCGGCGACCGAGGTCGACGCCGCGGTGCCCCCCGGTCTGTGCGACTTCCTGGTGTGCGACGACGGCGATCCGTGCACCGCCGACGCCTGCCGGGCCGACGTCGGCTGCGTGCACACCCCCGCGCCGGCCCCCGGCTGCGGCCCGGCGTGCGTGCCCGTCGCCCGACCCCTGGGGCTGCTCAGCCCGCCCGGGCGGGGCGTCGGCCGGGCGATGCACGGTCCGCCGGGCTACATCTCGATCCCCGCCGACCCCGGCTGATCGGCGCGCGGCCCACGGCCAGCCGGGCCCGCTCCGTCCGGGCGCGCGGGGATCGGGTCTATGTCGCCGACGGCCTCGGGGGGCTGCGCATCTACGACGCGGCCGATCCGACGGCGATCGTCGAGCTGGGGGCGGTCGACACCACCACATCGGACTTCCTGCTCGCGGTGCACGGGGAGCGGGTCGCCTTCGGCACCGTGCACACGGCGTGGATCGTCGACGCCCGGGATCCGGCCCGGCCGGTCCGAGAGTTCGAGGTGCCGATCAGCTTCACCGGCTCGAGCCTGCGCTTCGTCGCCCCCGAGCTGCTGCACGTCGGGCGGTCGTCCATCGGCGCGGAGCTGGTCGACCTGACCGATCCCGACGCGCTCGTTCGCGCGCGTATGCCTCGGGGCGGCCCGCTGAGCCCGGCCCGGCCGGAGGGGTACTACACGCTGGACGATGGCCCGGAGAACCGGCTGAGCCTGCTCCGGATCGAAGGCGTCGCCGACGTCGAGGTGGTGCAGGACTGGCCATACGAGGGCTACGTCGTCGACTTCGCGGTGTTCGACGGGCCGCCCACCCGGGTCGCGCTGTCGAGGGTCGGGCGGTTCGAGGTGTACGACCTGGCGCCGGGTCCGCTCGACGATCCGGTCGCCGCGTTCAGTGATCGGGGCCGGGTCGAGGATCTGTCGAGCGCGGGTGACCGGGTCTACGTCGCCGACGGGGCCGGCGGGCTGCGGGTGATCGACATCGCCGATCCCGAGCGCCCGCGGCTGGTCGACATCGAGCTGCCCGAGCCGCCGGACGACGACGTCACCCGGCTCGCCTTCGAGGGCGGTCGGCTGGTCCTCTTCGAGCGCAACATGGGGCTGCTGGTCTACGACGTCGACGGCTGGCGGCTGCTCGATCGGATGCCGGTCGAGGGGCCCCTCACCGGCGTCGCGCTGGCCTTCGCCGACGGCCGGGTGTGGCTGGCCGACTACGGCGACATCCGGGCCTTCTCGCTGTCGGCCGACGGCCTGCGGCTGGAGGCCGAGCTGCCCTTCGAGCGCTCGGTGCGGGGCATCGCGCCCCTCGACGCAGCGGGCTGGCTCGCGGTGGGCACCCCCGATGCCCTGCTGACGGTGCGGCTCGACGACGCCGGGTTCGAGATCGTCGGGGAGGTGCCGTGGCGGACCTGGGCCCACGACCTGAGCCGAGCCGGCGACCGGCTGTACGTGGCGGGCGGTTTCGGGGGGGTGCTGTCGGTCGACGTCTCCGATCCGGCGGCGCCGGTCGTGCTCGATCGGGCCCTGGTCGACGTGGAGATCGTCGACGTCGCCGCCCACGCCGAGCGGGTGGTCGCCCTGACCGCCGACGAGCAGGTGTGGGTCGTCGAGATCGAGGGCGGTCGCTTCGGCGCGGTGTACGCCCTGGAGACCCGCGAGGCGCCCGAGCGGATCGCGCTCGGGCCCGACGGCCGCACCCTGTTCATGGGCGGGTGGGACGCTGTGCTCGACATCGCCCGCCTGGGGTGTCGGTAGCCGCCCGCGCCCCGCCGCGCGGTCGATGATCCGGGGCCGGCTTTGCGATAGAGTCCCGCCCATGAGAAGCCCACGACATGCTGTTGTCTGCCTTGCCGCTCTGGTGATGTCCGCCCTCGGCTGCGCCGGCCCGGCGACCGAGCCGCTGACCGACGGCGGCGGCCCCGAGCCGGCCGAGTGCGAGCCGGGCACCCGGCGCTGCCTCGAGAATCAGGCCCAGGTGTGCACCGGCGGCGGCTACTGGTCGCTGCCCCAGAGCTGCAACGGCGCGAGCTGCGTCGAGGGGAGCTGTCAGGCGTCGTGCGATGGCACCTGCATGCCGGGCAGCGCCCGCTGCGCGCCGGAGGGGCTCCAGCGATGCGACTCCGGGGCCGACGGGTGCGGGGTGTGGAGCGCGCCGGCCCCGTGCGTGGACGGGCAGCGCTGCGTCGAAGGGCAATGCGTCGAGCAGGGCTGCGAGGCCGACTGCACCCCGGGCGCCCGGCGCTGCGTGGGCCCGGCGGCCTACACCGAGTGCCGGGGCGAGGACTGCCCCCGGTGGTCCACGGCGGTCGACTGCGGCGAGGGCGAGGCGTGTCAGGCCGGCCAGTGCGGCGGCGGGGGCGGGGAGTGCACCGATCAGTGCCGCCCCGGCGAGCTGACCTGCCTCGGGCAGGACCAGTTCCAGCGGTGCCAGATGCAGGAGAGCGGGTGCCTGGACTACAGCCCGGCCGAGGCCTGTCCCCCCGGGCGGGTCTGCGCCCCGGAGGAGGGCTGCGTGCTCGCCTGCGGTGAGCCGGAGTGCAACGAGGGCGATGTGCGCTGTTTCCAGGGCGGCCAGCAGAGCTGCGTGCGCACCGCAGAGGACTGCGTCGTGTGGGGCGCGGTCATCGCCTGTGATCAGGGGACCCAGTGCCGGGGCGGGGTGTGCGAGGCGGCGTGCATCCCCGAGTGCGTGGCCGGCGAGCGGCGCTGCGTCGAGCTGGGGGTGCAGACCTGCGAGCGCATCGACGACTGCGAGCGGTGGGGCGGCGCCGAGGCGTGCCCCGGCGGTACGCAGTGCCAGGGCAACGGCATGTGCGGCGTCTGCATGGACGGGCAGGAAGAGGAGCGGGCGTGCGGGCGCTGCGGGGTGCAGCGGCGGCGGTGCGGCAACGGCTCGTGGGGCAACTGGGGGCTGTGCGGCGACGAGGGCGTGTGCGACGCCGGCAGCCAGCGGGCGTGCGGCAACTGCGGGGTCGAGACCTGCGACAACCAGTGCCAGTGGGGCGGCTGCCAGAGCGAGGGGGTCTGCGCGCCCGGTGAAGAGACCGCGCCCGGCACCTGCGGGTCGTGCGGCTGGCGCACCTGCAACGGTAACTGCCAGTGGAACGCCGAGTGCGCCCGCGACGGCAGCATGTTCCAGCGATGCAACGAGTGCGGCTGGCAGTTCTGCTGCCCCGGCGGCGACTGGTGCAACTGCGAGGCGCAGTTCGACGACGCGTGCGCCGGGCGCTGCGTCGGCGCCGGGTTCTGCGAGTAGGCGCCGGCCTCGACTTCGGGTTCGAAAGGAGCGCGGGAAAGGAGTCCGGCCGGCACCCCAAAGGATGCCGGCCGGAGGTCTGCTCAGCGAGTGAGCAGGTGCCCGTCGGCGATCGACGGACGGGTCGGGAGGGAGGAGGGGGAACGACCCATCCGACCGACCGCGTCGGGGCGGAGTGTGGAGCGTTCGCGCTCGCTCCGACTATGAGAATCCGCCCGGGCGTCTGGGGTTACGAGGGCGGGATTTTTTATTCGAGGGGCCGGCGAGGGCCTGCCCGAGCGCCCGCCCGAATCGTGTGACCCGCCGCCCGCCTCGGGTATCCGAACGGCGCAGGTGACGCCTCCCGCGTCGCCGCCCCCGCGCCGGAGCCGCGTCGATGTCCGACGAGATCACCCCCGCCGACAGTGTGCCCTGCGACCCCGCGCCCGCTGGCCCCCCTGCGCCCGACGCGCCCGCAGGTCGTATCCCGGTCGGCGTCTCGGCCTGCCTGCTCGGCCAGCGGGTGCGCCACGACGGCGGTCACCGGCAGGATCGCTTCGTGATCGACGTGCTCGGCCCGCACTTCCGCTACATGGCGGTCTGCCCCGAGGTCGGCGTCGGTATGGGCGTGCCCCGCCCGGCGCTGCGGCTGGTGCAGGTCGACGGGCAGGGGGCGGGGCGCCGGCTCGTGGAGAGCCGCAGCGGCCGGGACTGGACCGAGCCGATGCGGGCCTGGGCCGCCGCGCGGGTCGAGGCCCTGGCCGGGGCCGGCCTGCGGGGCTTCGTGCTCAAGGCCCGCTCGCCCTCGTGCGGTATGGCCCGGGTCAAGGTCTACGGGCCGGGCGGGGCCCGCCCGGACGGGGTCGGGCTCTTCGCCGAGGCGCTGTCCGCCCGCCTGCCGCTGCTGCCCATCGAGGAGGACGGCCGGCTGAACGACGCCCGCCTGCGGGAGAACTTCGTGCTGCGGGTCTTCGTGTACGACGAGTGGCTGCGCCTGCGCGCGGCGCCCCGCCCGCGGGATCTGGTGGCCTTCCACACCCGGCACAAGATCCTGCTGATGTCTCAGGATGCGGCCCGCCACCGCGTGCTGGGGCGCCTCGTCGCCCGCGCGGGCGGAGCGCCCGATCTCGAGGCCTTGCTCGATGAGTACGGCGCGGGCCTCATGGCGGCGCTGGCCCGCCCCACGAGCCCCCGGCGGCAGGTCAACGCGATGCAGCACCTCGCGGGCGTGGTCAAGCACCGGCTCGAGCCGGTCGAGAAGCGCGAGCTGGGCGGCCTCATCGACGAGTACCGCGACGGGCGGGTGCCGGTGGAGGTGCCCCTGACGCTGCTGCGGCATCACCTGCGGCGCAGCGGGCACGCCTGGGCGCTCGAGCAGAGCTACCTCGATCCCTACCCCCGATCCCTCGGCCTGCGGAGCCGCGTATGAGCCACGTCTTCGAGCGCCGGGTCTCGACCCCGGTCGAGCCCGGTGAGCTGTTCGCCTGGCACGAGCGCCCCGGCGCCTTCCGCCGCCTGACCCCGCCCTGGGCCCCGGTGGAGGTCGTCGAGCACCCGCCTCACCTGCGCGACGGGGCCATCGCCCGGCTGCGGGTCGGGGTCGGCGGGCTGCCCCTGCGCTGGACGCTCGAGCACCGGGACTACATCCCTCGGGTCCGCTTCCGCGACGTGCAGCTCAGCGGCCCGTTCGCGGCCTATGCCCACACCCACCGGGTCGAGCCCGACGGCGAGGGCAGCGCGCTGATCGATCACATCGAATACACTCTGCCCCTCGGACCGCTGGGCGCGCTCGGCGCCGGCTTCGTCCGCCGTCGATTCGACCAGCTCTTCACCTATCGGCATCGCATCATGACCGACGATCTGAACGCCCACCGCGGCACGCAGCCCCTCACCGTCGCCCTCTCGGGGGCCTCGGGCCTCGTGGGCGAGGCGCTGAGCGCCTTCCTGACCACCGGCGGCCATCAGGTCCGCCCGCTCGTGCGCCGCGCGGCCGAAGGGGCCGAGATCCGCTGGGATCCGCAGGCCGGCGAGATCGACGCCGACGCCTTCGAGGGCGTCGACGCGGTCGTGCACCTCGCCGGCGAGCCGATCATCGGCCGGTGGAGCGACGCCAAGAAGGCCCGCATCCGCGACAGCCGGGTCGAGGGCACCCGCCTGCTCGCCGAGGCGCTGGCCGCGGCGAAGACCCCGCCGAAGGTGCTGGTGTGCGCGTCGGCGGTCGGCTTCTACGGCGATCGGGGCGACGCGCGGCTGACCGAGGACAGCCCCGCAGGCGACGGCTTCCTGGCCGACGTGTGCCGGGCGTGGGAGGCGGCCTGCCAGCCGGCCCGGGACGCGGGCGTGCGGGTGGTCAACACCCGCCTGGGCATCGTGATCTCGGCGGCGGGCGGCGCGCTGGCCAAGATGCTCACCCCGTTCAAGCTGGGGCTCGGGGGGCCGGTGGGCAGCGGCGATCAATACTGGAGCTGGATCGCGCTGGACGACGTCGTCGGGGCGATCCACCGGGCCCTCTTCGACGACGCGCTGGAGGGCCCGGTCAACCTCACCGCGCCCGAGCCGGTGACCAGCCGCGACTTCGCCCGCACGCTGGGCAAGGTGCTCGGTCGCCCGGCGTTCCTGCCCGCCCCGGCCTTCGCCCTCAAGCTGGCGCTCGGCGAGGCGGCCGACGAGATGCTGCTCGCCGGACAGCGGGTGCTGCCGCAGCGGCTCGAGGCGGCGGGCTACGCCTTCCGCCACCCCGACCTGGAGGGGGCGCTGCGCATGCAGCTCGGGCGCATGAAGGGCTGACCCCCGCCCCGGCCGTCGCCCTGAATCCGTGGCCGGGCGCTGGTCTCGCGCGTCATCCCCCTGATACCGTTCCGTTTCCGGTTCATCATCAGGAGGTCACGATGGCACCCGCTCGACTGCCGCTCGGCCTGTTCGTCGTGGCGATCTGCGCCGTCACCAGCGCGTGTGACGGCGAGCAGCCGACCGCTGATCCCCGGTTCGACGGCGCGGTCGACGCCCGCGTCGAGCTCGACGTCGGGCACCCGGACGCCACCCGATCGGGCGACGCGGCGCCTGATCCGGTCGACGGCGCGCGCCCCGACGCGGCCCGCCCGGACGCGGCCCCGCCCGACGCGACGCCCCCGGACATGGCGCTGTCCGACGCCGCGCTGCCCGACGCCGCGCCCGACGGCCCGCCGCCCCCGCCATCCGCCGTATTCGCGCTCAACGAGGTCGCCTGCCGCGGCGTCGAGTTCGTCGAGCTGTCCGTGCTCGAGGCCGGCAGCGCCGCGGGCTGGCAGGTCACCGACGACCCCGCCGATCCCGACCGGGGGCAGCCCTTGCCGGTGGAGGCCGTCGAGGCCGGCGCCTTCCTCTCGCTCGCCGATCTGCCCTTCGGCGTCGCCTGCGACGAGACCATCAGCCTGCTGGCGCCCGATCGCACCGTGGCCGCTGCGGTGGCCCTCGACGAGCCGCGGGACGGGGCGTCCTGGGGCCGGCTGCCCGACGCCGACGGGCCCTGGGGCGAGACCGCGCCGACCCCTGGCGGGCCCAACATGCCGCTGCCCCCGGCCGAGATCCGGCTGAACGAGCTGGACTGCCGCGGTCGGGAGTACATCGAGCTGATCAACATCGGCCCCCAGCCGGTGGATCTGATCGGCTGGCGGGTCTCGGACGACCCCGATGACCCCGAGGCCGGCTACCGGCTGGACGGGCCGACCCTCGAGCCGGGTGGGATCGTCGACGTGCGCCGTCAGACGGCCGACGAGGTGGGCTTCACCTTCGGCGTCGCATGCGGCGGCGACCGGGTGGTGCTGCGCGATCCGAGCGGGGCCATCGTCGACATGCAGCCGGTGCCCGAGCTGCCGGCGGCCTACACCTGGGGCCGGCTGCCCGACGGGCAGGGGGCCTGGGTCCGCACCGGCCCGACCCGCGGCGAGCCCAACCGCCCGCTCGTCGACGCCGGCGGCGCGCTGTTCGATCCCATGCAGGTGCATCGCTTCGACTTCGAGGTCGACGCCGACGGCCTCGCCCGCCTCGACGCCGAGCCGCGGAGCTATGTGTCGGCCACCATGCGCTTCGACGACGGCGAGCCGATGCCGGTCGGCTTCCGCCTGAAGGGGCGGGCCGGCTCGTTCCGCACCCTCGATCGCAAGTCGGCGTTCAAGGTGCAGATCGATTGGGCGAGCGATGACGCGACGCTGCTCGGTCAGCGGCGGCTGACGCTGAACAACATGGTCCAGGATCGCTCGATGATCCACGAGTTCACCGCCTATGCCATCTTCCGGGCGATGGGTGTCGCCGCGCCCCGGGTGGGTTATGCCTGGGTGACGGTCAACGGTGACGCCTATGGCCTGTACGCCAACATCGAGGCCCCCGAGAACGAGCTGCTCGATCGCTGGTTCACCGGCACCGAGAACCTGTACGAAGGGGCCTATGGCGCCGACCTCTTCCCCGATCACGTCGGCCGCTTCGACCGGGACGAGGGCGACGACGACCCGGCCGAGCTCGAGGCGTTGATCGCGCTGCTGCACAGCGTCGAGCCGGCCGAGTTCTACGCCGCCAGCCAGGATGTCATCGACTGGCCGCAGGTGCTGGCGATGATGGTCACCGAGATCTACATCGGCCACTGGGACGGCTACGCGCCCACCCGCAACAACTACTTCCTGCACTTCGACGATGACGGCGTGCTGCGGCTCATTCCGTGGGGCACCGACCAGACCTTCGCCCGTCACCTGGGTCTGCGCGACGGCAACGGCCTGCTGCTCGATCGCTGCCGGGCCTCGCAGGCGTGCCTCGAAGCGTTCGACGAGACGCTGATCCGGCTGGTCGATACGATCGATGGCATGGGCCTGATCCCGCAGATCGAGGCGGTCGCCTTGAGCCATCGGGACGAGGCCGACGCCGACCCCCGCAAGTCATACGATCTGGCGGGCATCGACCGGGCGGTCGAAGACACCATCCGCTTCCTCACCGATCGCCGGGCGGACGTCGGGGGTCTCATCGAGTGTCTGACGTCGGATGATCCCGATCCCGACGGGGATGGCTTCATCTGCGATCGGGACTGCGACCCCGAGGACGGCACCGTCTGGCCCGGCGCGCCCGAGATCTGCGCCGATGGCATCGACCAGGACTGCAACGGCTACGCCGACGACGCGCCGGAGTGCCCCGACTGTGAGGCGCTGTGGCGCGGCGCTCACCGCTACCTGGTGTGCACGACGGCCCGAACCTACGCCGACTCCATCGCCCGCTGCCGGGAGCACGGCGCCGAGGGCTGGATCCCCGACGGCCCCGAAGAGGAGGCGTGGGTCCTGCCCCGGGCGCTGGCCATCCGGGAGCACGACTACTGGCTCGGCCTCGACGACCTCGCCGACGAGGGCGAGTTCGTCTGGGCCGACGGCGTCGCCCGAGACTATGCGAACTGGAACGACGGCGAGCCGAACAACGCGGGCAACGAGGACTGCGCCCACATCTGGGCCCGCAACGGGCGGTGGAACGATCTGCCGTGCGGCAACCGCCGGGGCATCATCTGCGAGGACGCGTGTGATCCGGCGACCGACGCCGACGGCGACGGGGTCAACGGCTGCGGCCTCGACTGCGATGACGCCGACCCCGCCCGGGCGCCGGGGCTGTTCGATGTGTGCAACGATGGCGTCGATCAGGACTGCAACGGCGAGGTGGACGACGGCGAGGGCTGCCTGCGCTGCGCGCGGCTCGACTTCGGGCCCCACCACTACCTGGCGTGCAGCACGGCGCTGCCCTACGTCGAGGCCCGGGACGCCTGCCGGGACATGGGCCTCGAGCTGGCGGTGCTCGCCGATCCGGACGAGGCCCGCCGGGTGACCGACGGGGCGCTGGCCGCCGATCGGCGGGCGTATTGGATCGGGCTCGATGACCGGGCGGCCGAGGGCACGTTCCGCTGGGTGGACGGCCGGGAGCTGGCCCCCGGCGCGCCGTGGGGCGCAGGGGAGCCCAACGACTACAACGAGGCCGAGGACTGCGCCCACCTGCGGCCCCAGGACGGGCTGTGGAACGACCTCGGCTGCGGGGCGCCGCAGGGCTTCATCTGTGAGGCGCCGTGCGCCGGGGTGGCGGTCGATGCCGACGGGGACGGGGTGCTGCGCTGCGAGGGCGACTGCGACGACGCCGATCCGGCCGTGGGGCGCTGCGCGGAGTAGGTCGAGCGGGGCGCGTCGGCCTCACTGCGGGAGGAAGCACGGCCCCCGGTCGTCGATGCACAGCCCGTCGAGGCAGCCGCCGCTGACGCACTCCGCGGCGGCGGCGCAGGCCGAGCCGACGACCTTCGGCGCGGCGCACACCCCGCCGTCGCACCAGCCGGTGGCGCACGGCTGCTCGGGGCCGCACGCCGCGCCGAGCAGGGCCCCCTCGACGCAGATCCCGCCGACACAGTCGCTCTTGTAGCGGCAGCGCGCGCCCTGTCCGCAGGCCTCACCCGGCCCGGCCCACGGCCGGATGGCGCAGGCTCCGTCTCGACACTGGCTGCCCGCCGCGCAGCGGGCCCCGTCCTCGGCGCACGGCTGGCCGGCGGTCGGCCGGGCGACGCACACGCCCTCCCGGCACTCGGCCGCCGATCCGCACCACGCGTCGTCGCCGCAGGGGTCGCCCGGCCGCACGATGGGGTCGCAGGTGCCGCAGAAGGTCTCCAGGCTGATCCGGCAGTCGGTGCCCTCGGCGCAGACGAAGCTGCCGATGCCCGGCCCGCAGGTGCCGCCGGCCGCGACCTGCCCCGGCCACACCGCGCCGCACGGGCCGTCGAGGTCGAAGTCGTGGGCCGCGCAGTCCACCGCGGCGAGGTGATCCCGGCAGGCATCGAGCCCGGCCGCGGACAGCCGCAGTTCGCCGGCGCGGGCGTGGGCCGCGTAGATCGGCTCGTATTTGGCGTTGCAGCTCTCGACGAATACGGCCCGGCACTCGGCCTCGTCGGCCACGGCCATACGCCCGCAGCGCACGTAGTACGGGCAGAAGACGTCCACCGCCCGCTCGCAGTAGTCGGTGGCCGGCACGTCGTCGGTCGGCGCGGCGTCGGGCGGCGTGGCGTCGGCCGGCCCGGCGTCGGGTATCGGGTCGGCGCCGCGGTCGGGGGCGACGTCGGGCTGGGCGTCGGGGGCGGTCAGGTCGGGCAGGGGGCCGGCGTCGGCGATCGGGGCGTCGTCGTCACAGGCGGCGGCGAAGAGCGCGGCCAACGTCAGCAGGCAGGAGCCGATGGTGTGTCTCATGGCCCATGGTCTGCCCGATCCGGCGGCCGATTGCCAGCGCCGACGCCGGGACGGGTCACTCGACGCAGATCCCGTCCACGCAGTCCCGGTAGCCGCCCTCGGGGCAGTTCTCGCAGAAGAGGCCGCCCGACCCGCAGAGCGCCGCCGTCGGCTCGGCGACGCAGGTGTAGCCGTCCTCGCAGCAGCCGGCGCAGTTGTGGGGGCCGCAGCGGGCCGGGTCGACCGCGCATCGGCCGTCGGTGCACGCCTCCCAGAATGCGCACAGCCCGCAGGCGCCGCCGCCCGCGCCGCAGTAGATGTCGTTGGGCGTGGCCACGCAGCGGTCGCCGCTGCAACAGCCGCGGCACGTCTCGGCGGTGCACTGCGCCGGGTCGGCGAAGAGCACCGCGCAGGCGCCGGCCTCGCAGATCTCGCCTTCGAGGCACGCCACGCACGCCCGGCCGCCGCTGCCGCAGGCCGTTGGATCATCGTCCCGCCGGCAGCGGCCGTCGGGCGCGCAGCAGCCGGTGGTGCAGGTCGTGTGGGTGCAGACGCCGACGTCGGCCGGATCCGGCGCGGGTCCGTCGCAGCCGAGCGCCAGCGCGCCGATGAGCAGGGCAGGGAAGGGGGAGGTCGCGGCCCGGGATCGGGCCGCGCGGGGGTGGGGGATCAACTGCCCTGCGACTTGATGTAGGCGATGATGTTGCGCAGGTCGTCGTCCGACAGGTCCGAGGGCTCGAAGAACGGCATCGGGCCGGGGGTGCTGTCCATCGCGTCGGCCGTGCCCGAGGGCGGCGGGCCGGCGGTGCGGACCTTCTGGGCGATGCGGCCCTCGCTGAACGCCACCAGCGTCGTCAGGTTGTACGACGGGAAGTTGTTCACCGTGAGCATCGTGTCGTGGCACAGCCCGCACATCTCGGTGTAGGGCGCCTCGCCGGCCGCCGCGTCCCCGCCGGCGTACTTCGCCGCGTAGGCCGCCTCGTTCTCGAGCACCTCGGGCGCGAGCGGGTTGGGATCGGTCACCGCCGCGTCCGAGATCGACTGCATGTAGCCCTCGAGCTCGGCCCAGGCCGCGTCGTCGGCCGTCAGCGCCTCGCCGCCCATCCAGCCGGTGACGCAGGCGTTGGTCGCGTCGAGCAGCGTCGCCGCGTCGCCGCCCTTGAACGACGTGCGGTAGGCGATGTCCATCAGCGTCGCGCCCGACATCGCGGTGCCGTCGTTGCTGTGGCAGGTCGCGCAGCGGGCCTCGTTGCCGTCGGCCCCGAGCTGGGCCGACTCCGCGCCGTCGTAGTACAGGTTCGCCGCCGCGGCGCCCGCGTCCGCTTCGGCGTCATCGCCCCCGTCGTCGCAGCCGAACATCGCCAGCGCGAGCCCTACGGGCAGCAGCCTCATCCATCCTCGCATGTGGTCTCCCTCTCGGTTCATCGTCCGCGCGGCACCGCACCGCGCGCCGGGTCCTACGCACCGGTGCGCGGATGTTACCCCAGCCGGCCCGGTCGAGTCCGCTTCGCCGGGGTACACCAGAGCGTATTCGCCTTTCGGGAGGGGGGTCGCCTTCGGTTTGTCACTCGACAGGCGCCATGATGCGACGGCGGTGTCCGACATTATCGTCGTGATACGACGATAATGTCTCCGATTTTGAGGAAGAACCGGGGCTCCAGCCCAATTTGACGCGCCGCGTCGGTGTGGCACGGTCGTTGCTGAGCATTTGGGGCGTGAGTCGGGAGGTGTCAGTGAATCGACGCTGAACGACGGCCCCGCGACGGGGCGCTTCGGCTCACACGAACTCTCGCGATCGGGGCCGGGACCTCACCGTGCGCAAACCCGGCCCCGATCGCACCCTCAGCTTCGGCGGTACGCCGCCAACAGACTGCGCGACCGGGGCCGGGACATCGTCGGTCCACCGGGGGATCGACGGTGACCTCACCGTGCGCAAACCCGGCTCCGGTCGCGTATACCTCTCGAACTCCGGGTCCCGTGGCCCGTCGTCGGATCCATCCGGGGGTATTCGACGGCGACCTCACCGTGCATGGTCGCGTGGCCCGGAGTTCCTTCTCCCCTCCATTCCAGCCGCTCCGCTTCGGACGCCCCCGCGCCACCGCCCGCCGCTTGCTGTATGCTGGGGCGGTCGCCTTCTGCCGCCGCTGGATCCGTCATGCTCCGAGCCACTGCCCCGGGCATCGCGCTGGCGCTGATCGCCTGCGCCGCGCCCGAGCCCCCGCCCGAGACCCGTGATCGCCGGGCCCCCATCGCCTGGGGCCCCGAAGACCGGCCCGAGATCCTGCTCGACGACGCGATGGAGACCCGCCACGCGATGCTGCCGGCGCAGGGGGAGGCGGCCCGCATCCCGTGGGCCGGCAGCTACTGGCCGACGCACCTCGACAGCCTCAACGACCGCTGGGCCGGGCCCGAGAGCCGCTCCCCGGCCGAGAAGTACGCCGAGGCCTTCGATCGCCCCGGCCTGCCCGATCAGATCTCGGCGGCCTACGGCATCGACAGCCTGCCCGACGCCACCCCGTGCACCGAGGACAGCGCGTGCGACGCCGCCAAGGGCGAGACGTGCGCCCGGCGGCGGGGCGCGTCCGAGGGGCGGTGCATCGAGACCTGGTTCGGCATCTGCCACGCCTGGGGCCCGGCGGCGGTGGTCGAGGCCGAGCCCCGGCGGGCGGTGGTCCGCGACGGGGTCGAGTTCCGGATCAACGACATCAAGGCGCTGGTGACGCTGTCCTACGACGAGGGGCTGCCCCAGAAGGTGATGGCCCTGCGCTGCGACAAGACCGCCGCCGGGGAGGGCGGGGTCGCCTACGATGCGTTCGGGCGCCCGGTCGAGGCCGACGCCGGCTGCGCCGACACCAACGCCGGCAGCTTCCACATCGTCATCACCAACCTGCTCGGCCTGCGGGCCGAGGCGCTCGTCGAGGATCGGACCTACGACTACGAGGTGTGGAATCAGCCCATCCGGGGCTATCGGATCACCCGGGACGAGGCGGTCGACGCGGCGCAGGCCAACGCGCTCGTCGGGGCGCCGGCCGAGGCGCCGTATCGGTTCAACGCCGAGGCGGTGGCCTTCCGCCACGTCGAGATGGACCTGCAATACATCTTCGAGTCGCACCAGGGCGAGGACGGGCACCTCGCCGATCACATCGACGACTACACCGGCACCGATCGTTACGCCTACGTGCTCGAGCTCGACGGCGAGGGGCGCATCATCGGCGGGGAGTGGGTGGGGGACAGCAAGCGCAACCACCCCGACTTCTTGTGGCGCCCGATCGTGAAGGAAGACACCGAGGTCGCCCGGCGGCGGGATCGGCTGGCCACGGTGACCGGGGCCGTCGCCGAGAACGCGTGGGCCGATCTGGGCCGGTGGGACGTGGTCGCCGGCGAGCGGGTGCACGTCGCGATGAAGGGCGACGGCGACGCCGATCTCTACGTACGCTTCGGCAGCCGCCCGTGGCTCTCGCGCCACGACTGCCGGCCGGTGCTCACCGGCACGGAAGAGACCTGCACCCTCGTCGTGCCCGAGGGGCAGACCCGGGTCTTCGCCTACGCCCGAGGCTTCGCGCCCGCCTCGAGCTACACCGTCGACGTCGACGTGGAGCGGGCCGACACCGGCATCCGGTGGCGCGTGGTGCGCGCGATCCTCGAAGAGTCGCTGAGGGTGCCCGAGACCCCGCCGCCGCCCGAGCCGTCGATGGCCACGATGATGGGCCGGGTCGAGGCCCGCGAGTGGCGCCACTTCGGGCCGTTCAGCGTGGGCAGCGGGCCGCTCGAGGCGACGTTGCAGACGCTCGACGCCACCGGGGACGCGGATCTCTACGTCCGGGCCGGGGCCGCGCCGACCGCCGATGACTTCGACTGCCGCCCGTGGGCCGGGGGCCAGGCGGCCGAGACGTGCCGGGTCGAGGGGGCCGAGGTCTACGTGGCGGTCTATGGCTATCAGGCGACCGCGTTCCAGCTCGCGCTGGCGTGGTTGCCGCCGCCCGAGGACGCGCCGCCGCCGGTGGAGCCGCCACCCGGGCCTCAGGTCGTCAGCCTCGAAGGCGCGGTCGAGAAGGACGCCTGGCGGCGCTACGGGCCGTTTCAGGTGACCGGGGGCGAGCTGCGGGCGGCCATCACCGGGCTGACCGGGGACGTCGATCTCTACGTGCGCCGGGGCGAGCCGCCGACGGCCGACGCCCATGACTGCCGACCGTGGCTCGAAGGTCCCGCCGACGAGACCTGCGCGCTCACCGGCGAGGGTCAGTTCTATGTCGGCGTGCTGGGCTACGAGGCCGGCGCCTACCGCCTCGAGCTGCGCTACACCGGCCGCGCCCGCTAGCAGAAAGCCTTGCCCGGAGAGGGCTTGCACGGCCCGTGATCACCGTTCACGAACGCACGGAATATTTCTTGCTGACCGGCCGCGGCACCCGACCCACCCTGGAGTCCCGATGCGAACGTCGACGCTGACGCCGTTGTGCCTCGCCGCCCTGCTCGCGGCGTGTTCCGACCCCCCCGCGAGCGACTCGGACGCCGGCCCCGGCGGCGACATGGGCGTCATCATGCTGGAGCCGGCGGACGGCGGTGATCCCGACCCGGCGCCCGACCCCGACCCCGAGCCCGACGTCGGCCCGGCCCGCGACATGGCGGCGCCCGATCCGGAGCCCGAGCCCGATGCTGGCCCCGGCCCCGACATGGCGCCGCCCGAGGGCGAAGGCGCCGGCCCCGGTGAGGCCTGCGACCGGGACGCCGACTGCGAGGCGGGTGTCTGCCTGCCCGATCCGGGCTACCCCGACGGCTACTGCGCGGTGGTCGACTGCGACGACGACGACCCGTGCGGCCTGGGCACCACCTGCGTGCCCGCGGTCCAGACCATCTGCGCGGTGAACTGCGACGCCGCGCCCTGCCGCGAGGGCTACACCTGCGTCGACTTCGAGGGGCAGGGGGTCTGCCTGCCCGGCGAGGACGGCGGCCGGATCGACGGCATGCCCTGCGAGCGGGACGAGCAGTGCGCCGGCGGCGGCTGCATCGTCGACTGGCCCGGGGGCTATTGCACCACCGTCGGCTGCGCCGATCGCACCGACTGCGCCCGCGGCCCGGGGGCCGAGGTCGACAACCGGTGCTTCGTCTCCAACAACCCGACCTTCTGCGTGCGCATGTGCCAGGCCCCGGGCGACTGTCGGCCGGGCTACCTGTGCCAGCCGGTGGGCCAGGGCCTCGGGGTGTGCTTCCCCGACCCCAACACCCCGGTCGCCCCGCCCGAGGATCTCGAGGACTCGCCGCTGGGCATCACCTGCGAGAGCCCGGTGCAGAACGGGGTCTTCGCGGTGGACTACGAGGTCGCCCCGGACGCCAGCGCCTACATGATCGTGCCGTTCTCCATCGACGGGCAGCGCATCGACCCGGTGCGGGTCGAGCGCCCCAGCGGCGGGCGCATCGACTTCCGGGGGCAGAACGACTTCCAGACCGCCGGCGCGGCGCTCTTCGGCAGCATCAACCCCACGGTGGTGCCGGCCACCTCGCGGTTCGAGGATCAGCTCGAGAGCGGCAGCCATCGCTACGTGCTGGCCAGCAACAGCCAGCAGCTCTGCTGGTATCAGCTCGACGAGCAGCGGGACGGCACGATCATCGACCTGAACATCTACCTGGTCGACATCGGCATCTCGGCCGCCGAGGCGGGCGACGACGGCGACATGCAGGCGCTGCTCGACGCCTTCGAGGGCATCTACCGCCCGGTGGGGGTCGAGATCGGGCAGGTGCGCTTCTTCGACATCGCGGGGCAGGCGGCTCAGGACTACGCCGTGCTGCGCAGCCAGCAGGCCGTCGGCGAGGTGCTGACCCTCACCGAGGCCCCCGGCGACACCCGGGACGACGCGCTCAGCCTCAACATCGTGTTCATCCAGACCTTCGCCCTGCCCGGGGGCGGGGGCGTGCTCGGCATCTCCCAGGGGCTGCCCGGCCCGGCCGGGCTGCACGGCACCCCGGCCAGCGGGGTGGTGTTCACCTCGGAGTTCCTCGGCCAGCGCTTCCGCGACGGCGGGGGCCAGATCATCGACGGCAACAGCTACACCGGGGTCGTGATGGCCCACGAGGTCGGCCACTACCTCGGGCTGTTCCACACCACCGAGCAGAACCAGCGCAGCACCGATCCCATCGCTGACACCCCCGACTGCCGCAACACCGGCAACTTCCCGACCGGCTGCCCCGACTGGACCAACCTGATGTTCCCCCTCGCCGGACCCGACCACACCGACATCAGCGCCGAGCAGGTGTCGGTCATCCGGGCCAACCCGCTGACCAAGGAGTGAGCCGATGCGTGCGATGACCGTGATGACCGCCTTCCTCGCTCTGAGCGCCGGCCCCGCCTGCGCCGGCCCCAACGCCCAGACCGGGCAGCAGACCGCCGAGCAGAAGGCGGCCGGCGCGCGGGCGCAGGTCGAGGCGCTGCTGCGGGGCTACCACGGGCTGCCCGAGCGCGCCCGCTTCGAGGCGGCGGCCGACGACCCGGCGTCGATCCTGCGGGCGATCGCCGCCGATCCCTACGCCGGGCCGCTGCGGCCGGCGGCGCTCGAGGCGCTGAAGTGGTGGCCCGACGACGCGACGTTCACGCTGTACGTCGGCGCGCTCGACGGCTCGAACCCGGTGGGGGTGCGGCACAAGGTGCTGCGCTATCTGACGGTGTTCGGTGATCGGGCGGTGCCGGCGCTGACCGAGCGCCTGAGCGACCCCGACGCGCAGATCCGGCGGACGGCGGCGACGGCGCTGTTCGACCTGCCGGGGGCGGCGGCGGGCAAGGCGCTCACCGAGGCGGCGCAGCGGGAGGCGGATCCGAAGCTGAAGGCCGAGCTGGTCGAACTCGCCGCCCGGCGGAGCAGCGTGCGCTGACGCCGGGTGGGATCAGCGTCGGCGACGGCGCACGCCGCCGAGCATCAGCAGCCCGACCCACAACCAGCCGACCGGCGAGCCGTCCGCCGCGTCGCAGGCGCAGCCCGGCCCGGCCCCGACCCCGCCCCCGTCGATGGGCACGCCGCCGTCCGGCCCGGCGCCACCCGAGCCGCCCGCGCCGCCGCCGCCGCCCATGCCGCCGACGCCGTCCATCACGTCCTCCGGCTGATCGACCGGCCCGTCCGGATCCATGCCATAGCGCTCGGCGATCGCAGGGCGGTTGTCGGTCATCGTCTCGAACGGCCCCGCGGCGAACGGCCGCTCGACCACCGCGGCGCCCACCTCGTCGGCCCCGCGCACGGTCTCGCCGCCCGCCCGGCGCACCGCGTTCGGGTTGCGCCCCTGGACGAGGCGGTACTGCAACCCGCTGGCGGTCGTCACCAGCGCGGTGTCGTAGTCGGGCCACTCGTCGTCCCCGCAGTCCACGAGGCGCTCGCCCCACCGCTCGGCGGCCACCGACGGCAGATCGGGGTTGAGATCGAAGATGGGGTCGACGTCCATCTCGGCCGGGCTGAGGGTCGAGAAGAGGCGGGTGATGGAGCCGTGGCGGGCGAAGAGCGTGTCCAGCTCGCGCCAGACCGGCTGCACCGACTCCTCGATGGTCGCCGCCAGCCACGCGCCGTCGCAGGGGATCTCGGTCCAGTCGTAGTCCCACGGCCGGGCGAGCACGTCGTCCACCGATACGCCCTCGGGCGGGGTGATCGCGTCCCGGACGAGCGGGCGCAGGTCGCTGGACTGCAAGACGCTGCGGTAGGCCCGCAGCTCTTCGAGCGTGCGGACCTCGGCCAGCCCGGGCAGGTCGATGGGCAGGTCGAAGTCGGGCAGATCGGCGAGGTTGCCCGCGTAGTCGGTCACGAACGCCCGCCCGCCGGCCTCGTCCACCGCGTGGGACACCGCGTCGCGGTAGTTGGCCCCCCCGGTCTCCCACTCGATGATGGCCTCGTTGACCTGAACGTGCAGGTAGTTGCGGGGCACCATGCGCCCCTCGCCGAGCATGTAGACCACCACCCCCATGTCGGGCTCGGCGGCCACCGCGGTCGGCCGGATGGGGACCGCCGGGGCCGGCGCGGTGAAGCGCAGGCGCAGCGGGCGGATGTCGTCGGTGTCGGCGCCCGGCAGCAGCTTCAGGGCCACGAAGACCGACGAGTCGACGTACTCCGCGAGGCGCTCCTCGCCGCCCATCGGCACCTGGAAGTCGTTCTGGTCGAGCCACGCGAGCAGCGCGTCGACCCTCTCGGCCTGGAGGATGACCCGGTCGTAGGGCCCCACGGCTTCGCGGGAGAGCACGTTGACCCCCTCCGGCTGCGGCTCGCCGGCCATGTCCGACTCGGCGAACATGCCGGCGTCGGGGCCGGCCTCGGCGACGGGGTATTGGGGCTCTTCACAGCCGTCGACGAAGACCGTGCGCAACCGGAACGAGGGGGCGTAGCGCCGGCCGAGCGCGGTGAAGAGCTGGTCGGTGGAGACGGCCGTCTCGACGTCGGCCGGCACCGGCAGCAGCCAGCCGAAGCCCACCGGGGGCCCCGCGTAGCGGATCTGGACGTGCATCTCGACCTGATCCCCCTGCCGGGCGAACAGGATCTGCTCGTCGGCCTGGTTGACCGGCTCGGCGCTGTTGCAGAAGAAGCCGCCGCAGGCGAATGCGGCGGAGGGCGCGGCGACGGCCAGCGTCGCGGCCAGACAGGAACGGACCAGGGTGCGGGCGGGGTGCATGGGCTCTCCTCGGCGATGTGACCGGGCCACCCGACTCCGGCGCCGCGATCTCTTACACCGGCCGCCGGATTGTCTTTCGGGCCCGGCCGAGGCGGTCGGCGTCGCCCGACGGCACACCGAGCTTGACCCACGGCGCCGGGCGCCACCTAATGGGGGCCGCATCAGATCGAGGGTCGCGTGAAGCAAGACGAGATCAAGGACGCGGTCAAGTTCATCCTCCTGGTGGCCTTCATCTTCACCGCCGCCGGGATCCTGGTGGAGCTGTTCGTCGTCCGCTGAGCGGGCTCTCGCCGGGGCACGGGCCGTCACCCGGAGTGGATTCTTCCGTTGTAATTGATCCGTAATCGGCGCTCTCGTAGCCTGGGGACGATTCGGACGAAGGGAGGGGCGCGTGCGCAGATGTCTCACCGCAGCCATCGGGCTGGGGTTGCTGTTGACCGCCTGTGACGACGGCGCAACCGGCGAGCCGCCGGATCCCGCGCCGGTCGACGCCACCGCTGGCGACATGGATCCACCCGAGCCCGACGCTCAGGGCCCGATCACCGACTTCGGCGAGCCGTGTGACGGCCCCGGCGACTGCGAGAGCGGTTACTGCCTCTCGACCCCCGCCGGCGGCGTCTGTACCGGGCCCTGCCTCGACGACGACGGGCTGTGCCCCGATGACTGGTCGTGCGTCGACAGCGTGGTCTTCGGCGAGCCGGTCTGCCAGCCCGACGACCAGGGCCCGCCCGGCGAGCTGTGCGATCCCTGTGAAGACGACCGCGACTGCGGCGGGCCCGACGATCAGTGCCTGCCGCTCGGCGGGCCGCAGGGGCCGCGGGTCTGCGCCCGCGACTGCGCCGAAGACGCCTGCCCCGCCGGCTACGAGTGCCGCCCCATCGGGCTCGGCCGTCAGTGCCGCCCGATGGGCGATGTCTGCCCCGAGCCCGACGGGGGGCTGCGCTTCCTCGGCGGGCAGTTCCTCTCGGCCGGCAGCGAACTGTCCACCGACACCTACCGGCTGCGCCTGACGCTGGGCAGCCGTGAACCGATCCATCGCATGCAGACGCAGGGCCCCCTCCGGCTGCGTCTCTTTCCCATCAGCTCGGGGAGGACTCCGTGACCCGCATCCGACTGCCCCTGATCCTGGCCGCGGCGCTCGCCGGGGCCTGTCTCTCCCCGGCCATGGCCCAGGACGTGCCCCAGGTGCTGCCCTACCAGGGCTACATCGTCGATGACGCCAGCGGCGAGCCGGCCAGCGGCCCGCTCATGGTGACCTTCCACCTCTACGAGAGCGGCGACGCCCCGTCACCGCTGTGGTCCGAAGAGTGGGAGCTGACCCCCGACAACGGCGTCTTCTATGTCTACCTCGGCATGATGGAGCCCATCGCCGATGTCATCGACCGGGTCGACGGCCTCTACCTGGGGGTCGAGATCGAGGGCGAGGGTGAAGCCAGCCCCCGCCAGCGCATCGGCAGTGTGCCCTACGCCCGGGTGGCTCAGGGCGCGCAGTGGGCCGAGACCCTCGGGGGCTACACCGCCGAGGACTTCGTGCGGGACGCCGATCTGAGCGGCTACGCCCGGTGGGACGAGCTGGGCGGTCGGGGCTACACCACCGAGCAGTGGGTCCGGCAGTGGGTGGGCGATCAGGGCTACATCACCGCCGACGACATCCCCGACCCGGAAGGCTATGCCACCGAGGACTGGGTCCGGGAGTGGGTCGGTGAGCAGGGCTACGCCGGCGAGGACTGGGTCCGGCAGTGGGTGGGCGATCAGGGCTACGCCACCGAGCAGTGGGTGCGCGACCAGGGCTATGTCTCTCAGGCGTGGGTCGATGAGCAGGGCTACGTCGGGGCCGACGCGCTGGCGGACTACGCCTCGCAGCAGTGGGTGCGGGACTACGTCTCGGAGCAGGGCTACCTGCGGGGCGACGCGCTCGAAGGCTACGCGACCGAGCAGTGGGTGCGCGACCAGGGCTACGCCACCGAGGGCGACGTGCTGGGCTACGTCGCGGACCAGGGCTATGCCACCGAGGCCTATGTTCAGAGCTACGTCTCCGACCAGGGGTACGCCACCGAAGGCTGGGTCGAGGGCTATGTCTCCGACCAGGGCTACCTGGGGGCGGACGCGCTCGACGGCTACGCGAGCGAGCAGTGGGTGCGCGATCAGGGCTACCTCACCGCCGACGCGGCCGCGGGCTTCGCGACCGAGCAGTGGGTGCGTGACCAGGGCTACCTGACCGGCGAGCAGCTCGACGCCCGCGACTACGTCGACGCCGACGCGCTCGTGGCCTACGGGGCCGAGCTGGCCGGGACCTACGTCAGCAACGCCGACCTCGCCGGGCGGGGCTACGCGACCGAGCAGTGGGTGCGGGACCAGGGCTACATCACCGGGGTCGATCTCGACGACCGGGACTACGCCAACCGGGCCTACGTCGACACCCTGCGGGAGGACGTCGGCCGGACCTACGTCACCACCAACGCCCTCGACGCCCGGAACTACGCCACCGGGGCCCAGGTGACCGCGCTCTCCGACCGGATCGACGAGCTCGAGGCGGTCATCGACCAGCTCATCCAGAACCGGGTGGCGTACCTGCTCGGGCGCAGCAACCAGACCTCGAACGGCCGCTTCGTATTCGGCGATGACACCGGCATCCAGGCGGCGAACGCGATGTGCCAGACCAGCTATCCCAACGACCCCACGGCCCACTTCTGCAGCCCGGACGAGGTGTTCCGGGCCGTCGCCGCAGGCAGCTACTCGGCCAACGCCGAGGCCGCCGCCGACGGGGTGTGGACCTGGGCCGTCACCCAGGAGTCGCAGACCTCGCGCGGCGGCAACTCGCTGCACGGCAACTGCCAGAACCTGATGTACAACAGCAACGATGCCTCCAACGGCACCCGAATGCGGGTGGACTTCGGCTACACCAGCGCCGGCGGCGGTGGGAACCTGACCGGGGACGTGGTCCAGATCCAGCAGGAGCGGAACTGCGGCGAGCTCTATTCGGTCCTCTGCTGCCGCTGAGTACCCGGCCACCGGCGCTGCGGTGAAGCCCGTCGCCGGGTATGCTGGGCGCCATGCGCATCCAAGACCCCTCCATCGAGACCCGCCCGCCCTTCCGGGTGATCGGCGACCCCGCCCGGGCCGCCGGCCCGTTCGTCTTCACCTGCGAGCACGCCTCCAACCGGCTCGTCGGGGTCGAGGCCACCGCCGCCGAGCGGCGCCTGCTCGACGACCACTGGGGCTACGACATCGGCATCGCTCCGGTCGCTGAGGCCCTCGCCCGCGAGCTGGACTGCGTGGCGGTGCTCAGCGACTTCAGCCGGCTGCTCGTCGACCCCAACCGGGCGGTCGCCAGCCCCGACCTCGTCGTCGAGCGCTGCGCGGACCTGCCGCTGAGCTTCAACCAGGGCCTCGACCGGGCCACGATCCGCCACCGCATCGAGACCCTCTACGCCCCGTATCACGGCGCGGTCGACCGGGTGGCCCGGGCCCGCCTCGCCCGGGGCCCGGCGCACATGGTGTCGATGCACAGCTTCACCGCCGACTTCCTGGGTGAGAAGCGGCCGATGGAGATCGGGGTCCTCTTCGACGAGCACGCCGCGCTCGCCGAGCGCCTGGCCGCCGCCCTGGCCGACGAGGGCTTCATCGTCGCGCTCAACGAACCCTATTCGGGCAAAGCCGGGGCGCTGACCTACTCGATCATGAAGCACGGTCGGGCGCATGGGGTGCCCTTCCTCGAGATCGAGGTGCGCAACGACCTCATCCGCACCCCCGCGCAGCAGGTGGCGGTCGCGTTGCGCATCGGGCGGGCCCTCGACGCGTTCGCCCCGGCTGCCTGAGCAGAGCCCCGGCGCCCATCAGGGGCCTGTCAGAACAGCCACTGCCCCTGGAGCACCACGACGTGGTCCGCGTCGTCCGCGCGGGTCGAGTGGGCCCAGGCCAGGGTCAATCGCTCCCGCTCGAACGGGCCGCCCTTCATGTGGCTCGGGCTGAACATGACCCCCGCGGTGATGTAGCGCGCGGCGCCGGCGCCGTCGTCGGCGTCGAACACCTCGAAGCGCCCGAAGACCTCGCCGTGGGGGATGATGCCCACCGCCGCGGTGCCCGCGCCGCCGATCAGATCGCGGTCGACGGGCGCCGCCTCCCCGTTGATGCCCGGCGGGATGTGATTGGCGATGCTCAGCCCGATGACCTCGGCCTTGAGACGCACGAACTGGCTGCCCGGCGTCGGCCCCCAGTAGGCGTGCGCGCTCCAGCTCGTCACGCTGCGATCGGGGTCGACCGGGGAGCCCTCGGGCACCACGCCGGTGGGGTTGTAGCCCACGAAGCCGCCCAGCTCGAGGCCGTCCTGGGGGGTGAAGCTCAGCGCGCCGCTGATGGCGGGGGTCATCTGGTCGACCCCCCCGGTGGCGTCGTGGCTCGACGGCGACTGCCAGAAGTTGTTGCCGTCGCGGGCCATCCGGCTGCCGTAGCCGCTGTGCACCCACAGGCTGGCCTTGACGTAGGCGTTGGCCCAGGTGACGTCGATGCCCACGTCCCGCCCCCGGCCGCCGAGCGTCAGCCCGGCCCACCGCTCGGCGATGGCCGCCCGCTCGACCCCGTCGATGACCGGCACCCCGGTGGGGATCATGGCCCGCGGCTGGGCCCCGGGGAAGTAGCCGGCGCGGATGGTCCAGTTCTCGGCCGGCCGGATCGCGAGGTAGAGCCCGAACGGGGCCAGGCCGACGAGGTCGACGTCGAACTCCAGCATGACCGCCTGCCACGCGGCCGACGCCCGCACCCGGGCCCGGCGCAGGCCGAAGCCGAAGCGCTCGGTGAGCATGACGTGATCGGCGCGGCCGTAGCTCACCCGCGGCTGGAGGGCGCCGCCGAAGGCCAGCGTCAGGTCGTCGGCGGGGGCGGTGAACGGCCGGGCCCCGGCCGGCGCGCCGAGCGCGAGGGTCAGGGCGGCGGCGATGAGGGGGGCGAGGGCGCGGGGCATCGTGGACTCCGGGCGGCTGTGCTCGACGACGATGCCGCGGCGGCCGACGCGGTCGCGGGCGGTGGACGGGTGGAGCGGGTCGAGCCGGGGCAGGGGCGGCGCCGGGCGACGCGGAGCGCCGCTGTCAGGTGGGGCAGGCGGGCTCTTCGCCGTCGAGCAGCGCCGAGCGGGTCAGGAAGCGCTGACCGGTGGGCGCCTCGAGCGAGAAGCCGGCTCCCCGGCCGGGCACCGCGTCGATGATGAGCCGGGTGTGCTTCCACCGCTCGAACTGCTGGCCGCCGATGTAGACCGGGCAGCCGGCCACCTCGCCCAGCTTGACGTCGTAGCGCCCGATCTTGAAGTCGCCGACCGGGTAGCACATCGGCGCGCTGCCGTCGCAGCAGCCGCCCGACTGGTGGAAGAGCAGGGGCCCGTGCACCGCCTTCAGCTCTTCGATCAGCGCCTCGGCGGCCGGGGTGGCCTCGACCCGCCGCTGGCCGTCGTTCGAAAGGTCTCGGGTCTCGTCCATGGTCTCAGAAGAAGCCCATCGGCTCGGGGTCGTAGCTCACCAGCAGGTTCTTGGTCTGCTGATAGTGGCGCAGCATCATGCGGTGGTTCTCCCGGCCGATGCCCGACTGCTTGTAGCCCCCGAACGCCGCGTGCGCCGGGTAGAGGTGGTAGCAGTTGGTCCACACCCGGCCGGCCTCGATCGCCCGGCCCACCCGGTAGGCGGTGTTGCCGTCGCGGCTCCACACCCCGGCCCCGAGCCCGTAGAGGGTGTCGTTGCCGATGCTCAGCGCGTCGTCGAGGTCGTCGAACGGGGCGACCGAGACCACCGGGCCGAAGATCTCCTCCTGGAAGACCCGCATCTTGTTCTGGCCCACGAAGATCGTCGGCTCGACGTAGTAGCCCCCGTCCAGATCGCCGCCCAACTCGGCCCGCTTGCCGCCGGTGAGCACCTCGGCGCCCTCCTTCCGGCCGATGTCGAGGTAGCTGAGGATCTTCTCGAGCTGATCGTTCGACGCCTGGGCCCCCATCATCGTGCTCGGGTCGAGCGGGTCGCCCATCTTGATGGCCTTGGTGCGCTCGACGGCCAGGCTCATGAAGGCGTCGAAGATGTCGGCCTGCACCAGCGCCCGCGAGGGGCAGGTGCACACCTCGCCCTGGTTGAGCGCGAACATGGTGAAGCCCTCGAGCGCCTTGCTGCGGAAGGCGTCGTCCCGGGCCATCACGTCGCTGAAGAAGATGTTGGGCGACTTGCCGCCCAGCTCCAGGGTCACCGGGATGAGGTTCTCGCTGGCGTACTGCATGATCAGCCGCCCGGTGGTGGTCTCGCCGGTGAAGGCCACCTTGGCGATGCGGTTGCTGCTCGCCAGCGGCTTGCCCGCCTCGACCCCGAAGCCGTTGACGATGTTGAGCACGCCCGGGGGCAGCAGATCACCGACCAGCTCGGCGAAGAGCAGGATGGTCGCCGGGGTCTGCTCGGCGGGCTTGAGCACCACGCAGTTGCCGGCGGCCAGCGCCGGAGCCAGCTTCCAGGCGGCCATCAGCAGCGGGAAGTTCCACGGGATGATCTGGCCGACGACGCCGAGCGGCTCGTTGAAGTGATAGGCGACCGTATTGTCGTCGAGCTGCGACAGGCCGCCTTCCTGGGCCCGGATGGCCCCGGCGAAGTAGCGGAAGTGGTCGATGGTCAGCGGCAGATCGGCGTTGAGGGTCTCCCGGATGGCCTTGCCGTTGTCCCAGGTCTCGGAGACGGCGAACTTCTCGAGGTGGGCCTCGAGCCGATCGGCGATCGCATTGAGGATGCCCGCCCGGTCGGCGGGCGAGGTCTTGCCCCAGGCGCGGCGGGCCCCGTGGGCGGCGTCGAGCGCGCGGTCGATGTCCTCGTGGGTCGAGCGGGGGATCTCGCAGAAGGGCTGCCCGGTCACCGGGGTGATGTTCTCGAAGTAGTTGCCCTTGGCGGGCGCGATCCACTCGCCCCCGATGTAGTTCGCGTAGCGGCTCTTGTACTGGACGAGCGATCCGTCTGTATTGGGGCGGGCGTAGGCCATCTTCTGCGGTCCTCCGGGGTGGGCTCGGGTGTGGCGCGGGCGCCGGTCGAGGTTCGATCCAACGCGATCCTCGGATCGCAGATCAAGCGGCAAGTCGGAGGGTTACGAGATTTCGGAGCGTGCGCGCCCGTGTCGCTTCGTCACCGCCTCGGCGGCGGGGCTCACTCGACCCGACAGACCACCCGATGCACCACCGAGACGTTGCACGGGGCGTCGAACCCGGTGTCCAGTTCGTCGCCCAGGCCTCGGAAGAGGTCGCAGTCGCCGCTCGGCAGCGCGATGCAGCTGATGCTCTGGAAGCTGTGCGCCGGGCCGTGCCCGAACCAGGCGCAGGCGATGTCGGCGCAGGTCCGGGCGTCGCCGCAGTCGTTCCACCCCTGGCAGCTCCCGTGGTGGCCGTAGCCCACGGCGGGGTCGAGCGCCACGGTGGTCCGGGCCTCGCCGCAGCCGGCGCCGAGGTCGGGGAAGTCGGCGTAGGGCGGGCGCCCTTCGTAGGGCCCGAAGTCGCCGTCGAGGCAGCGGCCGGCGTAGCGCTGCACGGCGGGCAGGGCGCCGTCCGCTGCGCCGCCGATCAGGTAGACGTCGCCGTTGTGCGCCGCCGCCGCCCGGGCGTCGACCGCCGGGAGCAGGCGGCTGTCGGGCTCCAGCGGGAAGTGGCGGACATAGCCCCGGGCGAGGTCGAGGATGCGTCGGCGGTCGCTCGGCGCGTCGTCCGCGTCGAGCCCGCCGAAGACGATCAGCCGCCCGTCGATTACCGCCGCGCTCGCCGCCCGCACCTCGAAGCCCGCGTCGGCCACCGTCTGCCAGCCCTCGCCGGTCAGCTCGATCACGTCCGCGTAGACGCCGTCGTCGCCGACGCCGCCGGCGATGTAGACCCGCCCCATCCAGGCGCCGCCGACGGCTTCGGTGCGGGGTTCGGGCAGGATGGACCCGCTGCGCCAGCGGTCGGCGTCGGGATCGTAGAACTCCACCGACTGCACCGGCATCCCCTGGCGCCCGCCGATGGCCGCGATCTCGCCCCCGACCACCGCCGCGACCAGATCGCGGCGGGCGTTGAGCATCGGGCGGTGATCGGACCAGGTGTCGGTGCCCGGGTCGTAGCTGCGCAGCGTGGGCAGGATCTGGCCGAAGCGGCTCTCGCCGCCGATGACCCACAGCCGGCCTCCGAGGGCGACCACGGCGGCGCCGTCCTGCACCCCGGGCAGGGGCGCGACCGGGCGGGCGTCGCCGGTCTCGGGATCGTAGGCGTACACCGCGGGGCTCGGCTGCCCGTCGCCCCCGCCGACCACGTAGATGTGATCGTCCAGCGCGGCGGCGGCCGGCCCCCGGCGGGCGACCGGCAGATCGGGCAGCGCGCGCAGGTGATCCTGCTCGCGGGTGAACCAGGCGGCGGTGGGCGTCGCCTGTGGGGCGCCGTCGACCGCCACCTCGCCGCCGATGACCCACGCCTGGGTCGCGACCGGATCGGGCGCGCCGGGCGCCGGCCCCTCGATCGTGACGCCCGCAGCCCCGGCCCGCGGCCCGGCCAGTGGGCGGCGGGTGCGCCACTGCGCGTCGTCGACGACGTACTCCTCGACCACCGCGCTCGGCCGGCCGTCGGCGGTGCGTCCGCCGCTGACGAGCACCCCGTTCGATCCGCCCTGCACCCGACCTCCGTTGGCCACCCGGCCGACCGCGACCGCGGCCCGGGGCGTCGGCAGGGGCGGGGCGTCGCTCCAGGTGTCGGTCTGGGGGTCGTAGACGTCGACCTCGGCGACGGGGCGGCCGGCCTCGTCCTGCCCGCCGACGAGGTGGATCCGGCCGTTGCCGGCGCGCAGCGCCCCGAAGGCGTAGCGCGGGCGGGGCATGGGCGCGACCGCGTCGGTCCAGGTGTCGGTGACGGTGTCGTAGACCTCGTGGGTGTCGAGCACCGCGCCGCCGTTGCCCTGCCCGCCGAAGAGGTGCACCCGGGGGCCGACGACGACCGCTTGCAGGCCGAAGCGGGACGAAGGCAGGTTGCGTCGGGCGTCCCAGCCGCGGGGGCTGTCGACCTCGAGCCGCTCGACCTGGCTGAGCGGGATGCCCTCGCCCCGGCCGCCGAAGACGTACAGCGCGCCGTCGACCCACGCCGCCGCGGCCTCGGCGCGGGGCCGGGCGAGGGAGGGCAGGTCGCTCCAGCGGCCGTCGGCGTACATCCGGCCGTCGGCCCGGGGCTCGGCGCCGTCCGATCCACCGACGACGAAGATCCGGGCCCCGTCACCCGCGGCGGTGAGCCCGGTGCGGCCCTCGCCGAGCGCGGCGCCCTCGCGCCAGCGGCCGTCGGCCGTCGTGATCACGTAGCGCTCGGACCGGGCGGCCGGCTGCCAGTTGCCGGCCCGGTCGCGGGCGCGCACCGACAAGACCGTGTCCCCGAAGATCCGCAGCGTGCGCACCGAGTCGAAGGCCGGCGACCAGCGGTCGGGCACCGCGCCGTCGGTGGTGTAGTGGACCGTCGCCGGCTCGGTGGCGGCCAGCGTCACGGTGATCCCGTCCCGGAAGACGCCGCCCCCGGGCGTGATGCGGGTGGCCGGCGGGTCGTCGTCGTAGACCACCCGCACCACCGCCGCGGCGCTGACGGTGTCCCCGTCCTGTCGGGCGACGCGGAAGACGTTCTCCCCCGGCTGGAGCTCGAGCTCGACCGCCCACCGCACCTCGGGCCCGGCGGCGACGGCCGGCTCGCCGTCCACTCGGATGGCCCACCCGGCGGGCTTGTCGCCCTCGAGGATGATCCGCGGCTCGGCGGTGGGGCTGACGACGGGATCGATCCCCGGCGGCGGCACGCAGTCGGCGATGGGCGTGCCCTGGCAGGCGCCGTCCACGCAGGCGTCGGCGGTGCACGGATCGCCGTCGCTGCACCCGGCCTCCTGGGGCACCGACCGGCAGCCGTCCCGGCCCGGCTCGTAGACATCGGCGGTGCACGGGTTGCCGTCGTCGCACAGCGCCCCGGGGTCGAAGGCCCGGCAGCCGCCGCCGATGCACAGCGCGCCCACCGGGCAGACGCCGATCGGGTTCTGCAGCGAGCAGTCCTGCCCGGCCGGGACGCACACGCCGAGGTCGCAGATCTCGGCGTTGGGGCAGAAGCCGTCGGGCGCCTCGGGGCCGCACAGCCGGGACGGGCGCCGGCAGACCCCGGCCACGCAGACGTCGTCGCCGACGCAGGCGCAGCCGAGCGCGCCGCCCACGCACTGCCCGTCGACGGTGCACGCCTGGGCCGGCCCGCAGCCGGGCCCGCAGGTGCCGCCGCAGCCGTCGGGGCCGCACGCCCGCCCGTCGCAGGCCGGCGCGCACGGGGGCACACAGCGCCGATCGCGGCAGGCGTCGCCGTCGGCGCATTCGCCGCAGACATCGCCGCAGCCGTCGGGGCCGCATTGGTCGTCGGGGCCGCAGTCGGGCACGCACTGCACCACACAGCGCCCCCGCTCGGGATCGCACAGCTCGCCCGCCGCGCACTGCCCGCACGCGCCGCCGCAGCCGTCGGGGCCGCAGATGCGGGCGAAGCAGTCCGGGGTGCAGGCGAGCGGCGCGCAGATCCGCGACGCGATGTCGCAGGCGGTCTCGGCCGGGCAGGCGCAGTCGGCGGGGCAGGTGGCGCAGTTCTCGTCGGGGGCGCAGGCGCCGTCGCCGCAGCACGGGCCGCAGTCGGCGGGGCAGGTGGCGCAGTCCTCGCCGTCGGCCGGCAGGCAGGCGCCGTCGCCGCAGCGGGCCGGGGGTTCGGCGCAGCGGCCGAACTCGTCGCACACCTCGCCCGGATCGCAGACCCCGCACACGCCGTCGCAGCCGTCGGGCCCGCAGATGCGGCCGCGGCAGGCAGGGGCGCACAGCGGGCTGCACGCCCGGGCCTCGACGTCGCACCCCTCGCCCTCGGGGCAGGGGCAGTCGGCGGGGCAGGTGGCGCAGTCCTCGCCGTGGGGGTCGGAGCAGGCGCCGTCGCCGCAGCAGCCGCCGCAGTCGGCCGGGCAGCTCAGGCAGTCCTCACCCGGCGCGCAGATCGCGTCGCCGCAGGTCGTGCGGCAGCGGCCCTCGAGGCAGGTCTCGCCCCCGCCGCACGCCCCGCACGCGCCGCCGCAGCCGTCGTCGCCGCACTCCACGGTGGCGCAGTCGATGGGGGTGCAGGCGGCCACGCACGCCCGGCTCGGCCCATCGCAGCGCTGCCCGTCGCCGCACGGGCAGTCGGCGAGGCAGGTGGCGCAGTCCTCGTCCTCGGCGCAGGCGCCGTCGCCGCAGCAGGCGCCGCAGTCGGCGGGGCAGGTGGCGCAGTCCTCGTCGGGCTCGCAGGTGCCGTCGCCGCAGGGGTTCACCCCGACGGCGGTGCACCGCCCCTGCACGCAAGCCGCGTCGGCGGGGCAGGCCCCGCAGGTGCCGCCGCAGCCATCCGGCCCACAGGCGGCGCCGGTGCAGTCGGGCACGCACGGCGGGGGCACGCAGGCCCCGTCGACGCAGATCCGATCCCCGTCGCACAGCCCGACCGGGGTCCAGTCGCCGTCGTCGCAGACCTCGACCAGCCCCACACCGCAGCGGCGCTCGCCCTCGACGCAGGCCGCCGGGCCGGTGTCGGCCACCGGCTCACCGTCGCCTCCGCCGCCCGAGCAGCCACAGACGAACCCCAGCGTCAGCGCGAGCCGAAGCGCGCTCGATACGAGTCTCGATGGACGCATGCAATCCCCCGGTATGGGTATCGCCCGATGATACGGAAGCGCCGGAGGTGGTGCGAACGGGGAGGGGAGAGCGTGGGCCGGGACCGATGGGCCCCGGCCCGGGCGGGGGGGCTCAGGGCGCGTCCGGATCCTCGGGCCCCGGCGGCGGCTCGGGCTCACCGCCGCCGGCGACCATGGTCACCTCCAGCGAGTAGGGCCCGGCGTTGCCGCCCGCGAAGCTGTCGACGAAGATGTAGACCGTCTGAGCGGCCTCCAACTCGAGATCGAAGGCGCTGTTGTAGATCTCGTTGTCGGTGTCGATGTCGTCGTTGCACGCCAGCTCGCCCTGGGCCAGCCCGCAGTACTCGCGGGCGAACAGCAGCGAGTCCTCCTCGGTGTCGACGAGGACGTTGAACGTGCCCGCCTCGGGCGCGGTGAAGGTGTACACGTCCACCGGGCCGCCGCCGCCGCACGACGCCGCGCCGATCTCCAGCTCCGAGGCCGAGTTGTCCCCGGCGACGACCCAGGCCATCGCCTCCTCGTCGAAGCCGGCGTTCAGATCGCCGAGCGGCCAATCCGCCGGGCACTCGGCGATGGGCATGCCGCACCGGTCGATGCGCCCCTCCTCTTCGGGGGGCAGGCACAGCAGCCCCTCGTCGCAGGTGCCCAGCGCGGTGCCGAGGCAGGGCTCACCCTCGGCCAGCGGAGCCTCGATCGGCGCGAACTGCGCGTCGACCGGCTCGCTCAGCTCGCCGGTGGTGTCCACCGCCCGGACCCGCACCGCCGTACCGGCCAGCGCCTCGGCGGCGAGCGTGTCGACGCACTCGCCGAACCAGTCGACGAACAGGCAGTTGAAGTCGCCGCCGGTCACCTCGATGCAGATGTCGAGCGCCGCCTCTTCGTAGGGCGCGCAGTCGACGAAGTCGCCGAGCGACAGGTTCATCACGCCATCGAAGGCCCCCGCGTCGTCCCGATCGACCGCCACGAAGCGGAGCTGAAGCGGGCTGGGCTCACCGCCCTCGCCCAGCACCGGGACCGGGAAGCCCTCGTCATCGGTCTCCGCGGCCGCGGTGAGCGCGAGCGGGGCCCCCTCGCCGTCGAGCAGCAGCAGATCCAGCCCGACGACGTTGCCCTCGGGGTCGCTGCCCATCGCCCGCAGCCCGAGGGCGATGTCGTCGGTCAGCGACGCGGTGGCGCTGTCGAGCGTCGGCGCGGTGGTGTTCAGGCAGGTGGCGTCCCCGCCGTCGGGGCCCGGCGCGCAGGCGGTGTCCTCGGGGCACACGTCGAACGCCTCGGCCAGATCGCAGCCGTCGCCGAGCTCGATCGGGTTGGGCGCCATGGCCTCGACGTCGAGCACCTCGCTGCGCAGATTGGTGGCGTCGACGATCCAGATCCGGGCGGCCGCGACCTCGCCGAGCCCTTCGGGCAGCAGCCCGCTCAGCTCGCCGAGGTAGTTGCCGTCGCCCTCCTGGATCAGCTCGGGGAAGTCCTGGTACTGCCGGGCCTCGGGGTTCTCCGGGTCGATGGGCAGGATCATGCCCTCGGCGTCGAGGAACTGGAACTCGATGCCGGTGACGTTGTTGTCCTGATCCATGCCCAGCACGGCGAAGCCGATGGAGCCCGCCTCGCCGTTGTAGAACACCTCGGCGCTCATGACGGTGGGCGGGTAGACCGCCTCGCAGGTGGTCGCCTCGTCCTCGTCCCGGTCGAGGCACAGGGTCTCGTCGGGGCAGACCTCGAAGCCGCTGTCCGGGTTGCAGGCGGCGTCGGGGTCGAGGACCGCCGGGGGCATCAGCTCGGCGGTGGCCGGCTCGCCCTCGATGCCGAACGCGTCGACCGGCGTCGCGCGGAACGAGGCCGCGCCCTCGATCACGCCGAGGGGCAGGGTGCCCTCACCCGAGAAGTCGCCCTCGGGCGTGGTCATCAGATCGGGCAGGAAGGTCTCGAAGTCGGCGTAGCCCCGGGTCTCGCCGGAGTCGGCGAACAGCACCAGCGGCTCGCCGGCGGCGTCGAGCAGCTCGACGTAGATGCCGTCGATGTCGCCGTCGGGGTCATTGCCCATCAGCCGGAAGCCCAGGTTCTCGAGGCCGTCGGCGTAGGCCGCCTCGAGCATGCTGATGCTCGGCGGGTTCGCCACGACCGGCGAGACGTTGAGCACGAACGGCGCGTCGGCGTCGCCGGAGTAGGTGTCGACGAAGATGAAGACCGTCTGATCGGCCGCCAGCTCGGCGACGACGATGCTCTGGGACTCGCCGGCCTGGAAGTCGCCGTAGTCGTCGTTGCAGCCCAGCTCGGTCATGTCGTCGCCGCAGTCGGTGCGCACGTACAGGACCGTGTCGAGGGCGTTGGGGTCGGTGCCGAGGGTGTCGAACTGGTAGTAGCCCGCCTCGGGCGCGGTGAAGGCCGCGACCGCGTCGTTGGCGACGTTGGGGCTGCCGTCCTGAAGCTCGAGCAGGGAGCACGAGCCGGCGAAGTCGGACCCGCTCACGGTGCCCTGGAAGGTGTCGACGAGTTGATAGGGCGACTCGCAGGTGCCTTCGCCCTCACCTTCGCCCTCGCCCTCGCCCTCGCCCTCGCCCTCGCCTTCGCCCTCGCCTTCGCCCTCGCCCTCGCCTTCTCCCTCGCCCTCGCCTTCGCCTTCGCCCTCGCCCTCGCCTTCGCCTTCGCCCTCGCCCCCGTCGGTCTCCATCATCATGTCGGGGGTGTCGTCGTCATCGCCGCCGCCGCCGCCGTCGTCACATCCAGCGAACGCAGCGCCGCACAGGGCGAGCAACAGCAGGGCGCGCCTGCTCCATCGGTCGGTCATCTGGGTCTTCCTCCTGGCAGGGGTACACCGCTGCCCCCCGCAATCGCGTCCCGGACGGTACCGGGCCGCTCCGGGCCGGTGCAAGAGACTGTCGAGGGGGGCCGGGGGCGCCGCGGGCGCGGCGTGGCGGGGGCCTGACGGGCGCCCGGGCGCCCGCCACGAGCCGGATCAGCGGGAGACGGTCAGGGTGTACGGCCCGGGGTTCTCACCGTTGAAGGAGTCCACGAACACGTAGATCGTCTGCTCGGCCTCGAGCGCGAGCCCGAAGCGGCTGTCGTAGATCCCGCCGCCGGTGTCGATGTCGTCGTTGCACGCCAGCTCGGCGGCCGCCACCCCGCAGGCCGAGCGGGCGAACAGCAGCGCGTCGAGCTCGTGCTCGAGCAGGAAGTCGTAGGTGTCGGCGGCCGGCGCGGTGAACGTGTAGACGTCCACCGGGCCGCCCCCGCCGCACGATCCCCCGTCGGCGACCAGGGCCGAGAGGCTGTTGTCCCCCGCGATCTGCCACTGCCCCGAGGCCGCGTCGAAGCTGTCGTTCAGATCGGCGACCGGCCAGTCGGCGGGGCACTCGAAGACCGCGACCTCGCACCGCGACAGCCCGCCCGGGACGTCACCTTCCTGGCAGAACCGACCCGCCTGGCACGCCCCCAGGTAGCTGCCGAGGCAGACGTCGCCGGCGGCCAGCGGGGTGGCGGCCTCGATGGGCGCGTCGAGCGCGTCGCCCACCGTGCCCGTCGCGTCCACCGCCTGCACCCGCACCGCCACGGCTCGAGCGAGCCGGGGCTGCAACACCTCGGCGCACTCCGAGAACCAGTCCGCGAAGCTGCAATCGAAGAAGTCCCCGCCCTCGGCGAGGCACAGCCCCGTCGCCAGCTCGGTGTAGTCCGCGCACGACGAGAATACGGCCAGCGGCTGCCCCAAGACCCCGCTGAAGGCTCCCCGCTGGCCCTGATCGACGCCGTCGAACCTCACCCGCACCGGCTGCGGGTCGGCGCCGTCGTCGATGATCGGGATCGGGCGCCCTTCGGGGCCCACCTCGGGCACCACCGTCAGGCGCAGGGGCGCGCCCTCGCCGTCGAGCAGCAGCACGGCCAGCCCGATCGCGTTGCCCTCGGGGTCGGAGCCGGTGGCGTAGAGCCCGAGATCCTGCCCCTCGTTGCTCGACAGCGCCGTCACCGCGTCCAGGCTCGGCGCGCCGCGGCCGGTGCAGACCGGCGCGTCGCCGTCGGGGGGCGTCGCGCAGAGGGCGTCCCCGGCGCAGACGGAGAACGCCTCGGCCAGATCGCACGCTGCGTCCAGCGCGACGACCTCGGGCGCGAGCGCGTCGACGAGCACCGGCGCGCTGCGCAGATCGGTGGAGTCGACCGCCCAGAACCGGGCGGACGCCACCGGGGGCAGCCCCTCGGGCAGCGTGCCGCTCAGCTCGCCGACGAAGTTGCCGTCCCCCTGATCGAGCGTGGAGAAATCCAGGAAGACCGGCGCGTCGGGGTTGGCCGGATCGAGCGGGATCGGGTCGCCCGCGGCGTCGAGCAGCAGCGCGTCGAAGCCCACGACGTCGTCCTGATCGTCGACCCCGACGATGCGCACCCCGATCGAGGGCAGGGCGGGGTTGCTGTACAGCGCCGCGTTGAGGATGTCCGGCGCCCCGGCCGCGAGGCAGTTCGTGATCCCGTCGAAGTCCGGGTCCAGGCATCGGGTCTCTTCGGGGCAGACGTCGAGGCCGCCCGCGGGGTCACACACGTCGCCCTCGGCGAGCACGGCGGGGGCCTGAACGTCCACGGTGACCGGATCACCTTCGAGGCCGAACACGTCGACCGGGGTGGCTCGGAGCTGCACGACGCCGTCGATAGCCCCGATGGGCAGCGAGCCCGAGCCGGAGAAGCCGCCGTCGGCGTCGACCACCAGATCGGGCGCGAAGGTGGCGAAGTCGGCGTAGCCTTCGGTGCCGCCGTCGTCGAAGAGCACCAGCGGCTCGCCGCCGACGTCGAGCAGCTCGATCAGCATGCCGGCGATGTCACCGTCGGCGTCGGTGCCCTCGACCCGGAAGCCGAGCGACTCGGCGCCGTCGGCGTAGAACGCCTCGACGCGGTCGAAGGCCGGCGGCGTCGCGTCGACGACGGAGACCTCGAGCACGAACGGGGCCTCGGCGTCGCCGGCGTAGCTGTCGACGAAGACGTACACCGTCTGATCCGCCTCGAGCTCGACGACGACGAGGCTCTGCGACTCGCCGAGGTTGAAGTCCCCGTAGTCGTCGTTGCAGCCGAGCTCGGTGCCGCCGTCTTCGCAGTCGGTGCGCACGTAGAGCACGGTGTCGAGCGACTCGCCGTCGGTGCCGAGGGTGTCGAACTGGTAGTAGTCGGCGGCGGGGGCGGTGAAGACCGCGACCGCGTCGTTGGCGATGTTGACGTTGCCCGCGCCGTCGTCGATGACCGAGCACGACCCGGCGTAGTTCGACCCGCTCACGACGCCTTCGAGGCGGTCCACGAGGCGCAGCGGCGACTCGCAGGTGCCGTCGCCTTCGCCCTCGCCCTCACCTTCGCCTTCGCCTTCGCCTTCGCCTTCGCCTTCGCCTTCGCCCTCACCTTCGCCCTCGCCCTCACCTTCGCCCTCGCCCTCACCTTCGCCCTCGCCCTCGCCCTCACCCTCACCTTCGCCCTCGCCCTCACCTTCGCCCTCACCC
>JAUHYW010000145.1 GCA_030426085.1 bacterium | reverse complement strand
ACGAGCAAGGGTCAGCAGTTGACCGCCGCCCTCACCGCGGCCCGCAAGGCCACGGTCAAGCAGCTACTGCGCGAGGCCGCGTAGAAATCACCGCGCGGCGCGAGGAAATCCCGATGTAGTAGATCAGAGGGTGGTCATGGCGCGGATGCCGCTGATGTCAGTGCCCTGAGAGGGTGGTCATGGCGCGGATTCCAGCCAGGTCGGCTCTCCGACACGCAGGCATGGACCGCACTTCACCGAGGTCGACTTTCCGACACGCAGGCATGGTCCGGCTTCCACCGAGGTCGATCTCTCAACCAGCCGGACCGCCCGTCGTCTCGACCACCGCCCGTCTCATCCATCCCGTCGCCACCCTCCACGCCGATCCCCGCTCGATGAACGCAGCGGGGCGGCCGACGGGTGGGGCCCCGCCGACCGTCTACAGGCCCGCGCCGCAGCCCGGGCTCCTGCTCTCCCGGGCCGGAGGATCACCGACGCCGCCGCTCGAGTCGCCGAAGCAGGGAGGCGGGGCCCCACCCGGCGGACGAACCGCCGCCGCCTCACCCTCCACCCCCGAACCCACACCCCCGACCCCCACGACCTCCGTCACCGCGACTCCGACGCCCTGATGCCCGCGGCCCCGATACCCGCAGCGCCCGCCTACCCCTGCACCACCCGCCGCCGCCGGCTGACCGGCGCCCGGCCCAGCGCGGCGCCGTCCACCTCGATGCCCAGCCAGACCGTCTCGGGCAGCCCCGGCAGGCGGGCGTCGTCGGCCGCGCCGAGCACGACCTCGAACTGGCCGTCCTTCACCGCCACCGGCGTCTCCTGGCGCCAGATGGGGCGCGGCGCGTCGGCCGCGCGGTAGAGGCTGAACACCATCGGGACCTCGCCCGCCGGCGCCGGGGCGTCTCCGGTCGGCGCGAGGGTGCCGCCGAAGCGCAGCACCGCCCGCGGCGGCCCTTCGGGTTCGGGCAGGGGCCACTCCAGGGCCGGGGCCGCCGGCTCGGAGGGCTCGGCCGCCTCGGGCGTATCCGCCGGTGCATCCGCCGGCCCGGCCGACGGCGCGTCGTCCCGCTCGGGCGGCGCGGCGCTCGGGGCGCCGGTGGCCGGGGGCGGGGGGGCGCCTTCCGGGGCGCCGGTCTTGCCGAACAGGCGCTTCAGCCGCCCGAACAGCCCCACCCGGGCCGGCTCGCCGGTGGACGCCTCCTCCCGCTCCGGCTCGGCCTCGGGGGCCGCCGGCTCGGGGGCCTGGCTCTTCGACTCTTCCTCGCGGGCCTCGACGAACGCGATCAGGTCGAACGCGTCGGCCTCGGTCCAGTCGGGGTCGTGCGGTGAGCGGGGCAGCGCCGGCTCGCCGTAGGGCTCCCGACGGGCGATGGGCCACAGCCGCTCGGCGAGGCCCTTCATCACCCCCCGGCCCTTCGTCGCCGCGTTGAACAGGAGCCGCTTCGCGTCCCGATCCTTGAGGTGGTACAGCACCTCGAGCCCGGCGAGCTGCCAGTCGCCGTCGTCCTTCAGCGGCTTCTGGATGTCGGTGAACCGGTCGTCCTTCGTCGCCAGCCCGCCGAGCATCGCGTTGAAGTGGGGCAGGAACCGGGCCGGATCCATCCGGGCCATCGCCAGCGCCAGGGTGCGCTTCTCCTCCAGCGTGCGGGCCTCGCCCTGGCGGAAGTGGTTGACCAGGTACAGCACCAGCTTGCGGTCGCCGCTGGTGCCGATGCGCTCGATGACCTCGGCCCGCACCGTCGGCTCGGGGTCCTTGAGGTGCCCCACGAGCATGTCCCGCAGGGGCTTGCTCTCGGCGAACGGCACCGTGCGCAGCACCGAGCGGCGCACGGCGACGTCGGGGTGGCTGACCACTTTGCGCAGGAAGATGATCGTGTCGTCGTCCAGCCCCGACAGCAGCGCCAGGATGGCCTCGACCAGCGGCGACTGCACCGCCTTCTTGTCCCAGAAGTGCACGTCGTCGCCCAGGATGGCCGCCGACAGCGAGCTGCGCACCTCGGCCGGCAGGGGCCCCGACTCCATCAGCGTCGAGATCACCCGCATCAGCGAGGCCGCCCGCTCCTCGGGGTCCTTGACCGCGTGGGCCCGGCCCAGCGCCTCGCGCACCGCCGCCGAGCCCACCGCGTGGTGCCCCGCCGCCAGCGCCGCGTTGACCGCCGCGGCGTAGGCCAGCACCCCGTCCTCGGCGACGCACTTGCGGGCCGCCTCCAGCGCCTCGGCCGCCGCCTCCCGGGCCTCGGTGAGCTTCTCCGCCTCGACCAGCGCCGGCACCGCCGCGCCCAGCGCCCGGGCCCGGTAGTAGGGCTCGGTGACCGCCCGGGCCTTGGCCAGCCCCTCGAGCGGGTCGAGCTCGGCGACCTCGCTCTCGACGCCCTCCAGCCCCGATCCGAGCGCCGCGTCGACGAAGTTGAGGTTGCCCGAGACCATCGAGATGCGGCGGAAGAAGTCCGGCCCCCGCGCCTCGCGCACCCGCTCCAGCGCCTGGGCGATGCGCAGGAACTCGTCGTCCTCGTCCTCCTCGTCGGTCTCGGCGAGGAAGTCCCCCTCGGCGGCGTCGGCCACCTCGGCCTCGAGCGCGCCGTCGTGGATCGAGTCCCCCGCGTCGAGCGCCGCGGCGTGGCTGCGCTCGGCCTTCAGCTCACGGAAGTCGTCGAACAGGCTGCGGGTCGCCGACAGCATCAGCCGCTCGTCGGCCGCCTGGATGAAGACGTCGCCCGGGTCGAGCCCCTCGAGGTCGAGGTCTTCGGCGAAGTCGGGGGCGTACATCGCGAGCTGGCGCAGGTGGCGGGCGCCGAGCGGGCCGACGTTGCCCTCGGCGAAGCCCTCGAGCGCGTCGGGGTCGGGGCGGCGCTTCTTCGCCGCCCGGTGCAGGTGGGTGTAGAGCCGCTTGATCGTCCAGCCCACCGGCATGCGCCGGCCGATGACCTCCGAGTGGTACAGCAGGTCGACGTGGGGGCACTTCTGCTTGCGCAGCCGCCGCTTGAACACCTGCTCCTCTTCGGCGGCGGTGCCCTCGACCCGGGCGGTCATCATCTTGGAGAACGTCAGCAGCTCCGGCTCGTCCATGCCGAAGCGCAGGGTGATCGCGTTGCAGTTGCGCTGCTCGAAGGTGCCCGCCATGCGGGCCACCAGGGTCATCATGCCGAACTTGCGCCGCACCACCCGCAGGGCGTTCTTGGGGTCGAGGAACGCGTCGGTGCCCTCCCGCTGCACGAGCAGGTCCTGCATCGACAGGGACTGGTACTGGATGAAGTCGTAGATGTGGATGTCTTCGACGCCGGTCGACAGCCGGCTGACGAAGGTGATCTGGTCGGCCCAGCCCTCGAGCGCCTCCCGGAAGAGCGACCACACCTCGCCCCGGGCCATGGCCGCCTCGGGGTGATCCGGGATCCAGATCTTGAACAGCGCGATGCACGCCTTGCGCAGCACGCTCTTGCGCTTCTCGGTCTCCGACCGCCAGTCGGCGGCGCCGGTGCCCTCCGGATCACTGCTCATGCCGAACCCCCCTCGGGTGCTCGTCCGAGTCTAATGGCGCGGGGGGCTCAGCGCGAGCGGGTCAGCCGTTGTCGACCTTCCACTCGTCGAGCCAGACCATCTGGATCGCCTCGAGCACCTTCTCCCCCGAGCGCTCGGGGTCGTCGTCGAACTCGGGGATCTCGAGCACCCACCGGTGCAGGTCGGTGAAGCGCACGCTCAGCGGGTCCTTGTCGGGGAACCGGTCGTAGAGCATCTCGCCGATGGCGTGCACGTCCTTCCACTTCAGCGACATCGGGTGCCTCCCGTCACGGTGCCTGGGTCGGTCGCGGGTTCAATCGTGGGCCCCGCCGCCCACCGGGGCGTCGGCCAGCTCGCCCTCGAGCGCGTCGACCGCCACGTCCTTGAGCCCCGCTTGCAGCGCCTTCTCCATGCGCCGCTGGGCGAAGCCGGCGCTCACCTTGTCGAGCATCTCGGTCAGATCCTGCACCGCGCGGTGGTCCTCGCCGCCCATCGCCTCTTCGAGCTGGCCGATGGCGTGGGTGATGAGGGTCGCCTCTTCTTCGGTGAGCAGGTCGGCCTCGACCTGCATCGCCTTCTTCAGCGGCATCAGCACCCGCTCGGCCTCGACCCGCGCGCTGCGCAGGAAGCGGGCCATCACGTCCTCCTCGGCGTGGTCGAGCGAGGCTTGCAGCATGTCCTCGACCTGGGCGTCGGTGAGGCCGTGGCTCGGCTTGACCTCGATCTTCTGCTCGACCCCGGTCGACAGCTCCCGGGCCGAGACCCGCAGGATGCCGTCGGCGTCCACCTGGAACGTCACCCGGATGCGGGCCGCGCCGGCGGCCCGGGGCGGGATGCCGGTCAGCCGGAAGCGGGCCAGGCTGCGGCAGTCGTCGACCAGCTCCCGCTCGCCCTGCACGACGTGGATGTCCATCGCCGTCTGGCCTTCCTGGAAGGTGGTGAACGCCTGCGCCCGGCTGGCCGGGATGGGGCTGTTGCGGGGGATGATCTTCTCGGCGAGGCCGCCCATCGTCTCGAGCCCCAGCGAGAGCGGGGTGACGTCGAGCAGCAGCACGTCGCCCCCGTCGAGCACCCGCAGCTCGCTGTCGACCGAGAGCAGGTCGGCCTGGCTGGCGGCGCCGAGGGCGACGACCTCGTCGGGGTCGATGTCGGCGAGCGGCTGCCGCCCGAACAGCTCGGCGACGAAGCGCTGCACGAACGGCGAGCGGGTGCTGCCGCCGACGAGCACCACCCCGTCCAGCTCGTCGGGGCGCAGCCCGGCGTCGGCGAGGGCCTGCTTGCACGGGCCGGCGACCCGGGTGAGCACCGGGCGCACGATGCTCTCGTACTGATCCCGGCTCAGCGAGCGCTCGAAGCGGCCGTCGCCGGTGTCGAGCGCGAACCGGGTCTCGAAGTGGTCGGTCAGCGCGATCTTGGCCGCCTCGGCGGCGGCGATGGCCCGCCGGCGCAGGCCGGGGCCGGCCTGCTCGGGGTCGACGCCCGCCTCGCGCAGCATCGCCTCGGCCACCGCCCGGTCGAAGTCGTCGCCCCCCAGGCGGGTGTCGCCGCCGGTGGACAGGACCTCGAACACCCCGTCGACGAGGTGCAGGATGCTGATGTCGAAGGTGCCCCCGCCCAGGTCGAAGACCGCGAAGCGGCCCTCCTCCTGCTTGTCGAGGCCGTAGGCCAGCGCGGCGGCGGTGGGCTCGTTGAGCAGCCGCATGACGTCCAGCCCCGCCAGCCGGCCCGCCTGGCGGGTGGCCTGCCGCTGGGTGTCGTCGAAGTAGGCCGGCACCGTGATCACCGCCCGGCCGACGTCGTCGCCCAGCGCCGCGCGGGCCCGGTCGCGCAGCGCGGCGAGGATGCGAGCCGAGACCTCGATCGGGGTGTGCTGCCCGCCGCCGGCCTCGATGCGCAGCACCGGGCCGTCCTGCACCAGCCGGAAGGTCGACAGCCCCTCGGCCTCGGCCTCGGCCTTGGTGCGGCCCATCAGGCGCTTGACCGACAGCAGCGTATCGTGGGGCCGCTCGGCGGCGACCGCCCGGGCCGCCTCGCCGACGGTGGCCGATCCGTCGTCGGCGTAGGCCACCGCCGAGGGCAGCAGCACCCGCCCCTCGCCGTCGGCCAGGGCCTCGGGCCGGCCGTCCCGCACCACCGCCACGAGGCTGTTGGTGGTGCCCAGATCGATGCCGATCGCTTTCATGGAGTGCCTCGGAGGTGGGGGTCGCGCATCGCTCAGCCGAGCGCCTGCAAGTCGTCGAGAATGTTGCGCAGGTAGCGGAGCTGCGCCGCCTGCCGGGCCAGCCCGTCCAGCTCGGCGGAGGTCCGCTCGCCCTCGGCGTCGAGCCGCTCGCCGAGCGCCGCCAGCCGGCTCTCGTAGCGGGCGGCGATGTCCCGGGCCAGCCGCCCCCGCTCGACGTGGGCGTCGGTGCCCGACAGCTCCCCGATGGCCTCCCGCAGCTCGAAGACCTCCATCAAGAAGGCCGGGTCGAGCTTGATGTTGCCCGCCTCGGCCTTCACGTCGCGCCCGGCGAGGTCGAGCAGGTAGCCCGCCCGCAGCAGCGGATCACGCAGGATGCGCAGGGCGTCGTTGAGCGAGGTGGCGTGCTGTAGCGAGAGCATGCGCACCCGGTCGCCCCGGCTCACGAAGCGGTCGGGGTGCAGCGTGCGCTGGAGCCGGCGGTGGGCCTTGGTGATCGCCTCGGCGTCCTGTTCGAAACGCCGCTCGAGCCCCAGCCGGGCGAAGTGATCGGTCCCCGGGTCGGGCGGTTGCAGCGTGTCGCAGGTCGGACAGAACAGCTCGGCGGCGTCGATGTCGGCGCCGCACTGCCAGCAGGCCATGGCGGGGTCCCTCGGGCGGTCGAAGCGGGCGGATGATGCGGGCTTATACCGAGAAGCTCTCGCCGCATCCACAGGTTCGGCGGGCGTTGGGGTTGGTGAACTTGAAGCCGGCCCCGGCGAGGCTGTCGACGTAGTCCACCACGGTGCCCATCAGGTAGAGGTAGCTCTTGGGGTCGACGAACAGCTTGACCCCGTGGCTGTCGAGCTCGCGGTCGCCCTTGTTGGCCGCCTCGGCGAACTCCAGGAAATAGGTGAAGCCCGAGCAGCCCCCGCCGCGCACCCCGACCCGCAGGCCGTCGGTGGGCGAGGGGCGCTTCTCGATCAGCTCCTTGACCTTCTCGGCCGCGATCTCGCTGAGTTCGATCATCCGTCCAGACCCTTCTTCTTCTTGTAGTCCTCGATCGCCGCCCGGATGGCGTCCTCGGCGAGCACCGAGCAGTGGATCTTGACCGGGGGCAGCGCGAGGTGGTTGGCGATGTCCTTGTTCTGGATGGTCAGCGCCTCGTCGAGGGTGCGCCCCTTGACCCACTCGGTGACCAGGCTCGAGCTGGCGATGGCCGAGCCGCAGCCGTAGGTCTTGAACCGGGCGTCTTCGATCTTGCCGTCGTCGCTGACCTGGATCTGCAGGCGCATCACGTCGCCGCAGGCCGGGGCCCCGACGAGGCCGGTGCCGACGTTGCGGTCGTTCTTGTCGAGGGTGCCCACGTTGCGCGGGTTCTCGTAGTGGTCGATGACCTTGTCGCTATAAGCCATGGTTGGTCTCCTTCGGCTTCGGTGAATCGGTTCAGTGCGCGGTCCACTGGACCGACTTGAGGTCGATCCCCTCCTGGTGCATCTCCCACAGCGGCGACAGCGCGCGCAGCTTCGCCACCGCGCGGATGACGAGGTCGGCGACGTGGTCGACCTCGGCCTCGGTGTTGAACCGGCCGATGCCGAACCGGATCGAGGAGTGGGCGTTCTCGTCGTCGAGCCCGAGCGCGCGCAGCACATAGCTCGGCTCGAGGCTGGCCGAGGTGCACGCCGAGCCGCTCGACACCGCCACGTCGCGCAGCGCCATCAAGAGGCTCTCGCCCTCGACGTAGGTGAAGCTGATGTTGAGGCTGCCCGGCATGCGCTCGCCGTCCTTCATGCTGCCGTTGACGAGCACGTCGGGCACCTCGGCGGTGATCTTCTCGAAGAGCCGGTCACGCAGGGCCCGGGTGCGGTTGATCTCGTCGTCCATCTCGAGCCGCCCGATCTCGGCCGCCTTGCCCATGCCCACGATCTGGTGCACCGGCAGGGTGCCCGAGCGCATGCCCCGCTCGTGGCCGCCGCCGTGCATGAGCGGCGCGATGCGGACCCGGGGCCGCCGGCGGCGCACGTACAGCGCGCCGATGCCCTTGGGGCCGTACATCTTGTGGCCCGACATCGACAGCAGGTCGACGCCCATCGCCTGCACGTCGATCGGCAGCTTGGCGGCGGTCTGGGCCGCGTCGACGTGGAACAGGACCTTGGCCTCTTTGCAGACCGCCCCGATCTCGGCGATGGGGTTGACCGTCCCGATCTCGTTGTTGCCGTGCATCACGCTGACGATCACGGTGTCGTCGCGCAGGGCCTCGCGCACGCTCTCGGCGGTGATGATTCCGTCCTCGGGCACCGGCAGCCAGGTGACCTCGGCCCCCTGCCGCTCGAGGTAGCGCACCGTGTCGATGATCGCCTTGTGCTCGATGGGGCTGGTGACGATGTGGTTGCCCTTCGAGGCGTAGAACTCGAGGGCGCCCTTGAGCGCGAGGTTGTTCGACTCGGTGGCCCCGCTGGTGAAGATGACCTCTTTGGCCGTACCCCCGATCAGCTCGGCGATCTGCCCCCGGGCCTGCTCGACGGCCTCCTCGGCGGTCCAGCCGAACGCGTGGTTGCGGCTGGCGGCGTTGCCGAAGTGCTCGGTGAGGTAGGGCATCATCGCCTCGGCCACCCGCGGGTCGCAGGGGGTCGTGGCGTGATTGTCCATGTAGATGGGCAGCTTCATTTCGGTCATCCGCTCGATCCTCTCAGTGGGCCGTCGTCAGCCCGGTGATCAGGGTCAGGCCGTCGGCCGCTTCGTCGGCCCGGGCGCAGCCGCCGCAGGCGTCGTGGGGTTCGTCGACCACGCCGCAGGTGCGGCAGCCTTCGAGGAAGGCGAGGCTGTCGGCGAGCTCGCGCTCGAGGGCTTGCAGGTCGGAGAGCTTCTGCCGCACGTCGGCCAGCCGGGTGCGATAGCTCTGCTTGAGCTGCTGCATCGAGGCCGCCGGGCTCTCGCCGGTGGCCCACTGCTCGACGAGCGCCCGGATCTCGGCCAGCGAGAGGCCGAGGCGCTGGAGCCGATCGATGTAGGCGATGCGCTCGACGCTGCCCTCGTCGTACAGCCGGAAGCCGCCCTTGGTGCGGTGGGCCGGGGCGAGCAGATCGAGGGTCTCGTAGTGGTGCAGCGCCCGCACGGTCTTGTCCGTGCGGCGGGCGAGCTCACCGATCTTCATCAGCGTGTCGTGCGACACCCCGACCTCCCGATCTGCGGTTCGGACGAAGCGGCGCGACCCTACGCGGTCGGGCCGGCGACGTCAAGGGAATCTCACCCTCACGTAAGGGTGAGAGTATCGGCGCGAGGTCGACGTTGCGCGTTCGGGGCCACAAACCGCAGGAAGTCAATGCTGGCGAGGGGGGCGGCGGGACGTCCCTGGCGGGGCTGGCGGGGGCCGCGCGTCAGAACCTCACGCAAGGGTGAGGTTTCGCGGGCCGGGGTCTACTCGGTCTCGGTGGTGATCTGCACGTAGTCCCGGACCCGCTGCCCGTCGGGGGTCACCACGGTCACTCCGAAGGTGGACATCGTATCGTCGGGCGCCTCGAGCGCCTCGATCAGCCCCTCGGGGCCGGTGGCCGGGTGGTGGCCGATCTCGACGACCTGGCTGCGGGGGGGCACGTTCAGCCCCTCGTAGAGCGCCGGGGGGAACAGCTCTTCGACGGTGATCCGGGCCGGCATGCGGCCGGTGCGGGGCAGGTTGCCGTAGTACCGGCGCACGGTGGCCTTGAAGATCGCCGGGTCGACGCGGGGCATCGGGCTGTCGGGTTTGCGGCCGTAGCGGGCCTGATCGGGCGGCCGGACCTCGCCTTCGGGCAGCGGCATGAGCGGGGGCAGCAGCCGGGGCGGCGCGAGGCGGGGCGGGGTGTCGCCCGCGGGCTGCGGCGCCGGGCGGGCGGTCGGCTTGGCGGCCGCGCTCGGTGTCGGGTCCCGGGGGTCGTCGGCTTCGGCGGGGTCTGCGGCGACCGTGGGGTCGGATGGCGCGGGCGCAGCGGTCACGTCGGGCCCGGGGGGCTCGTCGGCCGGCATCAGCGCCCAGACGAGCAGGGCCATGGTCAGCACGCCGAGCACACTCAGCACCAGCTTGTTCATCACGCCTCCCACGCGGGTCCTCGCGGCCGCAGTCTATCAGGTCGGGCTTCGTGGGATCGCGTATCGCGCGCGGGGTCGCGGCGGCTCAGAACGGGATCGGGTCGTCCTCGAAGTCGTCACCCCCCGGGGCGCCGCCGCCGCCGCCGCTCGGGGCGCCGCCGCCCCCGCCGCCGCTCGGGTTGCCGCCGCCGCTCGGGCCGCCGCCGCCCTGGTTGTTGCCCCAGCCGCCGCCGCCCTGGCCGCGACCGCCGCCGCCCTGGTTGTTGCCCCAGCCGCCGC
>JAUHYW010000067.1 GCA_030426085.1 bacterium | reverse complement strand
CCCCGCCGCCGCCGCCGCCGCCGCCGCCGCCGCCGCCGCCGTTCTGCCCCGCGCCGCCGCCGCCGCCGTTGGCCGGGCCGTAGGTCTCCCCGGCGCCGCCCAGGCCGCCGCCGGCCGCTCCGTCGCCCCCGCCGGGGCCATTGCCGCCGTTCTGCCCGGCGCCGGCCACCGGGCCGGTGCGGCCGTCGCAGCACCCCAGGCCGAGGAAGTCGCAGCCGATGCGCCGCTCGCCGTTGTTGCCCCCGCCGCCGCCGTTTCCGCCGCCGCCGCCCGGCGCCGCGTTCCGTCCCCGGGCCCCGCCGCCGCCGTCGTCGCCGCCGTCCTCGGCGTTGCCCCCGTTGCCGCCCTGGCCGCTGTTGCCGTTGGTGCACATCGCCCCCGCGCCGCCGCCGCCGCCCCGGGCGTTGCACCCGCCGGTGCCCAGGAAGCCCTCGTCGCAGCCCCCGTCCCCGGTCGCCCCGCCGTTGCCTCCGCGGCCGCCCTCGCCGTTGACCCCGTTGCCACCCGCCGCCCCGTCGCCCGCGCGCACCTTCACCGCCGACAGCGTCAGGTGGTCGGCGCTGTTGCGCACCCACACCCCATAGCTGCTCGCGCCGGGCTGGTTGGGCGTGATCGACTGGATCGACATCAGGGTGAGGCTCGCCGGACCGGCGAGCCCGTCGGCCACCAGCCCCCGGGCGTCGCCCCGGATGATCGTCTCGAACTCGTCGCTGCGGGCCCAGCCGGCCCCCGGGCGATAGCCCCCGTAGATGTGGACCCCCGCCCGCAGCGTCACCCGGCCCTCGAACGTGCCCTCGCCGGCGATGATGTACTTGGGCGGATCGGCGGCGAGCGCCAGATCCATCGCCCGGCTGATCGTGCCCACCGGCGCCGCCTTGGTGCCGGCGTTGACGTCATTGCCCCGGGGCGCCACGAAGATGGCGTCCTCCACCTCGCCGTCGATGCCGTCGCAGTCGGCGTCCACGAATCCCGGATCGGGCAGATCGTCCTCGCCCTGGGGCACGCAGGCGTACTCGCAGCCGTTGGCCGGATCGCCGTCGATGTCGTGGAAGCCCGGCGCGCAGGGCCCCACCCGGCACTGGCGATCCTCGCAGATCGGGGTCGCGTTCGGCGCTTCGCACGCCCGCCCGCAGCCGCCGCAGTTCTGGGGGTCGGACTCGATGTCGATGCCCTCGTCGGCGACGCCATCGCAGTCGTCGTCCTCGCCGTCGCAGGCTTCGACGCCCTGGTTGTCGAGGTTGCAGGCGTACTCGCAGCCGTCGGCGTCGTTCTGGTTGTTGTCCCAGTAGCCCGGCGCGCAGCGCTCGATGCGGCACGCGCCGTCGGCGCAGCGGGGGGTGGCGTCGGCGAGCTGGCACTCGAATCCGCAGCGCCCGCAGTTGAGCGCGTCGCCCAGCAGGTCGAACGCCTCGTCGGTCGCCTCGTCGCAGTCGTTGTCCAGGCCGTCGCAGACCTCGTCGGTGGGCCCGATGGCGCCCTCGCACGCGCTCAGGGCCCCCTCGACGCAGGTCTGCATGCCGCTGCGGCACTGGCCGACGTCCTGCCCGCACGCCAGCGAGATCGACTCGTCGACCCGCGAGTCGCAGTCATTGTCGATGCCATCGCATTGCTCGACACCCATATTGCTGGTCTGGCATGGCCCGAACTCGCAGCCGTTGCCGTCGTTGCCGTCGGCGTTGTGGAACCCGGCCGCGCAGGGCCCCAGCTCGCAGCGCCCCTCGACGCACAGCCCCTCGGCGTTGTCGAAGCGGCACGCGTTGTTGCACACCCCGCAGTGCGCCGCATCGGACTGGTGATCGAAGTCTTCGTCGGTGCCGCCATCGCAGTCGTTGTCGACCCCGTCGCAGCGCAGCTCGTCCCCGTCGTCGTACGACGCGGGGTAGGCGCAGACCCACTGCCCGGCCTCGCAGATGACCGGCGCGCCGAGGCAGACCCCGGCCTCGAGGCAGCCGACGTCCTCCGGGGGCGCGTCGAGCAGGTTGCGCTCGTCGGTGCGGGCGTTGCAGTTGTTGTCCAGCCCGTCGCACAGCTCGGGCGCGCCCTCGTAGATGGTGTCGTCGTTGTCGTCGCAGTCGTCGCCCAGGCAGTCCTCGCCCCGGCCGAAGCCGTCGCCGTCCTCGTCGATGCACGTCGCGCAGCCGGCCCCGTCGGCCGGGATGCACTGCCGGGCCTCGACCGGTTCGCCGTCGGCCCCGGGTACCTCGACGTCGGCGCAGACGAAGCCGTCGGGGCAGAAGTCGTCTTCGGCGCAGTCCTCGCCGCAGTAGCGCCCCTGGCCGATGGTCAGGCACAGATCGCCGTTGTCGTCACAGTCCCGATGGCTGTCGCATGGCTTGCACAGATCGGGCTGATCGGCCACGCAGATGAAGGTGCGATCGGGCCCCGCGTTGCCCACCGGGTTGCACTCCCAGCCCTCGGGGCACTCCCCGCAGCGTCGGGTGCAGACCCGGCCGCCCTCGGGGGCCTCGACGCAGTAGCCGGCGAGGCAGTCTTCGTTGACCTCGCATGGCTCGCCGAAGTCATCGACCACGACCCGCATGTCGCGGACCGACGTATCGGTGAACCCGGGCAGGTTGGCGTCGATCTCCGAGGCCAGATCGGGGCGCACCGCGATCGGCCCCTCGGTGTCGACGCAGGCGCCCAGGGGAGCGAGCGCCAGCAGCACGGCGAACGGCAGGCGGGGGGAGCGGGCCATGAGCCTTCCTCCGATGATGGGTGGCGCCATCCTAGCGACCGCTCTTTCTGTAATTCAACGGTACCGTCGAAACCCGGCGCCGCCGGCGCGAGGCCCGTTGCCGCGGGCTGCCGGGGCTGGCATGGTGCGGCCATGACGTCACCCGATCCCGCCGACCGCAACCTCACCTGGCATCGCACCCGCATCGACCCCGAGGCCCGCCGGGCGGCCCTGGGCCAGTCGGGCGCGGTCGTCTGGTTGACCGGCCTCTCGGGGTCGGGCAAGTCGACCGTCGCCATGGCCCTCGAAGACCGCCTGGTGCGCGCCGGGCGGCCGGCCTACGTGCTCGACGGGGACAACGTGCGCCACGGGCTCAACGGCGATCTGGGCTTCGGCGACGCCGATCGGGCGGAGAACATCCGCCGGGTGGGCCACGTCGCGGCGCTCTTCGCCGATGCGGGGCTCATCGTCATCGCGGCCTTCATCTCGCCCTTCGCCGCCGATCGGGCCGCCGTGCGCGAGCGGGTCCCGGCGGGGCGGTTCTTCGAGGTGCACGTCGCCACGCCGCTGGCGGTGTGTGAAGACCGCGATCCCAAGGGGCTGTATCAGAAGGCCCGCGCGGGCCACATCGCCCGGTTCACCGGCATCGACTCGCCCTACGAGCCGCCGACCGCGCCCGAGTTGACGCTGAACACCGCCGATCGGGCGCTCGACGACTGCGTCGCCGATCTGGAGCGCATGCTGGTGGCGGGGGGCGTCTTCCCGCCGCTCGAGGGCTGAGCGGGATCAGGTCGAGCGGGGCCCGAGCCAGGCGAGCGGCGCTTGCAGCGGGTCGCGATGGACAGCCCCGGTCCGCAGGTCGCAGGTCTCGATGGCGCCCGGCGCATCCCCGGTGGTCCACGCGACGGCGCGCCCGTCCTCGGTGATCGCGAGCAGGTGTCCGTCGGTTCGCCCCAGCGATTGCATCGGGTGGTGCTCGCCAGCGCAGCGCACCGTGCCGTCGGCGTCGATCCACGCCGCCCGCCGACCCCGGGCGGCGCCGACCAGAGCCCGGGGCGGGGGACCGTGCGCCGCGAGCGGGGTCCGCCGGCCGTCGCTCAGCCGGATCCACACCGGGGCGCAGACCTCGCCATCCGAGGCCAGCGCGACCACCGCCTCGCGGTGCTGCACCACCACCGGGGCCGGCGCGCGGTGCGGCCCCCGGCCGAGATGCGTCACCCGCCGCTGGCGCACCCGGGTCGACTGCTCGATGTTCGCCTCCCACAGCGACTCGTCGCTGGACGGGGCCCGGCTCACATAGACGAACCGGCGGGCGTCGACGAAGACCGGGCGGTCGACCCCGCCGTCGGGCAGCCCGGCGATGGTGAGGTGCAGGCCTTCGGGCCCGACCCAGGACAGGCACGACATCGCTGAGGGCCCGTGGGCCAGCACGATGTCGTCGGCGGCGGTCGAGCGGGCTGCGGCCGATGGCATCTCGGGGCACAGCCAGTCGAGGGGTCGGCCGTCGACCAGGACGACGGCCCCCTTGGCGTGCACCCGGGCGAGGACCCCCCGGGCGAGGATGCGGGCGTCGGCCGGCACCCGGTTGGCCGGGACCCAGCGCCAGATCGAGGCCAGCGCGTCGCGCCGGGCGTCACCGGGCTCGCCGCCCGACCCGGTCGAGCGGGACGGCGCCTCGTCGGCCTCGATGCGTCCGCCCGTCGCCCGGACGGCGACCTCGAGCGCGGCGGGCAGCCGGTCGCCGCTCATCAACCGCACGTACCACCGCTGCTCGCGGCAGTTGGGGCAGCGCAGATCCCGCTGGCTCTCGGCGACCGCCTCGAAGTGCGGCAGGCACAGCGCGACCCGGCGGCAGGCGGTGCACGTCGCGCTGCTGCGCTGCACCGTCAGCCCGGCGTCGGTCGGGGCCCACACGGTCAGCGCGCAGCCGCGATAGCAACAGTGGATGGGGGCGGTCATTCGGCTCCGCGGGATCCGCGCTCGACTCGGTGCAGGCGACTCGGTGCAGGCTATCCCCGATCCTCGCGATCCGCCAACCGGGCGTTCCCCCAGGCCCCGGCCGCGCTCAGAAGCGGTAGCGCCCGGCGTTGACGAGGTGGGCGGCGATGGTCCGGCGGTCGGCGATGAGATCCTGGGGCACGTACGGCGCGAGCAGGTCGATGCCGGCGATCATCCGGGCCGGCTTGTGGGCGAGGTGGCCCGCCAGATCCCGCGCCCGGGCGGCGTTGCGGCGGTAGGCGTCGGTGGCCACGACCCGGGCCAGGGCCAGGTGCGCGGCGCCCTTCTCGGGCCCGATGTCGGCCACCCGCTGGCTCACCCGGGCCACCACGCTGTCGGCGGCGAACACGTCGATGATCATGTCGGCCATGATCATCAAGAGCTCCTGCTGGCGGTCGAGGTTGGCCATGTACTTCTGCACCGCCGCGCCAGCGACGTAGAGGTAGACCTTCTTGGCCTGCTCGGTCATGAAGCGGGGCAGGGCCAGTGGATCGGCGTCGTCCACCGGCGGCTCGGCCTGCTCCCGGCCCTCGACCGCGGCGCCCACCGCCTGCACCTTCGGCATGAGGTTGACCTGCCCCTGCATCACCCGCTTGAGCAGGGTGCCCGGGATGAGCATGCGGTTGATCTCGTTGGTGCCTTCGAAGATGCGGTTGACCCGCGAGTCGCGAAGCTGCTGCTCGATGGGGTAGTCGCTGGTGAAGCCGTAACCCCCGAAGATCTGGAGGGCTTCGTCGAGCACCACGCTCACGCCCTCGCTGCCCTGCACCTTCAGGATCGAGGCCTCGATGGCATAGTCCTTGATGACATCGACCGCGTGCTTCCAGTGGGCCGGATCACGCTTGTCGAGGCTCTCGATGCGGTCGTCGAGCATGCCGGTCAGCCGGTAGCCCATCGACTCGGTCGAGTAGATGATCGCCGCCATCCGGGCCAGCTTCTCCCGGATGGCGGGGAAGTCGATGAGCCGGGTGTCGAACTGCCGCCGCTCCGAGGCGTAGTCCAGCGCGTGCTTGAGCGCCGCCCGCCCGCTGCCGACCGCGGCGATGCCCAGCTTGTAGCGGCCGATGTTGAGGATGTTGAAGGCGATGACGTGCCCCCGCCCGATCTCGCCGAGCAGGTTGGCGCCCGGCACCCGGACGTCTTCGAGGATGACCTGGCGGGTCGAGGAGCCCTTGAGCCCCATCTTCTTCTCTTCGGCGCCGAAGCTCACCCCGTCGAAGCCGCGCTCCACGATGAAGGCGGTGAACTTCGAGCCCTCGACCTGGGCGAAGACGATGAAGATGTCCGCGAAGCCCGCATTGGAGATCCACTGCTTGACGCCGGTGAGGATCCAGTCGTCGCCGTCGCGCACCGCGGTGGTCTTGGCGCCGAGGGCATCCGATCCCGAGCCGGGCTCGCTGAGGCAGTAGGCCGAGATGCGCGCGCCGGCCACCAGATCGGGCAGGTAGCGCGTCTTCTGCTCCTCGGTGCCGAAGATGAGGATCGGCAGGGTGCCGATGCCGGTCTGCACCCCGGTGGCCACCGCGAAGCTGGCCTGGGTCACCATCGCCTCGCCGACCAGGGCCGAGGTCGTCTTGTCGAGCCCCAGGCCGCCGTACTGCTCGGGCACGTCGATGCCGAGCAGGCCCAGCGCGCCGGCCTTGCCGATGAGCGCCGGCAGCAGGCCGTCCTCCATCTGCTCGATGCGCTCATTGACCGGGAGCACCTCGCGGTTCATGAACTCCAGCGTGCTCTCGTAGAACATCCGCTGCTCTTCGCTGAACTGCTCGGGGGTGAAGATCGGCCGGCTGGCCACCTCGCTGAGCAGGAAGTCGACGCCGCCGGGAGTCTGCTGGGCCATGGGTCCTCCGGTCGCTGAATGAACCGTCATTCAGTTATGGGCCGAAGCCGCCCTGCGCGTCAACCGCATGGCGGGATCGGCGGCGATTCGGGGCCCCGGGGGCTGTCAGGCGCTCTCGGAGTCGACCCGGTCGGCCCCGGTCGGCAGCGGGATGGGCGCCGAGGGGGAGGGGATGTCGATGCCCAGCGCGATGCGGATGACGTCCTCGATGCGCTCCACCGGGTGGAACGTCATCTCCCGCCGCAGGTGGGCCGGGATCTCTTCGACGTCGCCCATGTTGTGGTGGGGCAGCACGATCTCGCGGATGCCGGCCCGGGCCGCGGCGAGCACCTTCTCCTTGATGCCGCCCACCGGCAGCACGACCCCCCGCAGCGTCAGCTCGCCGGTCATCGCCAGCCCCTCCCGCATAGGGGTCTGGGTCAGCAGCGACGTCAGCGCCACGACGATGGTGATGCCCGCGCTCGGGCCGTCCTTGGGGATGGCCCCGCTGGGCAGGTGCAGGTGGATCTTGCGCTCGGAGAACAGCGCCTCGTCGATGCCGAGCACCGCCGCCCGGGCGTGGATGAACGACATCGCCGCGTGGGCCGACTCCTTCATCACCTCGCCGAGCTGCCCGGTCAGGGTGAGCTGGGCCTTGCCCTTCATCGCGGTCGCCTCGATCAGCAGGATCTCGCCGCCGACCGGGGTCCAGGCCATGCCCACCGCGACGCCGGGGGTCGCGATGTCCTGCTTGGACTCGGGGAAGAACTTCTGCGGCCCCAGCGCCTGTCGGGCCCGCTCGGCGTCGATCTGCACCGGCGGCTCGACCTCCTCCATCGCGATGTCCCGGGCCACCGAGCGCAGCACCGCGGCGAGCTGCCGGTTGAGCGTGCGCACCCCGGCCTCGCGGGTGTACTGGTCGATCACGACCTCCAGCGCCTCGTCGGTCAGCTCGACGAGGCCGTCGTCCAGCCCGTGATCGGCGAGCAGCCGGGGCAGCAGATGCCGCCGGGCGATCTCCCGCTTCTCCTCCTGGATGTAGCCCGGGATCTCGATGATCTCCATGCGATCGCGCAGCGGGCCGGGGATGGTGTCCAGCCGGTTGGCGGTGGCCATGAAGAGCACCGATGACAGGTCGACCGGCACCTCGAGGTAGTGATCGCTGAAGGTGTCGTTCTGCTCGGGATCGAGCACCTCGAGCAGCGCCGACGAGGGGTCGCCGCGGAAGTCGGCGCCGAGCTTGTCGATCTCGTCGAGCATGAACACCGGGTTGATCGACCCGGCCTTCTTGAGCCCCTTGACGATGCGTCCCGGCAGCGAGCCGATGTAGGTCCGCCGGTGGCCCCGGATCTCGGCCTCGTCCCGCACGCCGCCCAGGCTGATGCGCACGAACTTGCGGTCGAGCGCGTTGGCGATGGACTTGCCCAGCGAGGTCTTGCCCACCCCGGGCGGGCCCACCAGACACAGGATCGGGCCCTTCATGTCGCCCTTGAGCTTGCGGACCGCCAGGTACTCGGTGATGCGCCGCTTGACCCGCTCGAGGCCGTAGTGATCGGCGTCGAGCAGCGCGGCGGCGGCCTTCACGTCGAGGTTGTCCTCGGTGACGGTGTTCCACGGCACGTCGAGCAGCCAGTCGATGTAGCTGCGGGCGACGGTGGCCTCGGCGCTCTGGGGGTTCATGCGGCGCAGGCGACGCAGCTCGCGGCGGGCGGCCTTGTCGGCGGCCTCGGGCATCTCGGCGAGCTGGATGCGGTCGCCGAGCTCGTCGATGTCGTCCTCGCCGTCCTCGTCGTCGCCCAGCTCCTTGCGGATGGCCCGGAGCTGCTCCCGCAGGTAGACCTCGCGCTGGTGCTTGTCGAGGCTGTCGCGCACCTCGGTGCGGATGCGACCCGAGATCTCGAGCACGGCCGCTTCGTGGGCCAGCGCCGAGATGACCCGGTTCAGCCGCACCTTCACGTCCCACACCTCGAGCAGCTCCTGCTTCTCTTCGAGGCCGATGCGGAGCTGGGAGGCCACCAGATCGGCGAGGTGGCCGGCGTCATCGATGCCCTCGACGATGGACAGCGCCTCGTCGGGGATGCGGGGCGACAGCTCGATGACCTTGCCCGCCAGATCCTTGAGCGCGCGCAGCAGGGCCTGGGTCTCGGCGTCGGGCGGCTTGTGCTCGATGATGGGGGTGACCGTCGCCCGCAGGTGGCCGTCCACCTCGACGACGCTCTCGGCTCGAGCCCGGCAGACCCCCTCGATGAGCAGCTCGTCGGGGCCCTCCATCGAGCGGGTCAGCCGCAGCACCCGCACGACCGCGCCCACGTCGTACAGCCCCTCGGGCCCCGGCCGCTCGTCATCCGGATCGCGCTGGGTCAGCACGAGGATCACCGCCTCTTCGGCGGCGGCCTTCTCGATGGCGGTCATGGTGCGGGGGCGGCCGACCCCGAGCGGGATCGGCAGGTTGGGGACGGGGAAGATGACCGCGTTCTTGACCGCGATGACCGGCATCTCGCCGGGCACATCGGGCCTGATCTGAAGCGCGGATTCACTCATGGGGGAGACTCCTCGGCGGGTCGAGCCGCGGGACCATGCGCACCGTGAGCCGGAGCGCAAGGGCGGGGGAGGGGGACTACGGGGCGAACGGGTCGCCGAAGGTCCACCGATGCCCGAGCCGCACGACGACCGTGAGGTAGGCCGGGAAGCGCTCCTGGCCGAAGAGCTGGTGGTAGCGGGCCCCGGCGCCGATGGACCAGCGGGGGTCGAGCAGCCGGTCGAAGCCCAGGCCGGCGGCGACGCCGAAGTGCGACCCGGCGCCCGGCCCGCCGTCGCCCGAGACCACATACAGGGTCGGGGAGATGTCGAGCCACGGCACGTAGTGGAAGACGTCGAACTGATACCGCAGGCCGGCGCCGAGCTGGTGGGTCTCGAAGGCCCGGCTCTTGCCCCGGTGCAGCCCGAAGCCATAGCCCGCCCGCAGGCCCCAGAAGTCGTTGAACGTGAACCCGGCGTCGGCCCCGGCGAACATGCCGTGGTAGCGCCGCTCGTCGGCGTAGCCGGCGTAGCCCACCTCGGCGTCGAGCCGCAGCACCGGCTCGTCGAGCGCCCGGGCGGGGGCGGCGAACCCCAGGGCGAGGCACCCGGCGAGGAGCGGCAGGAGGCGGGCGGCGAGCGGGCGGCGTGACATCAGCGCACGGTAGGAGAGGCCCGACGCCCGGTCAACCGCCGCGAATGGGCCTGATGCCGGTCGCCGGGTGCGTTGACACCGCGAAAAATCGGGTGATAGATTCCCGCGCCGGCCGCTGGCCGTCGAACGAGGATATGGGAGCGCCCGGTGGTCAAGCGGATCAGGAAGCGAGTCTCCAAGAGCGACAACACGGCCCCCGAGGGCACCGACGAGGTGGTCGACGGCGGCAGCCCGGAGGTGCCCGAGGCCCCAGCGGACCCCGGGGCCGGCTTCCGGGCCGAGCTCGAGAGCCTCGGCGAAGACGAGTTCACCCGCACGGTGGCCGGCGGGGTGAGCTGGCTCGTCGACAACCGGGGGATCATCATCGCCGGGCTGGGCATCGCCGCGGCGGTCGTCATCGCCATCATCGTCATGCAGGGGCAGAAGACGTCCGGCTCGGAGGAGGCGGCGACCGCGTTCGGCGACGCCGCCGAGACGTATGTCGAGACGGTGCGCCCGCCGGCCCCCGGCAGCGACGAGAAGGCGCTGTCCGCCGACGAGCGCAAGGCGCGGGTCGAGAAGGCCGGTCAGGCCTTCGCCCGCACCGCGCAGGCCTACGCCGACCAGCCCATCAGCCGCCTCAGCGCGCTGGGCGAGGCCGGCACCCGCATGGATCTGGGCGACGCCGACGCGGCCCTGGCGCTGTACGAGAAGGCGCTGGCCGGGCCCGACCTCACCCCGATGGTCGAGGCGCTGGCCTTGCAGGGCAAGGCCGCTGCGCTGGAGGGCAAGGGCGACCTCGACGGCGCGATCGCCGCCTGGAAGGCGGTCGAGGGCGTCGATCGGGAGGCCTTCGGCTTGATCGCCGGCATGCAGACCGGCCGGCTGCTCGAGGCGCAGGGCAAGGACGCCGAGGCCAAGGCGGTCTACGAGCAGGTGCAGGCCGACCACGCCGCCAGCCTCGAACAGCTCGCCAACCGGGCGCTCAAGGCCGATCTGGAGCGCCGCATCGCGCAGCTCGGGCGGTCGAGTTGATCCGGAGCGTAGCGGGCCCGCTGACGGCGCTCGTCGGCGCGCTGGCTCTCGTCGGGTGCGGCACCGCGTTCGGCGTCGCCGGCGACGAGACGCCGCTGACCGGGCGCACCAAGAACATGCAGGCCGTGCCGATCGACCCGATCTGGCGGGTCGATCTGGCCCCGAGCGGGGTGACCCGCAAGGACGGGCAGCAGCTCGCGGCGGCGGCCTACGACCCCCAGGGCGGCCGGGTGTGGGTCGGCTCGGCCGATCGCGCCTGGTTCTACGCGTTCCGCGCGTCGGACGGACATCTGCTGTGGAAGACGCCGCTGCCCGGCGGCACCAGCGGGCGGGCCATCTTCGACGACGGGCAGGTCGTGGTCGGCAGCGACGGCGGCGAGGTGGTCTCGTTCGCCGGCGCGACGGGCGAGGTGAAGTGGCGCTACTCGGTGCCCGGCGCGGTCGTCGCGGCCCCCGAGGTCAGCGGCGATACGCTGCTGGTCGTCGACGGCACCAACGCGATCTACGCGCTCGACCGCCGCTCGGGCGCATGGCGCTGGCAGTATCGGCGCGAGGCGCCCGGTCGCTTCGCGCTGTACGGCGAGGCGCCGCCGACCGTGGTCGGCGGCCGGGTGCACGTCGGCTTCTCCGACGGGGTGCTCGTCACGCTGTCGAGCAAGGACGGCGCGGTCCTGTGGACCCGCGATCTGGCCCCCGAGGCCGAGCAATTCGAAGACATCGACGCCCGCGCGGTGGTGATCGACGGCACGCTGTACGCCGCCTCGGTCGCCGGCGGGCTGTACGCCCTGCGCCCGGCCACCGGTGAGGTCGTCTGGACCCGCACCGTGCGGGGCGTCGTGGTGATGCGGGGCTACCACGGCGACCTCTTCGCCGGCATCGACCAGGGCGCCATCGTGCGCATCGATCCCGAGACCGGGCGGGCCCGCTGGCGGGTGAAGCTGCCCGAGCACGACGGCTCGCCGACCGCCATCGAGCCGATGGGCAAGCTGCTCGCGGTGAGCACCGCCACCGGCGCGCTGCGCTTGATCGACGCCCGCAGCGGGCGCCCGGTGTGGCACTTCGCGCCGGGCGGGGGGTTCATGGCCCCGGCGACCGTCGGGCGCGACGGCTCGCTGTTCGCGCTGGCCAACGCCGGCAAGTTCTTCGCTTTCCGCCCCGGCGCGCTGCTGCCGCCGCTGCCCCCGGTCAACCCGCTGGCGACGGGTTCGGGCCGAGGCTCGCCTTGAACGACTCGATCAGCGCCACCGGGTTGGGATCGATCCCGGCCTGAAGCGCGAGTCGGCAGCTCACGAAGTCGAAGAGATACAGCGCGGCGAACGCCTGCTCGATGGGCGGGGCCGACGGCAACGTGATCGGGTGCACCGGCACGCCGCACCCCGCGAGGGTTCGCGCGGTCATCTCGACCCGATGAGCCATGCGCGACGCGCAGCTCGGGTCGCGCAGGATCACCGCCGAGAACGGGCCATGCTGCCGGGTGAAGCCCACCAGCGCGTTGTGGTTGAACTCGGGGATCGCGCTCCAGAAGGCAGCGATCTTGGCGTTCTCGTTGAGCTTGATCTTGATGATGCGCGCCGCCGAGCGGGCCAACGGCGCGGTGGCCAGGACGATCGGGATCCGCCCGTGCAGCGCCTCGGCCAGCTCGGTGGCGCGGGCCTCGACATCGACGAGCCCGCGGATCCGATCGCCGAGCCCGTCGAGTATCTTCGCGAAGCCCGCGGCGAGGCCGGCGTCTTCGAGCACGCGGCCGAGGGCGCCGATGAACATGCCGGTGGCCGCGCGCGGCTGGAATCCGGGGAACGGCCGCTCGAGCCGGATGACGGGCACGCCGAGCTCGGTGGCGCGGGCGGCGAGACGTCCGCCGCCGGTCAGCGCGAGGAGGCGCGCGCCACGGCGGCGGGCGTCCTCGAAGGCGGCGAGCGTCTCTTCGGTGTTGCCGCTGAACGAGCTGGCGACGACGAGGGCGCGGCCGTCGATCGGGGCGCGCACGGCGTAGTCCCGGGAGACGGCCAACGGGACGTCGACCGCGACGCACACCAGATCGGCGGGGAAGGCGGAGCCGCCGAGCCCGCAGACGACGACCCGATCCACGGCGCCGGCGAATCCACGGGCGACGCCGGCCGCCGCGCGCCAGCCGAGATCGAAGTGGTCGGGCAGGCCGCGCACGGCGCGGATCATCGGGTCGTCTTCGATACGGGCGTCGACGAGGGCCCGATCGAGGGGCGGGGCGCAGCTCGGCGTCGCCGTCGCTGACTTCGTGAATGGGGTCCCTGGCGTCTCAGAATCCATGAGTTGACATAATGCTCATTGTGCGACGTTGACGTGGTGAGCGAGGCCCCCCGCCGGATCGGCCGTTTTCAGCCGGTTCTGGCCGGTTGGTCGACCCGAAGTGCGATCTGCGGCGGATTCCGGTCTGCGTCAGCCGATGTCGATGAAGAGCTGATTGATGATCTTCTGCAGCTCTTGCTGTTCGTCGCGTTCGAGCCACTCGCGGGCGGCGAACATCTCGAAGAACAGCAGCTCGTTGAGCGCCTGCGACAAGAAGCTCACCCGGTTCTCGGCCGCCTGCCCGCTGAGGTTGGTCAGCAGCCGGGCCTTGTCGAGCTGGCCCTTGCCGTCGAACGCGACGCCCTGGAACAGCTCGACGAAGCCGTAGAACTGCAGGAACGTCTCGAGCCCCTGGTCGAGCGCGTCTTGCCGACCGTGGCGGGCGATCGCCTGATAGATGCGCTGGAAGACCGAGTTGAACGTGTCGATGAGCCGGGCCGACTCGGCGGTCGTCGGGTCGACCTCGGCGGCGGCTTCGGCGGTGTCGTCGGCCTCGATGATCTGGATGAAGCCCGCCTGAAGCATGTGAAAGAGCTGCTTCATCGTCTCGAACGCGCCGAAGCGGCACCGGGCCATCAGCTCCTGCACGGTGCGCGGCTGCTCGAGGGCCCGCAGGATCACCCGCTCCTTCTGGCCGATGGCGTTCCGGCTCGACGGCTCGTTGCGCCCGAGGCCGATGCGGGTCGTCATCTCGGGGATCTGCTTGCGGAAGTATGACATCTCGTCCATCCGCCGCAGGCCCTCCATCAAGAGGTTCTGGGCGTTGAGCGAGAGCGGGCTCGGCAGCGCGTCGACGTCGAATCGGGTCAGGTAGAAGTCGCCGTCGCTGATGAGCAGGATCGAGTAGAAGGTCTCTTCGACCTGCTTGCGCACGAACTTGTACAGCTCGACCTGCGTCAGCACGCCCTGATCGAGCAGGAAGTTGCCCAGCGGCCGGCGGATGCGGCGGCACTGCTCGAGCGCGGCCTCGAGCGCCTCGCGGGTCAGCGCCCCGAAGCGGTACATGATCTCGCCGAGCCGGTCCTCGGCCCGGTTCGAGGCCGCCCCGCGCACCTCGCCGTTCTTGAAATACAGGCACTTGCGGGTGTCTTCGCTGACGATGACGAGGTTGCCCGAGAGCTGGGCCGAGGTGACGAAGTTGATCACCTCGATGGTCGAGCCCATCGCCGCGATGTCGCCCTGAAGGATGATCGGGTCGCGGAACTCGTCGTAGGTCGGCACGCTCGTCGCGCGCTGGAAGTGCAGAAGCGCCGCGTCGGACGGCAGGTGGGTGTAGTAGCCGGCGAGCTTGCCGAGGGTCTTGCGCAGGCCGCTGCCGAGCACGTAGATCCGGCCCGACTCGTCGATCTGCACGTAGCCCTTCTTGTCGTCGCGGCGCCCCATCTACTTCTTCCGCCGGCCGAACAGCCCGGCCAGACCGCTGCTCTTGCTCTGCTCGATCTTGCGCTGCACATGGCGCAGCTCGCTGCCCGCCTCGGCATAGTGCGGGTTGATCTTCAAGGCGCGTTCGAAGGCCCGGATGGCCTTCTCCGGCTCGTCGAGCGTGCGATAGATGCGCCCGAGATACAAGAAGGGCTCTTCGCGATTGTCGAGCTCGGCGCAGATTTCTTCCAGCGCCTCCCGGGTGCGCCCGAGGACGACTTGCGAGCCCCCCTGCCCCTGCGCGAGCAGGTGCTCGGCGAACGCTCTGGCCGCCTTGTAGACCGGGTCGTCGGGCAGTGACTGCCCCGCCGTCTCGAGCCGCTCCAGCGCCGCGTCGGGCTGCCCCCGGCCGATGAGGACCGTCGCGTCCTTGATGAGCTTCTCGGCTTTGAAGACCTGATCGAGCTGCGGCCCGCCGCCGGCGGCGACCTTGGCCCCGCCGGCCTTCATCTCGAGGCCGATGTCGTACTCCTTGCGCTTGTCGGCCGACGACAGCACCTCGTGGGCCTTGTTGGCCGCGACGAAGACCTTCTGCACCGCCGCGAGGGTCTCTTTGTCGAGCCCGTAGCGGGCGAAGCGATCGACGTGGAAGTCGCGGGCCATCCGGCGGAACGCCAGCCGGATGGCCTTCTCGTCGGCGCCCTGCTCGATCTCGAGCAGCTCGTAGTGGGTCCGCTGCTCCAGCTCTGGCGCGAGCGCCACGGCCCGGTCGAGGTTGGCCTGGACCTTCGACGGGATCGGCTTCTTCTCGGCCGGGGCCGCCCGGCGAGCGCCGGAGCGGCGCATGGGCCGCTTGGAACCGGACGCGCGCTCGGGGCGGGCCGCGCCGGGGCCTCGGCTGGCCCGCACACGCACCGGCCGGTCGGCCGAGTCGGAGGACGATCGGACGGGCGGGCGAGCGCTCGGGGGTTCAGAGCGGGTCGGGTGCGGCGCGACCGAGGCCGGTCGAGGCGGGACCGAGCGCTCGGCTCGACGGCGGCCGCCGGAAGCCCGAGACCCGCCCGCGCGTGGCTGAGGGCCGCTCGCGGTGGCCGGCCGCTGCGGGCCGGAGCGGGTCGCCTGCCGAGCCGCGGGCCCTCGGGCGCCTTCGAGCCGAGACAGCGCGCCGAGGCCGGACAGGACCAGCGCGGCCCCTTCCCTCAAGTTGCGTGGCTTGTCCCCCGGCAGGCTGGCCACCGCGGCCACCGGCAGTGGGCTCTGCAGCATGCCCCGCAGGTTCGGCGGCGGGAACAGCCGGTCGTAGACCTCGGCGTAGGTCTGCATCCACTCGGTCGCGCCGAGCTGCTGGCCGGAGAAGGTGTTGAGGAAGCGCTCGCAGATGGGCGTCGGCAGGTGGGCGGCGGCGGCTTCGAGCAGCAGCTCGACGGTGTCGATGGGCCGCTTCTCGGGGTTGGTCCGCACCTGGGCCACCGCGAATTCGAAGGTCCCATCGGGCCAGCCGAAGCACTCCAGCAAGACCGTGCGCGAGATGCGGCGCTCGATGCCTTCGAGTCGGCCCTCGGCCACCAGCCCCCGCTCGCGGACGTGGGCCTCGAAGCTGCGTCGGTCGGCCCGGCGGGCGGCGTCGATCTCGACCCGCTCGGTGGACGAGATGAGCCCCTCGTCCACCAGCGCCCGGGCGAGGCTCTCCTCGGGGCGGTTCGAGGCGGCGGCGAGCACCTGGCCGAACGCGAGGCGGGCCTGCTTGACGACCGGCCCCCGCCGCACGGTCAGCGTGCCCCCGAGCCGGCGCTCGAGGATGCTGCGGAACACCTTGAACAGTTTGAGCGGCTCGAGCTTGCCGCTGCTTGCGGACATCTGGGGGCCTTCTGTGAGGAGGTGCGTCGGCACATTCTAGCCCGATTCTCGTCGCTGTCCACCCGGTGCCCGCCGGGCGTCTTCCATCTTCGGGTCAACCGCCGGGCCTGCGGCCGACCGCCGTGGCGTCGGGGGCTCAGGGCACCTCGGGCACCAGCCGGGTCTCGATGACTGTCGTCGCCTGCCCCACCGTGACCGTGCCGTACCACGCGTAGTGGCCGTTCTTGCGCAGCGCCACCCGCCGAGGGCCTTCGGGCATGCGGATCACACCGTTGCGGTAGCCGTCCAGCCGGCCGCGGTAGACCCCGTCGACATAGAGATCGGCGGTCGGCGGGTCGCACTTGATCTCGACGAAGCCGGCCCCGGGGGGCGGCGGCGGCAGATCACCGACCTTGCGGATGACGCCGTCCCCGCCGCAGCCGAGGGTGACGAGCGCGATCAGGGCGGTGGCGAGCAGAGAGGCGCGGCGGGTCATCGCTTCGGCTCCGGCCACAGGATCACGATGGCGCCGGGGATCCGCTGCCCGACCAGCGCCTCGTCGGGCAGCGTGATCGCGCCCCGGCCCTCGCCGGGGGCGGCCTCGACGAGCAGCGGCGCGTCGCCGACGAGCGCGGGCAGGTCGACCTCGGCCTCGGCGTAGGCGAAGACCGCCCCCGTCGGGCCCAGCGGGTCGTGGACCGTGCCCGCGGCGAGGGTCGCGCCCGCGGGGGTCGTCAGGCGCAGCCGCACGGCGGGCTTCATCGGCGCGCCCAGCTTCACGATGAGGCCGCTGGGCCCGGGGAGCGGCGGGCCGACGGGCACGTCGATCTTCGCCGCCGGATCGGCCGGCCACTCGGCGGCGACCCAGGCGAACGACGCGCTGGCCGGCAGGTGCACCGTGCCGTCGCTGAAGTGGCGGGTCTCGGCGGCGACGTGGGCCTTGGCGACGGCCGCCCGCCGGGCGTCGAGCGGATCCAGATCACGCAGCCGCCGCTCGCCATCGACTGGAAGCCGGGCCAGCAGGCGGGTGATGCGCTTCTCGGCGTCTTCCCGAGCGACGTCGTACGGCTCGCGGGGGGTCAGCGCGCCGGTGGGCGAGATGATGTCGGGGGTGCCGACGCCGATGGCCTCGACCGTGCGGCGGGTCCAGTCGACCACGCCGTCGTCGGTCTCGGTCACGACCGGCTCGGCCGCGGCGGGCGCGCAGAGGCACAGCAGGGCGGCCGGGGTGAGCAGGGCGAGCGCCAGGGCGGCTCCCCTACTCCCATTCGATCGTGGCCGGTGGCTTGCTCGAGATGTCATAGACCACCCGGTTGATGCCGTTGACCTCGTTGATGATGCGGGTCGACATGCGGCCCAGCACCTCGTACGGGATCGGATACCAGTCGGCGGTCATGCCGTCCAGGCTCGAGACGGCCCGCAGGGCGCACACGTTCTCGTAGGTCCGGTCGTCGCCCATCACCCCCACCGAGCGCACCGGCAGCAGGACCGCGCCGGCCTGCCAGATGGCCCGATGCAGGCCCGCGGTGCGGATCTCTTCCCGCAGGATGTGGTCCGCCCGCCGCAGCACGTCGAGGCGATCCCGATCGATCGCCCCCAGGATGCGGATCGCGAGCCCCGGCCCGGGGAACGGGTGGCGCCAGATGACCTCTTCGGGCAGCCCCAGCTCGAGCCCCGCCTTGCGCACCTCGTCCTTGAACAGCTCGCGCAGCGGCTCGCAGATCTCGAGATCCATGCGCTCGGGCAGCCCGCCGACGTTGTGGTGGCTCTTGATGACCGCCGCCGGGCCCCGCACGCTGACGCTCTCGATGACGTCGGGGTACAGCGTGCCCTGGGCCAGGAAGCGGGCGCCGTCGATCGTCTTGGCGACGTCTTCGAAGACCTCCACGAAGACCCGCCCGATGATCTTGCGCTTGGTCTCGGGGTCGGTGACCCCGGCCAGCTCGGAGAGGAAGCGGTCGCTGGCGTCGACGTGGCGCAGATCGTAGCCGAACCGGCCGGAGAACAGCTCGACGACCTGCTCCGCCTCGTGTAGCCGCAGGAGCCCGTTGTCGACGAAGACGCAGGTCAGCCGATCGCCGATGGCCGCGTGCAGCAGCGCTGCGGCGACCGCCGAGTCGACCCCGCCCGAGAGCCCGCAGATGACCCGGGCGTCGCCCACCTGGGCCTGGATGCGGTCGATGGCGTCGTGCACGAAGCTGGCCGGCGTCCAGTCCCCCCGCAGCCCGGCGGTCTCGACCAGGAAGTTGCGCAGCATGCGCCCCCCGGCCGGGGTGTGCACCACCTCGGGGTGGAACTGCACCCCCCAGATGCGGCGCGTGCGGTCGGCGACGGCGGCGATGACCCCGTCGCCGGTGCGGGCGAGCACGTCGAAGCCGGGGGCCGGGCGCTCGACGTGATCGCCGTGCGACATCCAGACCTGAGTGCGCGGGCCGTCGATGCCGGCGAACAGGTCGCCCCGGTCGACGATCTGGATCTCGGCCCGGCCATACTCCCGCAGTCGGGCCTTGTCGACCTCGCCGCCGAGCGTGCGGGTCACGACCTGGAGCCCGTAGCAGATCCCGAGGACCGGCACGCCCAGCTCGAGCAGCGCCGGGGACAGCGCCGGGGCGTCCTCGGCGGTCACGCTGGACGGGCCGCCGCTGAGGATGATCGCCGTCGGTTTGCGGGCGGCGAGGCCGGCCGGATCGGCGTCGAAGGGCACGATCTCGCAGTAGATCGACAGCTCGCGCACCCGGCGGGCGATGAGCTGGGTGTACTGGCTGCCGTAGTCGAGGATGAGGACGGTCTGGTGGGCCATCAGTCGATCCGGTAGTTGGGCGCTTCTTGGGTGACGACCACGTCGTGCACGTGCGATTCGCGCAGACCGGCCGAGGTGATGCGCACGAAGCGGGCGCCGGTGCGCAGGGCCTCGATGTCGCGGCTGCCGGTGTAGCCCATGCCGGCCCGCAGGCCGCCGACGAGCTGGTAGAGCGTGTCGGCGAGCGGCCCGCGGTAGGGCACCCGGCCTTCGATGCCCTCGGGCACGAGCTTGCGGCTCTCCTGCCCCTCCTGGAAGTAGCGGTCCGAGCTGCCGGCCTGCATCGCGCCGACGCTGCCCATGCCGCGGTAGGCCTTGTACGAGCGCCCCTGGTAGAGCACGACCGTGCCCGGGGCCTCGGCGGTGCCCGCGAGCAGGCTGCCGACCATGACCGTGTGGGCCCCGGCGGCGATGGCCTTGACCGCGTCCCCGCTGAACTTGACGCCCCCGTCGGCGATGATCGGCACGCCGTGGGGCGCGGCGGCGGCGGCGCAGTCCATGACCGCGGTGATCTGGGGTACGCCGACCCCGGCGACGACCCGGGTGGTGCAGATCGAGCCGGGCCCGATGCCCACCTTGACCGCATCGGCCCCGGCCTCGATCAGCGCCTCGGTGGCGGCGGCCGTGGCGACGTTGCCGGCGACGATCTGGAGCGCGGGCCAGGCGGTCTTGAGGGCCCGCACGCTGTCGATGACCCCCTTGCTGTGGCCGTGCGCGGTGTCGACGACGACCACGTCGACCCCGGCCTCGGCCAGCGCGGCGGTGCGGGCGTCCCGATCGGCGCCGACGCCCACCGCCGCGGCCACGAGCAGCCGCCCGCGCGCGTCGGTGCTGGCGTCGGGGTGGGCCTCGGCCTGCTCGATGTCCTTGATGGTGATGAGGCCCTTGAGCCGCCCGGCGGCGTCGACCACCAGCAGCTTCTCGATGCGGTGGCGGTGCAGCATCGCCTTGCTGTCGTCGAGGGTGATGCCCTCGGGCGCGGTGACCAGATCGGTGGTCATCAGCGCGCTCACCGGGCGCCCGAGGCGCTGCTCGAAGCGGATGTCGCGGTGGGTCAGGATGCCGACCGGGCGCCCGTCGTCCACCACCGGCAGGCCGCTGATGCCGTGCTGCTTCATCAGCGCGACGGCCTCGCCGAGCGGCTGGTCGGGCTCGACCGTCACCGGATCGACCACGATGCCGCTCTGGGCCTTCTTGACCCGCTGCACCTCGCGGGCCTGAGCCGTCGGCGAAAGGTTCTTGTGAATGACGCCGATGCCGCCCGTCCGGGCCATCGCGATGGCGGTGTCGGCCTCGGTGACGGTGTCCATCGCCGAACTGGCGAAGGGCACGCCCAGGGTGAGCCCGCGGGTGAAGCGGGTGCCGGTGTCGACCTGATGGGGCAGGACCTCCGAGAAGGCCGGCTCGAGCAGCACATCGTCGAAGGTGAGCGCCTCGCGGATGACGCGCGCGTCGGACATCACCGGCCTCCTGGGGTCGCGGGGTGGGTCGGAGAGGCGGCAGGATAGTGATCGACGCCCCCGCCTGCAACGGGTCTCCCCCGACCATCGACGGGGTTGCCGGGGCGTCACGTCGCCGTCATCCTGCCGCCGTGCGCCTGCGTATCCGACTCGTGCGACAGCCCCCCTCCCCTGCGGCCCGGGTCGCGGGGCAGGCGGCGATCCGGGCCCACGCGCTGGCCCGCGGGGCGGGCATCAACCGACCGATGTTCCACCGGATCGTGCCGTCGGATCTGGCGCTGCTCTTCGAGGCCTACGACGCCCGCTTCTTCGACGGGGCCATGCGCGAGGCGCTCGACGGGCCCACCGGCGGCGCGCTGACGTTCGACGTGTCGCGGCGCATGATCCGCTCGGGCGGCATGACCCGCCGGGAGGAGCGCCGGGGGCCGAGCGGCGTCGAGCGGCGGTTCTCGATCGGGGTCTCGGCGACGCTGCTCGGGGGCACGTTCCGCGGCGAGGCGCGGGCGATCAACGTCTGCGGCGTGCGCTGCGAGGATCGGCTGGACGCCTTGCTGCGCATCTTCGAGCACGAGCTGATCCACCTGTGCGAGTTCCTGGTGTGGCAGGCGTCGAACTGCCGCGGGCGGCCCTTCGCCCGCTTCGTGCACGGCTTCTTCGGCCACACCGAGGCGACCCACGAGCTGGTCACGCCCCACGAGCGGGCCCGGCAGGCGCTGGGCGTCGGCGTCGGCAGTCGGGTGCGCTTCCGCGCCGGGCGCCGGGTGCACGAGGGCGTCGTCAACCGCATCACCCGGCGGGCGACGGTGCTGGTCCCCGACCCCGGCGGGCGGCGGTACTCGGATGGGCAGTGCTACGCGAAGTACTACGTGCCGATCGAGGCGCTCGAGCCGGTCGAGTGAAGCCTGTTCACGGGGGCATCGGCGCCGTGAGCCGTCGCGGCCGCTGGGGTCCAACCCCGTGATTAGCGGGCCTCCGGGTCGCGCTCCCCTGCCCCGCCCCCGTCGAGCACCGCCAGCAGCGCTCGGGCCCGATCGGGCTCGGTGAGCAGGCTTCGGGCGGCGGCGAGGCGCTCGGCTTCGCTCCGTTCGGGCGCCTCGCCGAGCCGCTCCGCGTGGCGGATGACCCGCAGCAGCTCGCGCAGCGGGGCTCCGGGCCGCTCGGGCGGCGGCGCGACGTCGGTCCAATCCACCGGGCGAGGCGGGCGGAGGTCCTGGCGCGGCGCCTGCGCCCGGTGCGGGCCCGGCGGGCGCGGCGTCGCGTGCAGCGGGCGGCCCTCGTGGGTCGTCGAGGCGTCGACCGGCATCCAGCGGGGCCCGTCCCCGGTCGCCAGCAGCGCCATCGCCCACAGATGATCGGGCTGATCGATCCACCCCCGATCGAAGGTCCAGCCGGTGGCGATCGCGGCGGGGATGCCCGCCCGCCGGGCCAGCTCGCAGACCAGCGCGTTGAGCTCGTAGCACACCCCCGCGCCCAGGTGCCGCCCGTCGCGGCCGGCGTGCAGCGCGGCGAGGTGTACGTTCGGCCGCCCCCGGGTCACCCGGCGCAGCCAGCGGGCGTGGGCCGGGTCTTCGAGGTAGCTCGGGTCGTAGCGATAGTGCCGCCGCACGAACTGGCCGATGCCCGAGAGCCGGGCCCGCGGCGGCGCGTCGAGCAGGCCGCCGAGCAGATCGTGGCACTCGGCGGGCAGCTCGTCGTCGGGCGCGGTGGGCGCGAGCAGGCCGGCGACGCGGGGCGGATCGGCGTCCACGTAGCGCGGCGGGCGGGCGAGGTCGACCGTGTAGCGCACGTCGGTCGGGCGGGGCATCACCAGCAGCGGGCGGGCCTCGTCGCGCGTCAAGCGGCGGGCGTCGGGCGCGTCGAGCGCCGACACCCGGCCGAAGAGCGGCACCGCCAGCGCGGCCTCGCCGGTGGGCAGCCGCCCGGTGAACGCGACCCGGAAGCCACCCCCGGCGGGCGGCGCGGACCACTCGGGGTCGATCGCGGCGGCGACCCAGCGGCGGCTGCGGGGATCGAAGCGGTCGGTGATGAGCGCCGGCCCGTACTGGTGGACCCCGGCCAGCCGGCCCGGGGCGAAGGCGAAGCCGATATCGGTCGCGGTCTGGCGGGTGGCGAGCCAGTTGGGATCGGCGCGGAGCTGAGGCTCGACCGCGCGCTGGGGCTGGAAGAAGCGGCTCGTATCGGGCGGCTGAAAGCCGGGGTCGTCGTCGCGCTGCGGGGCCCGGGGCGGAGGCCGACGCGGCGGATCGGGGCGCGGCGGCTCGGGGCGCCGGGGCGTGGGCGGATCCGGGGGACGCGGCGGATGGGTCGGCTCATCGCCACGCCACCAGCGCTTGAGCCGGTCGAGCAGGCGGTCCTCGTCGGGTGCGGGCTCGGCGGCCGGCGGCTCGGGCGGCGGGGTCTCGGGCTCTGCGGATGCGGGCTCCACGGCCGAGCGTGGAGCGGTCGAGCGGGGAGGCGCGGCCGGCTCCTCCATCGGGTTCGTCGTGCGGGTCGGTCGCGGCGGCGGGCCCGTCCGGGGGAGACCCTCCGCGTCGAGCAGCAGATCCATCGCCGCGCCGTGCCCGCACGCGATCAGGCGCGCGAGCCGGGCGACGGCTTCGGTCGGCGCGTCGTCCGGGCGCAGGCGGTCGCGCCACAGCGCGTCGGCGATGGCGTCGGCGCCGGCGCCCTCGGCGACACACAGCACGCCGTCGACGCACCGCGCGGTGCGGGGCCAGGGCACGTTCGCCCGCCCGATGCGGCCCGGGGCGTCGGCGTCGGCGACCTCGCGCGCGGTGGGTGGATCGCCCGGCGCCCCGTCGAGCACGCGCGGCAGACGGGCCCAGAGATCGGTCAATGTCCGGGTGAGATCGGGCAGCGGTCGCCCCGCCGGGGCCGGGGTCGACGACGGGCGCCAGCGGGCCTCGACCGTCGGGACGCCCCAACGGGTGGCGGCGCTCGACAGTGACTCGGGGGGCGCGTCGAGCGCGATCAGCGCGAGGTCCGCCGGGCCGGCTGCGGCGGCGAGCGTCGGCGGCCAGGGCATCGTGAGCGCGCGATCATCGATCGGTACGATCCGCTCGCCCCGCGGCGTCGTCGCGAGGACCGCCGCCGGGCGGGAGGCGCCGGCCAGCGCGAGCCGGCCCACGATACGGGGCAGCACCTCGCGCAGCTCGGGCTCGTCGGCCAGGAGGTCGGCGCGGCGGGCGTCGGCGGCGATCTCTTCGGCGAGCCCCAGCCACACCGAGACGTCGGGCGTGGCCGGGATACCCAGCGCGCCGATCAGGCGGGGCACGGGGCGCCCGTCGGAGAAGCCGCTCCGGCGGCGTCCGAGGCCGGGGGCGGGCAGATCGCGCACCAGGGCCTCGGGGGGGCGGCAGCGCCCGTCGTCGGCGCCGAAGATCCGGCGCCCGGCGAGCGCCGCGCGGGCGTCGTCGGGGCGGATGCGCCGCGCGTCGAGGCCGTCGTCGAACCAGCGCAGCACGGCCATCGGCAACGGCGTGCCCTCGGGCTGATGCCGGGCGACCGCGTGGGGATCGGCGTCGGCCGCGGTCCGCACCGGCAGCCGGGCGAGCACGGCGGGCGGCAGGCCGTGCACCACCGCCGGGTGGGGCCGCCGCCCGCCCTCGGAGCCGATGAGCGCGTCCAGATCGGGATCGGGCCAGTCGAGATCGGCCGGCGCGCACGGCGTCCCGTCGCGATCGAAGAGCCAGGGGCGCGCCCCGAGATCGAGCCGCTCGATCAGCGCCGGCGCATCCGCCGCCCGGGCGCCGAGGTAGGCCACCCGGGCGAGGCCGGCGTCGAGCCCGGGCACCGGGGCGTCGAGGGCCGCGCTCAAGGCGTCATCGGAGAGGTCGACATCGGCGCCCGCCGCCCGCAGCAAGCGTCGGACGGCCTCGGGGTAGGCCGGGTGCGGTCGGCGCGGCGGGTCGGGGTGAAACAGCGCGATCCGCTTGGCTTGAGCGGCTTGGGTCGGCGCGAGCAGCGCCTTGGGTCGGTCGAATCGCCCGTCGGCGTCGGCCACCTTGAGCCGCCGATGCAGCTTGAAGCGGGCCACCAGCGCGTCGAGCGGGGCCTCCTCGCTCTCGGCCGCCGTCAGGAGGCGGGCGAGCAGGGTCAGCAGCCGGGCCGAGCGGGCGGGATCGTCGATCTGCCGGTGGGCGTCGACGAGGTGCTCCACCGCGGTGCGCAGCCGGCGGGCGTCGAGCCGGAACCACCCGCGGAGCCGGCGGCGGACCTCGGCGGGGATCTCGTCCGCCGGCACCCAGTCGAGCGCCGGATCCACCGCGGCGTCGTCCGCCAGCGGATCATCGACCGGCATCAGCTCCCGCGCGGCGCGCAGCGTGCCGCCCGTCGTGGGCCAGACCGGCGCCCGCCCGAGCTGCCCGCGGGCCTGCTCGTCGGCCTCGATCTCGTCGGCGACGGCCTCGATCCAGCGATACAGCGCCCGTCGGGCGCTCTGCTCGGCGAGGACCGGGTGATCGTCGATCGGGCCCGCCTCCCGCTGCGCGTCGGCCAGGTCGGACAGCAGCCAGCGGGCGGGCAGCGGCGCGCCGCCGGGGTCGTCGGCGTGGGTGATACGCGCCCGGATCGGCAAGCGGGCGGCCAGTGGGGCGGACGCGAAGTCCGCGTGATGAGCCCGCGAGTCATTTCGACCCCGATCAAGGCGGGCCGACGAAGGCGTGCCAGGGGCACGTCGAGGAGAACCAACGCCGAGCGGGGGTGAAAGGGCCGTGGAATCGTCATGCGGATCTCGCGGACGACCCACTAGATGCCGGACGTCGCGCGAGGCGTCGAACAGCGGCCCGACGACCAGCCGCCCGTCGAGGTCGACCCGGAGCGGCAGCGCGTCCATCGCCTGGCCTTCGGCCACGAGCGCCCGGCGCACGGCGGCGACGGCCTCCACCGACGAGAGCCACGGCGCCTGCGCGTCCAGCGGCTCGCCGGCCACGGCTTCGGCTGCCACCCGCTCGGCGAGGAGCGCGCCGACGGACGCGAAGTCGAGCGCGTCGGCCAGCCGGTCGGCCTGCTCGGCGGCGCTGGGGTCAACCTGCGCCGCCAGCGCGCCGACCGGCAGCCCGGCCAGCGCACCCAGCCGGCCGGGGGGCACGACGGCGGTGGCTGGGACGAAGCGCCCGTCGGAGGGCCACAGCGGCAGCGCCGAGATGCGGCCGGTCAGCCCCGCACCCCACGGGCCGCCCGCGTCGGCGAGGGCCGCCCTCAGCGCGTCGCGCGCCTCGGGGAACGCCGGATCGGTCTCGGCGAAGGCGACCGCGGCTTCGAGGCCGTGTCGGGGGACGCTCAGGCGCTCCAGCAGCGGCTCGATCCGCGCCTGCCAGCCCGCGTCGAGCAGCGGGCGCGCGCCGTCGGCCAGGATGGCCCGCCACGGTGGATCGGACCGGAGCGCGTCGCCGAGGGGCCGCCGCGCGCCCGCCGCGTCGGGGTGGATCGCCAGCTCGGCCAGCGGGCGCAGCGCGTCGGGCTCCGAGCGCCGGCCGAGCTCGGCCAGCGCCTCGGGCAGCGCCGGCCCGTCGAGCCACGCCCCGTGCGGATCCTCGGTGTGCATCCACTTCAGATCGGCGATGAGCCGCCGGCCCGCGTCCCCCCGCTCGGCGAGCCCCAGCGCCGCTGACAGCGCCCGGGCCTCGTCGGTGGGCGGCGGCCAGCGATCCCAGGTGTCGTAGAGCGTGGCCCACGCGGAGCTCTCGGGCCGCGCGCGCAGCGCATCGAGCGGCGCCCGCTGATCCCCGCCGGCCCAGATCGGCGCCGCGCGCAGGCGGCTCTTGAGCGCGTCGTCGAGCGGCGGCCCGTGGGCGATCGCCCACGCCACCAGCCGGCGCCAGCGCGCGCTGCCCGGCTCGGCGTACAGCGCGGCCGACGGCTCGAACAGACCCCGCACCGCGTCGAGCGGGCCCACGGTCGGGGGGTCGATCACCGCGACGTGCCGGGCCCTCCGCAGGCCGTCGACGAGCCACGGCCCGTCGGGCAGCAAGCTGCGCAGCTCGTCCGACTCGGCCACGATCGCCCGCCGCGGGCCGCTCAGAGGCCGGTCGGTGCCGTGCACATCGGTGAAGATCGGCGCCCGGGCGAGGCGTTCGGCCAGCCGGGGGCTCAGGTCGGCCGCCAGCCGATCGAGCACGCCGTGCAGCGCGTCCAGCGCCGAGCCGGCAGGGACAGGCCCGGCCCCGGCCACCCCGTCGAGGAGCCGGCCGATGTCCAGGCGCCGGGCGCCGAGCGCGAGCAGCGTCGGGCCGAACCGCTCGGCGATCGAGCGGGCGACCAGCGGCGAGCGGGCCCGGGGCCAGCGCTCGGCCCAGGCGGCGAGCGGCCCCACCGGCGGCAGATCGGCCCCGCCGGCGATCGGGCGCAGGGCGCCGCGCTCGTCGGGCACGACCACCAGATGGCTCAGCCCGACGAGGCGGTCCGGCGGCTGGTCGGCCATCCACTCGAGGACGCCGGCCGGCACCCGGGCGCAGATGGCCGGCCCGGTCTCCCGGTCGCGCAGCGCGTCGGCCACGGCGGCGTCATCCAGCCGGACGAGGCCCAGCGCGATCCACAGCGGCGCGAGGCGGGGCGTGTCGTCCAGGGCGGGCGCGAGCAGCGGGCGGTGGGCGAAGAACGGTCGGAGGCGCGCCGGGCATCGGGCCAGCGCGCGGGGCGGGCGCCAGGCGCCGTGGGCGTCGAGGGCGATCGGCGCGTCGGCCCACGCGTCCGCGTTGCGGCTCAGCTCGGGCGCGGCGGCCAGCGCCGCGAGGATCTCGGGCAGCGCCGAGGTCAGGTGCTCGGCCCGGCCGGCGCCCGCCGCGTGGTCGATCAGCTCGATCAAGTCGGCAGCCGTCAACCGCGGCGCGCCGAGCGCAGCGAGCATGGCGTCGGCCCGGGCGTCGGGGGCGTGGATCGGGCGCCCGCCGTCGGGCAGCGCGATGTCGCCCAGCGCCGCCGCCAGCGCCGCCTCCGCGCGCCGGGCCCGGGCCAGATCCACCCGACCGGCGCCCGGCGTCGGGATCCACGGGCGCGCGCCGGCCGCCTCGGCGAACCCGATCCGCACGTCCTCCCAGATCGGGGGCTGCACCTCCCCCGGCAGGGGCAGGAGCCGCAGCACGGCCCACGGATGCGCCCGCTCGGCGGCCTCGAACAGCAGCGCGCCCGCCCGGCGCAGCGCGGCCCGGGTCTTCGGCGCGCCGACGTCGACCCGCTCCCGGTCGACCGGCAGCGGAAAGCGGGCGTGCACCATGATCCGCAGCCCCGGCCGATCGCGGGTGGGCAGGAAGCAGAAGACGGTCGGGGCCCCGGCGGGCATCGGCGTCGGCTGGCCCTGGTCATCGAGCGGCACCGCCACCAGCGTACCGTCCACCGGATCCGACTCGCCGAGCACCAGCCAGCGGGCCCCGTCGGCGCCGTCGCGCAGCAGCACCTCGCCCGGGGCGCCCGTCTCGACCCGCTCCACGATCCGGCTGCGCCCGCCGACCTCGACCTCCATCCGGCGGATGTGGCGCAGGGTCAGCAGCAGGGCCGCCGGCAGCCCCTCGGCCCGCGTCGCGATGGCCCGCCAGCCCAGCCGGGGGTCGTCGGGCGCCCTCAGCGGCAGATCGAGGCGGGTCCCCTGCTCCACCTCGGGATCATCGATGCGCCGGGGGATGCTGACATCGGCGATTTCGAAGTCGAACGGGCCCGAGCGCACCCGCGGGCGGTCGGTGATGGCATAGACCGACTTGAAGCCCACCCCGAAGAAGCCGATGCGGGCGGCCGACTTGGTCGTCTGGCCGATCGACAGCACGCCCACGACGTCCCGGGCGTCGAACGGCACGCCGTCGTGACGGACCACCAGCCGCTCGGGCTCGACCGCCAGCCGCCACGTCCGCGCGTCGGCGTCCTCGGCGTTCTGGATCAGCTCCATCAGGAAGTGGCCCGGGTCGGTGTAGACCCGCTGGGACAACAGATCCTCGGCCCCCATCTGGGACAGCGACTTCGGCTGGCTCTGGAGCCCGGCGAGCGTCGCCGCGGCGAACGCCCTCGAGCGGGCCTGCCACCGGGCGGCGTGCCCCGCCCGGCTCGCCGCCCGGGTCAGCTCGGCGCAGGCCCGGCCGGGCACCCGCAGGAGCGTCGCGTCGGGGATCGCCTCGGGCTCGACGGCCACCGCGGCCCGGGCGGCCTCGAACGCGTCCCGGGCCAGCGCCGCGCCCCGCTCGGGGTCGGCCCGGCCGATCCACCGCAGCAGGAAGCAGGCCGCCGCCACCCGCTCGAAGGGCAAGGCGTCCAGCGCCTCGACGACCCGGTCGATCAACGGCGCCCGGAGGCTCGACGGGTGGTCTCCGGGCAGCGCCCGCAGGACGCGCCCCAGGTGGGCGTCGGGCGCGGCGGCCAGCGCCGGGGCCAGGTCGGGGGGCACGCAGCCGCCGGCGAGGGCCCGCTCGATCGCGTGGGCCAGCGGCGCCGGGTCGGGCCAGCGGGCCAGCGCAGCGAGCAGGCCCGGGGGGGGCGTCGGGTCGATCAGGCGAGCGAGCCGGGCACATTGCTCGGCGAGCGGTCGGCGGGCGAGGGCGGCCAGATCCATGGAGCCAGGATGCCCCACCGGCCCGCCCGATGAAACCGCAGCCGACGCCCTTGTGGCCTGCCGCCGCCCCCCGGTTCGTGCTATCCACGAGTCGTGTCATGCAATGGAGGAGACCCATGACCACCCATCGCGCCCGATTGCTCGTCGCGTTGATCCCAGTGTTCGTCGGCTGCGTACCCGACGACGGCTCGGACCCCGAGACGGCGGACGGCACCGTCGAGATCGATGGCACCGTGCGGGACGTCGGCCCCGACTCCGACGGCAGCGAACCGGACGCCGCCGAGCCCGAGCCCGATCCCGACGCCGCGCCCCCCGACGCCGCGCCGGACATGGCGCCGGGGGACGCCGCGCCGCCCCCCGCCGAGATCTGCGACAACGGCGTCGACGACGATGGGGACGGCGCGGTCGACTGCATCGACCGCGAGTGCCATGGGGTGGAAGCCTGCGCGGTGGACGACTGTGAGACGGCCTGCGGACGCGTCGCGGCGTGCGAGCGGCTGGACATCTTCGGCGACTACGACGCCTGCCTCGACGCCTGCGCCCGCGCCTCGCGCCGCGAACCGCCTCAGAACTGGTTCACCTGCCTGCAATTCGAGGAGAACTGCCGGCTGCTCCAGGTCTGCCGCCTGCCCGACCCGCCGCCGCTCACCTGCGACGAGGTCTGCGTCGCGGCCGATGGCTGTGGCCTCGAGCTGCCCTTCCCCGACTGCCCGGCCGAGTGCGAAGACCGCGACGGCGGGGATCCCGAGGCGCCGCCTTTCGCGCTGTGCGGGGAGGCGCTCGTCGGGGATGTGTGCGACGGAGACGGCTTCTGGAGCTGCCTGGGCGACTCGGTCTACACCGCCTGCGCCAGCCGCTGTGAGGTCTCCGTCGCCTGCAACCTCGAGCGGGCCGAGGGCTGCCTGCAAGCGTGCGTGGGCGAGGCCTCGCTCGAGGATCCCCTCGCCCGCCTGCGCGGGCGCCAGAGCACGCAGTGCATCAACCGCGTCGGGGACGACTGCCGCCGGGCCGACGAGTGCCTCAACCCCCAGGCCGGGCCGGTGCAGGTCGATCGGGCGACGCTGTGCGCCGCGTGGGATCCCTGCGGCGCGCAGTTCGGCTTCCCCTGCGATGAGCTGTGGTTCATCGCCCAGGATCAGCCCGGCTTCGCCGAGTGCGTGGTCGCCCAACTCCAGAACGGCTGCCCCGACGACCCGTTCTTCGCGCTCGAGGCCTGCCTCGGCAACCCCAACGGCCAGCTCGGGCCGGGCTGCGCCGAGCTGTGCGAGGCCCGCGGCGTCTGCGGGATGCTGCCCGACGGGCAGGAGCAGCTCGAGTGCTTGCAAGAGTGCAGTCAGGCCATCCAGGGGCGGGACGGTGAGAGCGCGCAGCGTCAGCGGGCGCTGTTCCCGTGCGGCATCGCCCGGACCTGCGACGAGCTGAGCGAGTGCCTGGTCGACAACAGCCCGGTCAGCGCCTGCGCCGCGCATTGCGCCGCGCTCGATGGCTGCGGGCTCGCCGACGCGGACTGCGCCGAGCGCTGCGACACGCTGTACTTCCGGGCCCGACAGGGCGCCTTGCGGACGTGTGTCGACGACGCCGGCGACGACTGCGACGCCATGGCCCTCTGCGATCCCGGCCTGCCGATGGGCTGCGCCGAGCGCTGCGAGCGCCAGGCGCTGTGCCGCATCGCGCCGCTCGACTGCGAGGCCCTGTGCGACGACGAGAGCTTCGCCGATCCGCTGACCGCCGCCCGGCGGACCGCCTGCGTGCTGACCGCGCCCCTGTGCACGGCGGGGCTGTCCCCGGTCTCGACCTGCGCCGGCAGCCCCGACGCCGCGGGGCAGGCGTGCCTCGGGTACTGCCGGGCGCAGACCGGGTGCGACATCGAGGCGGTGGAGCCGCTGGTGGACTGCCTCGTGCGCTGCGGTGAGGGCTTCGTGGGCGACGAGGGGCTGCGGTTCCTCGAGGCCCGGGAGTGCCTGGAGAGGGCGAACCCGGCGGGCGCGTGCGCCCCGCTCGAGGCTTGCATCCCCGAGGCGCCGGCGGTCGACTGCCCGGCGTGGTGTGATCCACTCGCCGCGTGCGACGCGGCCCCGGCCGACTGCGGGGCCGCCTGCCCGGAAGACCCGCTGAGCCGGCTGCGGGCGGTCACCCAGGTCGAGTGCCTCGCCGACGCGGCCGACTGCGACGTCGCGATGGCGTGCTACGTCGATCCCGAAGGCGAAGTGCCGCCGCCGGTGGACGTCGTGGCGCTGTGCGCCGACTACCGGGCGTGTGGCCTCGAGGACTTCTTCCCCTGCCAGCTCCTGATCCAGGAGTTCGCCCCCGACGACGCGACCCTGCGCTGCGTCGAGCAGGCCATCTCCCCCTGCCCGCCCGATCCGTTCCTGGTGATCGACCTGTGCCTCGGCGGTCGCCCGGGAGACCCGGAGGCGCTCGCCCCCTGCGCCGCTCTGTGCGAGGCCCGCGGGCGGTGCGGCGAGCTGGAAGACAGCATCCGGGACTGCACATCGAGCTGCGTCAACACCCTGCAGCGCGACCCGAACGGCGCCCTGGCGAACACGCTGGAGTGCCGCGACGCTCTGTCGTGCCCCGATCTGGCGGAGTGCATCCTGAACAGCGGGCCGGCCAGGCGATGCGCCGACGTCTGCGACAGGGCGGTGGGCTGCGGGGCCTTCCCCGAGGAGGCCGCCTGCATCGACCGCTGCAGTGCGGCGCTGCTCGACCCCCGGGTCCCGCGGACCTACCTCGACGACGTGGGCCGGTGCCTCGACGGCGTGGCCGATGACCCGGTCGCCTGCGCGGCAGAGGGGGCGGCCTGCTTCGACCTGCCGCCGGTGCCCGATGTCGACTGCGAAGGGGCCTGCAATGTGCTCTTCCAATGCGGGCTGGCCGACGGCGACTTCGAGGAGTGCATCATCGGATGCCAGGGGGCGCCCCAGATCGAGGAGCAGCTCGAGTGTGTCTTCCGGTTCCTGGCGGACCGCTGCGACATCGAGGGCTTCTCGCTGTGCGCCGAGCAGATCGGCCCGCCCCCCGATCCGGTGGATCCCGAGCCGCAGCCCGAACCCCAGCCCGAGCGCTGATGCCGCGCCCGTACGCACCGGGACTCTTCGCCCTGATCGCGCTGCTGCTCGCCGCGTGCGGCGGCGCCCCCCCCACCGCGTTCGTCACGCTCGGCGAGTGCCGCTCCATGCACCCGCCCCGGCCGGAGAGCCCCCTGCCCGGCTGCATCGACACCGAGCGGGGCATCATGCCGGTGGAGGACGTCTACATCGCCGGCGTCGTGCAGTGCGAGCTCGCCCCGCTGACCGACGCCCACGCGGCGCTCGAGGCGCTCGCGGTGCTGGCCCGGACCTACCTCGGGCGCTACCTTGAGCGGCGGGGGCCCGACGCCGAGGTCCCGATCGGCCCCCGCTTCCAGTGCTGGGCCCCGCCGGAGCGGACCCGGGCTCAGGACGCCGCCCGCCACACCGCCGGCACGGTGCTGCACGTCGACGGGCGGCTGATCGACGCCAACTACGTCAGCGGCGCGCGCAAGCTGTCCATTGACTGTCAGCCGAAGCCGCCAAAGGCCCAGGGCTACTCGGGCTATGCCTCGTGGGACGCCATGCGCCGGGAGTACCTCCGGCGGCGACGGGCGCGCATCCGGGCCCGGTTCGGGGGCGTGAGCTGGACCGAGGTGGTCGTGACCCGCAACGAGGGGCGGCGGGGCGCGGCGGTGCAGCACACGCCCATGGCCCCGAAGCGGGCCACCAACCGGGGGGCGTTCGCCCAGTACGCCGCGGTGTGCCTCGCCGAGAACCTCGGCTACGAGACCGCCGACATCCTGCGCTACTTCTACGGCGACGACATCGGCTTCAGCCGCCCGTTGCTGCCGGTCATCGGCGAAGGCGGCGTCGTCGATTGACGCCGCCTCATTCTTTCGAAACATGTGTCGACATATCGCACCATTGGCGGCCGGAGCGCGGCCCGATGCGGCGTGCGCCGGGCTCTCGAGGCTCGGCACGGTCCTTGTAGAGCATGGGACGCGACGGCGGCGGAATCGCCCCACTCCCGACCCGGACTTCGGAGGTCCCCGTGCTCGAAACGGTCTTCTTCCCCTTGCTCGGCGGCGTGCTCATCGGGCTGTCGGCGATCGCGATGATGGCCTTCCTCGGCCGTATCGCCGGCATCAGCGGCATCGTCTCGGGCTTGCTGGTCCCCCGCGCGGGTGACACCGCATGGCGGGCGCTCTTCGTCGGCGGCCTGGTGGTCGGCGGCCTCGCGATGCTGCTCGCCCGGCCCGAGGCCTTCGCCATCACCGTCGATCGCTCGGTGGGCGCGGTGGCGCTCGCCGGCCTGCTCGTCGGCGTCGGCACCCGCCTCGGCAGCGGCTGCACCAGCGGCCACGGCGTCTGCGGCATCGGCCGCTTCTCCCGACGCTCGGTCGTCGCCACGCTCACTTTCATGGCCACCGGCGCGCTCACCGTGCTCGTCGTCGGCCAGCTCTTCGGAGGGACGGTCTGATGCCCGCGTTCATCGTCTTCCTCGCCGGCGCCCTGTTCGCCGTCGGCCTCGCCCTGGCCGGCATGACCCAGCCCCAGAAGGTCATCGGCTTCCTCGACTTCTTCGGTGAGTGGGATCCCAGCCTCGCCTTCGTGATGGTCGGGGCCATCGCCACCTACGGCGCGCTGTTCCCGGTGGTGACCCGCCGCAAGGGCCCGGTCTTCGCCAGCCTGTTCCGCATCCCCGAACGGCGCGACATCACCCCCTCGCTCGTCGGCGGCGCGGCGCTCTTCGGCGTCGGCTGGGGGCTGGCCGGATTCTGCCCCGGCCCGGCGCTGGCCTCGATCACCGCCGGCAGCGGCACGGTCTTCGTCTTCCTCGGCGCCATGCTCGGCGGGATGGGGGTGTATTCGCTCTACGGTATGTTTCGCGACGCGCGACGCGCCGCCCCCGGCACCGCGGACGCCACCCCCACCTGATCACCCCGCGGCCTGAAACGACTCGACTCTCGACCCCCGGACCCGGAGACGCACCATGCAGATCGATCACTTCTACGACCCGCGCACCTACACCCTCACCTACCTCGTGTCCGATCCGGCGACCGGGGACGCGGTGGTCATCGACCCGGTGCTCGACTACGAGCCCGTCGGGTCGAAGGTCTTCACCGAGTCGGTGGACGTCGTCAGCCAGGCCATCCGTGACCGCGGCCTGCGCCTGGTCGCCATCCTCGAGACCCACGCCCACGCCGACCACCTGTCGGGCTCGCAGCGGCTCAAGGAGGCCTTCCCCGAGGCCGAGCTGGTCATCGGCGCCCGCATCACCGAGGTCCAGACGATCTTCAAGGGCGTCTTCGACCTGCCCGACGACTTCCCCACCGACGGCCGGCAGTTCGACCGGCTGCTGAAGCACGGCGAGACCTACACCGCCGGCTCGATCGACGTCGGGGTCATCAACACCCCGGGCCACACCCCGGCCTGCGTGACCTATCGGATCGGCGACGCGATCTTCACCGGCGACGCGCTGTTCATGCCCGACCAGGGCACCGGCCGCTGCGACTTCCCCGGGGGCAGCGCCACCGACCTGTATCGCTCGATCTCGGAGCGCATCTACGGGCTGCCCGACGACACCCGCGTCTTCGTGGGGCACGACTACCAGCCCGGCGGGCGTGAGCTGGCGTTCGAGACGACCGTGGCCGAGCAGAAGGCGAAGAACGTGCAACTGCCCGGCGACCGCACCGAGAAGGACTTCGTCGCCGCCCGCGAGGCTCGCGACGCGACGCTGGCTGCGCCCAAGCTGCTGTTCCAGAGCGTTCAGGTGAACATCGACGCCGGCGCCCTGCCCAAGCCCGCCGCCAACCAGAAGCGCTACCTCAAGATCCCGGTGAACGTCTTCCGCCCGGCGCCCGCCGGCGACCTGGAGCTGGCGCCCGCCCGCTGATCCCGCCGCTCACCGCAGCCCCCGCCCCGGAGGACGTCCGCCATGTCCATCACCCGGTTTCTGCCCATCCTCCACTGGCTGCCGAACTATCGGCGGGCCGACCTCTCCGGCGACGTCATCGCCGGCTTGACGGTGGCGGTCATGCTGGTGCCCCAGAGCATGGCCTACGCCCTGCTCGCGGGCCTGCCGCCGGTGGTCGGGCTCTACGCCGCGCTCGTGCCGCCGGCGCTGTACGCGCTCTTCGGCACCTCGCGCCAGCTCGCGGTCGGCCCGGTCGCGATGGACTCCCTGCTCGTCGCGATGGGCGTCGGCGCGCTGGCCGAGAGCGGCAGCGACACCTACCTGGCCATGGCGATCCTGCTCGCGGCGATGGTCGGGGCCATCCAGCTCGTGCTGGGGCTGGTGCGGGCCGGGTTCCTGGTCAACTTCCTCTCCAAGCCGGTCGTCAGCGGCTTCACCTCGGCGGCGGCGCTCATCATCGGCTTCAGCCAGCTCAAGCACCTGCTCGGCGTCGAGCTGCCCCGGGATCACCGGGTGCACCTGCTGCTGTGGGAGGCGGCGGGCAAGCTGGGCGACACCCACCTGACGACCCTGGCCGTCGGCGGGGCGGCGATCGTGATGCTGCTCGGCTTCAAGCGCTTGCAGAAGAAGGTCGGCCGGGCGCTGCCCGGGGCGCTGGTGGTCGTCGCGCTGGCCACGATCGCGGTCGTGCTCGGCGATCTGGACGGCGCCGGCGGCCTCGCGGCGGTGGGTACGGTGCCCGCCGGCCTGCCCGGCCTCGCGCTGCCGAAGTTCGAGCAGGCCTGGCTGGTCGATCTGCTGCCGGTCGCCGGCACCATCGCCCTGGTCGCCTTCATGGAGGCCATCTCGGTGGCCCGCTTCGTCGCCAGCCGCGAGAAGTACACCGTCGACCCCAACCAGGAGCTCATCGGCCTCGGCGTCTCCAACCTCGGCGGCGCGCTGACCGGCGGCTACCCGGTGGCCGGCGGCTTCTCCCGCACCGCGGTCAACGTGCAGGCCGGGGCCCGGACCCCGCTGGCCTCGCTGATCACCGCCGCGCTCGTCGGGCTGACCCTGGCGCTGCTCACCCCCCTCTTCGAGCACCTGCCCATCGCCGCGCTGGCGGCCATCATCATGGTCGCGGTCTTCGGGCTCGTCGATGTGGAGGCCGCCCGCCGGCTGTGGCGCACGAGCAAGCCCGACTTCGCCCTGCTGGCGATCACCTTCGCCGCGACGCTGCAGCTCGGCATCACCGAGGGCATCGCCACCGGCGTCGGGGCCTCGCTGGCGCTGTTCGTCATCCGCTCGACCCGGCCCCACTACGCGGTGCTGGGCCGGCTGCCCGGCTCGAACACCTTCCGCAACCTGCGGCACTACCCCCACGCCCGCACGCTGCCCGGGGTGCTGATGCTGCGCTTCGACGCGCCGTTCTACTTCGGCAACACCAGCTTCCTCGAAGACCGGCTGGCCTGCGAGGAGGAGACCCGGGGGCCGCTGACCCACCTGGTGTTCGACGCCAGCGGCATCAACGGGCTCGACGCCTCGGCCGCCGACACCCTGGCCGATCTGGTCGATGACTACGCTGCGCGCGCGGTGGAGGTCCGCTTCGCCTCGGTCAAGGGACCGGTGCGGGCGATGATGGCCCGGGTGGGGCTCATCGAGCGGCTGGGCGGGCAGCGGTTCTACTTCGATCTGGCCGACGCGGTCGCCGATCTCGACCCCGACGCGCCGCCCCGGCGGCCGGCGAGCGAGTCGCCGCTGACCTGCGTCGACGGCCCCGACTGCCCGGAGCCGGCCGAGGCCGGCGCCGAGCGGATCAGCGCGGGGGCCCGCTCAGGCGGTGCTCCCGCAGCTTCCGCCACAGCGTCGACCGGCTGATGCCGAGCAGCGCCGCCGCCTCGCCCTTGCGCCCCCCGGCCTTGTTGAGCGCCTCGATGATGCGCTGACGCTCCAGATCGCGGGCGGTCAGGTTCTTGCGGTCGGGCGGCTCCGGCGGCCGCTCGCCGCGCAGCTCGGGCGTGAGATCGTGCAGGCTCAGGGTCGGCCCGAGCCCCACCGCGAAGGCGTACTCCAGCACGTTGCGCAGCTCGCGCACGTTGCCCGGCCACCCGTACTCGAGCAGCGCCGCCATCGCCTCTTCGGTGATGGCCTCGATCCGCCGGTGGCCCTCCTCGTTGAACCGGTCGATGAAGTGCCACGCGAGCGCCTCGATGTCGCCCGGCCGGTCGCGCAGCGCCGGCAGGAAGAGCGGCACCACCCGGATGCGATACATCAGATCGGCCCGGAACTCGGACGCCTCGACCGCCGCCCGCAGCGAGCGGTGGGTCGCCGCGATGAGCCGCACGTTCACCCGGATGGCGTCGGTGGCGCCCACGGGCACGAAGCTCTTCTCCTGGAGCACCCGCAGCAGCCGGGCCTGGATGTCGACCGGGATCTCGGCGACCTCGTCGAGGAAGAGGCTGCCGGTGTCGGCGAGCTGGAAGAGGCCCGGGCGATCCTTGATCGCGCCGGTGAAGGCGCCCCGGACGTGTCCGAACAGCTCGGAGGCGAGCAGCTCGGGGGTCAGTGTGGCGCAGTTGAGCGCCCGGAACGGTCGATCGGCCCGCCGACTGAGGCTGTGCGCCGCCCGGGCGACGAGCTCCTTGCCGGTGCCGGTCTCGCCCCGGATGAGGATCGACGCCTCGGTGCGGGCCACCCGCCGCAGCAGTTCGAACATCTCCAACATGATGGGGGAGGCGGTGATCATCCCGTGGAACCGGGTGATCTCGACGCGAGGGCGGGTCACGGTTGCACCCATGCGGCGCATGTTACGCGGCGCATGGCGGAGCGCATACCGGAGCCCTACGTAGACCCCGGCTCAGCCCGCGCCGCGCTGGACGCTGCGCTTGTAGAACGAGATGGCGGGCAGGATGATGAGCAGGCAGACGATGCCGTAGATGCCGGCGAAGATGCCGTACTCCCCCTTCTCGAGCAGGCTCACCGCCACCAGGGTCGCCATCGCGACGTTCTGGATGCAGAACTCCACCGCGATGGTGATGCGCTGAATGGGCGGCAGCGCCACCACTCGGGCCAGCCCGTAGCCCATGAAGGTGCTGGCGATGCCCACGATGAACGCGTGCATCAGCGCGCTGCTGATGTAGTCGTAGAGATCGTCCCAATGGGCCGAGAAGAGCCCGATCACGATGCCGATGAAGACGATCGTGGCCGCCTTCTTGACCGTGGGCAGCGCCCGCTCGACCGCCGCCTGCTTCTTGTGGTGCAGGATCATGCCGATGGCCACCGGGATGACCGTCAGCGCGGCGAGCTGGCCCATCGTCATGCCGAGGGGCAGCCGCACCTGCGTGCCGTCGTCGGCGAAGATGTGCAGCGCGAGGTTGGCCAGCAGCGGCAGTGAGATGATGTTCAGCACGCTCGAGATGGCGGTCATGCTGATCGACAGCGCGGTGTCGGCCCGGGCGAGGTAGCTGATCACGTTGGACATCGCCCCGCCGGGGCACGCCGCCAGGATCACCAGCCCGATCGCCAGCTCGTCGGGCAGCGGCAGCGCCAGCACCAGCCCCAGGGCGAACGCCGGCAAGATCAGGATCTGCCCCAGTACGCCGGTGAGCACCGCCCGCGGCTGCACGAAGACCCGCCTGAAGTCCCGGGGGGTCAGCTCGAGGCCCATCGCCATCATGATGAAGAAGATGGATGCGGGCATGACGACTTTGAGGAGGCTCTCGGCCATCGCCCCTCCGTCGGCTCGACGGCGCCGGATCCACCCGGGCCGCAGCGACGCCTTACATTGGACGCGATCGCCCCGGATCGCCAGAAAACGCTTCGGTCCGCCTCGCAGAACGCGGCGAGGCGGTCACCCTTCGATACGAACGAGCAGATCGCCGGCCTTCACCGTCTCCCCCGCCCCCACCAGGATCTCGGCCACCCGGCCGGCGATCGCCGCCGTGATCGCGGTCTCCATCTTCATCGCCTCGGCCACCACCAGCGTATCGCCGGCGTCGACGGTGTCCCCCACCCCGACCTCGACCGAGATGATCTTGCCCGGCATGCTCGCCCCGGCGTGGCGCGGGTTGCCTTTCTCGGCCCGGGGCCGGGTCTCGATGCGGGCCGAGGCCACCCGATCGACGACGACGACCTCCCGCGGCTGGCCGTTGAGCTCGAAATACACCATGCGCTGACCGTCGCGGTCGACCCCGCCGACCGCCATCAGCTTGACCACCAGCGTCTTGCCCGGCTCGATCTCGACGGTGATCTGCTCGCCGACCTCGAGCCCGTAGAGCAGCGCCGGCGTGGGCAGGTGGCTGATGTCGCCCAGGTCGTCGGTGTAGCTGTGGAAGTCGGCCAGGACCGCGGGGTACAGCGCGTCCGCCAGCAGCTCCTGCTCGGTCGGGGCCCGGCCGAGGCGCTCGGTCAGCTTGTCGGCAGCGGCCGTGAAGTCGTGGTCGGCCAGCGCCTCGCCGGCCCGCCCGGTCATCGGCGTGCGCCCCTTGAGCACCGCCTTCTGCAGTCGCTCCGGGAAGCCGCCGTAGGGCTGCCCCAGGCGCCCCATGAAGAAGTCGACCACCGACTGGGGGAAGTCGAGGCCGTCGGCCTGCTCGATGGCCGCCTCGACGGTGAGGTCGTTCTGCACCAGGAACATCGCGAAGTCGGCGACCACCTTGCTGGTCGGGGTGACCTTGACCAGATCGCCCAGCGCGAGGTTGACCTCCCGGTAGCGGCGCTTGATCTCGCCCCAGCGGTGCCCCAGCCCGAGCTGGATCGCCCGAGGCCGCAGGTTCGAGTACTGCCCGCCGGGGATCTCGTGCAGGTAGACCTCGGCGGTCGAGGCCCGCAGCCCCGACTCGAACGGGTAGTACATCTCGCGCACGCCCTCCCAGTAGTCGGAGAGGGTCTGGAGGGCCTCGGCGTCGAGGTCCGGGGCCTGCGGGGTGCCTTCGAGGGCCGCGCAGAGGGCGTTGAGCGACGGCTGGCTGGTCAGGCCCGACATGCTGCTCAGCGCGGCGTCCACCGCGTCGACCCCGGCGTCGATCGCCGCGAGCAGCATCGCCACCCCGTTGCCGCTCGTATCGTGGGTGTGCAGGTGGATCGGCAGATCGACCGCGTCCCGCAGCGCCTCGACGAGCATGCGCGCCGCCCGGGGCTTGAGCAGGCCGGCCATGTCCTTGATCGCGATGATGTGCGCCCCGCGATCGGCGAGGGTCCGGGCCAGCTTCACGTAGTAGTCGAGGTCGTACTTCGACCCCCGCGCCGGGTCGGAGACGTCGCCGGTGTAGCACAGGCACGCCTCGGCGATCTTGCCCGCCTTGGCGACCTCTTCGATGGCCAGCTCCATATTCGGCACCCAGTTGAGGGCGTCGAAGATGCGGAAGACGTCGATGCCGTCGGCCGCCGCCTGCCGCACGAAGCGCCGGATCACGTTGTCCGGGTAGTTGGTGTAGCCGACCCCGTTGGCTCCGCGCAGCAGCATCTGGAACAGCAGGTTGGGCATGGCCTCGCGCAGCCGCCGCAGGCGCTCCCAGGGGTCCTCCTGCAAGAAGCGATAGCTCACGTCGAACGTCGCCCCGCCCCACATCTCGACGCTGAACAGCGTATCGGCCAACCGGGCGGTCGCCGGCGCGATGGCCAGCAGATCGGTCGTGCGCACCCGGGTGGCGAGCAGCGACTGGTGGGCGTCGCGGAAGGTCGTGTCGGTGATCTGGACCCGCTCCTGGGCCCGCAGCCACGCGGAGAGCCCCTCGGGGCCGCCCGCGGTGAAGGCCGACATCGCGCCCCGGTGCTGCGCCGGGCGGTGGGGATCGATCGCCGGCACGATGGGTGGGAAGAACGGCTGCGGGCGGGCGTAGGGCCGCTCGGCGCCGTGGGGCCCGTTGACCACGCTGGTCGCCAGCGCCCGCAGCAGCTTGGTGCCCCGGTCGAGCCGGGGGCGGAACTTCAGCAGCTCGGGCGTCTCGTCGACGAAGCGGGTGGTGGTCTGCCCGGCGAGGAAGGTCGGGTGCTTCACCGCGTTCTCGAGGAACGGGATGTTGGTCTTGATACCCCGGATGCGGAACTCGCGCAGCGAGCGCGACATCTTGGCCGCCGCCGCCTTGAAGTCGAGGGCCCAGGCGGTGACCTTCACCAGCAGGCTGTCGAAGTCGGCGGTGATCACCGATCCCGCGCCGCCGGTGCCCGCGTCGAGCCGGATGCCGAAGCCCGCCGCCGAGCGGTACGCCCGGATCTTGCCGGTGTCGGGCAGGAAGCCCTTCTCCGGATCCTCGGTGGTGACCCGGCACTGGATCGCGCAGCCCGAGCGGGTGATCGAGGCCTGATTGCCGATGCCGATGAGCGGATCGGCCAGCCGGCGGCCCTCGGCGATGCGGATCTGGGCCTGGACCAGATCGCGCCCGGTGATCATCTCGGTGACGGTGTGCTCGACCTGGAGCCGGGGGTTGACCTCGATGAAATAGTAGCGGCCCTGGTCATCGACCAGGAACTCGACGGTGCCGGCGTTCACGTAGCCGACGTGCCCCGCGAGGCGCAGCGCGGCCTGATACAGCTCGTGGCGCAGCGCGTCGCCGAGCGCCACCGCCGGGGCGACCTCGACGACCTTCTGATGCCGTCGCTGCACCGAGCAGTCGCGCTCGTAGAGGTGCACGCAGTTGCCGGCCGCGTCGGCGAGCACCTGCACCTCGATGTGTCGGGCCCGCTCGACGAACCGCTCGCAGAAGACCTCGCCCCGCCCGAACGCGGCCTTCGCCTCGCCGTACGCCCGGGCGAAGGCGTCGTCGAGCTCGCCGGGCGCGCGCACGATCCGCATGCCGCGGCCGCCGCCCCCGAACGCGGCCTTGAGGATGATCGGGTAGCCGTGGGCCTCGGCGAACGCGCGCACGCTCTCGACGTCGTGCACCGCCTCGTCGGTGCCCGGCACCACCGGCACCCCGGCCTCGATCGCGACCTCGCGGGCCGAGGTCTTGTCGCCCATGCGCTCGAGCACCGCGGGGCTCGGCCCGATGAAGACGATGCCCTCCTCGGCGCAGCGCCGGGCGAAGTCCGCGTTCTCGCTCAAGAAGCCGTAGCCCGGGTGGATCGCGTCGACGCCTCGCCGCTTGGCCAGCGCCAGGATCGCTTCGCCGTCGAGGTACGCCTGCACCCCCTGCCCTTCGATGAGGAACGCCTCGTCGGCCTTGTAGCGGTGGATCGAGAGCAGATCCTCCTGGCTGTAGATGGCGACGGTGCGCAGCCCCAGCTCGTTGCAGGCCCGGAAGATGCGGATCGCGATCTCCCCCCGGTTGGCGGCGAGGACCTTGCGAAAAGGGCGCGGCGGCTGCGGCATTGCGGACTCCGATGGCGTGCGGGGGCGTGGACTCGCCGGCCAGAGGATGCGCGTCTCGGGCGGGCGGTCGCGGGAGAGCCTACCCCGTTTCGCGGTCGGACGACAGCGCCTCGGCGGGCTCGACGCCCGCGGGCGCCGGGCCCGCCGGATCTGCGCGCGGGGGTCCGTCGGCGAAGAGATCCGGCGGCCGATCCGGCTCGGCGAACAGATCCACGACAGGTGTGGCGCCCTCTGCTCGCGCCGGCCCGCCTTCCTCTTCCGGCCCGGACCCGCCCGGCGCCTCGTCGCTGAGCCCGCCCTGGTCGTCGTCCAGGGACAGCCGACCGGCCTCCGGCTGATCGGGGCCGGCCAGCGAGAGCTGCCCCACCCCGGCCTGCGGCACGCGGCGGGCGATCGCCCGGGTGGCGCGCTCGATCGCGGTGCGCAGCGCCCCGTCGAGCGGCCCCACCCGCACGGTGCGCAGCGCGGGGATCGCGCTCACCGAACCCTGCGCGGCCAGGATGTCGATCGCGACCCGCACCACCGCCGGCGCCGGATCGTCGAGGGCCTCGATGGCCCGGCCCTCGATCGAAGCCGCCGGCCGCAGAGCCTGAAGCGCCAGGCCGCGCAAGGCGGGCTCCGGGTGGCGACAGAACCGCTCCAGCAGCTCGACCGGCACGTGCCCGACCTGCCGCATCGCCCGCAGCGCCGCCGCGCGGACCGCCTGTGTACCCGTCGTCGCCAGCGCCTCGAACAGCGCTCGCACCTCGGGGCCGTCATCGTTGGCCAGGGCCGCGATGGCCGCCGTCCTCAGCCCGTCGTCGAACCGCCCCCGGGCCAGCGCGGTCAGCGTCTCCCGGCCGCCGACCCCCGCCGCCTGGGCCGCCCGCAGCCGGATCTCAGGCGCCGGATCGATCAGCGCGGCCTCGATCGCTCGGGTCCGCCACAGGCCGGGCCGGGTCACGAGGCAGTCGAGGCAGCGCAGCCGGAACGTCGGCTCGGGATCGCGCTGCACCGAGGCGCACAGCCGCTCGTCGGCGATGGTGTCCCCGGGATCCAGCGCCCGGGCGGCGGCGAGCAGCAGGCGTGAGAGGCCGATGAGCTCGGAGGAACGCGTGACGGGCTCGGGGCGCTCGACGGTCCACACGCCGTGGTCGAGCGAGGCCCCCTGGCCCACCGCCGCGGCGACCGCGGAGCGCCGCTCGGCGCCCATGCGCGACAGGACCGACGACACCCCGCCCTCGATCCGCATCCGGCTGTCCAGCGCGGTGATGCCGAGGGTGACCCGGCGCCGCTCGTCGGATGAGCCGCGATCGGGCAGCGCGCCGCTGGGGTAGATGCTCATGTCGTGGGGCAGCCGGCCGCCGTCCACCGAGATCCGGGTCGACGCGATGAGCGAGCGCGCGCCGCCGACGATGCGGGTCGTGCGGGGGTTGCCGCCCTCCCCGCTGCCGGCCAGCCCCACCACCAGCGAGAGGTCGTCGTCGGCCCGCAGCCAGAGCCGCGGCGGGAGCAGCAGGTTGCCCGGCGTCAGCTCGCCGCCCAGCGCCTCCCGACACTCGCGGATGGTCGCCCGCCACGCGCGCCCCGTGCGCACCACGAGCCAGCCGGCGCCGGTCAGCAAGCCCAGCGCAGCCACGATCACCAGCGCGGCGCTCACGACGCGCGGCGGGCGGCGGCCACGAAGCGGGCGAGGCGGTCGGCATCGAGGCGCCCGCCCCGGCGCACGCCGGTGCAGACGTCGACCCCGAAGGGCCGGACCCGGGCGATGGCGTGCCCGATGTTCTCCGGCGTCAACCCGCCTGCGAGGAAGACCGGGCGATCGACCGCTTCGACGATCGCCCGGCTGAGCGCCCAGTCGTGAGTGCGGCCGGTCCCACCCAGGCGCTTGACCGCCGCGTCGGGATCACCCGAGTCGAGGAGGATGGCGTGCACGCGCGGCGCCGCGCGGCGGGCCACCTGCACGTCGTCCGGGCCTCGGACGTGCACGACCTGCACCAGCCGGCGCCCGGGCAGCGCCCGCCGGACCGCCTCGATGGCCTCGGGTTCGACAGCGTCGACGAGCTGGATGACCGGGCATCTGCTCTGTCGGGCTGCGGCGATGATGGCGCCGGGTTCGATCTCGGCGGTCAGGAGGAAGGCGCTGACCCCTGGCGGCACCCCCTCGACGAGGGGCGCGATCCGCTCCATCGCCAGGACGCCCGGGCCGCTGGGCATCGGGCCGACGAACCCCAGCGCGTCTGCCCCGGCGCGCACGGCCAGCGCCCGTTCGGCCTCGTCCCGGATGCAGCAGATCTTGATCCGCGGCGTCATGCCTCCCCCGAGACGGCCGACTTCAGTCGTAGGTGGCCTCGCTGATCGTGAACTCTTCCCGCAGCACGTCGAGCCCGCCGATCTCGACCAGCGTCTGCAGCGCGCCGTCGACGATGTAGAGCAGGTCGCTGTTGGGCAGCCAGCGCATGCCCTGGGGCATGAACGACCAGCCGGCCAGCCGGCGCACGAGCGCGCCCCCGTCCACCGAGAACTGGAGGGCCACGTCCACCAGATACGGCTGGGTCGGGCCGTCCTCCGGATCGTCGGCCAGCAGCGCGGGGTCGTTCGGCCCGAGCTGGAAGCGGAACCACTCGTTCTCGAACGGCACCCCCAGCTTCACCCGGCTGTGGCGCTCGAGCCGCTGCGGATCCTCGACACACTCGGCGCCCCGCCGGACCCACGGGTGCCGATAGCCCGTCCGCGACCCGATCAGCAGGAACGACTCGCCCACGCGCACCCGATACGAGGTGAGCTGAGCCATGCAGTCGGGCGGCGGCGGATCCAGGGCCGGCGCCAGATCGGGCGCCACGAGGCGGTCGTCGCGGCGCAGCATGCCGCCGTAGCTCCGGGTATCGGTCACCGCCGTGCCGTCGGGCCGCAGCACCAGCTTGAAGGGCGAGACCTCAGCCACCCGGTAGCGCAGCCGGTCGCGGCGCCTCTCGGGCGGCTGGGCGGTGTCGACCCGCAGGAAGGGCTCGCACAGCGCCGCGAGGGCGTCCTCCTCGGACTCGTTCACCGTGACCGGCGTCATGCGGTCGATGAGCAGCACGTCGCCGACCTCGACCCCAGCGCTGCAGAAGTCCTGCTCGTAGTCGACGAGGATCCAGCCGGGGACCGTCGCCTCGGCCCCGGTCGAGGACACGTCGGCGTCCAGCGTGACCTCGGTGAGCCCGGCGTGGCGCCCGGTCAGGCTCTCCGAGCGTGGGAGGACCGCCTCGTAGGCCACGCTGAAGTCCTGTGAGGGCAGCCGCCCCGGCCGGTTCTCGAGCACCTGTACATGGGGGAAGAGGTCGACCCGAAAGCGGGTCGCCTGCGCCCGCTGATCCTCGGTCAGCGTCGTCCCGAGCGGCGCGCACGCCCCATCCGGCCAGCCGGGGAAGGCCGCCGTCTCGTCGGCCTGGGGGATGCGGCAGAAGCCGGGGAAGCGACCGAGGTTGACCGAGATCGGCGTGGAGCGCACGAGCGTGCGCGGGGCGGCCGTCATCCGCGGCGTCCGGGAGCGCGCGAAGCGCAGCACGTTGACCTCGTCGTTGACGACCCACGCGCGGCCCGCCCGCTGAGCCAGCGGGTCGCCCGAGAGGCGCTGGATCGAGCTCGGCTCGACCACCGGCGCGGTCTGGGGATCGAACGGCGCCTCGCACGACTCTGCGGTGCACCACGACTGGCAAGCGCCCTCGATGCAGGCCAGACCGGCCCCGCAGTCGGTGTCGGCGGCACACGCCGCGCCGCACTTGGCGAGGTCGCATGGCGCGCGGGGCGGGGCGACGTCGACCAGCTCCCGGTCGTCGATCCGGCAGCGCGAGCGGCACACCCGCTGCGGCGCGGCGTCGCTCGGCGTCGTGACGTCACACCGCTCGAACCGGCCGCACTGCGCGTGCGCGCTGCACCGCCGGGCGCAGGCCCCGTCGAGGCAGGCAAAGCCACCCGGGCACTCCGACGCGCCTTCGCAGGTATCGGGCGCGCACAGGCCGAGCAGCAGGCTGCGCCCGGCGCCGCACCCGCCGCCCTCGTCGGGCAGCGGGTCGGGGCAGACGCCGTCCAGGGCCGCGATGCGCCCGGCTACGCCGTCCTCCACCGCATAGAACGCCTCGACGCCGACGCCGGCGTGGCGGAAGCGGCTCCGGTCGTATAGATCGGGGCGCTCGCGGCTGGCGTCGTCGAAGGCGCCGTAGAGGTCGCTGAAGCGGGCGAAGACGTCCCGGCCGTCAGCCGTGCGCAGCGGCGCGGGCGTGGTGATCTGCATCGAGCGCAGGGCGCCGTCCGACGCCATCACCAGCAGCGCGTTGGCGTCGCCCCGCTGGCGGACGGCGCTGCTCGTCACCGTGCGGTCGATGCCGGTGTAGCGGGCGCGCAGATCGGGGTCGTCGAGGTCGATCGCGACCAGATAGCCCACCGCCTCGGTCGTGTAGAGGTAGTCGTAGGTGCGCCCGTCGATCGCGAAGCGGACCGTGGTCAATTCACGGGGGCCGAGCTCGACCCGAGCGGCGCCCTCGGCGTCGTCCGACGCGGCGTAGCAGTCGGTGTCCCCGCCCACGAAGTCGATGAGCCCGTCGCCGTCGTTGTCCAGGCCGTCGGCGCAGGCCGTGATGCGCTCTTCGAGGTAGCGCCCGGCCGCGTTCTCGGGATCGGCGCAGCCGGGATCCTCGGCGATGTCGATGAGCCCGTCGCCGTCGTTGTCTTCGCCGTCGAGGCACAGGTCGCCCGACTCGAGCCCGTCGCCCACGGGCAGCTCGTCGACGCCGGCCTCGGTCGCGCAGCCGTGATCGTCGCGGTCGACCAGCCCGTCGCCGTCGTCGTCCTCCCCGTTGGCGCACACCGGGGGCTCGCCCTCCCAACGGCCCGTGCCGTCGGCGCAGGTCGGGTCGTCCCCGTCGACGAGGCCGTCGCCGTTGTTGTCCACCCCGTCGGCGCATTCGGCCCGCTGAGGGCAGGCGGGGTTGGGCCACTCGCTGCCGAACGGGCCCGCGCAGTCGGGGTCGTCCGCGTCGAGCACCATGTCCCCGTCGTTGTCCAGCCCGTCGGCGCAGCTCTCGTCGTCGATCCGGGCGACCACCCCCGTGAGATAGCCGTCGTCGCAGTCCACCTGCCGGCTCAGGTCGATGCGGCCGACGATCTCGCCGGTCGTGACCGAGAAGGCGGTGATGGCCGGCTCGGCGGCGTGGCCCACGTAGATGCGATCCCCGGCGGGGTGCACCGCGATCTCGGCCGGCGCGGCCTCGTCGGGCATCTCGAAGACGGCGGTGACCGGATCGGCCGCCTCGCCGTCGAGCAGCCTCTGGATCGCGTCGAGGTCGATTTGGAGGACCTGCCGCGCCGTCGGCGCCGAGACCCAGGCCCGCCGCCCGCCGCCCGCGAGGGTGCGCGCCTCGTCCCGGGGCCACTCGATGGGCGGCCACACGGCGATCGTCGCCAGCGGGCCGACGTCCGGCGCGATCACCAGATCGGGCTCGATGGCGAAGTCGTCCACGATGACCGCCAGCGTACCGCTCGTCGCGTTGACCGACATCACGAAGCGCCCCTCGGGATCGGCCTCGATGTCGCTGATGATGTCGTCGACGTAGATGCCGGTCACGCCGGGCACCGTCTCGTCGCTGTCGAGGATACGCCCTTCGGTGGTGCGCAGCGCCCGGTTCAGGCGGACCGCCGCGACCTCGCCCACCGCGTTGCCCGCCACGTAGGCCCGGATCTCGGCGTTGCCCAGCGCGCAGGACGCCGCGTCGAGGTAGCCCGGCACGCCGTCGAGGTACTGCGTGCAGCCGCACCCGTCCAGCGGCGCGCCGGCCCGGCCCAGCTCGGGGAAGCCCGTGGCCGGCAGCTCGGTCGCCGGCCGTGGGGCGCACCGGAAGGTGATGAACTGCGCCCCGCCGATCCGCGACGGCGGCGGGGGCGCCTCGACCTCACAGCCCATGCCCCAGGCTGTGAGCAGCGCCGGGACGACCAGCCACGATGTGCGGCGACTCATAGCTGCTCCGGGTCGATGGTCGCCAACACGGTGAAGCGCGTCGGCGACCCCGGCTCGAGGTCGACGACCGTCAGCGTGTTGTCGTTGAAGTTGGTCACATACCCCCGCAGTTGTCCGTCGCCGTCGAGCATGAAGACGATGTCGTGGGGCCCATCGCCCATGTCGATCCGGGCCACGACCGCCAGGGACGCCGGGTCGACCACGAAGAGCCGGTCGCTCTGGAACGCCGTGACGTACACCAGACCCTCGCCCTTGGCGTCGATCGAGTCGGGGTCGACATCGGCCGGGCACCGATCGGGGCGGCAGCCGGCGACTCGTACGAGATTGGGCCGGGCGCCGAGCCCGACCGCCTTGACGAGGCGGTTGGCCGGCCGGCCGTTGGTGGAGACGGTGGTGTCGAAGACCCGCAGCGCGCCGCCCGACGAGCCGGCGGTGAACGCGGCGACGTACAGCAGGCTGCCGCTCCGGTCGAACGCGATCCCCCGGCTGCGCGAGCCGTCGTCGAGCGGCTCGACCCGGAAGACGCCGGTCCCCGCCTGGAACAGCCGGCAGGGGCCATCGGGCGCGCTCTCCACCGTCGCCCGCCCCGGCTCTTCGGGGATCTCGGCGACGGTCTTGATGAAGGGCGAGAAGCGGTCGCTGATGTACCACCAGCCGTTGACCGGGTGCCGGGTCACGGCGGTCGCCGTCCGGTTCACCACCGTGGCGCAGCGGAACGGCTTCGGCCCGTCGCCCGAGGCGATCGTCCACGCCTCGGGGCGCGCGCTCCACCGGGAGACTGCGCCGTCGGCGGTGTGGGTGACGGTCAGCCCTTGCCCGTCGGCGTCCAGCGCCAGCCCGTACGGCTCGGGCGAGAACGCCGCGCCGCCGAAGTCACGGGTGGGTGTCGCCGTGAGGCCGGTGATGCCCGAGGTGTCCTCCGCGACCACGACCCGCCACAGCTCGCTCTTGTCCCGCGTCGCGACGAAGAGCTGCACCGGCCCCGGCTCACCGCCCTCCTCGGACGGCGGCGTCCGCCCCGCGACGAGGTCGCCGGCGAACAGCCCGATCGTGACGGCGAGGTCCGGCGAGAAGGTGCCGGTGAGGGTGTCGTACACCGAGATGGTGCCCGCGTTGTAGCGTCGGTCGAACCCGGCGTTGGCGATGAAGAGGTAGCGCCCGTCGGGGTGCGTGGCGATGCCGATCGGGAAGTAGAGCGGCCGGAAATCCGACGTCCGGGCGGTGCCGTCGTCGTTGTACTTGATCGGCGGCTCGCCGGTCTCGTCGACGCCACAGCCGCTCGCGACGGTCAGGGTCAGCAGGGCCAGCAGGCCCATAGTGCGGCGCGTTCCGCTCAAGCGTCTTCTCCTCCGGTGATGGCGGCGCGGGCCGCCGCCAGCCGGGCGATGGGCACCCGGTGTGGGGCGCAGGTCACGTAATCGATGCCCACCCGGTGGGCCCACTCGACCGCGTCGGCGGTCCCGGCGTGGGCCCCCGACAGGCCGCAGGGCAGCCCGGGCCGGGCCGCGCGCCCGGCCGCGACGGCCCACTCCACCAGCCGGCCCACGGTGCCCTGGTCGAGCCGCACGAACGGGTCGGCCGGCAGGACGTCGTTGTCGACGTAGAACGGCAGGAAGCGCCCCGAGTCGTCCCGGTGCATGCCGTAGGTGGTCATCGTCAGGTCGTTGGTGCCGAACAAGAAGAAGTCGGCCGCCTTCGCCAGCTCGCCCGCCGCCAGGCAGGCCCGGGGGGACTCGACCATCGGCCCGAGGGCGAACGGGATGGGATCCACCGCGCGCTCCCGGGCCACCCGCCGCGCCATGTGGGCGATCCGGCGGTGCAGGCGGGTCAGCTCCTCGGCGCAGGTGACCATCGGGATGATGACCTGGAGCTGGTCATGGCCGCCGACATCGACCACCGCCTCGAAGAGCGCCCGGACCTGGACCTCGTACAGCTCGGGGAACGTCAGGCCGACCCGGCAGCCCCGGTGACCGAGGTCGGGGTTGTTGGCCCGCAGGCGCTGGGCTCGGGTCACGACCTGATCGAACGGGGTCTCGAGCCAGTCGGCGACCTCGCGCAGCTCGGCCCGCTCGGTGGGCATGAAGTCGTGCAGCGGCAGATCGAGTAGCCGCACGCCGACCGGCTGATCGGCCGACGCCTCGAGCAGCGCCCGGAAGTCCCGCCGCTGACGGGGCAGGATGCTCTCGACCTCCCGGCGACGGGCCTTCGCGTCGGGCGCGAGCACCAGCGAGCGGACCAGCATCAGCCGATCGTCTTCGAGGAACATGTGCTCGGTGCAGCACAAGCCCACGCCGTTGGCGCCGTGCTGCACGCCCTGCTGGGCGGCGGCGGCGTCGTCGGCGTTGGAGCGCACGTCGAGGCGCCGCCGGGCGTCGGCCCACTCCATCAGCGCGCCGAAGGTCTCGGGGGGATCGGCCGGCGTCGTGGCGACCTCGCCCAGGATGACCTCGCCGGTGCTGCCGTCGAGCGTCAGGACGTCGCCCGCCTCGACGACCTGACTGCCCCGCCGGATGCGGAACCGCCCCCGCCGCTCGTCGACGACGATGTCGGCGCAGCCGGTCACGCAGCAGCGGCCCAGCCCCCGGGCCACGAGGGCCGCGTGGCTGGTGAGGCCGCCGCGGGACGTCAATACGCCCACGGCGGCGCGGATGGCGTCCATGTCTTCGGTGGAGGTCTCGACTCGGACCAGGATGACCCGATCCCCGGCCCCGGCCCGCTCGACGGCGGTGTCGGGATCGAAGACGGCGATGCCCGAGACGGCGCCCGGGCTGGCGGGCAGGCCGCGGGCGAGGACCCGGGGCCGGGCGTGCGCGTCGACGCTGGGGTGCAGCAGGCGGGTGAGGCTCTCCGGATCGACCCGGCGCAGCGCCTCGTCGCGGTCGATCATGCCCTCCCGGGCCATCTCCACCGCGGCCCGCACCGCAGCTCGCACCGAGCGGTTCGCCGGGCGGGTCTGGAGCATCCACACCCGCCCGCCCTCGATGGTGAACTCCAGATCCTGCACCTCGCGGAAGTGCCCTTCGAGCACCTGCGCGATCGACTGCAGCTCGGCGAAGACCGCCGGGGCCGTCGCCTCCAGGCTCTCGTCGGTGTTGAGCCCGTCGGCCCGGGCCAGCGGCCGGACGTGGTGCGCGCCGCCGACGACGTCCTCCCCCTGGGCGTCGGGCAGGTACTCGCCCGACAGCCGCGGCTCGCCCGTCGTCGGATGGCGGGTGAACGCGACCCCGGTCGCCGAGTCGGGGCCGAGGTTGCCGAAGACCATCGCCTGGACGGTCACCGCCGTGCCCAGGTCGTCGGGGATGCCGGCCGCGCGCCGGTGGTTGATCGCCCGGCGGGTATTCCAGGAGCGGAAGACGCCCTCGATCGCGCCGAACAACTGCGCTCTGGGCGCCTCGGGCAAGGGCGCGTCGGCCTCGGCCATCGCCTTCTCGTAGGCCGCGCACAGGCCCTCGAGGTACTCCAGCGGGAGCGCGGCGAGCTCGGTGACCCGAGCCAGCTCGAGGATGTCGTCCCGCAGGCCGATGAGCGTCGACGGATCGAGGCCGTGCACGATCTCGGCGTACATCTCCATCAGGCGGCGGTAGCTGTCGAGCGCGAAGCGGCGCCCCGCGCCCATGGCGGCCAGCCCGTCGAGGCTGGCCCGGGTGAGCCCAACGTCGAGCACCGTGTCCATCATGCCGGGCATCGAGACGGCCGCGCCGGAGCGCACCGAGACCAGCAGCGGGTGGTTCGGGTCACCCAGGCGGCGCCCGGTCGCCGATTCGAGGTGGGTCAGGCCGCGCTCCAACTCGGGCAGGAGGCCGTCGGGCAGGCTGCGCCCGCCGTCGGCGTGGAAGGCGCGGCAGGCGTCGGTGGTGATCGTGAACCCCGGGGGCACGGGCACACCCATGCGGCTCATGGCCGCGAGGCCTGCACCCTTGCCGCCGAGCTGCTCGACGAGGTCGAGCCGCCCTTCGGCGGTGCCGCTCCCGAAGGTGTAGACCCGCATGCCATTCCCGGGGTCGGTGGAAGTCGCAGTCTTCTAACCGAAACGGATCCGCGCGGTCAATCGGTGCCCGGCGCCCGAGGCGACCCGCTCGGGCATCGCCCCGGCCATCAGCGCGGGCTACGTCTCGGCGTCGTCGGTCTGTGCGTCGCCCGCCGAGGCCTCGTCTCCGTCCCTCGCGTCGCCGTCCTTCGCGTCGCCGTCCTTCCGCCGACGCCGCGGGCCGGTGCGCCGGACCCGGGTCTTCGACTTCACGTCCGCCTTGACCCGCCCGACCTTCTTGTCGTTGGGGATGAACCGGATCTCGGTGCTCACCTCGAGCGAGAGGCTGGTCAGCGCCTTCTGCAGCTCGTGCCCCAGATCGATGCGATCGAGGAAGTCGTGCAGCTCTTCCTTCACCGCCTCGAGCACGTCGACCTTGTAGTCGTCGAACCGGGCGACGATGCGATCGACGACCTCTTTGGGCAGCGGCAGATCACCGACCAGGCGGCGCACCGAGTCCTCGGTCGTGTCGACGACGAGGTGCCCCGTCTGCCGCGCCTTGCGCAGCACCTCGGCGACGATCGCGTCCCGGGTCTTGTCGTCGCTGATCGCCTCCACCCCCTGGCTGATCGCCTTGCGCACGAGGCCGGCGAGCAGCTTCTCTCGGGGCCGGCGGGCGCCGGGCTCCTCCTCCTGCGGTTCGTCCTCGGGGGGTCGACTGTCGTCCTTCATGGTGCCTCGACCGAAGTGGGTTGGGCGGGCCTGGGGGGCGCGCCGGCCAGGGGGTGACCGCCCGGCGCGACGGCGGCGGCGATGGCCAGGAAGCGCTGCGCCGCTGCGGTGTCACCTCGCCTGGCAGAGACGATGCTCAGCTCGGCCCAGAGATTCGGATCGGCCGGATATCGCGCCGCCGCCTGCTTGAGCGCGTCGAGCGCCTCGTCGTAGCGGCCGGACCGGGCCAGCGCGCGCCCTCGGATCCAATGCAGCGAGCCCTGGTCGGCGGCCTCCGCGTCGAGCGCCAGCCGGGCCGCCGTGCGCAGTCGCCCGTCGCGCATCGCCTGCGCGGCGCCCGGCTCGTCGGGGCGACGCATCCGGGCGATCTCGGCGCTCATGATCCGCGAGACCCGCTCCGGCGGGGCCCACCCGGGGTTCGTCCGCGCGGCCGCGAGCGCAGCCCGGCGCGCCGTCACCGGATCACCCGCCAGGGCGGCCGCCACCGCGGCCTTGTAGTGCAGCCCCACGGCGTCGGGTCGGGCCTCGACCCGGGCGAGATAGCCGGCCGCCGCCTCGGCGTAGCGCTTCGCGGCGAACGCAGCGTCCGGATCGACCGCCGCCGCCCGCCGGTCGATCGGAGAGTCGGCGAGCAGCTCACCGCCACCGGATGCCGGCGCCGCGTCCTCGATGGGCCGTGGCGGCGAGGTCGGCGGGGCCGGGCTCGTCGGGGTCGGGGCCCTCGCCGGGGGCGCCGCCGCGGTGGTTTCGGGTTCGGGCGCTGCCTGCGCGGCGTCGATCTCCGCGATCCGGCGTCGGGCCCGCTCGACCCACTTCGCCTCGGAGGGCCGGGTCTCGATCTCGACGTAGCGGGCGTACGCGTCGCGGGCCTCGGCCGGGCGAGCGAGCTTCTCCAGCGTGCGCGCGAGCCCGAAGTATCCGTCGGGATCCTCCGGAGCGGCGGTGACGTAGGCGCGGTATGCCGCCGCCGCCTCGTCGAACCGGCCGGCCTTGCGCAGCGCGAACGCCAGCCGATAGCGCCCGCGGGCGTACGCCGGCACCCGCTCGACCAGCGCTCGGTAGGTCGCGATGGCCCCGTCGAAGTCGCGGCGCTTCAACTGCGCCCGCCCGAGCGCCTCGTAGTGCTCGGCCTCGCCCGGCTCGCTGCGGATCGCGCCCCGGAGCGCGGCGTCCGGATCCACCGCTGTCGGCCTCGGCTCGGCGAGCGCGCGCGAGGGTAGGCCGCCCGCGAGCACGGCGCACAGGACCAGGGAGGCGGTGGGCAGCGTTCTCATCGGCCGCATCCTACCCGTCTCCGAGGGCGGATGCACAGCGAGCGTGCGTCGAGCCTGCGGCGACGGGGCCACCCGAGAATTTTTTCTGAATGGGAGCCGGGAGGCCTCGTCGTGCCGACCGAACCCGCCCGAGAGAACGGGCGTTGCCCACAAAGGAGGCTCCCATGAAGCGCCTGAAGACCCTGGCCGCCCTCTTCACCCTCACCCTCGCCGTCCCGCTGGCAGCCTCTGCCCGCCCGGCATCCACCGAACACGATCAACTCCGCGACCGGGCCGACGCCGCCGTGGCCGAGCTGGACCGCAACGAGCGCGACCGGACCCGCGCCGAGCGTCGGCACGACGAGGCCCGGGAGCGGGCGGCGGACGCGGAGCGACGGGCCGCCGATGCCGAGCGCCGGGCCGCCGAGGCCGAGCGGGAGGCGCGGATCGCCGAGCGCCGGTCCGATCGGCGGCGGGCCCGACGCGCCTCCGAGCGCGCCCGCCGCCTGCGCATCGAGCTGGGTGATCTGCGCATCGTCATCCGCAGCGAGCGCCAGCGCTACCGCGACGCGCAGCGCCGCCTCGAGGCCGCCCGCCGGGCGGAGGCCCGGGCGCGGGCCGCCGAGCGCCGGGCCCGGCTGGCCTGGCATCGCCACCCGCACTATCACCGCTACTACCGCGGCCACCCGCCGGCCCGCCACTATCGCCCGGCCCGCCGCGTCCCGGCGACCCGACCGGCGGCCTATCGCCCCCGGGGTGACGCCTACGTGCCGCGCGGCAGCAGCTACCGGCCCGCGAAGCCGAACCGCAGCCGGCGGGCGAAGCCGAACCGCAGCCGGCGGAGCGACCGCGGCCATCGCGGCGACCGGGGGCACCGCCGCGGCCGCTGAGTCCGGCAGCGTCGACGTCGCCGGCCCGCGACGTCGACGCCCCTCCCGACCCCGTGAATGGCCTCCCACGCCCGCGCCCACCCCGTGAATCGCCTACCGCGCCCGCGCCCCTGACTGATTCATCCACCAGGGGCAGCATCCACCAGGGGCAGCTCGATCCGCCGGATGTCGGCGATCCCCTCCAGCCCACGCAGCTCCGTCAGCACGTCATCGCCGACGCCGGTGTCGGTGCACCACAGCGCCAGCGCCTCGTCGTCGGCGCCGCGCAGCCCGAGGGCCATGCGCGCGACGTTGATGCCGTGGCGCCCGAGCGTCGTGCCGACCGCCCCGATGACCCCGGGTCGGTTGTGATTGCGGATCGCCAGGATGTGCCCCTCGGGCACCAGATCCAGCCGGTGCCCGTCCACGCCGACCACCCTCAGCTCCCGTCGACCGAAGACCGCCCCTTCGATGCAGCGGCGCGCGCCGTCGGCGCCCCGCACCTCGACCCGGATGAGGTTGCTGAAGTCGGTCTCCCCGTCCCGGGCCACGGTCTCGATGTGGATCCCCTGATCCCGGGCGATCACCCGCGCCGCCACGGGCGGCACCGGCTCACCCCGGCTCGCTTCGAGCAGCGCGCCGAGCATGTGGGCCTCGAGCGGCTCGAGATCATCGGGATCGAAGTCGCCGGCGGCCACCAGACGCACGCTCTTCAGATCCGGCCCGACGAACTGCCCGGCGATGGTCGCGATCCGCGCTGCGAGGTCGAGGTGCGGCGCCAGGCGCTTGATCTGCTCGAGGGTGAGCCGGGGGCTGTTGACGGCGTGGGCCACGACCCCGTCGAGGAAGAAGTCCCGGGTCTGGGCCACGAGCTGGCGGGAGACCGCTTCGAGGGCCTCGGGCGTCTGCGCGCTCAGGTGGGGCGTGGCGATGACCCGCGGATGCCGCCGCAGCGGATGATCCGCCGGGGGCGGCATCTCTTCGAACACATCCAGGGCGGCCCCGCCGATCTCGCCCGCGTCGAGCGCCTTCTCGAGCGCCAGCTCGTCGATGAGCCCGCCCCGGGCGCAGTTGATCAGGCAGGCGTCGCGCTTCATCGCGACGAAGGCCGCCTCGCCGATGAAGTGATGGGTGCGGTCGGTGTGGGGGACGTGCAGCGAGATGAAGTCGGCCCGGGCGAACAGCTCGGCGAAGCTGACGACGTCGATGTCGATCTGGCGTTGCACGTCGACCGCGTCGACCCACGGATCGAAGCCGATGACGGTCATGTCCAGGCCCTGCCCCCGGCGCGCGACGAGCCGGCCGACGGTGCCCAGCCCGATGATGCCCAGCGTCTTGCCTGCGAGCTGCCGCCCCTCGAGGGACGCCTGAGCCCACTCCCCGCGAGCCATCGACGCCGCCGCCCGGGGCAGCGAGCGGGCCAGGGCGAAGACGAGCCCGATCGCGTGCTCGGCGACCGTCGTGGCGTTGCCGAAGGGCGTGTTCATCACCACCACCCCCCGGCGGGTGGCGGCCTCGACGTCCACGTTGTCGGTCGCGATGCCCGCGCGCCCGATCATGCGCAGGCGCTCGGCGGCCGCGATGACCGGCGCGTCGATCCGGGTCGGGCGGCGCACCAGGATCGCGTCGTAGTCGCCGACGATCGCGGCGAGGGCCTCCGCCGACAGCCCCGTGCGGACGTCCACCGAGAAACCGGGCGTCGCGGCCAGCACCTCGACGGCGCCGGACGACAGCGTATCGGCCACCAGGATTCGGGTCATGGATCGCCTCCAGCGTGCACTCGACGGTGGAGTCGGCAGTATCAGATGGCCGGACGCCGCACAAGCGGCCCCCCGAGGCCGCGGATGTCCCCCGTCTCCCGGCGGGCGGTTGACAAGCCGCGGCGCGTGCCTAGTCTCGGCCGACAATCCCCGCAGACGAGCCGAGAGACCGATGCCCGACGACTACTACGAACTGCTCGGTGTGTCCCGCGACGCCGACGCACGCACGCTGAAGAAGGCGTATCGCAAGCAGGCCATGCAGTATCACCCGGATCGCAACCCGGGCGACGCCGAGGCCGAGGAGCGGTTCAAGGCGATCAGCGAAGCCTACGAGGTGCTGTCGGACGATCAGAAGCGCCAGATCTACGACCGCTACGGCAAGAAGGGCCTCGAGAACCAGGGCTTCAGCGGCTTCTCCGACATCGGCGACATCTTCAGCCAGTTCGGAGATCTGTTCGGCGATCTCTTCGGAGGCTTCGGCGGCGGGGGCCGGCGGCGGGTGTCGCGGGGGGCCGACCTGCGGATGCACATGGAGCTGACGCTGGCCGATTGCCTCACCGGCATCGAGCGGGAGGTGGACATCCCCCGCACCGTCGACTGCGACACCTGCGACGGCAGCGGCGCGGCGGAGGGCAGCGAGCCGACGACGTGCCAGACCTGCGGGGGGCAGGGTCAGGTCGCGGTCAACCGGGGCTTCATCACCATGCGCACGGCCTGCCCCCGGTGCCGCGGTGAGGGGCGCGTCGTCGCCAACCCGTGCGGGGCGTGCCGGGGTACGGGCGGCAAGCAGATCTCCGACCGGGTCAAGGTCCGCATCCCGGCGGGCATCGACCACGGCATGAAGCTGCGGGTCAGCGGCAAGGGGCAGCGATCGTCGAACCCGGGCGGTCCGCCGGGTGATCTCTACGTGGTCATCACGGTCTCCGACCACCCGCGCTTCGAGCGCCACGGCACCGAGCTGCTCGGCGAGGTCGAGATCGACATGGTCCAGGCCTGCCTCGGCGACGAGGTCGAGTTCGAGACGCTCGACGGCACCGAGACGCTGCACATCGAGCCCGGCACCCAGCCCGGGACGCTGGTGAAGCTGAGGGGCAAGGGTCTGCCCTCGGTCGAGCGGGGCCGGGCCCGGCGGGGCGACATGCACCTGCGGGTGGTGGTGCAGATCCCGACCGCGCTCGACAGCGAGCGCCGAGCCCTGCTCGAAGCCTTCAGGGACGCGGGCTCCCACTGACAGTCACTCACAAAAGCGTTGCACCGAGTGCGGTTGCGGCGCGGCTTGAACCGATCCCGCCCCATTGGCCCATCATGCCCCTGTCGGTCGGCGTGGGGAGCGCCGCTCGACGGCGGCAGCCCGATTCGGGTGGCGGCGGCGCATCGGGCGCCGCCGTCGTTCGGCCTGACGGGCCGTTGAACGCCCCTCGGCCCGCTTGATACGTTCCCGCCATGAAGCCCCACCGCATCACGCCGGCCGCCCTCCTCGCCCTCACCTGCGGGTTCGCCCTGGGTTGCGCCGACGCCACATCGGTCGCCCCGAGCGACGCCGGGCTCGACCTCGAACGCTTCGAACCGCTCCGCGACTCGGAGATCGACGGCTGCTCGCTCGGGCGCTATGGCGACGCGTGCCAGGCCGGCGACGAGTGCTGCAGCGGGCTGTGCATCGAGAGCGAGCAGGGCTCGATCTGCAGTGATCGCTGCGCCGGGCCCGAAGACTGCCCGCCGGGCGCTCGCTGCGCGTCGCTGGACAACGCCGGGGTCGACGTCACCTTCGTCTGCATCCCCGACATCACCGACCTCTGCCAGCCGTGCGCGTCGGATGACGACTGCGACGACCCGCCCGACCGCTGCCTGCCCATCGGGCGGGGCATGCACTGCGCCGAAGACTGCACCGACGCGCCCTGCCCCGAGGGCTACATCTGTGAGGACGTGCCCGCCGAGGAGGGCCAGTCCTCGCGGCAATGCGTGCCCGAGTCCGGCCTGTGCGCCGGCTGCGACGACCCCGACGGGGACGGCTACGGGACGGGCGCGGACTGCGCCGGCATCGACTGCGACGAGACGGACGTCGCGATCAACGAGGGCGGGTCGGAGGACTGCAACGGCGTCGACGACGACTGCGACTTCCGGGTCGACGAGAGCCTGCTGCCCCCCGATGGGGTCTGCCTCGCCCTCGGCATCTGCGCCCAGGCCGCCCCGCTCTGCCTCCAAGGCGCCTGGGACTGTCGCTACCCGCCGACCCAGGGCGAGGAGGACGCGTTCGACTGCGACGGCCTCGACAACGACTGCGACGGCGAGACCGACGAGGACTACGACGTGGCCGGCAACCCGGACCACTGCGGGCGCTGCGGCAACCGATGCACCTTCGCCAACGCCGTGCCCGCGTGTGAAGAGGGGCGCTGCGTCATGGGGCCTTGCCGGGCCGGCTGGGTCGATCTCAACGGCGTCACGGCCGACGGGTGCGAGGTGGAGTGCTTCTTCCAGAGCGACGTCGATCGCCCCGATCGGGATGGCATCGACGCCAACTGCGATGGGATCGACGGCGACGCGAGCCGCGCGGTGTACGTGGACGCCGCCTCGGGGGACGATGAGGCCGACGGCGGGCGTCGCAGCCCGGTCCGCAGCATCGGGGCCGCCCTGCTGCTCGCGGTCGAGCGGGGCCACGACGTGTACGTCTCACACGGGCTGTACGGCGAGGCCGTCGAGCTCGTCCCCGGGGTGAACATCTACGGCGGCTACGACGCGGCCCGTGGGTGGCAGCGCAACGGCGGCCTCGAGACCATCATCCGTGGGGGGCACCGCTCCGTCTTCGCCCGGGGGGTCGATCAGGCGACCGAGATCCAGCGGGTGCGCATCGAGAGCGCCGACAACGAGGCCCCCGGCGGCGCGAGCGTCGCCATGACCGTCGTCGACAGCGCTGAGCTGACGATCCGCGACTGCACCATCCGCTCGGGCCGGGGCGGCGACGGCGCGCGGGGCCAGGACGGCGGCAGCGGTCAGAACGGGTCCGCGGGCACCGGCGGGCTGGACGCCCAGGACAGCTCGAACATCTTCCAGAACTGCGATCGGCGGGTCGGGGGCGGCGGCGGGCAGACGATGTGCGACGACGGCCCGACCCATGGCGGCGGCGGCGGCAACGGCGGCGTCGACGACGACGACGGCGCCCGCGGCGCCGCGGGATCACCCGGCGGACGGGGCGGCAGCGGCGGCGCCGGAGGCGCACACCACGGGAGCTGCGGCGACAGCACCCCGGGCAGCGTGGGCGGCAGCGGCCGCCGCGGCGAG
>JAUHYW010000066.1 GCA_030426085.1 bacterium | reverse complement strand
TCGTTGTCGTCGTCGTCGACGACGACGACGACGACGACGACGACGACAACGACACCGTGGGCAACGTCTGCGACCCCGACGCCGACAACGATGTGTTGCCCGTCCCGGCCAACCCCGACCTCCAGAACCGCCCGGAAGACATCTGCCCGTTCGTCTACAGCGACGGCACCCGGCGGGTCGACCCCGAGCGCCCGTCCTTCGTGCAGCAGCCCGACATCGACGCCGACGGCCTGGGCGACGCCTGCGACCCGGACGACGACGGCGATGGCATCCTCGACTGCGGCGGCGATGCCATCTGCCACCCCGAGGACGACGGCTACGACAACGATCGCGACGGCTACGTGGACGAAGCCGCCGAGTGCGCGCCCGGCACCCGCTGCCGCACCGGCGAGCGCGATCTGTTCGACAACGACGCCGACGGCTTCGTGGACGAGTACTTCGAACACGAACACCCCTTCGCCGAGTGGCCCGGCCGGGACCCGCCGCCGTCCGAACCCGAGGACAACTGCCGCCGCATCTACAACCCCGATCAGACCGACACCGACGGCGATGGCATCGGCGACGCCTGCGACCCCGACATGGACGGAGACGGCGTCACCAACTGCGACGACGGCATCTGCGGCCCCCAGAGCGACGGCCGGGACAATGACTTCGATGACGCCGTCGATGAAGCCAACGAGTGCGCGATGGGCTGCGACCCGACGAACGACCGGGTCGACCAGGATCGCGACGGCTGGGCCGACGAGTACTACGAGATCGAGCAGGCGGCCGAAGACATGGCTGTGATCGGCGCCCCCCGGGACAACTGCCCCCGCGTCGCCAACCCGGACCAGCTCGACCGGGACGGCGATGGGCGGGGCGACGCCTGCACCGACGCCGACGGAGACGGCATCACCGGCGACGTCGACAACTGCCCCGACGTGGCCAACGTCGAGCAGTTCGACCTCGACGACGATGGGATCGGCGACGCCTGCGACCCCGACATCGACGGCGACGGCACCCTCAACGCGTCCGATCGCTGCCCCCGCGAGCCCGACGACCAGACCGACACCGACGGGGATGGCATCGGCGACGCCTGCGACCCCGACGACGACGACGACGGGGTCAACGACCCGTTCGACCTCTGCCCGCTGGCCCACGACCCCGATCAAGCCGACCTCGACGGCGATGGCCTCGGCGACGTGTGCGATCCCGACGACGACGGGGATGACACCCCCGACCTCACGGATGGCTGCCCGCGGCTCGCCGACGACCAGACCGACACCGACGAAGATGGCATCGGCGACGCCTGCGACGAAGACGACGACGGGGACGGCATCGCCGATGAGCTCGACGGCTGCCCGATCACCGTCGACCCCGAGCAGCCCGACCTCGACGGCGACGGCATCGGCGACGCCTGCGACCCGGTCGACGACCGCCCCTTCGAGGCCCGCAGCCGCGAGGAGCGCTGCGCGATCCTCATCGAGCAGCGGGCGCCGACCGCCGAGCGCCTCCAGCACTGCCCCCGCTCGAAGGACGACGGCTGCACCGCCGCGCCGGGATCCCGGCCGACGGGCCCGGCGTGGCTCCTGCTGCTGCTCGGGGTCACGTTCGCCGGCGCGACGCGCCGCGTGGCTGGACATCCGCCGCCGGAGGGGCTACGCGACATTCAGGACCCGAAGACGCCGGGTACCTGGAGGTGACGGCATGACCGAAGTGATGGCCAACCCCTCGCAGACCGCGACCCACGACGAGGTCGAGCAGAGCGCGCACGCCGCGCCGGTCGAGGCCCGGGTCGACCCGCTCGCGGTGCAGCAGGGCAGCCTGTGCCGCCGCTGCTGGCAGGTGGCCCCGCCGGGCGACCCCGACCGCTGCGCCACCTGCGGCGCGCCCCGCCCGGCCGACGGCTGGGCCGGCATGCCGTTCGACCTCAACGACCGCTACCGATTCCACAAGCTGCTCGGCCGGGGCGCGATGGGCGCGGTGTTCGTCGCCGCCGATCGCTCGGCGCCGGCCGACGCCAGCGGCCACGCGCTCGCCCGGGCGGTCAAGGTCGGCCAGCGGGTCGACGAGGCGACGCTGGCGGTGCAGAAGGAGCGCTTCGAGCACGAGGCCGCCGCCGCCGCGCTGCTCGGCCGCTCGCCGGCCTACGTGCGCACCTTCGGCTACGACACCGGCCACGAGCCGTACCTGGTCATGGAGCTGGTGAAGTGGCCCACGCTGGCCAAGGTGCTGCGGGCGGGCCAGCTCTCGTCGATCCAGGCCGCCCGGCTGGGCGTCGCGCTGCTCGAAGCGCTCGAGATCATGCACTTCTACCGGATGGTGCACCGCGACCTGAAGCCGTCGAACATGTTCGTCGACGAGCGGGACGGGGTGTGGCGGGTCAAGATCGCCGACCTCGGCATCTGGATCCGGGATCACGACGCCCGGGCGCCGGACTCGATGAAGACCGACGACCGCATCATCCACGGCACCCCGCCCTACATGAGCCCCGAGCAGATGGCGGGCAATACCACCGTCGGCAAGCGCTCCGACCTGCACACCGTCGGCTCGATCCTGTGGCAGTGCGTGGTGGGCGAGGTGCCCTTCCCCGCCACCGGCCCGACCCCGCTGGAGGCCGTGCGCCGGCGCCAGGGCGCGGTGCGGGCCCCGCTCGACCGGCCCGAGGCGATGAGCCCGGCGCTGTTCGCCGCGCTGGCCAAGGCGCTCGCCCCCACCCCCGGCGAGCGCTACCGCCACTGCCGGGCGATGATCGGCGCGCTGCGGGCCGTGGTGCAGCAGGGGCAGTCGGGCCAGGGCTGGATCGAAGGCGCGCTGGACGAGCTGGCCGCCCTGCGGGCCCGCCTCGAAGGCGTCGACCGCGGCCGGCTGCGGCCCAACATGAAGGCCCGGGCGAGCAGCATCGAGCGGGGCCTGGACATGCTCACCGAGTACCTCGAGCGCCCCGGCGCGGGGCACTACTCGGCCCGCCGGCTGCTGCGGACCGTGCGCCGGGATCTGATCTCGGTGGTCGAGGCCGCCGACGACCCCTACCAGCAGGCGGCGGCGAAGGATCCGACCGCGCACTCGCCGGCCCCCGACCCCCCGACCCCCGAGCCCGCCGCGGAGCCCCAGGGCCCGGCGGTCCGGCTGCCGCCGACGGCCTCGATGATGGCCGCGGTGACCGCGCCTCCGGCGGACGCCGACCCCGACGCGACCGACCCCGACGCGATGCTCGACCTCGACAGCATCGACGGCCTCGACGATCTGCCCCGCGAGCCGCTGCCGCCGACCGCGCCGGTGGGCACCCAGCCCCCGCCGGCCGACCCCATCGAGCCCTACACCGTCGTCGAGATGATCGGCGCCGGCTCGACCGCCCGCATCTTCGAGGCGACCCAGACCGCGCTCGACCGCACCGTCGCGCTGCGGGTCATGCACCCCGAGGGCGTCTCGCGGCTGGGCTTCGAGGACGGCACCGACTTCTTCCATTCCCGGGCCCGCGCCGCCGGCCGCATGTGGCACCCCAACATCGCCCGGATCTACGACTACGGCGTCGGCGCGGACGGCCTGCCCTACGTCGCCGGGGCGCTGCTGAAGGGCCCGAGCCTGCTCGAGCGCCAGAAGAAGGAGCGGGTCCTCGACCCGCCGGTGGCCATCGACATCGCCCGCCAGCTCGCCTCGGCGCTGGCCTCGGCCCACGCGGCGGGCGTGGTGCACCTCAACCTGAAGTCACACCGGATCATCCTGCAAGACCGCCCCGGCCTGCCCCCGTTGCCGGTGATCTTCGGCTTCGGCTTCGCCCGGGCCGATCTGGACCGTCTGCTGGGCGGCGGGCGGCGCTATGGCACGCCGGCCTACATGGCGCCGGAGCAGTTCGAGAGCCGCTACGGCCCGGCGGCGGACGTCTACGCCCTGGGTACGGTCATCTTCCGGATGGTCACCGGGCTGCTGCCCTTCTGGGGGCAGACGATGGGCCAGCTCATCGAGGCCAAGAAGGGCGGCGCACCCGACCTGCCGGCGAAGAACGCCCGCCAGACGCCGGTGCCCGACGGCTTGCGGGCGGTGGTGGCCGAGATGCTGCGGGCCGATCCCTACGCCCGCCCCGACGCGGCCAAGGTGGCCCGGGCGCTGGGGCGGCTCTGAGGCGGCGGGCCGTCGGCGCTACACGTCGAACGTCCGGCGGAACCACGCCAGGAAGTCGTCCGCGACCGGCGCGCCCGGGCGCAGTTGGTGCTGCTTGATCGCGTCGTGGAGCTGGCGGCCGGGCGGGCTCTGCCATGCCAGCCAGGTGTGTATGTGGGCCTTGTCCAGATGGGTCGGCTTGAGCGGGGCGCCCAGCTCGACGGCACGCGCCGTCGCCGCTCCGGCGTGGTCCCACAGCGTGACATCTCCCCGGGCGAGCAGGCCGAGAAAGGTCTCCAGCATGCCCGGCCCGAGGTTGTCGGGCATGACCCAGATGCCGAGCGTCTTCCCCGACTCGGTGACGACCGCCCCCGCGCCGGTCGCCGCCTCGGGCAGCGTCGGGAAGTGGGTGAGGCACAGGGCGCGCGTTGCGCGATAGGTCGCTACAGCGTCGGTGTCGGCGTCGACGATCAACCCCAGGTGGGTCAACGTCGGATCATCGAGGTGCAGCGAGAGGCGCGCGGGGTCGAGCAGGTTCGATCGGCCGCCTTCGTCCTGGATCTCGACGATCCACTCCGCGCGGCGCTCGCCCCAGGGTACCCCGAGCGCTTCGACCAGCTCGGGCACCGTCCGCTTCTCGTCCGCGCCCTCCACCAGCAGCCGCTTCGGGTTCTTGAGCGGCACTCAGCGGACCTCGATGCCGCGCTCGGCGGCCAGGGCGATGCGCTCGGCCGAGTAGGCGACCGCTCGGCGCGCGCCGGGCTCGACGCGTTGCAGCGAGACCTCTCCGGCCGGGACGTCGTCGTCGATGCACATCGAACCCAACGCCGCGACGCAGTCCCAGCTATGGGTGGTGGCGAAGACCTGGAGGTCGTGCTCGGCGGCCAGATGCCGGACCCGGCGCCACATGTCGACCATCACCGAGTGGTGCAAGCCCGCGTCGATCTCGTCGACCAGCAGCGGCCGCCCGCCGGCCAGGGCGAACGACAGCCAGAGCTGCGCCATGCGCCGGATGCCACCGCCGAGGTTGCCCAGCGGCAGCCGCTCGGCGATGCCTTCGAGGCGGGCGACCAGGTGCGGCTGCTCGCCGGTCGCGGCCAGCCGGAGCAGGCGCGGCTCGATCGCCTTCAAGGCGGCGGTCAGCCGGTCTTCCTCGGGGGTCAGCACGATGCGCCCGAACATCTCGGCGAGCGTCTCGGCGCTCGCCATCTCGGGGCCGACGATGGGATGGACCGCCCAGCCCTCCGCGTCCCGCAGCTCCTGATCCCGCGGTCGGTCGAGCGCGTCGGCGTCGACCAGATGCCACCGCGGGCGCTCACCGACGTCGTCGCCGGGCTTCACCGGCTCTCGCAGGAGCTTCAGCTTCGGCCCGTGGTCCTGCACGAGCCGCAGGCGGATCGAGCCTCGGTCTGTCTCGAGCGAGATGTCGGCGTCATCGAGCCGACCCCGGTGCACGACGTGGCGCAGCCGCGCATGATCGGCGACGACCTCTCCCCGGCGCTGCGCCGCGGCCCACAGCACGCCCGGGATCTCGGTGGGGTTCGACAGGCCCGTGGCCACCAGCCGGACGGCTTCGAGCAGGCTGGTCTTGCCCGCGCCGTTGCGGCCCACGAGCAGGTTGAGGCGGCCGAGGTCGCGCAGCTCGACGCGCTCGAAGCCGCGGTAGCCGGAGATGGTCAGGCGCTCGATCACCGCCGCAATCTATCCGGTCCCCGGCTGGGCGTCGAGTGTGCGGGGTGGCCGGTCGAGGCGTGGGCCCTCGGCCGGCTCACCTCGGAAGGGACAGTTCGAGCAGGTCGGCCAGCCATTCACGCGCCGCCGCTACCCGGGGCAGGGCCAGCGCCTCGGGCGTGCGGAACCAGCAGTTGTCCTGGATCGACGCCTGGATGGCCTTGCCCGGCTTCAGGATGGCGCCCACGCAGGCGACGGTCGCCTTGCGGGCCCCGGCCGGCTTCTGGATCGCCTTGCGATCGTCGCGGGGCAGGGCGGCGATATGGGGAGCGGCGTCGGCGATGTATGTCTCGGCGCCGGCCAGCAAGGTCGGATAGACGATACCCGCCGCGTCCAGCAACAAGTCTTCGAGGGTACCCGGCCCTTCGCCGTCGGGCAGCACGAAGGCGCCGACACGCGACGGGCCCGGCAGCACGCGGCCGGCCTGCGTCGGCAGAAGGTCGCCCAGCTCCCGGGCTGCTTTCGATGCGCGGAACCGGTCCCAGCGCGCCGGGCCGGTGAGGTCGTCGGCGTCGATGATGTCCGGCGCGTCGTTGAGCGCGTCGAGCGCGCCGCGGATGGAGTCGACGACGCCGCTGTCCCCGCGGTCGGCCATCACCGCCAGCGAGCGGGACCCGCCGACGAAGAAGACCGGCACCGGCACCCGGCGAGCGAGGTCGCCCTGATGGGGGAAGCGCTCGGGGACGAGCGGGCGCCAGAAGTCGTCCAGCTCGGCGAGCAGCCGGACGCGGCGGCGCTTCGGATCGAGGGAGCGGAACAGGGCGCCGATCAGCTCGACGTCGTGCGGGCCTTCGACCGCGATGAAGGCCCGCTTCACCCGCGGACCTCGAGCCCGCGTTTGAACCGCAGCCGGTGGAGCTGCGCGCCGGAGAGCCGCTTCTGCAGCCGCCCGTCTTCGAGGCGGTAGCTCACGATGTCGTCGAGCGACTCGGAGCGCCCGGCGAGGATGGCGTCGACCGCTTCGAGGCTGTGGGTCGTCACGAAGAGCTGGGTGTCGTGCTCGACGCAGGCGTCGACGAGCCAGTCGAAGATCGAGCCGATGACCGAGGTGTGGATGGCGATCTCGATCTCGTCGATGAGCAGGACGCCGCCCCGGGCCTGGATGACCCCGGCGGCGAAGTGCAGGGTGCGCCGCATGCCGTCGCCGAAGGTGGTCAGCGGCACGACGCCGAGGCGGGCGTGCTCGACGAAGATGCCGTGGCCCCGGTCATCGTCGGCGAGGATGTGCATGTCGCGGATGTCGGGGTCCATGCGCCCGAGCAGCTCGACGATCGCGCGCTTGCGGCCGGCCTTGATCAGCGCGGAGACCTGGAGTTGCAGCAAGGCTTCGTGGCGGTGGGAGAAGCCGTTGAGCATGACCAGGGAAGAAGCACGGCGCTCGTCCTCTTCCTCGCCGGAGAGCGTCAGATCCCAGAACTCCCACTCTCTCTCGGCATCGCCTGCGGTGGCCTGCGTGGCCGTCCAGCGCAAAGCCACCCGAACGCCGCGTCGAGATGGAAGGGCGGCGAGTTCGCGTCCGGCGGCGCCTGCCAGGAAGAACGGCATGAAGCCATCCGGCAGGTCGGAGGCAGGGGCCACGAGCCGGGTGACGCCGGCGCTCGCCACGCCGGTGTCGGTCTCGATCCGAAGGCGCTCGGCCGCGCCATCCCGCCGGGGAAACAGCCACTCGATGCCCTGGACCTGCTCGCGACCCACCCGGTGCCGGGCGAACGGCCAGCTCCCCCCGGAGGCCCCGGCCCGGACCCACGTCTCCCGGCTCTCGGGCGCCGCCGCGATCGAGATGGCTTCGAGCACGCTGGTCTTGCCCGAGTTGTTGGGCCCGAGCAGCAGGTTGACCCGGCCCAGATCGTCCAGCCGCAGCCGCTCGAGGCCCCGGAAGGCGGCGATGTCGATCCACTGCATCATCGGGCGGACGCTAGCACAGCCGCCCCGCGGCGGGAACATACCGGGGGTCCGGGGGATTCGAGGATGCCGCGGGCGGAAGCGGTCGGAAGGGCGGCGGAAGCAATGACGACCGCGGCCGGAAGCAGTTGGCCGGGCGGTGACGGGGGCGACCGTTTTCCTACCGTATCAAGGAACAATGACCTTGGGTCATGGTGCTCGGGGGGCGCGGACGAGGCGGAAACCGACCCTGCGGTTCCGGACCCCGGGGTGCCCCAAGTAGCGGGCCGCCGACCGGGCCCAGCGGGCGAGGACGTCGTACGCCCCGCCCCGCATGACCCGGTTGGTGCCATGGGGCGGGCCCGGCGGGTCGGCCTCCGGGCGGGCGGGGTAGCGACCGAACCAGTCCCGACACCACTCGAAGACGTTGCCGTGCATGTCGCACAGGCCCCAGGGGTTGGCCGGCTTCCGCCCGACCGGGTGGGTCCGGCCGCCGCTGTTCCTGTCGTACCAGCCTACGCGGTCGAGGTCGCCGTCAGCGTCGCCCGACCAGAAGCGGGCCGTGGTGCCCGCCCGGCAGGCGTACTCCCACTCGGCCTCGGTCGGCAGCCGCACGGGCTGCCCCTGTAGCGCGGCCAGCGCCGCGCAGAAGGCGGCGGCGTACTCCCAGCTCACCTGCTCGACCGGGCGCCGCCAGTCGCCCGTGAAGTGGCTCGGGTTGTGGCCGATGACGACCGCGTAGAGCGCCTGGGTCACCGGCGTCGTGGCCATCTGGAACGCGCTGAGGGAGATCCTGCGCTGCGGCCCTTCATCACCGAGGTGTCCGGCCTCTTCGGGTGGGCTGCCCATGACGAAGTGGCCCGCCGGGATGTCGACCCACGCCCGCCGGGGCACCCCGATGGCGTCCCAGCCCCCGGCGACCTCGGCCACGGTCGGCAACAAGACCTCGGCCCCGATGGCCACCAGCCCGGCGGCGATGAGCTGCAAGCCCTCCTGGTTGCGGACGTTGGCCCGCGCCAGCCGCACGAGCGCCCGGGCCAGCACCTGCCGGTCGGGCACCGCCTCGATCAGCAGCCGGACCAGCTTCAGATCAACCGCCCGCAGGTCGACCTCGTCCCCGAGCAGGTCGGCGACCGGCACCGCGTCCAGGCTCATCATCGCCCGCATCGCCAGCCGGGGGTGCACCGCAGCGATGCCATCCAGGAATTGCTGCGGCGCGTCCATCATCGCCGCGAGATGGCAGTAGACCTCGGCCCAGCGCCCGATCTGCTCGACACGGGTCCAGGTCCACCGCGCGTACCACGGCCCGTTGCCGGCCAGCCGCACCGCGAACTTGCGGGCCGCCACCTCGCCCCGCCGGTGCAGCGCCTCGGCGGCCAGACACTCCATCAGCGACCGGTGCAGGAACCGCCACCCGATCCGCTTGCGCTCGAACCGGCGCTCCAGCGCGACCAGGAGCCCGGTGTCGGCCTCCAGCGCCAACGGTATGTCCTCCAGCCGGTCGAACAGGGGCGCCGTCGCGGGCAGACCGGCGAGGTGGTGATCCAGCTCCTCGGCGGTCCACGGCCCGGCGTGGTCCTTCAACAGCGCCAGCGCCAGCTCGCCCAGCGCGGCCCGCAACGCCTCCGGCGACAGCCCGGTCCGGGCCTCTTCGTCCGCCCGCCGCGGTCGCCCCAGCCGCCCCAACACCGCGCGGTACAGCGCCACCCGCCGCGTCGGCAGCGGCGCGGCGCTCTCCCCGGCCAGCAGCGCCATCAGCGTCAGCACGAAGGGGTTGCCGGCCATGTCCTGCATCGCCGGCCGCCCGGCCACCTGGGCCATCAGCCCATCGATGCGCGTGTCGGTCAGCCCCCATCGCTTCAGCAACTCGCGCTGCTGCATGGGCCCCAGCGGCAGGATCTCCAGCTCGCTGAACTGGTCGTTGGGCGTCACGTACCCGAACCGGCGGCTGGTCACCACGAGGCTCGCCGCCTGCGACCGCCGCTCGATCAGCGCGATGTGCCGCCGCACCCGCTGCACCGACTCCGGCCGGACCTCGTCGAAACCATCCAAGAGCACCAGCGCCCGCCCGGCGCCGATCGCCCAGCGCAGCGCCGCATCCAGCGCCGCCGCGTCGTGCCGGGTCAGCGCCCGCTGCCGGTGCTCGGCCACCGCGACCGTCACCGCGTCGGCGTCCTTCTGCTCGTCCAGCCGCAGGTCGAGCGCCGCCAGCGACGCGAAGATCGGGATCCGCGCCGCGCCCAGCCGCCCCTCGGCCAGCTCGTCCCGCGCCTCCCGGGCCCGCTGCATCGCGAGGTGGCGCAGCTGCGTCGTCTTGCCCGCGCCGGGGTCGCCTTGCAGCGTCCACCGCCCCTGCGGATGCGCCCGCAGCAGATCGTCCAGCGGCCGGCCGAGCCCGCCCAGCTCGCGGCCCAGCAACGCCTCGCGGGCGCCGCCCTCGATCGGGCGCTGGTCCAGCCGGACGTACAGCGTCGACAGGCACTTGCCCCCGGTCTCCGGCGTCAGGCCGTCCACGTCGTCGAAGCGATCGGCGATGTCTTCGAGCCACGCCGCCAGCGCATCTCGATGCTCGGCCGGCACGTCGCCCGGCGGCCGCTCGTCGATCGGCCGCGCCGCGCCGCCGGCCACCCGCACCAGCTCGCGGGCCGCCGCGGCCCAGCCGCCCGGAGCCACCGGCAACGCCTTGAGCCGATACAGCCCGTAGGGCATCGCGTCCGGCGAGGCGCCGTCGTACAGGACCGGCACCACCCGCCCCCGGCCCTCGCGGCGCCAGCGGTCGATGGCCCGGTCGACCTCCTCCCCGGCGTACCAGCCCTTGCCGTCGCGCCAGCGCGCCGAGACCAGCACCGCCACCAGCTCGGCGCCGTGCAGGCCGGCGACGACGCCCTCGCCGATGACATCGCCGTAGTCCAGGTCGTCCTGATCGAGCCACGGCGCGCCGCCGGCGGCCCGGATGGCCTCGGCGAGCTGCTTCGCCAGCGCCGCGTCGCCGCCGTGGTAGGCGATGAAGACCCGGCCGGCCCTGGCTGCGTCGAGGGGGTGCGCGCTCATCGGGGAACCGTAGCCGATGGCGCCGGGCAGGCAAAGGCGAGGGGCGTTACAGCGGTCTATCACGCCGCGTAGGCAGTGAATGACGGGGGTGTGGCGGCGTTAGCTGCCGGCGGGGCGCTCGGAGCCGGGCGCGCGGCGGCCGGGGGCGCCTCCGGGGCGCCCGCTGATCGGGGCGACCCCGGTCGGAAGAGTTCATGAGGCGCCTCCGACCAGGGCCGGTCTCGGTCGGAAGAGCCTCCGAGGCGCTCCCCGGACGGGGCGGCCCTGGTCAGGAGAGCCGCAGTGGCACCCCTCGATCGGGGCGCCCTCGAATTTCAAAGCCCATGCGGCGCCCCCTGACCGGGCCGCCCGCGATTTTCACAGCCCATGCCGCGCCCCCCGACCGGGGCGCCCTCGATTTTCAAAGCCCATGCGGCGCCCCCTGACCGGGCCGCCCGCGATTTTCACAGCCCATGCGGCGCCCCCCGACCGGGCCGCCCGCGATTTTCACAGCCCATGCCGCGCCCCCCGACCGGGTCGCCCTCGACTTTCGCAGCCCACGCGGCGCCTCCGACCGGGGTGGCCGCGGTCGCGGCGGCCACCGGGGCTCTCCCGCCCGCGAGCCGACGGCCTACCGGTTGCGCAGCACCGCCGAGATCTTGAGCCCGGTCAGCCGGGCCATCGCCATGACCTGGGCCACCCGGCCGTAGGGCACGGTCTGGTCGCCCCGCACGAGGACGATGGTGTTGGGGTTCTCGTCGGCCGCCCGGGCCAGGCGCACGGCGAGCTCTTCGATCGAGACCGGCTCGTCGGCGCCGACGAAGATGCGGCCGCCCTCGTCGATGGCCACGATGAAGTCGTCGGCCGGCTGGTCCTGGGCCTGGAGGCTGGACTCGGGCAGCTCGACCGGGACCTGGGGCGCCTGCTGGGACTGCTGACTGACGTAGCTCGAGGTGAGCAGGAAGAAGATGAGGAGCTGGAACACCACGTCCACCAGCGCGGTGATGTCGACCACGGTCGCGTTGCGCCGGGCCCGGCCGGAGGACGCCCGGAAGTTCATCGGGCGGCCTCGCCCTTGCCGAGCGTGACCGGCTCGACGGCGGGGGCGTCGGCGAGCAGGTCGAGCAGGTCGAGGCAGACCTCCTCCATCTCGATGGCCAGCCGGTCGACCCGCGAGAGCAGGTACTTGTAGCCGAGGAAGGCCGGGATGGCGACCGAGAGGCCGGCGGCGGTGGTCATCAGCGCGGCCCAGATGCCGTTGGCCAGGCTCGCCGGGTTGACCGGGCCGGCCTGCCCCCCGACCTCGGCGACGACGGTGCGGAAGACCTCGATCATGCCGACGACGGTGCCCAGCAGCCCGAGCAGGGGCGCGACGGCGGCGATGGTGCCCATCACCTCGACGAAGCGGCCGAGGTGGGTGACCTCGATGCGGCCGACCTCTTCGAAGGCCTCCTTGATGACCTCCCGGGGGCGCCCGGCGTAGCGCAGGCCGCTGGCGACGACCGCCGAGGCGGCCGAGCGGTTGCCTTCGCACAGGGTGAGCGCCTCGCCGGCTTTGTCGTCGATGACCTTGCGCCGCACCAGCCCCAGGAAGTCCCGGGGGATGACCGCGCCCGGGCGCAGGGCCCACAGGCGTTCGAAGAAGACGCCGAGGGCGACCACCGAGAACGCCAGGATGGGGATCATCAAGACCCCGCCCTGCTTGAGAAACTCGTACAGCTCGTTCATCGGTCGTCGTCCATCCCGGTCAGTCTCGCTCGCTCAGCTCGAGCACCCGCCGATGCAGGTACACGGTCGGAGGGATGCCATAAAACGTCTCGACGTGTCGCCCGCCGCGATCGACGAGGTGGGTCACCGGCACCGCCCGCAGCGGCCCGAAGGGGGTCCGGCCGTCGCGGTGGGCCGCGTCGGCGATCGCGAACCGGATCGTGTCGGGGTCGAGGCGGGTGTACTCGGCGAAGGCGGGGATCAGCTTGCCCGGCTTGTCGTCGAGGCTCACCGCGACGTAGTCGAGCTGGGGCAGCTCGCCGGCCAGCCGCGCGATGCGGGGCAGCGTCTCGCCGCACGGCACGCACCACACGGTGAAGTAGGTGACCGCGACGACCTTGCCCCGGTGGGCGAGCAGCGAGACGTCGCCCGCCTCGCGCCCGTCGGGGTCGATGCCCGGCAGCACGAGGTTCACCGAGCGGGCCGGCTCGCCGTCGGGGCCGGTGATCGGCGGGGGCACGTCGCCCGCGGCGGGGCTCGGGCCGCCGCCACAGCCGGCGAGCACGGCCAGCACGCTCAGCGCGATCAGCGGGAGGGGCCACGACACGGCGCGCAGTACAGCACCGGCGCCGCCGAATTGGTAGTGGGGCGGACGCGAAGGCGGGGGGCCTGCGCCGGAGGCCGGCTTGGGGTAGGGTGTCGCGATGTTCACCCTCTTCGAGATGCGCCGACGGTCGGGTTCGTCTCCGCTGCTGCTCGCCCTGGGGCTGGCGGGGCTGATACTCGCCGGCTGTGGGGATCCGATGCTGCGCCGGGGGCACGACGCGCTGGGGCAGGGGCGCTACGCCGAGGCCATCGAGGCGTTCGAGGACGTGCGGGGGCGGCTGCCCGAGGCCCACCCCGCGGCGGCCCGCCAGAGCGCGCACCGGGCGCTGGCCGCCGAGCAGCTCGCGGCGGGGCGCTGCGCCGAGGGGCGGGCCCAGCTCGTCCAGGCCGAGCGCTTCGGGCCGGCGCTGCTGGCCGATCATCGGGCGCTGTATGTCTGCGGGTCGTCCCATCCGGTGGAGCCGGCGGCTCGGCTGGCCGATCTGGAGCGGCTGGTGGCCCTCGGCGAGCAGCGGGTCGACCCCCGGCTCGAGCTGATGCGGCGGCTGCTCGAGGCGGGGCGCGACGCCGATGCGGTGGCCCTCGTGCCCCGGCTGGAGCGGCGCTACGCGCTGACCCTGGCCGATCACGAGGCGCTGGTCGGGGCCTGGGATCGGGCCGGGCGCCCGGCGGCGGCCCGCCCGCATGTGCTCAAAGTGTTGCAGGCCCGGCCGGATGATCTGCTGGCCCGGCTGAAGCTGGCCGAGATCGAGGAGCGCCGGGGCGACGTGCGGGCGGCGGGCGCGCTGTACGCGGCCCTGGCGGCGGAGCAGCCGACGAACCCGGTGATCTTCATACGGCTGGCGGCTTTCCATCGGCGGCAGAACGACGAGCCGGCGGCCCGCGCGGCGCTGGCCCGGGCCCGGGCGCTGCAAGACGTGGCCGATGATCCGCGGGGCGCGCTGCGGCCGCTGCCGAAGAGCCGCCGCTGAGCGCGGGCGCCGGCCCGGCTCAGGGCACCCGACGGTCCAGCTCTTCGAGCAGCCGGCGGGCCTCGGCGTGGTCCGGGGCCCGCTCGAGCACCGCCTGCCACGCCGCCCGGGCCTCGGGGTAGCGCCCCAGCCGGGCGAGCGCGATGCCCAGGTTGAGCCGGGCCTCGACGAAGCCGGGCTGCTCGGCGACGGCGCGGGTGAGCAGCGCCCGGGCGGCCTCGTCGTCCCCATCCCGGCCGACCTCCCGGGCCAGCGAGAGCAGCGTCTGCTCGTCCTCGGGGTGGTGGGCCAGCCACGCCCGGTAGAAGCGGGCGGCGTCCTCGTGCAGCCCCAGCGCCTCGCTCGCCCGGCCGGCGCAGCGGGCGGCGACGGCCGGGGCCCGCTCGGCGATGGGGCGGCAGGTTTCGAAGGCGCCGGCCGGGTCGTCGGCCAGGGTCGCTTCGACGGCGGCGACGGCCGCCAGCTCGCGGGTGTCGGTGGGCGCGGCGTCGGAGAGCAGCTCGTCCTCGGGGGCCGGCTCGGGCCCGGCGGCCCGCTCGGCGGCCAGCATCACCTCGGCCAGCAGGATCCGGCGGCGGTCGACGGCGGGCAGGTCGCAGCGCAGGTCGGCGTCGGGGCGGGCGAGGATCTCGCGGGCCCGCCCGGCGACCGCGGTCGGGATGCGGGTGGGGCCGGCCTCGCTCGGGCGCAGGTCGAGCGGGGCGTGGGCCGCGATCAGGGCCCGGTTGGTGCGGCCCCAGCGCCAGGCGGCGGACAGCTCGGGCTGCTCGGGCACCCGGGGCGCCATGATGCCGGCCCGGCAGCTCGGCAGGGCCCCGTAGATCCGACCGATGGCGTTGAGCAGCGATCGGACCTCGGCCGCCCGCCGCCGGGCGGGGTCGGGGTGGGCCCGCCCGAGGCCGAAGATCACCGCGTGGCGGCCGGCGTAGCGGCTGCGGGCCACGTCGACCATCGCGGCTCTGCGGGGCGGGGCGTCGGCGGTGAACCCGAGCACCAGATCGGCGGCGGGCAGCGGGGCGGCGGTCTCGAGGGCCGCCAGCCGCTCCAACTCGGCGGCGGCGCCCTCGGCCGCGGGCCAGGGGGCGACCCGCTTGAGGTCCAACTCGATGCCGTAATGCCCCGAGAGGAAGGCCGACGCGGCGCCGACGGTGGCCCGGATGCGGTCTTCGAACCCCGGCAACCGGCGCCAGCCCCCGTCGACGAGGGCGACGACGGCCAGCCGGCGCACCGTGGGCTGCGGTTCGGGAGGCCGGGGCATGACCGAGGTGTCGGGGCGGTCGACCCGGTCGAGGCCGCAGCCGACGAGAGCCAGCGCGCCGACGAGCGCGACGGCGAGGCCACGGGCGAGGGGCCGCGGGTTCACTCTTGCCGAGCCGGGTCGCATCCGCGCATGGTACGGGGACCGGTTGCCGGGGGCAATCCGGCCCGAGCGCGGTTCGAGGAGTCGACGTGGGACAGCGAGCACCGACCACGATCCTGGTGGTGGACGACGACGAGCGGGTGGGGCGGGCGTGCGCCGATCTCTTCGCCCGCCAGGGGGCCGAGGTCACCCCGGTGGCCTCGGGCAAGGCGGCCCTCGAGCGCATCCGCCGGTCGCCGCCCGACGCGGTGGTGACCGAGCTGGATCTGCCGGGTATGGACGGCCTGACCCTGCTGTCCCAGATCCGGCGGGCGCACCCCGATCTGGCGTGCGTGGTCCTGACCGACGTGCCCTCGGCCCGCAGCGCGTCGCAGGCCCTGCGCCTGGGGGCCGACGACTACATCATCAAGGACGCCGACTCGGCCGACCAGCTCCGGCGGGCGCTGCGCCGGGCGCTGCGCAGCCGGGCCCGGGAGACCGAGGTCAAGCAGCTCCTCGTCGAGATGGCCGAGCTCAACGAGGCGTTCCTCGAAGAGATGGGCAACCTGCACCGGGCCAACCTCGAGCTGGAGGCCCGCCTGTCGCCCCCCACGGCCCGCACCGGCGCGTGGCGCATGCTGGTGGTGGACGACGAGGCGCCGACGGTCGAGCTGCTCAAGGCGCTGCTGACCTCGCAGGGCTTCGACGTCGACGGGGCGAGCAGCGGCGAGCAGGCCCGGGCGCTCTTCGCCGAGCACACCTACGATCTGGTGCTGACCGACAAGAACCTGGGCGACGCCAACGGGGTGGATCTGATCAAGGAGATCCACGCGGTCAGCCCCGAGACCCGGGTGCTGCTGATGACCGGCTTCGCGACGGTCGAGTCGGCGGTCGACGCGATGCACTTCGGCGCGGTGGGTTATCTGCGCAAGCCGTTCCGCGATCTGGACGAGGTCATCGAGCGGGTCGACGAGGTGCTCGACGACATCAAGGACGAGCGGGAGAAGGCCCGCTACAACTATCAGCTCCGCACCCGCAACGCGGAGTTCGTCAACCGCTTCAAGCTGCTCAAGACCAAGCTGGTCACCCTGCAACGGGCGTCGGGATGAGCCGGTCGGGGGGGGACGCGTTCGCGGTCGCCCTGCCCCCGCCGCCCGCGGCGGCGATGCGGGTGGCGGCGGCGCTCAAGGGCGCGGGGCACGAGGCGTACTTCGTCGGCGGCGGGGTCCGTGATCGGCTGCTGGGGCGCCCGGTCAACGACTGGGATCTGGCGACCGACGCCGCGCCGGAGGCGGTGATGGCCTGCGTCGACAAGGCCATCCCGACGGGCTTGCAGCACGGCACGGTGACGGTCATGGAGGGCGGGCTGCCGGTCGAGGTGACGACCTATCGCGTCGAGCGGGGCTACAGCGACGGGCGGCGGCCGGACGCGGTGCTCTACACCCGCGATCTGCGGGATGATCTGAGCCGGCGGGACTTCACGGTCAACGCGATGGCCTGGGATCCGCTCGCGGGGGTGGTGGTCGATCCGTTCGACGGGCGGGGCGACCTCGAGCGGCGGGTGCTGCGGGCGGTGGGCGAGGCCCGCGCGCGCTTCGACGAGGACGGCCTGCGGGCCCTGCGGGCGGTGCGCTTCGCCTGCGTGCTCGATCTGGCGCTCGATCCGGCGACCCGGGCGGCCATCCCCGAGACGATGGCGACCTTCCGCAAGGTGAGCGCCGAGCGCATCCGGGTCGAGCTGGGCAAGATCCTGCGCGCGCCGCGGGTGGCGTGGGGGCTGGCGGCGCTGCGCGAGACGGGGCTGCTGGTCGAGTTCCTGCCCGAAGCGGTGGCCGACGAGGCGGCGTTCGAGCGGGCGGTGCGGGCGCTCTCCGATCCGCCGGCGGGCGAGGTCGAGCGGCTGGCGGTGGCGCTGCACGGGGCGCCGACCGATGGCGAGGCGCCGATGCGGCGGCTGAAGTTCAGCACCGACGAGCGGCGGCGGCTGATGCACCTGCTGCGCTTTCGCGCGCTCGAGCCGGCGGCGCGCCGGTCCGACGCCGAGGTCCGGGCGCTGGTGGCCGAGGTCGAGGGTGATCGAGGCGCGCTCGATGGGGTGCTGGCGGTGGGCGCGGCCCTGGCCCGGGTCGATGGTGATCCGGGGGCGTGGCGGGCGCTGGCCGATCGGATCGAGGCTCTGGGCGCCCGCTCGGGGCCGCTGCGGCCGAAGGATCTGGCCCTGGACGGCAAGGCGGTGATGCGCGTCCTCGGCATCCGCCCGTCGCGTCGGGTGGGGCGCATCCTCGAGGCGCTGCTGGCCCGGGTGTGGGCCGATCCGTCCCTGGACACCCCCGAGCGGCTGGCGGCGATCCTGCCGGCGGTGGCCGCGGCGGTGCCCGAGAGCGAGGGCCGGTGAAGGTCCTGCACATCGAGGATCAACCGCCGAACCGGCGGCTGGTGCGCAAGATCCTGGAGGCGAAGGGCTACGAGGTCACCGACGCCGCCGACGGGCTCATCGGCATCGAGCTGGCGTGCAGCTCGCAGCCCGATCTGATCCTCATCGACATCAACATCCCCCACCTCAACGGCTACGAGGTGGTGACCCGGCTGCGCGCCGAGCCGCACCTGGCCGACACCCCCATCGTCGCCATCACCGCCGAGGGCGACCGCACCCGGGCCCTGGCCCTGGGCTTCGACGGCTTCATCGTCAAGCCGCTCCAGGTGGCGACCTTCGCCCGCGATCTGCGGGGCTTCATCGAGGGGCGGCGGGAGTCGGTCAGCGACGCCGAGAAGACGGTGCAGCTCGCGGCCCACAGCCGGGAGATGGTCGACCGGCTCGAGTCGCAGGTGCGGGCCCTGACCCGGGCCAACGAGCGGCTGCGCGAGGTCGACCGGCTCAAGATGGAGGTGCTGCGCAACGTCAGCCACGAGCTGTCGACGCCGATGACGCCGCTGATGGGCTACGTGCGGCTGCTGGCGGCCGAGGAGTTGGGGCCGCTCGCCCCGGCGCAGCGCAAGGTCATCGGGCGGATGGACGCCTCGCTGGTGCGGCTGAAAGGGCTGATCGACAACCTGCTCAACGTGACCCGCTTCGCGACGGGCGCGGTCTCGATGCAGCGGGGGGTGGTCGACTCGGAGAAGGTCGCCCGCAAGGCGGTCCGGGCCCAGGCCGAGTTCGCCGAGGCCCGGGGGGTGGCGCTCGAGGTCGAGGTGGCCGGGCGGGTCGAGCCGGTCATCGGCGACGGCGAGCGCCTGATCGACGCCCTGCGCCAGCTCATCGACAACGGGGTCAAGTTCGGGCCCGAGGGCGGCCGGGTGCGGGTGGCCCTGCGGCTGCTCGTCGACGGCGAGGGCGAGCGGCGGGTGATGGAGTTCGCGGTCAGCGACGACGGGCCGGGCATCGACGGCGCGCAGCGGGATCGGGTGGTGGAGCCGTTCTACCAGATCGACGGCAGCGCGACCCGGGCCCACGGCGGCGCCGGGCTGGGGCTGGCCATCGCCCACCGCACCGCCGAGCTGCACGGGGGGCGGCTGGTGATCACCCGCGGGCCGGAGGGCGGCGCCCGGGTAGCCCTGCGCATCCCGACCCGGCCCGAGTTCTGCTACGAGGAGCACCTGGAGTGAGCCGGCTCACGGGGTGAACGGGGGCTCGGCGAGCACGGCGCACAGGGCCTCGACGAGCTGGTCGGTCGTCACCGGCTTGGTCAACTGGCGGGCGGGCGGCGCGTCGGGGCCGTCTCCGGAGACGACCTCGGCGTAGCCGCTGAGCAGCAGCGCCTTGAGGTCGGGCACGATCTCCCGGGCGGCGCGCACCGTGGCCGGGCCGTCGAGGTCGGGCATGCGCACGTCGCTGACGACCGCGTCGAACCGCGCGCCGGCCCCGAGCGCCCGGACGAGCGCCGGCCCGCTGGTGAACCGCTCGACGGTGAAGCCCCGCCCCCGCAGCATGCGCTCGAGCAGCCGGGCGACGGGCTCCTCGTCGTCGACGACCGCGACGCGCTGCCCGGCCCCCCGCTGCGCGGCGGCGCGCCCGTCGAGCGCGGGGCGGCTCTCGGCGGCGCCCTCGACGAGCGGCAGGTGCACGGTGAAGGTGCTGCCCACCCCGACCTCGCTGTCGACCTCGACCCGCCCGCCCATGCCGCGCACGACGCCGTGCACCACGGCCAGCCCCATGCCGCTGCCCCGGCCCCGGTCGCGGGTGGTGAAGAACGGTTCGAAGACCCGCCCGAGGCGATCGGGGGGGATGCCGACCCCGGTGTCGCGCACGTCGACGACGACCCACGGCAGCCGGGTGTAGACCCCGACCTCGACCACGCCCCCTTCGGGCATCGCGTGGATGGCGTTGTGCACCAGGTTGGTGATGACCTGCTGCAGCTTGCTGAAGACCCCCCGCACGGTGTCGGCGCCCTCGCCCCGCTGCACCCGCAGCTCGACCCCCAGGGGCACGACCGGCCGGATGAGGGCGATCGTGTGCTCCACCACCCGCCCCACCGACAGCGCCTCGCCCCGGGCGCTGTCCGGCTGGGCGAAGGTCAGGATCTGGGCGATGAGGGTCCGCGAGGCCTCCATCGCCCGGTCGAAGTCGTCGAGCTCGGCGTCGATCTCGGGCGCCTCGTCGCGCAGCAGCTCGACCGACGCCTGCATCACCATCAGGTGGTTGTTGAAGTCGTGGGCCACCCCTCCGGCGAGCAGGCCGAGGCTCTCGAGGTAGTTCTTCGACAGCTCGCGGCTGATCCGGCGCTCGGTGTCCTGATGGCGGCGGGCCTCTCGGGCGACGGCGTCGGTGATGTCGATGGCGACGACCATCAGCCGGTAGGGTCGCTGGGGCGTGCGGCGGGCGCGTACGTCGAAGGTGCGGGGGCTGGCCTCGCCGGGCAGCCACAGGCGGAAGGTGGCCCGGTCGTCGGTCCCGGTCGCGAGCACCCGCCGCTTGAAGTCGCGCAGGGCGTCGCCTTCGGGGCCGAAGTCGATGTCGTCGTCGGTGACACCCACCAGCCCCTCGGCGTCGGCCGCCCCGGCCGGGTTGACGATCTCCAGGTAGCGCAGCTCGGCGTCCTGGGTGAAGGCGCTGATGGCCGAGCCCTCGATGGCGAAGCTCAGCCGGCGGCGGAAGGCCTGGGCCTCACGGGCCTGGCGCTTCTGCTCGGTCACGTCGACCAGGGTCAGCATCACCCCGGTGACCGCCTGCGCCTCGTTGAGCCGGTAGGGCACGATGCGCAGCCGGAACCACTCGTCGGACCGGGTCCGGGCCTCGCGCTCGCTCACCTCGTCGGTCTCGAGGGCCCGGTTCAGCGCGGCGTCGATGTCGACCCCCACCAGCTCGTGGCGGATGTCGGACAGCGGCCGACCCACGTCGCCCGGCACGAGGCGGAACAGGCGCCGGGTCTCGGGGGTGAAGCGGCGGATGCGCAGCCCGGCGTCGAGGAAGAGCGCCGGGATGCGGCCGGCGGCGACGAAGTTCGACAGATCGGCGTTGGCCTCTTCGAGCTCGGCGAGCTTGCCCTGGAGCTGGGCGTTGACCGTCGTCAGCTCCTCGTTGAGCGACTGCAGCTCCTCCTTGGAGGTCTCAAGCTCCTCGTTGGAGGACTGCAGCTCCTCGTTCATCGAGAGCAGCTCCTCCTGGGAGGTGCGCAGGTCCTCGTTGGAGGTCTGGAGCTGCTCGACGAGCTGGTCGAGCTCCTGCTCGAAGCGGTGCAGCTCGGCCTCGTAGACCGGATCACCGGGGTCGGCCTCGGCCCCGTCCACGCAGGGCTCGAAGCACAGCAGCACCCGCCGGTCGGTGCCCTGGGTCGCGCCGACGACCTGCACCTGGATCCGGCCGTCCCCGTGGCCCGGCAGCTCGAGGGCGAGCCGGCCCTGCTCGCCGTCGAACACCGCGCGGATGGCCGCCCGCACCCGGGCGCTGGCCGCGGGCGGCAGGGCCCCGGTGAGGCCGGTGGTCGCCAGCCCCTGGGGGTAGCGCAGGTACTGGTCGATGCGCCCGTGGGTGTAGAGCACCGTCAGGCTGTCGTCGACGAGCGCCGCGGCGTCGATCGCCCGCTCGAGGATCAGCCGCTCGATGGTGTTGCGGTGCACCGCGCTGGGGCCGACGGGCAGCCGGGGCGTCGGGCGCCAGCGGTCGAGGCGGGGGGTCATCGCCGGCACCCGCTGGCCGCCGACGTCGGGCCGGGGGCGGAAGAGCCGGTGCGGGCGGTCGATCGGCTCGAAGAGCCGGGTGACGTTCGGGGGCAGGTTCTCGGCGGCGCCCAGGAAGAGCAGGCCCCCCGGGCGCAGGGCGAAGTGCATGAGCTGGAAGGCTTTGAGCTGCGCCGCCGGCTCCAGATAGATGAGCAGGTTGCGGCAGCTCACCAGGTGCATCCGGGAGAACGGCGGGTCGAAGATCAGGTCGTGCTGGGCGAAGGTGACCCGGTTGCGCAGGGTCGCCTGCACCAGATAGTCGTCGCCGTCGGTCACGAACCACCGCTCGAGCAGCGCCGGGGGCACCGGCTCGACCGCGGCTGCCGGGTAGCGGCCGAGGCGGGCCCGGCGCACCGCGTCGAGGCTGAGGTCGGTGGCGAAGATCTGGAAGTCGGTGCCGCCGAGCCGCTCGGCGAGCAGCATCGCGATCGAGTAGGCCTCCTCGCCGGTGGCGCAGCCGGGCACCCACACCCGGAACTCGGCGCCGCCGGCCTGCTCGATGGGGTCGGCGAGGGCCGCGTCGAGCGCGTCGAAGGCCGTCCGATCGCGGAAGAAGGCGGTGACCTCGACGAGGAGCTGCTCGGCGAGGCGCTGGGCCTCGGCCGGCTCCTGACCGAGGTGCACCAGGTAGTCTTCGGGGTGCTCGATGCCGAGCAGCGCCATGCGCCGCAGGATGCGGCGGCGGACCGTCGTCGGCTTGTAGATCCGCAGGTCACGGTGCAGCGTCGCGCCAGCGTACGACACGATGGCGTCGTAGGGGTCGGCCCGCAGGGCCCCGTCGACGTCGATCGCGTCGGACTGGCGCGTCTCGGGGGTCGCGATCCAGCGCTTGATCAGCGCGGCCAGATCGGCGATGGGCAGCACCCGGTCGACCCCGCCCAGCCGGGCCGCGCTCTGGGGCATGCCCCGGAACTCGGCCTCGTCGGGGGACTGGGCCAGGGTGAGCCCGCCGGCGCGTTGTAGCGTGCGCAGCCCCAGCGCCCCGTCGGCCCCGGTGCCCGACAGGATGAGCCCGATCACCCGCTCGCCGAGGGGCTCGGCCATCGAGCGCAGCAACCGGTCGATGGGCCGGGGCACCCGGGTGTCGGGCGGCCGGGGGCGGGCGAGGAGGTGCTCGCCGGAGACCTCCAGCTCGACCCCCGGGGGCGCGACGTGGATCCGCCCCGGGGCGAGGCGCATGCGGTCACCGGCGACGACGACCTCGAGCGGCGTATGGCGCGCGAGCAGCTCGGTCAGGTGGCTGCGGCGATCGGGCGCGAGGTGCATGACGACGACGGCCGCGATCGGCGCGTCCCCCAGGGCCTCGAGAAACTGCCCGATGGCCGCGAGCCCGCCGGCGGAGGCGCCGATCACGAGCACGAGGTGCGCGGCGCCGCTCCCCGAAGGCTCATCGTCATTCATGTCAGGCTCTGAGGTATCGAAGAGTATCTGATGTACCGCACCGACGACCCGAAATCACCACCGGATCCACCCCTCCACCGCTTCGGCGCGCATCACGTTGAATCCGCCGACCCGGGGGGGTACTCCTGTCACGGCTCGAACCCGCCGACGCAGCGAGCCCGAATCCATGCCGATCTACCTCGACCACAACGCGAGCGCCATCCCCTCGCCCGCCGCCGCCGCCGCCGCCGCCGACTGGCTCGGCCGCCCGGCCAACCCGAGCAGCGTGCACCGCGCCGGGCGGGCGGCGCGGGCGGCCGTCGAGCGGGCCCGGCGGCAGGTGGCCGAGGCCATCGGCGGGCACCCGGGTGAGGTCGTCTTCACCAGCGGGGCCACCGAGGCGCTGCACCTCGCCCTCGGCCGGGTGCCCCGGGGCAGCCACGTCGTCGCCTCGGCGGTGGAGCACCCGGCCCTCTTCGGCGCCTGCCGGGCCCGGGGGGTCACGGTGTCGACGGCGGCGGTCGACGGCGCCGGGCGGCTGACGGTCGAGGCGGTGCGTCGGGCCCTGCGCCCCGATACGGCGCTGGTGGCGGTGATGGCGGCCCAGAACGAGCTGGGCAATGTGTATCCGGTGGCCGACATCGCCCGGGCGGTGGCCCCGGTGCCGCTGCTGTGCGACGCGGTGCAGGCGCTGGGCAAGATCCCGCTCGACGTGACCCGGCTCGGCGCGGCGATGGCCGCGCTCTCGGGCCACAAGGTCGGCGCCCCGCCGGGGGTCGGCGCGCTGTGGGTCGCCCGGGGCGAGCCGCTGGCGCCGCTGCTCGAGGGCGGGCCCCAGGAGCGCGGCCGGCGGGCGGGCACCGAGAACGTGGCCGGCGTCGTCGCGCTGGGGGTGGCCGCGGCGCAGGTGCCCGACCGGCTGGCGGCGATGCCCGCGGTGGCCCGCCGCCGCGACCGGCTGCGGGCGACGCTGGCCGAGGCGCTGCCCGAGTGGGTCGAGCACGGCGACCCGGGCCTGCCCAATACACTGGCCGGTCGTGTCGAAGGCGTGGATGGCGATATCCTGCTGGCGGCGCTCGATCGGGACGGCGTATGTCTCTCCAGCGGCGCGGCGTGCGCCGCGGGGGGCATCGAGCCGTCGCCGGTGCTGCTCGCCCTGGGGCTGGACGACGCCAGCGCCCGGGGCGGCCTGCGGTTCTCGACGGGCCCCGAGACGACCGACGCGCAGATCGCGCGGGCCGGCGCGCTCTTCGTCGCCGCCGCCCGCCGGGCGCTGTCGGCCCGATTCAAAAGGAGCCGCTGATGCGGGTGATGGTCGCGATGAGCGGGGGCGTCGACTCGTCGGTCGCCGCCGGGCTGATGCTCGAGGCGGGCCACGAGGTGGTCGGCGTCACGATGAAGCTGCGGGACACCACCCCCGAGGAGCGCGCCGGCCGCTCGGCCTCGTGCTGCTCGCCCGACGACCTGATGGACGCCCGCCGGGTGTGCGACACGCTGGGCATCGCCCACTACGTCGTCGACTACCGCGACCTGTTCCGGCGCACGGTGATCGAGCCCTTCGCCGCCGACTACCTGGCCGGGCTGACCCCCAACCCCTGCGTGCGCTGCAACGACCACGTCAAGTTCGCCCCGCTGATCGAGCGAGCCGACATGCTGGGCATCGACACCGTCGTCACCGGGCACTACGCCCGCCTGGACACCGACCCCGCCGGGCGCCGCCGGCTGCGGGCGGCGGTCGACGCCCACAAGGACCAGTCGTACTTCCTCTTCGGTCTCGACCAGGCCATCCTGAAGCGGGTCGCCTTCCCGCTCGGCGGCATGGACAAGGACCGCGTGCGCGCCGCCGCCCACCGGCTGGGGCTGCCGGTGGCCGACAAGCCCGACAGCGAGGACATCTGCTTCGTGCCCGACGGGGACTACGCCCGGGTGGTCGAGCAGGTCGCCGACGCCCCCCCGACGGGTCCCATCCGGCACGTCGACGGCCGCACGCTCGGTCAGCACGGGGGCGTGCACCGCTTCACCGTGGGGCAGCGCAAGGGGCTGGGCGTCGCTACCGGGGAGCGGCTCTACGTGGTCGGGGTCGACGCCGACGACGGGGCGGTCACCGTCGGCCCCCGGGCGGCGCTGCGGGCCGGGGGGCTGAGGGCGGCGGGCTGCAACTGGATCGGCGCGCCACCGACGCCCGGCCAGCGATCCCGCATCCGCATCCGCTATCGTCACCGGGGGGTCGACGGCGAGGTCTTCGCCGACGGCGACCGGGCCCTGATGCGCTTCGACAGCCCCCAGATCGCCGTCGCCCCGGGGCAGGCGGCGGTGGTCTACGACGGCGACGTGGTGCTGGGCGGGGGCTGGATCGAGCGGGCCCTGGCCGTGTCGGGCGAGGCGCCGCGGGCGATGGAGGGGGCCGCGTCATGAGCGAAGAGGCACCGCGCACGGACGGCGGGCGCGACCGCCACGGGGACGACGGCTACTTCGCGGCCCTCGCCGCCCGGCTGGGCTACGACCCCGACGACCCGGGGCACCTGCGCGAAGCCTTCACCCACAAGTCGTTCAGCAACGAGCAGACCGACAGCCCGCCGTACAACGAGCGGCTGGAGTTCCTGGGCGACGCGGTGCTGGGCATGGTCGTCGCCGACGCGCTGATGCGGCGGCACCCCGACCTGCCCGAAGGCGAGCTGAGCCGGCTGCGGGCCAGCCTGGTCAACGCCCGCAGCCTCGCCGAAGTGGCCGCCGCCCTCGAGCTGGGGGCCGCGCTCAAGCTGGGCCGGGGCGAGCAGCGCAGCGGCGGCCGCAAGAAGGGCTCGCTGCTCGCCGACGCCTACGAGGCGATGATCGGGGCGCTGTACATCGACCAGGGGCTCGAGGCCGCCCGGCGCCGCATCCTGGAGGACTTCGAGGCCCGCCTGACCCAGAGCGTGCCCCGGCTCGACGACCGCGACTTCAAGACCCGGGTGCAGGAGATCGTGCAGCGGCAGTCGGGGCGCACCCCGAGCTACGTGGTGGTCAGCCTGGCGGGGCCGGACCACGAGCGCACCTTCGAGGTCGAGCTGCGGGTCGGCGAGGCGGTGATGGGGCGGGGCAGCGGGCGGTCCAAGAAGCGAGCCGAGCGGGCGGCGGCGAAGCAGGTCTACCTCGCGATGACCGGCGCCGAGGACTCCGACGGCCCGCCCGACGCCGACCCCGAGTGAGCGGGGGCCCGACCGGGCGGCGGGCTACTCCTCTTCGCCCCGCAGGCGGCGCAGCTTGGCCATCGTCTGCTGGTAGCGGATCTCCCAGTCGGCGGTGCCTTCCTGGAGGTTCTTGATGCGCTTGCGCACTTCCTGGTCGAGCTTGTCCTGATCGGCCATGTGCCGCTTGAGCACCGGGCCGATGGCCGCCCGCAGGTCGCGGTCGTCGCCGTAGATCTCTTCGACGTGGCGGGTGTGCAGCAGCGTCTCGATGAGCTGGTTGGCGATGTAGCCCACCGAGTCCTCGTACAGCCCGAACTTCTTGCGCTCGGCGAGCTGCCGCTTGATCTTCTGGTGGGCGCTGTAGTCCAGGCCCCGGCTGTGGGCCAGATCCTTGGCGTGCTCACCGAGCTGCCGCTCGGCGCGCAGATACTCCTTGAGGACCGACTCGACGTCGAGCTCGACCTCCTTGATGTTGGCCTGCTCGACCTCGACGAGTTCCTTCTGCATCAGGGTCTCGACGAGATCGTGCACGATCGCCGGGATCTTGCTGCCGTAAAGCCGCACGACTGCCTCCTACGCGAAAACGGGGGATCAGGCGGGAACGTCTAGCACGGGCGGCGTCCGGGGGACAACCGTGCGGGCGCCGGAGCGCGCCGGGGCGGGATCAGACGGCGAAGGTGGCGCACTCCACCGGGCCGTCGACGGCGATGTCGAGGGTGGTGCGCTCGCCGGCGGCGTCGCCGGCGATCTGGAACGGCGCCGGCCCGTCGAACTCCAGCCGCCCGGCGGTGAGCTGCAAGTCGGTCACCCCCGGGTGATCGAGCCGCCCCTGCCACGCCGCCGGCAGCCGGCGCACGGCCGAGATCGGGTTCATGTCGACCAGCCGCAGGTGCATCATGCCCGGGCGCCGGTCGGCGAAGGGCATGATGTTGAACTTGAAGCCATAGAACGGGGTGGTGCCGAAGCACGCCATGCGCACCCGGCCCTCGAAGGCCACCGCGCCGGGGGCGATGCGCCGCACGACCCGCCCGGTCAGCGAGTCGACCTCGAGGCCGATGCCCCCGGTGTTGACCACCCGCACGCCCCAGCTCGGCCGCTTGACGACCAGCTCGGGCACCGACTTGCCGACCCCGGCGACGAGGTAGCCGCCGACGGTCTTGAACAGGGCCCGGCTGAGGAAGAAGCGCTCGGCGGCCTCCCGCATGCGGTGATAGTTGTTGAGGATGAAGGCGTCCCAGCCGAAGCCGGCGAAGGGGATGCGGGTGCCCTCGACGTTGACGAGGTGCATCGGGCGGAAGCGGGCGTTGGGCAGGTCGGTCAGATCGGCACGGAAGTCGCGGGCGCCGAGGAAATCGGCCACGGCGTTGCCGGTGCCGAGCTTGAGCACCGCGAACCGGGGCACCGGCAGCTTGCGGGCCTCGGCGTGGGCCACGACCTGGGCCATGGTGTTGGCCACCGTGCCGTCGCCGCCGCCGGTGACGACCGTCGAGTACCCCGAGTCGACCACCCGCCGGGTGATGAACCGGGCCTGCTCGAGGCTCTCGGTGAAGAAGACGTCGGCGCCCTCGGGGGCCACCGCCTCGACCTGGCGCCGGACCCGCTTGCCGACCCGCTTGGCGTTCTTGTTGAGGATCACCGCCACCCGGCCCGCGCGGGGGGCGTCGGGCGTGGTGACGGGGGCGGCAGAGCGAAGGGGGGCGGCCATGAGCGTCCTCCGGAGAGTGCGAACCGCGGCGCTGTCATGCACCGCATGTGCCAGGGACGTGGCGGGGCGATGCCGGGCCGATGCCGGGCGCCGCGACGACCGGGCCGGAGCCCTGCGAACGGCCGCGCAGCGCGCCCCGCCGGGATCCCGACGCCCCGAGCCGCCCCGCCCCGACCGCGAAGCCCGCGCCGCGGCAGCCCGGGTGACTGCGAAGTCCGCTTCGCACCGCCGCCGGCCCGCTGCGCACCGGACGTGGCGCTTGCGTCGACGCCGCCGGCCTGATAGAGAGCCCGGTTCCATCCAGCCAGCCCGAGGCCCCGTGTCCGATCCCACCGACGCCCCCGACGCCCCTCAGCGCGGCGAAGGCCCCCACCGCAGCGGCTTCGTCACCCTCATCGGCCAGCCCAACGTGGGCAAGTCGACGCTGCTCAACCGCCTGCTCGGCCAGAAGCTCGCGATCACCAGCAACCGCCCCCAGACCACCCGCAACCGGATCCCGGGCGTGCTGACCCGGGGCGACGCCCAGATCGTGCTCGTCGACACCCCCGGGCTGCACGACGCCCGGCGGGCGCTCAACAGCTTCATGGTCGACGTGGCCCACGACGCGATGTGGGAGACCGACGCGGTGGCCCTGCTCGTCGAGGCCGGCATCAGCAAGGCCGGCCGGGTCGGCATCTCCGACCTCGTGCGCGACCTGCTCGCCACCCTCGGCGAGAGCGGCAAGCCGGTCTTCCTGGTGCTCAACAAGATCGACCGCATCGAGACCCCGCAGCTTCTGCCGATCATCGACGCCTGGAAGGACGTGCACCCGTTCGCCGGCATCGTGCCGGTCAGCGCGCTCAAGGGGCACAACCTCGACGGCCTCGTCGACGCGCTCGTCGGCGTGCTGCCCGAGGGCCCGCCGCTGTACCCCGAAGACGCGCTGACCGACCTGCCCGAGCGGTTCATCGCCGCCGAGATCATCCGGGAGAAGGCCTTCCGCCTGCTCGGCGAAGAGGTGCCCTACGCCATCGCGGTGACCATCGAAGAGTGGCAGGACCGCAGCATGGCCGGGCGCATCCACATCGGGGCCCTGATCCACGTCGAGCGCGAGAGCCAGAAGAGCATCGTGATCGGCCGCGGCGGCCGCATGATCAAGGACATCGGCACCCGGGCCCGGCGCGACCTCGAGCGCATGCTGGGCACCGCGGTCGACCTGCGGCTCTTCGTGCGGGTGGAGAAGGGCTGGACCCGCTCGGCCAAGGGCCTGCGCAAGCTCGGCTATCACAGCCGCGAAGACCGCGAGGGGGAGCGCACGCCATGAAGCCCATCGTCGCCGTCGTCGGCCGGCCCAACGTGGGCAAGTCGACCCTCTTCAACCGCCTCATCGGCGAGAAGCGGGCCATCGTGCTCGATACGCCGGGGGTCACCCGCGACCGCAACTTCGGCGACGCCCGCTGGCAGGGGCGGCACTTCACCGTGGTCGACACCGGCGGCTTCGAGCCGGCGAGCGCCGACGACATGCTCACCAACATGCGCAAGCAGGCGCTGCTCGCCATCGACGAGGCCGAGGTCGTCGTCTTCGTGCTCGACGCCCGCGACGGCCTGCTCGACGCCGACCGCGAGGTGGCCCACCTGCTGCGCCGGGCCGGGCGGCGGGTGATCTACGCGGTCAACAAGATCGACGGCCGGGGGCAGGAGGAGCTGGCCGCCGAGTTCTATGCGCTGGGGGTCGACACGCTCTTCCCCATCAGCGCCGAGCACGGGCGGGGCGTGGGGCGCATGCTCGACGCCATCGCCGGCCTGCTGCCCGCCAACCCCGGCGCGGCCGACGACGACGAGCAGATCACCCGCTTCGCGCTGCTCGGGCGGCCCAACGCCGGCAAGTCGACCCTGGCCAATCGGCTCATCGGCGCCAACCGGATGATCGTCTCCGAGGTGCCCGGCACCACCCGCGACGCCATCGACATCCCGCTGGAGATCGACGGCCGGCCGTACGTGCTCATCGACACCGCCGGCCTGCGCCGCAAGAAGAAGATCCCCCGGGGCACCAGCGAGGGCTACAGCGCCGTGCGCACCCTGCGGGCGATGGATCGGTGCCACGTCGCGGTGATCCTGTTCGACGCCGTCGACGGCATCACCGACCAGGACGCCAAGGTCGCCGGGGTCGCCGCCGAGAAGGGCCGGGCGCTCGTCTTCGCGGTCAACAAGTGGGACGCCATCGAGAAGGACCACAAGACCGCCAAGGCCTACGCCGACGAGCTCCAGCGCAAGGTGCCCTTCGCCGGCTACGCCCCGGTGGTGTTCATGTCGGGCCTGACCGGCCAGCGGGTGCACAAGCTGCTCGAGCAGATCGACCGGGTGCGGGCGGCCCACCTGACCCGCATCTCGACCGGCAAGCTCAACCGCTGGCTCGAAGAGGTCCTCGCCCGCCACCAGCCCCCGGTGGTGCGCAATCGGCGGCTCAAGTTCTACTACGCCACCCAGGTGCGCCACGCCCCGCCGACCATCATGCTCTCGTGCAACGACCCCCAGGCGGTGCACTTCAGCTACCAGCGCTACCTCGTCAACCAGTTCCGGGAGACCTTCGACCTGCCCGGCACCCCGGTGCGGCTCGTCTTCCGGGGCAAAGACGACCGCTTCGAAGACGAGTAGCCCCCGCCGGACCCCCGGCTGATCTCCGGCGGCCGGATTTCCCTTGGACCCGCCGGCCGTCCGTGGTGTCGTCCCTGCGCCCCGTCGACGACCGGGGCGGGAGGAGACACCCCATGCGCAGACTCATCCCGGGCCTCGCCGCGCTGCTGATCGGATCGGTCGATCCGGCGGGCGCGGCCGACGTGCCCGCGGTGGCCGCCGGGCCGGCGCTCTACGAGCAGGCCGCGGCGGTCGAGACCCCCATCGACGCGGTCGTGGTCTACAGCGACCGGGCCCGGATCACCCGCCAGGGGCGGGCCGAGCTGAGACCCGGCGTGCAGGCGGTGCGGCTGAGCGACCTGCCCGGCACGACCATGCTCGATACGCTGCGGGTCGGGGCCAAGGGCGCCACGGTGCTGCGGGTCGAGGCCGCCCCGGTCGAGCGCATCCGGGCCGGCATCGACGCCATCGACGGCCTCGTCGCGACCATCGAAGACCTCCGGGCGCAGATCGAGCGCATCGAGGCCCGGGAGGCGGTGCTCGCCGAAGAGCTGGGGCTGATCAACATCGGCCCCGCCGCGGTGCCGGCCGACGTCGCCGCCCCCCCGACCTCGACCGACGGCTGGCGCCGCACGCAGAGCTTCATCGCCGACCGCCGGGACGGCATCCGGGCCGAGCGGGTGCAGATGAAGGCCGAGCGGGAGGCGCTCGGCGAGCGGCTCACCAAGGCCCAGGCCGAGCTGGCCCGCTACGACGCCGACGCCTTCACCCCGGTTCAGCGGGTCGAGGTGCTCGCGGTGCTCGAGGTCGAGCGGGCGAACCCGGTCGTCACCGTCGACTACTTCGTCGGCGGCGCCTCGTGGAAGCCGGCCTACACCGTCGAGCTGATCGACGAGGGCAAGGCGGTCACCCTGCGCAGCGCCGGGCGGGTGATCCAGACCACCGGCGAGAGCTGGGACGACGTGGCGCTGTCGCTGTCGACCGCGGTGCCCGGCCAGGGCATCGCCGCCCCCCGCCTCGACACCTGGACCCTCGGCGAGAGCCGCGACTTCACCCCCCGCCCCCGGGCGCAGCGGGACACCGCCGGCCAGCCGCTGCCCCGCACCGGGCCCACCGCCAGCCCGGCCGACGCGGTGCGCCAGGCGCGCCTCGCCGCCTTGCAGAGCCGGGTGCAGCAGGCCCTGAGCTACAGCCCGCCCGACATCACGGTGACCCTGTCCGGCGGCGCCGTGGGCCTGGGCATGTCCGGGTCGGGGTCGGGCGGCGGGGGCTACGGCGCCGGGGCCGGGGCCCTCGGGCGCGCCGGCGCGGTCTTCAAGCGCGATCGGGCGCAGCCCCGGGCGCAGCCCGCGCCGGTGCGGGCCGAGATGGACTTCGGCGACGCCGCGGTCGAAGGCGAGCTGGTGATGCCCACGGCCGACAGCCTGTCCAGCGTCCCGGGCACCTTCGGCGACCCCGCGCCCGTCCGCCGCACCCCGCTCGACCTCTTCGACCAGCGCCTCGACACCCGCCAGCGGTTCGCCGACCCCCAGCTCCCGGCGGTGCTCGCCGGCGGCCTGGACTACGTGTGGAAGGCGGCCACCCGGGCCACGGTGCCCTCGAGCCCCGAGACCCACACCGTGCCGCTCAGCGCCCGGCGCTACCCGGTCGACACCCGCTACGAGGTCGCCCCCGCGCTGCGCCCGACGGCCTACCTCGCCGCGACCGTGCGCAACACCCGCGACACCCCGATCCTCGGCGGCCCGGTCGACATCTTCGTCGGCGCGGACTACGTGGGCACCGGCGCGCTGGCGACCACCGGCCCCGGCGGCGAGCTGCAGCTCCCGCTCGGCGCCGACGAAGACATCCGCATCGAGCGCCGGGTGCTGCCCGAGACCCGCACCGAGGGCCTCATCGGCAAAGAAGACCTCACCGCCTACACCACCGAGATCGACATCGCCAACGACAAGCGGCGGGGCATCGCCATCCGGGTCGTCGAGCAGTTCCCGCTCGGCGGGCTCGTCGAGGACGTCACCGTGAAGCGGGGCAAGACCGAGCCGAAGCCGAGCGCGGTCGACGAGGCCGGGCGCATCACCTTCGACCTCGAGGTGCCCCCGGGCCAGGCCCGCACCGTGCGCTTCCGCTACACCATCCGCCGCCCGGCGGACTGGCAGCTCTACCAGCAGTGAGGCACGCCATGAAGACTCATCTGTATACCTCGATGGCATCCCTCACCCTCGGCCTCGTGGCGTCGATGCCATCGGTGGCCTCCGCCGAGCGGGACGATCCCATCGACCGGGTCGTGGTCTACGGCGACCGGGCCCAGATCACCCGCAAGACCACCGTGCGCTGCGAGCAGGGCGAGGCCCGAGCCCGCTTCGGCCCCCTGCCCCGGCGCCTCGTCGAGCGCACGCTGCGGGGCGACGCCGCCGGGGGCGCGACCGCGGTGGGCGTGGTCTCCCGGATCATCGAGCACGGCCCCGAGCGTGACGAGCGCCTCGCGCCGCTCGAGGCCGAGCTCGAGGCCCTCGACGACACGCTCGCAGCGCTCGACCTGCGCGAGCAGGCCATCGACGCCGCCGAGGGCGACGCCCAGCGGTTCGTGGCGTTCTTCGGCGTGACCACCGCCCGCGAGGCCCGCGACAGCAAGCCCCCGGTCGACCGCTGGCGGCAGGCCCTCGACGCCTTCCGCCGGGCCGCGCTGGAGCGGGTGGATACCCGACGGGCCATCATCATCGAGCGCCGCGACGTGCAGCGGCAGCGGGCCCTCGTCCAGCGGCGCTTCGACGCCCTGGCCGGCCTCGGCGCCGAGGAGGCGTGGCAGGCCGAGGTGGCCGTCGACTGCGGCAAGGTGGGCCGGGCGGTGGTGACGCTGTCCTACGTGGTGCCCGACGCGACGTGGCGCCCGGAGTACGACCTGCGCTTCGGGGCCGACGTGGGCAAAGGCCGGGTCACCCTGGGCATCGGCGCCGCGGTGCAGCAGGCCACCGGCGAGGACTGGAAGGGCGCGACGCTGGTGCTCTCCAGCGCCCGCCCGTGGCTGGGGGTCGAGGCCCCCACCCCGGCGCCGCTGCGCATCGGGGCCCGCAAGACCAAAGAGGGCAAGGTGCTGGTGCAGGCCCGCGAGCGGCGGCGCACCCTCGACCGGGACGGCTTGAGCCAGGCGTCGGGCGGCGAGCCGGCCGGGGCCGCGCTGGACGACAAGGGGCAGTCGGTCACCTGGACCCTGCCCAACCGGGTCGACATCCGCAGCGACGGGCGCCCCTACTGGGTGCCCATCGACCGCATCCGCGCCTCGGGCGAGGCCCGCTACGTGGCGGTGCCCAAGCGCTCGGGGCACGTCTACCGGCTGGTGCGGTTCGACAACCCGGCCCGCTACCCGCTGCTCGCCGGGCGCCTGCACACCTGGCGCGGCGGCAGCTACGTGGGCACCCAAGACCTGGAGCACACCGGCCCCGGCGCCCCCATCGAGGCCTCGTTGGGCATCGACGGCTCGCTGCGGATCGAGCGGGTCGTGGTCGACGACCGCACCCGCGAGCCGGGCTTCCTCAGCAGCACCCGCACCCTGCCCCGGGCCTTCGCGTTCGTCATCCGCAGCAGCGCCCGGGCGGCGGCCACCGTCGAGATCCGGGAGAACCTGCCCGTCAGCAAAGTCGACGACGTCAAGGTGCGCATCGACGCCGGGAAGACCACCGCCGGCTACGACTTCAGCCCGCTGACCGGGCTGGTGACGTGGCAGGCGAAGGTGCCCGCCGGCGGCGAGGCGACGGTCGAGCTGGGCTACACCATCGCCCTGCCCGAAGACTGGAAGATGTGAGGCCGGCGCCCGCTCTCCCGATCCGCTGCCCACCAGCGCAAGCGCCCCCACGACATCGCCAGAGGCGCCCTTTTTCGCCGCGGCGTGAATAAATTCAGATCGGCCCCCCGCCCTGCCCGTAGGCCGCCTCCGAAACCCCCACGGAGGAGCCCACGATGCCTCGCCCCCCCGACCGCGCCCGAACCCACCTGCGCTACTTCGGACCGCTCGCCGCCCTCGTCGCGCTGACCCTCGCCACCGTCGCCCTCGCCGAGCCCGATGACGAAGAGGAGATGCTCGACCTCGCCCCCGTCGAAGCCTTCGCCGCCCCCCGCATGGCCATGCCCGCCGAGATGGGGGCCACCCCCGGCGGGGCCCAGGACATCACCTTCGCCCGGGACCGCATCGCCGCCGGCGAGGTCCCCCACCCCGAGACCTTCACCCCCGAGGGCCTCTTCTCGGAGCACGACCTGCCCCTGCCCGCCGCCCGCTGCCGCCAGACGCTGTGCGTCACCGGCGCCGCGACCGCCGCCGACCTCATCGCCCAGCCCGACGTGCGCATGATCGCCCAGCTCGGCTTCGCCAGCGGCCTCGACCCGGCGACCTGGCGCCGGGCGCCGCTCAACCTCGTCACCGTCATCGACAAGAGCGGCAGCATGGGCGGCCACCCGCTCGAGACGGTCAAGGCCAGCCTGCACCGCCTCGCCGAGCAGCTCGGCCCCGGCGACCGGCTGGCCATCGTGCTCTACGGCGACCGCTCGCATGTGCACCTCGGCTCGACGCCCGTCGAAGACAAGGCCGCGCTGCACGCCGCCATCGACGCCATCCAGAGCGCCGGCAGCACCGCCATGGAGGAGGGGTTGAAGGTCGGCTTCGGCCTCGCCCGTCAGACCGCCCGCCGCTTCGAGGGCACCACCCGGGTCATGCTCTTCACCGACGAGCGGCCCAACGTCGGCAACACCCACGCCGCCGGCTTCATGGGCCTGGCCCGGGCGGCGAGCGCCGACGGCATCGGCCTGACGACCATCGGCGTCGGGACCCACTTCGGGGCCCGGCTCGCCACCGCCATCAGCAGCGTGCGGGGGGGCAACCTCTTCTTCTTCCCCGACGCCGGCGAGATGCAGGACGTCTTCCGCGACGAGCTCGACACGATGGTCACCGAGCTGGCCTACGACCTCGAACTGACGGTGCGCCCGGGCAAGGGCTGGACGATCGCCGGCCTCTACGGGCTGCCCGGCGACCTCGTCGAGCACACCCCCGATGGGGGCTTGCAGCTCACCATCGAGACCATCTTCCTCAGCCGCAAGAAGGGCGCGATCTTCGTCGCCTTCGCCCCCGCCGGCGACCTGCCCCCGCCCCACGGCGCGCCCGGCGAGGCCCGCCTGCGCTACACCGAGGTCGGCGGCGCGCAGCGGACCGACGCCGTGGGCTTCGACCTCGTCGACGACGTGCCGCTCGGCCTCGCCCGGGGGGTCATGCTCGTCGACGAGGCCACCGCGCTCGAGAAGGCCACCGGGCTGCACCTCCAGCAGAACGACCAGGAGGGCGCCTACCGCATCGTGCGCGCGCTCCGGCAGCGGTTCGAGGTCGCCGACGTGCCCGGCCTCGACGGCGAGCTGAAGCTCATCGCCGACCTCGACCGCACCCTCACCCGCCTCAGCGGGCACCAGGGCGAGGGTCAGGCCCGGGTCGCGCGCGATCCGGTCACCGGCATGCCCCGCTGACGGCGCCGGATGCGGTATGCTGCCGCCCCATCGGAGGTGTCAGCATGAGCAGCAAGGCATTCGTCGACCGCGTCTTCCGCAACCTGCCGTCCCCCGGCGGCCGCTTCGCCTTCTCGGCGTGGCAGCACGCCGGCAAGTCCACCAAGGAGGGCGTCGGCGTCCTGCCCACCGCGGTCGACGTCGAGCAGGTCGTCGCCCGGGTCATGGACGTCGACCATTACGTGGGCAACATCGACTTCGTCGAGCAGTGCCGCAGCGTCGACGACCCCGCCTTCGAGCCCCCCGCCGCCGTGCGCTTCTATCAGGCGGTCAAGATCCCGGTCATCGGCCGCCTGCACCACGAGCTGGTGCTCGAGGACCTCGGCGAGCGCGACGGCTGGCAGGTGCTCGCGTGGTACCTGCACCCGGCGTCCGAGCGGCTGAGCAGCAAGGACGGCGTGCGCTCGGAGTACAACGACGGCGCGTGGCTGGTGCGCCCCGACGCGCTGGCCTACGCGCTGAGCAGCGCCCCCAAGAAGAGCGACGTCGGCCGGCTGAAGTTCGCCGCGCTGACCAAGGGGGCCGACGCCGGGGCCTCGCGGGCGATCCAGGCCAACATCGAGGGTCTGCTGAAGTGGGCCCGGCGGCGCTGACCGGGCGCCGAAACGCGACGACCCCGCGCCGGGCAGGCGCGGGGTCGCGATCGGGCGCCGAGGCGGCTCAGTCGAGGCCGATGGTGTGGTCGGCGCTGCCGGCGAAGCCCGCCAGCGAGGCCGCGGTCACCCAGCCCCCGCTGACGATGTCGTAGTACTCCACCAGCACCTCGTCGACGGTGTAGACGATGTTGTCGGTGCGCAGGTACAGCCCGCCGACCTCGGTGACGCCGGCGAAGTCCTGGCCGAGGTAGACCTCACCCGCCGCCGAGCCGGTCGTCTTCCAGAAGGTGCCGCTGTCCCCGTCGAACGCCTGCTCCACCGGGGCCCAGTCGAAGGCGTGCCCGCTGTCGAACGCCTCGCCGCTCAGCCCCTCGGCGCAGGCCGCGTCGGCGCAGAAGGTCAGCTCGCGCAGCGCCCAGTTGCTGCCGTTGTGGGACTCGACCGCGTTGCGCAGCCGCCACGAGACCGGGAACCGGTCGCGCACGGTCACCGCCCGGGTGTCGTCGGCGCTGCCGTCGAAGCCGGTGAGGTAGTCGGCGGTGACCCACGCCTCGGCGACGGCGTCGTAGTACTCCACCAGCACCTCATCGACGGTGTAGACGATGTTGTCGGTGCGCAGGTACAGCCCGCCGACCTCGGTCACCGCGTCGAACGACTGGCCGATGTAGACCTCGCCCGCCGCCGAGCCGGTCGTCTTCCAGAAGGTGCCGGTGTCCCCGTCGAAGGCGTTCTCCACCGGCGCCCAGTCGAAGGCGTGGCCGCTGTCGAACGCCGCGCCGCTCAGCCCCTCGGCGCAGGCCGCGTCGGCGCAGAAGGTCAGCTCGCGCAGCGCCCAGTTGCTGCCGTTGTGGGACTCGACCGCGTTGCGCAGTCGCCACGCCGTGGGGAACCGCTCGCGCAGGCTCACCGCGGCGTCGAGGTCGCCGGCGCCCATCAGGTAGTCGGCGACGACCCACGCGGCGGCGTCGGCGTCGTAGTACTCCACGTAGTAGGCCCCGGGGGTGTAGACGACGTTGTCCGCGTCGAGGTCAATGCCCTGCACCACCGCCGGGCGGTCGAGCTCCAGGCCGATGTACGTGTTGCCCGGGTCGACGCCGTGGGTCTTCCAGAAGGTGCCCGCGTCGCCGTCGAAGGCGTCGTCGACCGGGGCCCAGTCGAAGGCGTTGCCGCTGTCGAAGGCAACGCCGCTCAGGGGATCGGCGCAGGCCGCGTCGGCGCAGAAGGCCAGGTCGCGGATGGCCCAGTTGCCGCCGCTCGACGGGTCGGCCGCGTTGCGCAGGCGCCACTTCAGGTGCCCCTCGGCGGCGACGAGGTCGGTGTCGGCCGCGAAGGCGACGTAGGCGATGGGCTCGTCGGCGTGCCCCCGCTCGCTGTCCCTGATCTGGTCCTCCTCGGCGTAGACCGTCTGGCCGCCCGCGTCGAACTGCCCCGCGCCCCGGGCCCACGCGCCATCGACGCCGTGGGTACCGAGCACCGAGGCGATGACATCCGGGGCGGCGTCGAAGCCAGCGAAGGCGATGGCATGCGGCCCCTGGCCGACCCCGTCGTTGCTGCCGTCGGCGCCCGCTCCGATGAAGTACGGCGACCCGTCCAGGGTGCCTTCGCCGGGCTCGAACGCGATCCAGGCGACCGTCTCGACCGCGGCGGCGGCCCCGGTCTCGGCCGCCTCGAGCCCGATCTCGAAGCCGTCGGCGTCGACCGCGGTGGCCATCGAGGCCATGAAGTCGCCGTTGGCGTAGCTGTTGAGCCCGTGCAGCACCGCCGGGGCCCCGTCGAAGCCGGCGGAGAAGCTCACCCCGTCGCCGGCGAAGCCGCTGGCCCCGCGGTGGGTGGTCGCGGTGTCGACCGACCCCGCCTCGACCTTGCGCCCGTCGGCGAGGAAGTGGCTGCCCCGCTCCATCACGACGTAGCTGACCGACTCCGGGTTGTGCCCCTGCCCGTCGGGCTCCTCCATGAAGATCACGAAGCTGCTGCCGGTGACGTCCGACACCCGCACCTGCACCGACTGATCGCCGTTGCGGGTGTTGATGAAGGCGACGACGACCGGGTCGGTGTAGCTGTTGCGCAGGGTCACCGTCTCGGAGACGCCGCTGTCGACGGTGTCGCCGAGGGTGATCCGCCCGGTCTCGCCGATGGGCTCGGCGGCGTGGGCGGCGGATGCCAGACCGGCGGCGGCGGTCAGGGCGGCGGCGGTGAGGGGGCGGACGAAGGGGGTGAAGGGGCGCATGAGGCTCTCCGGTGTCTGGGGTCGTTCGAGTGTGTGGCTGCTTGCCGTTCTGTCTGCCCCTGCGATGGGCGCCGCCCGGGTCCGCAGAAAAAAGTGAAAGAAATCCGGGCGGTTGGAGCGATTCTGATGAGGTGATTTTCTGCTTCGGTTCTGCCCGCCGTCTCACGCGTCAGGGCGAATGGGCCGCGGGTGGGAGGGCGGTGTCGGTGGGGGTCGGCCGCGCTGCGGCAGGGGTGTAGAGCCCCGCCGGCGGAGCCGGTACGATGCAGCCGAATCGACGAGGAGACCCCGTGGACGAACGCGCCGAAGCCCGCCTCTCCGAGTGGTACCACGCCTGCGACCCGGACCGGCCGCTCGACCTGAGCCGCGGGGAGACCCCGGCCTACGTGGACTTCGACGCGTGGCGCGGCCCCGATGGGCGGGGCGAGCCGCTGCGCTTGCGGGGCAAGCCCGTGGTCAAGCAGCTCGCGAGCGCGATCCGGCTCACGGCCCGCCGCCCGCGCGGGGCCTCGGAGGAGGTCGTCCGGGGGGCGTACCTGTTCAGCGGCTTCCGGGGCACCGGCAAGACGACCGAGCTGAGCCAGCTCGCCGCCGAGCTGGGCCGGCACAACTTCTCGATCCTGAGGGTGCGCGCGCGCAGCTATCACCACCTGAGCGACGCCCTCACCCCCGAAGAGCTGGCGCTGGTGCTCGCGGCGGGCATCGGCGAGCAGGCGGCCGAGGTCCTGGGGATCGAGAGCTTCGCCCGCATCTGGGATCGCATCTCGGATTTCCTGCAAGCGCAGGTCTCGAAGTCGCCCGACATCACCTGGAACCTGGGCGTCGTCCAGATCCGGGGCGCGCTGCGCAAGGGGGGCACCTTCCGCACGAAGGTGACGTCGCTGCTCGAGCAGCGCCCCGACGAGCTGCGGGGCTTCCTGCACGACATCGTGCGCGAGGTCAACGCGTCGATCGCGCCGCGCCAGCTCGCGGTGCTCGTCGACGACCTCGACAAGTACTACGCACCCATCGATCGCATCGGCGATGTGTACCATGCCATGGCTTCGCTCTTCGCCGACCAGTATCGGCTGCTCGCGCTGCCGTGCCATGTCATCTACACGGTGCCGCCGTACTTCGGGTTCCTGAACAAGAACATGGCCGATCGCTACGGGGGGCGCATGTTCGTGCTGCCCAGCGTCAAGGTGCACCAGGGGGCGGCGCACGGCAGGGCCCCGCACGCCCCGGGCATCGCGGCGATGACCACCGTGCTCGCGCGGCGGATCGACCTCGCCGCGCTGTTCGGCGACGACCGCGATCGCTGCGTGGGGCGGCTGGTCCAGGCGTCGGGCGGGCACGTGCGCGACCTCTTCCACCTCGTGCGCGAGCTGCTGGCGACCGGGCTCTCGTTCAGTGATGGGTTGCCGCTGGACGCCGACGCGGTCGAAGACGCCATCCGGGTCTATCGCGATGGGCGCAGCGGCATCCTGTTCCGCGAGACCCGGGCTCTGCTGAATCGCATCCGCGAGGCGAACCGCATCGACGCGTTCGACCGGGACGAGCTGCCCGAGCTGGCCGGCGCGATGGACCAGCACCTGGTGCTCTGCTACGCCAACGGCGAGGCGTGGTACGACGTGCACCCGCTGATCCTGGAGCGGCTCGACGGCGAGGGCCCGTGAGCGCCGATTCGACCTTCGACCGGAGCGGCGAGCGGGCGTGGCAGCGCCTCGTCGCCGAGTATCGACTCGCGCGTCGGCGAGGCTGGGCGCTCGTGCTCAGCGACAGCGAGGAGACGCGACGCGAGGTGCGCCGCCGGCTCGAGGGGCGCGCGCGGGCGGTGCATGCCATCGGACTCAACGCGCACATCGAGCGCGTCGTCGAGCCTCATGCCCGGCCCGACGCAGCGCCGGGCGCGCTCCCGGTGATCTGGCTGGAGGCCGCCCCCGACGAGGCGATCGAGGCCGCATGGCAGGGCGCGCTGTCGGCGCTGAACCAGCAGCGGGATCTCTTGCCCGACGGGCTGTTCATCGTGCTCGCCGGGCCCGAAGACCTTCATCGCATCGGCAGCCGGCGGGCCCCCGACCTGTGGGCGCTGATGCGCCCCGTGCTCCACTTCGGTGAAGGGCGAGATGGTCTCATCGCAGGTCCGGCTGCGCCCATTCAGTGGCTGCACATCAGCGACATCCACCTGCGGGGGGATGACGACTGGCGGCAGGACGTGGTGAGCGAGAGCCTCGTGCGCGACCTGCCGGGGCTGCTCGGCGAGGCGGGCATCGCGCCGGACTTCGTCTGCGGGACCGGGGACTTCGCCTACAGCGGCGGGGCGGGGCAGTACGCGGCGGCGCATCACTTCTTCGTCGAGCTGATGCGGGCGGTGAAGCTCGACCCTCGGGAGCGCCTGTTCCTCGCGCCGGGCAACCACGACGTCGATCGCCGAGCCATCGGGCGCATGGTGCGGAGGGATCAGAGCGCCGTGCTCGGCCTGAGCGGCGAAGCCTTCCGGGGCGAGGTCGGCCAGATCTGGGATCCGCAGCAGGTCGACGATCTGCGGATGTATGGCGAGCGGCTGGATGAGTACTGCCACTTCACAACCCGGCTGCTCGGCGCGGCCCGGGGGGTGACGCCCGACCGCCCGTTCCGCACCGACCAGTTCCCGGTGGGCGGGGTCGAGGTGGGGGTGGCCTCGCTGTGCTCGGCCTGGACCTGCGGCCCGGACGAGGACGCGCCGGGGCGCATCGTGCTCGGCGAGCGGCAGGTGCGCATCGCGCTGGACGAGCTGAAGCAGGGCGGGGCGCAGCTCAGGCTGGTGCTGCTGCACCACCCGCTCGAGTGGCTGCACGACGCCGAGCGGGCGGCGGTGACCGGGCTCTTGCGGCGGGAGGCCGATCTGGTGCTGCACGGGCACCTGCACGACACCGAGGGCGAGCTGCGGGTCAAGGGGCGGGATCGCGTCGTGATCAGCGCGGCGGGCGCGGCCTACGCCGGGACGGGCTGGCATCACCAATGCCACGCGGCGCGCTTCGACCCGGTGGCCGGCGCGCTGCGGCTGGTCTTCTTCACCTACAGCGCGCGCGATGGTGGGTTCTGGCACCCGGACGCCGGGGTCACCCCCGAAGGCAGCGAGCTGACGCTGCCGCTCCGGCTGCCCGCGGTCCCCGCGGCGAGCCAGGGCGCGGGGGAAGGGCTCGCCGCCCGGATCGCGCGGGCGGTGCGCCAGCGATCGGTGGGGGTGGGCTTCATCGGTCGGCCGCACGCCGGGCGCAAGCCGCGGTATGACTTGACCGATCTGTTCGTGCCGCTGGACTTCGAGGTGGACGCCTTCGGGCGAGACATCGAGCGGCATGCCTTCACCCCCGAGGAGGTCGACGAGCAGCGGGTCGTGCGGCTGAAGGCGGTGGAGGCGGCGCTGTTCGCCGCGCAGCCCAGGCGGGTCGTCGTGCTGGGCGACCCGGGCAGCGGCAAGACCACGCTGTGCCGCTACCTGGCGGCGCGGGCCGCCGAGGCGGGGCGGGCGCCGATCCTGATCACGCTGCGGGAGTACCTGCTGGCGCAGGACCGGCCGCCGCTGCTCGACTTCGCCGCCCGGGAGATCGGGGCCATCCTGGCGGTGAAGCTGGATCCGGCGCAGTTGGTGGCGCTGTGCGCGGCGCCCGGGCGGGCGATGCTGCTGATCGACGGCCTGGACGAGGTGGCCGAGCCGAGCCAGCGGGAGCGGGTGTCGGCGATGATCGCCGGGCTGGCCGATCGCTTCCCGCAGACGCCGGTGTTCGCCACGAGCCGGATCACCGGGTACAGCGAGGCGCCGGTCTCGGAGGAGGTCTTCGCGCATGTGCGGCTGGCGCCGTTCACCGACGGGCAACTGGATGAGTTCGTCGAGCGGTACTACGCCGTCGCCGAGCCGGACGATCCGGCCCGGCGGGCGCGGCAGCAGGCGGACCTGAAGGCGGCGCTGGCGTCCGAGCCCCGGGCGCGGGAGCTGGCCCGCAACCCGCTGCTGGCGTCGCTGCTGGCGCTGGTGCATCACTACCACGCCCGGCTGCCCGGCGAGCGGGCCAAGCTGTACGGGCTGTGCGTGCAGACGCTGCTGGAGACATGGCCCGCGGCGACCGGGCGGCAGTTCCCCGACACTCGGCTGGATCCGGGGCGGCAGCGGGCGGTCTTGCAGAAGCTGGCGCTGCGGATGCAGGAGGCGCGGAGCGGAGACTATGGCGAAGAGATCGTGCTCACCCGGGATCAGCTCGAAGCGCACCTGACCGAGCTGGTGGCGCCCTACGCGGAAGACGCCGCGAGCGCCGGCTGCCTCGCCCGGGCCTACGCCCACTGGCTGGCGGCGGGCACCGGGCTGCTGGTCGAGCAGTCGCCGGGGCGGTTCGGATTCCTGCACCTGTCGCTGCTGGAGTTCCTCGCTGGCCGGGCGCTGCTGGAGCGCGAGCTGGCCGAGGGCGAGGACGCGGTCGTCGCCCGGGTGGTGGAGTTGCATGGTGCGGCGCACTGGCAGGAGACGCTGCTGCTGATGCTGGGCAGCGAGGGCGAGCAGCGGGCGCTGATGGACGCGGTGGTCGATGGCCTGCTCGGGGGTGAAGCGACCTGGGATGCCGCGCTCTTCGGGCTGTGGATGCTGCGGGACGAGGTCGACCTCGACCCGGGCCGACGGCGCGCGATCCTGAACGCGCTGCTGGACCGCGCCCCGGATGGCGGGCGCGGTGCCTGGGGCATTGCCCGGCGCCTGCTGAGCGACGTCTTGCGCTTCGGGCGCCGCCATCGGGAGCCGGTCGCCGCCCTCTTCGCCCAGGGCTGGCGTGAGCTGACGGGCGATCGGCTGGCGGCGCTGGCGCTGGTGGCGCCCCCGTCGGTCGATCCCCCCGAGGCGCTGGGCGCCCACCCCGACCCGACCGCGCTGGCGGCGCTGCTGCCGCTCTCGCCCCTCCATCCATGGGGCCGACGGGCCTGGCAGGCGGCCCCGCGCTCAGCGGTGCTGGCGGCGGCCCGGGCGACGCCGATGGAGACGAGCGCCGCGGCGGCGCTCATGGCCTTGCACGCCGGCTCCACCGACGCCCGGGGGGCGATGGCGCTGTGCCTCCTCACGGGCCGGGGTGACCAGGGCCGCTGGCTGGCGGACAGCGCCGAGCGGCTTCGAGGCCAGCGCCGCGGAGCGGGGCTCTCCGGCTCTCGCCTGCGAGGGCTGCCCGGGCGCCTGCGGTGGCAATTCGAGTCGTCGGAGGGCGTCGACGCCGCGCTGTGCCCGGCATGGCACTCCGCGAGGGAGAGTGAAGCGGGAGACTTCGCGGGAGACTTCGCGGGAGACTTCGCGCGAGACTTCGCGGGAGACTTCGCGCGACACTTCGCGGGATACTTCGCGCGACACTTCGCGGGAGACTTCGCGCGAGACTTCGCGCGAGACTTCGCGGGATACTTCGCGGGATACTTCGCGCGAGACTTCGCGCGAGACTTCGCGGGATACTTCGCGGGATACTTCGCGGGATACTTCGCGCGATACTTCGCGGGATACTTCGCGGGATACTTCGCGCGATACTTCGCGCGAGACATTGCGGGATACTTCGCGACGCTGCAGCCGTCGGGCCGTGGCCAACGGCTCGCCCCCGACACCAAGGCAGACTCATGGTCGATGGATACGCCCTCTGAGGCTACTCGCGCGCTCTATCAAGTGATCGCGGATGGGTACGCGGGCCTGAGCGCGGGCCTGTCCCCGGAAGCGGGTTTCGACCGAGCGCGCTCCGGGCTCATCGCAGCGATGAACATCCAGAACCGATGGCTCAACCTCTTCTTCGAGCGACTCCTATCCTTCGCCCCCCACCCATCTACCGACGCCCTCCTCCTGGCCCTCGGCTTCGCGCAGTTCCAGACCACCTGGGCGTGGCCGCCCGGCGAGCGCTGGCATGCCTTCTTCGCCGATGGCACCCCGCCCGAATACTGGCTCGCGGCCTACTTCTGGCACCTCTGCTGGATGGTCGGCACCGAAGACCCCGCCGAGCAGACCGCGCACCGCGCGCGGGCGCTGGCCTGCCTCGACCGCAATGACTGGCCCGAGCTGGCCGACGAGATCCGCGCCTGCACCCCCTACGCCACCCCGCCGGAGATCCTGGCGCTCTACTCCGACTGACCGCCCCGCCTCACCCCGACGTCAATCCGGGTGCGCCAGGTGGATCGCCTTGCGGATGCGCTCCGACAGCCGGCGGGTGTTGTCCCCGGCCCAGCGCTCGCGCTCGCAGGCCTTGACGAGGGACGCCTGCTTCTTGCGCACCCAGGCCACCCACTCGAGCAGGAACTCGCCCCGCTCGTGGGGATCGCTGAAGAACGACCGGGGCATGTGCACCCGCACGATGTGCTCGATGCGGCGGCGGGTGGCCTCGCGGTCCAGGTCGCTGGTGCCCACCGTGCGCTTGAGGCGGCCGACCCGGGGCAGCGGCTTGCCGACCTTCTTCTTCTCCCGGTGCTCCTTGGTGCGGATCTTCTCCGAGCTCTTGGGCCCGCTGTCCCTCGGGGGCGCCATGGGCGCCACGGACTCGGGCGACGGGATCCCGGAGCTGTCGTCGCCCGACTCGTCCTCGCTCAGGTCGGGGCCCGGCGGGGCGACGAGGTCGAGTATGGGCTCGACGACGATGTAGTGCGAGTCGTTGACGAAGACGAGGATGCCCTGCCGCCCGCCGGGCGCGGTGTCCTGACCGTAGCTCAGCGAGGGGGTGATGACCCCGTAGCCGGCGAGGGTGAGCGGGCTGACGTCCTGGCGCTCCATCTTGTCCGGCGACGGCGACGGCGACTTGCCGGACTCGTCCTTCTTCTTGTCCTTCTTCTTGCTCTCGGGCGCCTTGCCCTTGCTCTTGGGGTCGAACTTCGGATCGATCTTCGGCAGGAACTGCTGCATGAGCGCGTGCTGCCGGGCCTGCATGACCGAGGTGTCCGCCTCGAGCACCGCCGCCGTCCGGCGGCCGAGGCCGGCGACGTAGCCGGTGTCGATGTACTGCCAGATCATGTCGATGAGCTGCTGGCGCAGGTCCTCCATGCGCAGGTTGTCGCGGATGGTGCGCCGGGCCTCGCGGATGCGGTCGGGGTTGGCGTTGACCCCGTTGATGATGATGTTGAGGCCGTGGATGAGGCAGTGGCCGTCGGCCTCGGTCTCGATGACCTCGCGGTAGCGCTGGCCGGTGTAGGGGTCGACGTACCGGCCGTTGGTCGGCACCCGCTCGCGGTTGAAGACCCGGGCGTAGGCGTCCCACCGCCGGGCGAGGGTGTGGCCCTCGGTCTGGCTGAGGAAGGCGTCGGAGTCGACGAGGTCCTGGATGTAGGCGTCGAAGAGCGCCGTCGTCGGGGCCACCACCCGGTTCCAGCTCTCGCCGGTCAGCATCGGCCGGGTGGCCTGATCCAGCGCGTGCTCGTCGCCGGACACGCCGGCGAGGTGGGTCCACAGGTGGCCCCGGTTGTGCAGCGAGCGGGCGAGCCCGTGCAGGTCCATGTCGTTCGCCACGGCGGCGGCGAAGACCCGGCCCACGGTGGCGAGGCCGGCCCCTTCGACCCGACCCCGGGTGACGTGGCTCTGCCTCATCGCCTGCAACGCCCGGTCGAGGTGTTCACCGCTGCCGAAGTACGCCAGCAGGCGGTCGCGCAGGGCCACGAGCTCGTCGACCTCGACCGGCGCGTCCCGACGGGGGGCCATCGGGGCTTTGCCCGAGCCCCTCATCGGGGCCATCGGGGCCTTGTCCGAGCCCTTCATCGGCGCCATCGGGGCCATCGGGGCCTTGTCCGAGCCCTTCATCGGCGCCATCGGGGCCTTGCCCGGGATCGGGGCCTTCATCGGCATCGGGGCCTTGCCGGGCATCGGGGCCTTGCCGATCATCGGGCTCGGGAGCGGCGGCGGGATCGGAGGCAGCCCGAGCGAGGACAGCCCGCTGGAGCTCGACGAGCTCTCGGGCGACTTGGGCTTCTTCTTCTCCTTCTTCTTGTCGTCCCCCCGGATCGCGGCCAGCGCCTCGGGGCCTTCGTTGACCAGGACGGTGGTGTCGAAGACGGCGAGCGCGACGGACTTCCACTGGGTGAAGGGCACCCGGTGCTTGATGCGGCGGAACTCGCCGACCACGCCGCTGCCGTGACGATCGCCGCGGATGCCCCGCCCGATGTCGCCGTGGTCGTGCATCGTGCCGAGCGTGGTGCCCTTCTCCGGCCCGAAGATGTGCAGCCCCTCGCTGACGACCCTGCCGATGACATCGACCGGCTCGTCTTGCAGCAGGCCCCCGAGCAGCGTGAGCGGGCTGAGATCGGCCACCTCCTGCTGCCCGCCCGAGGCCCCCTTGGGCGCCATCTTCAGGGTCTTCAGCGCGCCGAAGCTCTCGACGCCGAACATCACGCCGAGCCGGGGATCCTTGTTGCCGATGAGCCCGACGAGCAGCTCCCGCTCGTCGTGCGACAGCGCCTGCACCCAGGGGATCATGTCGATGCGGGACATGAACGGGGCGAGGTCTTTCACATAGGTCAGCTTGCCCCGCACGATCTGGCCAACGTGGTAGTACATCGAGAGCTGGGTCAGCAGGCCCTGCAGCCGGGCGTAGGCCGGGTCGTCGGCGAGGTCCCCGAGGCCCTTCCGTACAGCGGCGATCGCGTTCTGGGTCGCCTGGCGGCCGCTGCCCCGGTACCCGCCGAAGTCGCCCCACCCCACGCCGCGGGTGGGGTCGTCCTTGTCTTTCGAGAAGCCCGGCTTGGAGAGCCGCTCGAGCATCTCGGTGACCTTCTCGTAGCGCACGCCCATCGTCGCCTGGGGGTGGGCCTGGAACGGCTTGTTCTCCACCCGCACGCCCCACTTGAGCATGCGCCGCATCTGCACGGCCTTGGCGGTGGCCAGGATATCCTTGGCCTTGTCCATGCGCTTCTTGAGCGACTCCGTATCGGGCGTCGAGGAGGACGAGTCCTCCTTCGTCTTCTGCTTCGACCTCAGCGCCTTCTGATACGCCCGGCGGGCCTTGTCGTACCGCCGCTGGGGCATCGAGGTGAACCGCCCCATGTCGCGCTCGGGGTCGAGCCCCTGGCGGCGGGCCTCGTCGAGGTTGGTGTAGAGGCCGTCCTTGCCGGTGCCCCCGGCCTGGATCGCCGCCATGTGCGTGGTCACGTCGTCCATGATCGCGCCGAGGCGCTCGCGGCCCTCGCGGGTCTCGTCCACCGGGGGCTCGACGATGACCTCGATATCGTGGGCGTCCTGCTCGATCTTGTATGTCGGGCCCTGATACATCGGCTCGTTGGAGCCATAGGCGCCTTTGGGCGCGACCTCCCACTCGTCGTCGCTGTTGGGCACCATCAGCGTCGGGTTGCGCTTGCCGGTGGTCTGGAACTCGAAGCCGACCGCCCAGCCGTCGACCGGGCGCTGGCCGAGGCCGCTCAGCCGACCGAGGATCTTCGGGTCGCGGGACGCCCGATCGGCCACCCGCTCATCGCCGCCGAGGGCGTGGGCCAGCTCGTGGCGGGCGGTCTCGATGCCGGTGCCCCGGCGGAGGGCGACCTTGCCCCCGAAGGTGACCCCCAGGCCGGGCATGCGGTCGACGACGACCGAAGGGACCCGGTGGGGGTCGACCCGGCCGCCGGTCTCGGCCTTGATGCGGTCGCCGAAGGGGTAGCGCCCGGCGGTGGCCCCGCCGACGGCCGCGCGGGCCGTGCGCCGACCGAAGCGGCCGCCCTCCCGGGCGAGGAGCTGGCCGACGGCGTTGTTCCCGGCGGTCGTCTGGACCCGGATCGCCCGGCGGGCGGCGGGCGATCCGGGCTCGCCACCCGCCCCGGCGGCGCTCGATCGAGCATGGGCCGGGCCCGCGGTCGGGCGGCCGGGCTTCGACGTCTTCCGCTCGCCGGCCGGCGCCTCGACCTTCGCCTTCGTCGGTCCGCTCGACTCGGCCATCGCCCCCCCGATCTGGCTGATTTATGGCGTGTGCGGTCTTCCGAAAGTAGCACATCGCTCTGCCCTGGAATGGCGAGAACCGGGCGCCGGATCCGCAACGGCCGGGGGGGAATCGCTACTCGGCGGCGGGCGGCTCGGGGCGGGGGTAGATGTGCAGCACGACCGGGCCGGTGGTGTCGTCCTGATAGCTGGCGACGCCGATGACCACGCTCTGCCCGGCCTCGATCTGGAGCGCGATGGCCGAGGTGCGCACCCCGGGCTGGTCGTCGTGGCAGCCGAACTCGCCGAGCGGGTCGCAGTCGTCGCGGTAGAGCACCATCACGGTGTCGGCCCGCGAGCCGAGCGTGCTGAGGATGTAGACCCCGTCGGCCGGCGCGGTCCAGCGCAGCGCGAGGTCGGGGGCGTCTTTGCCCGAGCCGAGGCGGGTGCAGTCGCCCGGGGGGTAGGCGTCGCGGCCCTCCTCTTCGAGCGCGCCCTGAAAGACCGCGATCCCGGTGGCGCTGCCCAGGTCGCCGTCGGCGCAGATGCCCTCGGGGCGGCAGGCCGCGAACAGCGCGCAGTCGGGGTCGGCGCAGTCGGTCAGGCCGTCGCCGTCGTCGTCGAGCCCGTCGTCGCACAGCGTCTCGGCCGGCTTCGGGCAGGCCGGCTCGCCGAAGCAGCGGGGGTCGGCGCAGTCGGTCAGCCCGTTGCCGTCCTCGTCGGTGCCGTCGTCACACGCCGGCTCGGGGCAGGCCAGCGCGCCGAGGCACTCGTCGTCGGCGCAGTCGACCAGCCCGTCGCGGTCGTTGTCCCGCAGGTCGCCGCAGTCGTACTCGAGGCACTCCCGGCGGCCGACGCAGGTGTCGTCCGCGCAGTCGACCAGCCCGTCGCCGTCGCCGTCCTCCCGGTCGTCGCAGATGCTCTCGCCGCACGGCTCGCGGTCGGCGCAGCCGGGGTCGTCGCAGTCGATCAGGCCGTCGCCGTCGTCGTCGAGGCCGTCGCCGCAGTCTTCTTCCTGGCACACCGCGGTGTCGACGCAGTCGGGGTCGTCGCAGTCCACCAGCCCGTCGAAGTCGAGGTCGCGCTCGTCATCGCAGACGACCTCCAGGCACGGCTCGCGGCCCTGGCAGTCGGCGTCCTCGCAGTCGACGGTGCCGTCGCCGTCGCCGTCCTGGCCGTCGCCGCACATCAGCTCCCGGTCGGGCACCAGGGCGGGCACCTCGCCGGCGAGCGCGTCGAGCCAGAAGCCGAGCGTCATGCGGCGCAGGGTACCCGAGCGGTAGACGGTGAAGTGGCCCTGGTGGCTGTCCATGTAGGTCGCCAGGGTCAGCGGGCGGCCGTCGAAGGCGACGGCGTTGCCCTGCACCGGGGGCAGCACCGCGGGCGGCACGCCGACGCCGAAGGGGTCGATCTCCCAGCCGGGCGGGTCGAAGGTGGGGATGTCGGCGCTGATGGTGAGGTGGTCCATGCCCCGGGGGGTGGTGGTGTCGTCGGTGAAGCCGTTGATCACGAAGACGTGGCTGCCGGTGGGGTTGTGGGCCGTGCCCCGCCAGTGGCGGGCGAAGTTGTGGGGGTCGACCACCTCGCTGCCGAGCTGCATGAGGTGCAGCGGGGGGGTGAAGAGGTCCATCTCGCTGTCGACGCCCAGCAGGCCCCGGACCACCAGTTCGAAGTCGAGCAGATCCTCGCGGTACAGGATCGTGAGGGTGAGGTAGGCGCTCAGCCCGTTGAAGACGTAGGCCGAGTACGCCCGCTCGACCGCCGCGGTGAGCGCGCCGGCCAGCGACCCCTGCGAGTGGCCGCCGTAGACCAGCCGCCCCACGTCGAGGGGGGGCAGGTCGGGCAGCTCGACGAGCTGCTCGCGGATGATCCGGGTGAAGAAGCTGTTCTCGACGGCCTGCTGGGTGAAGTTGGTGCGGCCGGCGGTGGGGTTGATGAAGTTGAAGGTGGCCGTCTCGGCCCCGCCGCTCAGCCCGGCCCGGTCGCCGTGGAACTGCGGCATGAACGAGAAGAGCACGAAGCCCTGGTTCAGCGCGTCGTTGAGCCAGCCGCTGTGCAGGTGGCTCCACGGCGACCACCCGGTGCCGTCGATGAAGACCAGCGCCGGGCGCGGTTCGGGCGGGTCGTCCAGCTCGCGCCAGGCGATGGCGAAGGGCACCGGCTCCCAGCGCTGGATGGTGGGCACCCCGTCGTCGTCGAGCACGAAGCCGCCGCCCCGGCCGACGTAGGGCGGGGTCCCGTCCTGGAAGACCGGCATCTCGACCAGCCCGCTGTGGGTCCGCAGGCGCAGGCGGCGGCGGCTCCAGGCGACGTCGAACGCGGCCTCCATCGGAGGGCGGGTCTCGACCTGGGTGGGATCCATCACCCGGTCGCGCATGGCCCGCAGCTCGGCCAGCGGGTCGTGGGGGGTGAAGACGGTGGCCAGCGCGATGGCCTCGGGGTCGAGGCCGGCGTCGGCGGCGCAGGCCCGCAGCGGCTCGAGGCTGGCGGCCCACCGGGTGCCGTCTCCGGCCCAGGCGTCGGCGAAGGCCGGCGGGCGGCGGATGGCGACCCCGTCGGGGCGGGCGAAGCCGTCGAGCAGCACCAGCCCGTAGGGCACGCCGGGCTCGAGCACGGTGCCGACGGTGTTCTTGATCTGGAGGGTCTGCGCCGGGATGAACCGGTCGCCTTCGACCCGCACCGAGGCCTCGACCGGGATCCGCCGCCCACACCGCTCGCCCAGCTCGACGAGCTGGACCGGGGCGGCGGGGTCGAGCGACTCGACGGGGCTCGGCAGGGGCACCGGGGCGATGTCGTCGTCGAACGCGATGTAGATGACCGGCATGGTGGCGAAGCCGGTGATCCGACCCTCGATCTCGCTGATGATCCGGTCGAGGGCGGCCCGGTCGGAGGGGAAGGCCGACAGGTCGGGGGTGCCGGCCGCGGTGAGCCGGGCGTCGCTGGGCCAGGGGGTGGCGTAGAAGTCCTCGCCCTCGACGGCGGGGTCGAAGCGGGGGTCGAGCGCGGGCGGGCCCATGTCCGGCGGAGGGCCGGTGTCGGCGTCGGGCGGGGCCTCGACCCCGGCGTCGCCCGCGTCGGCCGGGCCTCGATCAGCGGCGGCGTCGGGCGGGGCGGCGTCGGTGACGGTGGACTGCGGGTCGTCGCAGCCGAGGGCGAGCAGCAGCGCGAGGCCGGCGAGGCTCAGGGGTCGGCCGAGCGTCGGGGATCGGGCGAGATCGTGCGGCAGAGGGCCCGCAGCGCGGTGGGTCATGGGGTGCGGCTCCCGGGGCGGTGGCGCCGCATTGGACGCCGACCGCCGGGGTCCGGTCAAGGGGCGCTCACCCCGCCGCGCCTTCGCGCACGCGGGCCAGCAGGCCGGCCAGCGTCTCCCGCCAGGCGCGCAGCGCGGGGCCGTCGGCGTGATGCCCGGCGAGCGTATACAGCAAGGCGTGCGCGTCCCCGGCGAGCGCCTCGGCGACGCCCGAGTCGAGGGCCCGGGTGGCGGCGGTGCCCCCGCCCTCGATCCGAGCGGCGAGCAGGTCGGCCCAGGTCACCCCGGGCACGATCGGCCCCCGGGCGGGGCGTACCATGCCGCCCTTGCTGCCGTTACGCAGGGCGGTCCAGCCCAGGTTGGGGTCGCTCTGGCCGCAGACGACCCGGAAGTTGCCCGCGGTGGTGACGTGCAGCACGCCGGCGCACATCTCGCACGGCTCGAGGGTGGTGTAGAGGGTGCCCCCGGTGGGCAGCAGCGCGCCGCCGGTGCCGCTCTGGAAGAACTGCACCAGGTTGACCTCGCCCCGCAGGGTCGGGTTGCCGACCCCGGCGTCGATGCCCCAGGCGAGCAGCCGCCCCGCGCCGTCGACGAGCACGCAGCCGACGCTGCGCCCCAGCCCGCCCGAGCGCCGCAGCCGCCCGCCGCCCGGGCCGCGCCCGCTCTCGAGCACCGCGAACGCCAGTAGCGCGCCGACCGTGTCCCGAGCGGCCTGATCGAGCGACCCCTTCCGGGGGTCGGCCAGGCGCCGGATCAGCTCGATCTCGTCGCCCCGGGCGGCGCCGGCCCCCGCCCGCCCCACGCGCTCCTCGGCCCAGGTGTAGCTGACGTTCTGGGTCTGCAACCACCGCTCGATGTTGCTCCGCTGGAGCTGAGGGCGGTTGAACCAGTCGCGATAGCCGAGGGTGGTGCCGATCTGGGGGGTGTCGCCGTAGCCCGAGCGGCGCATGTCGTGCCACCGCTCGGTGGCCCCTTGCAGGTAGCCGACGGTGCGCACCCCGCACACCCGGGCCATGCCCTTCTCGGCGTGGTTCGGGATGTGGCTGGTGAAGACGACCCGGCCGCGACAGGCGCGGGGGTCGCTCTGCAGCAGGCGCACGAGCGGCGCCCGGCAGTCGTGGGCCCGACCCCCGCGGCCGTCCCGAGCGACGAGCCAGCTGTCACCGCCGGTCTGCACCAGCGCGACGTGGGCCGCGTGGCGCAGCCGCAGCGCAGCGGCCAGCTTCATGTTGTAATCGACCATGGTCTTCCCCGCGGACGAGCGTCCTCTCCGCACCGTGGCGGGGGCAGGGTATCCTCAACGCGCCCGTCGACTCCAGCGCCGCCCGGAGACGGCCCGGCCGGCGCCGATGACCGGAAGGAGCCCCATGCGTCGTGCCCTGATCCTGTCGTGCCTGCTGACCCTCGTCGCCTGCGACGACGCAGACGAAGCGGCCTGCGCCGATCTGGCGGCGAGGGCCACCGCGACGGTGGCCGAGAGCCCGGGCTGCGCTGAAGACCGCGACTGCGTGGTGGTCGGCGGCCCGACGACCTGTAACTGCGCGGCGTCCTACGGCCCGTGGGCGGTGACCCGCGCGGCCCGCGACGCGCTCGACGCCATCGGCCGCGACGAGCTGGCCCGGGGCTGCCACTCGGCGATCTGCGACGCGGCGCCCTACGAGAGCGCCGGCCCGCCGACCTGCGTCGACGGCCGCTGCCGCCTGCCCCCGGCGCCGAGCGGCTGCCTGCCGCTGCCGTACGAGGAGGAGGACGTCGGCGCGTCGGACGCCGCGCCGGATGTGACGCCGGGCGGATAGCCGCGGGCCGGGCTCAGCGCCCGGTGAGGCTGCGGATGCCCTCGACCAGCGCCGGGGCGCTGTCCTCTTGCAGGAAGTGGCCCCCGGGCACGACGCGGTGGGGCTGACCCTTCGCCCCGGGCACCCGCTCGATGAACCCCTTCTCGGCGCCGCGGGTGATCGGATCGTCGTCCGAGAAGACGGTCAGGAACGGCCGCTCGAACCGCATCAGGCCGCCCCACGCCTTCCGGTTCTCGGCGACCCCGGCGTAATCCGGGCCGTCGGGCACCAGCGCGGGGAAGGTGCGCACCCCGGCCTTGTAGGTGATGTCGGGGAACGGGGCGTCGTAGGCGGCGACCTCGGCCGGGCTCAGCGTGCGGCCGCTCGCCCGCTGTATGAGCGCGCCGACGGGCAGGTCGGGGGTGCTGGCGTTGAACGCCTTCCACTCGGCGAAGGCCGGCGGCATGCGCTGACCGGCGGGCAGGGCGGTGTTGGCCGCGCAGACCGCGGCGAAGCGCTCGGGGTGCAGCCCGACGAGCCGCAGGCCGATGAGGCCGCCCCAGTCCTGGCAGAAGAGGTGGATGTCGCGCAGGTCGAGCGCCTCGAACAGGGCCTGACGGACCCAGGCGGCGTGGGCGGCGTAGGTGTAGGCCGCCTCGTCCACCGGCTTGTCGGAGCGGCCGAAGCCGACGAGGTCCAGCGCGACGACCCGGTGCCCGGCCTCCACGAGCGGGGGCACGAACGCCCGGTAGAGGTAGCTCCACGACGGCTGGCCGTGCAGCAGCACCACCGTGGGGCCCTCGCCCTCGTCGATGTGGTGCAGCCGCAGCCCGTCGACCTCGACGAAGCGCGGCGCGAACGGGTAGTCGGGCAGATCGGCGAAGCGGGCGTCGGGGGTGCGCAGGGCTTTCATCGGGGCTCCCGGTGCGGTGAGGGGGGCGGGGCGTCAGCAGCAGGCGCCGCTCGGGTCGTCGCCGGCGGCCGGCTCGGGGCCGCAGTCGAACAGCCCGTAGTGGGTCTCGCGGTCGCCCTCGATGCGGAAGTGGGGGGCGAAGCGGGTCGCGCCGAGCATGTCGGCGGTGTTGCTGCAGATCGTCATCGGCTTGCCGGTGACGAAGGTGTGGTGGTCGTCGAGCACGAAGCGGTGCGGCGCGTGGGGCAGCGTGCCCTTGTACCAGGCGACCTCGCCGTAGTCCTCGCAGCGATCTTCGACGTCGAGCTTGAAGAAGCGCACCGTCATCGACAGGAAGCGGGCGTTGCCGATCTTCGCCTCAAGCGCGTCGTTCTGCGGCAGGATGGGGCTGCTGGCGACGATGCGGTAGTCGGCCACGCCCAGCTTCGCCAGCATGCGGCGGAAGTCCTCGGTGTACATCGCCCCGCCGAGGCACTCGCCGACGAGCACCGGATCGGTCTTCATCCACTGCGGCAGGCGGCGGTCGGCGAAGACGTCGGCGAAGTAGACCTCCCCCCCCGGCTTGAGCGCGCGCATGATCTCGGCGAACACCCGCTCCTTGTCCGGGGCGAGGTTGAGCACGCAGTTGCTGATGACCACGTCGACCGAGCCCGGCTCGATGCCGGCCCCGGCGAGGTCCTCCATGTAGCCCTGGCGGAAGTCGACGTTCGAGCGGGCGAAGCCGAAGCGGCTTTGGTGGGCCTCCTCGTACTTCCGGGCCACCGCGAGCTGCTCGGCGGTCATGTCGAGCCCGATGACCCGCCCCGACTCGCCGACGAGCTGGGCGGCGAGGTAGACGTCGCGCCCGGTCCCGCAGCCGAGGTCGAGCACGGTGCAGCCCTCGAGGCCGTCGGGGATGGGCGACCCGCAGCCGTAGAACCGCTCGTGGATCTCGTCCTCGATGTTGGCCAGCAGCGGCTTGAGGTGGGCCGGCATGGCCTCGGTGGGGCAGCAGGCGGTGGTCTGCAAGTCGGCTTTGGTGGCGAGCACCTTGCCGTAGTAGTCCTGTACGTCGCGGTGGGTGGTGGTGTCGGTGGCCATCGGCTCCTCGGGTGTCGGTCGGCGTCCGGGATCGGCTACCACAGCTACGCCGCCGGGCGCATGAGGTTTCGCCGAATGCCGCCGGAGACGATCAGAGACGCTCGGCGAGCAGATCGACGAGGCGGCTGGCAACGAACGGCGCCCGCCGCTTGAGATCGCGCAGGTCGAGGTGCATCTGCCGCCCGTCGTGCAGGTGCAGCGAGAGCTGAGCCCCGTCGTCGAGCACGTCGAGCCGGCGGATGGCCCACAGCGGCACCCGGGCCGGCGGGTTGGCCCCGTCGCGCAGGATCAGCTCGTCGGTCAGCAGCCCCAGAGCGACCCGATCGGCCAGCTTGCGTGGGTTGCGGCCGCCGGCGGCGGTGACCACCGGGCCCGGCAGGTGCACCGCGAGGGCCAGCCCGTCGGGATCGGCCACCGCGTCGCGCAGGGCGGGGCGGGCCTCGAGCGGATCGGCGGGCGCGCCGATGTCGGGCATCGCCGCCCCGGCCATGTCCCGGGCGATGACCTGCTCGTCGATCAGCATGCCGGTGATCGGCGACCGCACCCGCACGGTGGGCAGCCCGGGATCGGCGGCCAGCTCGATGCCGCCCCCGGTGAAGGCCCCGCCGGCGCGGGCCGGGGGCGTATTGTCTTCGAGCCACGCCGGCCGCTCGCCGGGGGCGGACTCGACCTCGCCCTCGAATCGGGTGGGCTCGAGCCAGTCGGGCCGGACGTGGGTCGACCGGCGCACGACCTTGGGCTGGCCGCCGGTGGAGCTGCGCGGCGGCGGCGGCGCGACCCGCCCGGCCGACGGGCGCGACGGCGGGGGCCCGACCCGGGACTGAGACGGGCGCTCGGCCGGCGCCGGGATGCGACCGGCCGACGGGCGGGCCGGCGGGGGCCCGACCCGGGACTGAGACGGGCGATCGGCGGGGCGGGCCGCGCCCTGGGGTGCGGGCGACCGCTCGCCGGGCAGCAGCGCCGGCTGACCGGCGGGCGGCATCCGGGCCGAGAGCACCCCCCGCAGCGGGCCGGCGTGCGCCGCGAGGCCCTCGGCGAAGTCTTCGAGCGCGGGCGACAGCCGGGCCCCGGCGCGCACCCGGCCGGCGACCCCGTCCTCCCCCACCGCGGCCAGGCAGGCGGCGAGCCCGGCCCGGGTCGCCTCGCTGCGATCGCCCCGGGCGTAGGCCACCCGCAGATAATGCGCCGCCACGATCGGATCGCCCCGGCGGGCGGCGAGCGCGCCCCGCAAGCCGTAGGCCGCCCCCAGATCGGGATCAGCGTGGATCGCCCGGGTCGCGAGCTGGTCCGCCGCGCGGGGGTCGCCCGCCCGCCGGGCCCGGGTCAGCAGCTCTTCGGCCTTCGTCGCGCTCATCGCTCCTCGCTCACTTCAGCTCGACCACCAGCGAGGTGGTCTTTCCGATCTCGACCCGCACGTCGTAGACGTGGGGCTCGCCGCCGCCCACCGGGGTCAGCTCGAGCCGGTGGGCCCCGCCGGTCAGCCGGACGTCGTTCATCGGGGTCGTGCCGGGCCAGGGCACGCCGTCGATCGTGAGGGTGGCCTTCGGCGTCGAGCGCAACCGCAGCCGGCCGAACTCCTCGGGCAGCAGCATCGCGTCGCGCCAGGGCACCGGGCCCACCGTCTGCTCCACGAGGCCCCGCACCCGCTCGATGAGCGCCCGGTAGCGGCCGTCAGCGCCGCGCTCGGGGTCGTGCACCACCACGGTGTGGGCCTTCTGCCCCCGGCGGGTCTCGATGCGCCAGACGGTGCGGGGGTCGGCGTGGGTCCGGTCGCGCAGGGTGAAGGCGCCGAGGGCCTCGACCGCGTCGAGCAGCCCGCTCAGGTCGTCCCGGGTGAGCAGCCCCACCTCGCCCCGGCGGCCGAAGCCGGCGGCGAGCGCCTTGTCGACCTCGGCGATGACCGCGCCCCGGCGGAAGGCCACCGCGTAGGTCACCTCGGCGTAGGGCGTCGCCGGCCCGGTGAGGCGCAAGCGCACCCCATCGCCCGGGGGCGCGGCGGCGGCGGCCCCGGCGAGGGCGGCGAGGGTGAGGCAGAAAGCGAGGCGCGGCATCCGGTTGACCAGCGGGGGGACGGCGTCCGACGATACCGCATCGCCGGAGCCCGGTGAACCCGAGGCCGGCCCCCGGCGCGGAGAGGCCATGTCGATCGAACTCCATCGCGGGCGCGCCCGGCCGGTGGCGTGGGGGCTGCTCGTCGGCCTGCTGACGCTCTGCGCCACCGCCGTCGCCGCCGAGAAGGTCCGCCCGGGGGACGCCGAGCGGGCGCAGGCGGCGCGCACGGCGTTGGACGAGGCGCTGGCGGTGCTCGACGCCCCGGAGGCCCCGGCCGAAGCCCACGCGGCGGCCCGGGCGGCGGGCGAAGCGGCCCTGGCCCGGCTCGAGGCCCTGGTCGACGCCTACCACCACGCCCCGAACCTGCGCGCGCCGACGGCCCGGCCCCACGTCCTGGCGCTGCGGCCGGTGATCGGGCGCCTGTTCGCCGCCGACGGCCCCCTGACGCTGCACCGGGACGTGATCCACCCCCGCCCGCGGGTGGCGCTGCCCCTGGCCCGGGCGGCGCAGCGGGCGGGTGACCGGGCGGCCGAGATCGGGTGGCTGCGGGCGGCGCTGGCCACCGCGCCCGACGATCGCAGCGCCCTGACCGCGCTGCGGGCGGCGCACCTCGCGCTGGGGGACGTGCCGGCGGCCAACGCGGTGGCCCTGCGGCTGCGGGCGCTCGACGGGGCGGTCAGCGCGCCGAAGCCCCGCTGAGCGGCAGGCGGCGGAAGTCCACCAGGATGACGCTGGACCCGGCCTCGGCCAGCGCGGCTTCGAAGTCGACCCGGGCGGCGCCGCGCGCGGTGCGCAGGCGGGCCCGATAGAAGCGGGTGTAGAGCCAGTCGGGGAACATGTGCAGGCTCACCTCGACCCGCCGCGCGGCGGGGTGGCGCGGTCGATCGTAGCGCCGGGCGCGGGCCTCGCCGGCCGGGATGCGGGTGTCGGCCTCCTCGATCCACCGCTCGCCGTCGTGGCGCACCGTGCGGCCGATGGCCCAGCTCTCGGCCGTGCCGGGCAGCGGGCCGTCGGGCCCGAGCTGCCGGATGCGCAGGACGGCCCGGGGGGTGGCGGTCGTCGGGAAGTGGTGACCCGCGCCGACGTTGCGCACCCGGGCCTCGAGCCGGACGCGCCCGTCGACGGCCGGCGGATCGACCTCCAGCCGCACCGCGCGGCGGACCATCTCGGCGTCGTGCACCCCGGGCACCGCGTGAGCCCCGCCGGGCATGTGGCAGTGCTGACACTGCACGCCCGCCGGCAGATAGGGGCTCGCGGCCCACTCGCGCCAGGTGTCGAGCAGCGGGCGCCCGGCGACGGCCACCGACAGCGGCAGGTTGTGGCACGGCAGGCAGAAGTCGCTGCGGCCGAAGCGGGGCTCGACGACGGGGGCCATGCCCGGCGCGGGGAGGCGCATCGACGACGGCCCCGGCGGCCCGTGCTTGCGGTGGGCCCGCAGGTGGCACGCCCCGCAGGCGACGCCCTCCCGGGCATGATCGGGGCTCGCCTGCTGGCGGGCCTCGGGGGCGTGGCACCCGTTGCAGCGGCGGACGAAGGCCCCATCGGCGCCGTGATACTGCCCCACGAGGCCCGGCCCGGCGGCGGCGGCGTGGCGGCTCTGGCGCCAGGTCGCGTGCTGATGCGGGTGGCAGACCGCGCAGCGGGCCGGATCGGGATCGACGGCGTCGGGCGGGGCCGGGGTCTCGGGCAGCGGGCGGTCCCTCCAGTGGCGGTCGACGGCCCGGGGCGCGGCCGCGGGCGGCGGCAGGCGCCAGCGGGGCCTGGGATCGGGACGGCGCCGCCGCATGATCCGGGCGGCGAGGGCCCGGCGGTCGACGGCGGGCAGCGCGACCGCCGCCATCGGGGTGCCCGGGCGGCCGCGGGTCAGGCTCTCCATCAAGGCAGGCAGCGTCTCACCGCCCTTGAGCGGGCTGCGGCGCAGATCGTAGAGGTCGGCCGGCTGACCGTCGGCGTCGCGCAGGGTCTTCGCGAGCGGGCCGTCCCCGGCCCCGTCGGGCCCGTGGCACGGCGCGCAGCGGGCGGCCCACAGCCGGTCGCCCCGGGCGACCTCGTCGGGCGCGGGCGGCGGGACGTCGACGGGCGGCGGGGCGACCTCGGCCGGGCGGCCGTCGGCGATGTACGCCACGAGCGCCGCGATCTGATCGGGCGACAGCGCGGGGAAGCCGGGCATCGCGGTGCCGGGGACGCCCTCCCGGATCGTGCGGGCCAGCCGGGGGCGATCGGCGCCGAGGCGCAGCGGCGCGCGGCGCAGATCACGGGGGCGGGGCCAGAGCAGATCGACCGCCGGGCCATCCCCCGCGCCGGTCGCCCCGTGGCACGGCACACACTGATCCCAGGCCGGCGGCGCGGCGCCCACCGGGTGCGCGAGCGCGGCCAGCGCGATCACCCCGAACCACAGCGCGCGCCGCGGGCCGGACGCCGCCCGGTTCACTCGCTGAAGTCGGCGCAGCAGCGGAAGCCGATGGACGCCCGGCTGCTCGACGGCGCGCGCTTGCCGCCGCCGCCGCACGCCGCGTCGTCCTCGGATGACGCGAAGTCGCCGCCGCGCACGGTCTGATCGGCGGTCCACTCGGCGACGTTGCCCGACATGTCGTAGACCCCTCGGATCGACTTGCACCGGCGGAAGCTGCCCGCCGGCGCGACGGCCCGCTCCTCGCCGTCGCCGTCCTCGGTGTTGCACTTCGCGGGGTCGAACGCGCCGCCGTAGGGCCACGCCCCGCCCTTGCGCCCGGCGCAGCCCCGGCGCCACTCGGCGTCGGTGCACAGGCGGCGGCCCCGGGCGATGCACAGGCCCCGGGCGGCCTCGAAGTTGACCCCGGTGCGCGGCGACTGGCCCCGGCCGGGGTACTCGTAGGTGTCGATGCAGTAGGCCGCGCCGCCGCGGGCCGCCTCGACCCCGGGCCCGACCAGCGCGCCCCGCTTCTTGCCGCCGGCGGGGAAGCCCCGGCGGGTGACGAGGGTCATGCCCGCCGGGCAGCGCAGCGTCTCGGGCTCGGCGGGCGGCTCGGGCGTGGGCTCGGGCGCGGGCGGCTCGGGCGTGGGCTCGGGCTCGGCGGGCGGCGTGGGCTCGGGCTCGGCGGGCGCGGGCGCGGGC
>JAUHYW010000065.1 GCA_030426085.1 bacterium | reverse complement strand
TCCGGTTGTAAGTCCGCTCGGCCGGGCGGGTTCCAAGCCGTTGTGCCCGGCCGAGCGGCGGCCTCTCTGGCCGCCGGAGTGACTAAGGATCGACCACCCCGAATCGTCGGATACGGATCGCGTGGGCCTCGGCGGAGAACGGGGGGTGACCTCGTGTTCGAGCGATCGACCTCGCTGCAAAGTGGGGGGTGACCTCGTGTTCGAGCGATCGACCTCGCTGCAAAGTGGTGGGTGACCTCGTGCTCGAGCGATCGACCTCGCTGCAAAGTGGGGGGTGACCTCGTGTTCGAGCGATCGACCTCGCTGCAAGATGGTGGGCGACCTCGTGCTCGGGCGATCGACCTCGCCCCAAAGTGGTGGGAGACCTCGTGCTCGAGCGATCGACCTCGCTGGAGAGTGGTGGGTGACCTCGTGCTCGAGCGATCGACCTCGCTGCACAGTGGTGGGTGGCCTCGTGTTCGAGCGATCGACCTCGTCGTGATGTGGTCACCCCCCGCGCTCGTCCGAGGTCGAACCCGGTGGACGCCGCGGGGGGTCGCCGATCGTCAGAGGTCGTTCGCCCGGAATCCGCGCCCCCTCCGTTCTGCGCCGAGGTCACTGCCCTTCGAAGGGGGTCACCCCCCGCTCCGCGCCGAGGTCGATCGCTCGAACACGAGGTCACCCCCCGTCTCGCGGCGACGTCGACCTCGCGTGGACGGGGTCACCCCGCGATCCGCGGCGTGACCGACCGCGGACCGACGGCCCCGATCCGCCGCCGGCCGCCGGCCCTCGCGGTGGGTCGGCGCTGTGGATGTGTCCAGAATCTGAACACTGACGATTTCGTTTCAAAATCTGCTTGCAATCTTCTGCGGCCGCGCTAATCTGGGTGGGCTTCATCCCTGGGGCATCAGTCAACGAACGGTCGCCTGCGCCGCCCGAAGAAGGTCGGGGTGCGTCTGTGGCCATCACTCTATGGAGGGACCCATGCAGTCCGAACTCACCACCCTCGATCGCATCTTCGGCCTCCGCCGATTCCCGCCGGGCCGGCTCTTCACCGTGCTGCTCGCCATGCGCATGCTCGCCATCCGCGAGGCCCTCGACGAGCTCATCGAGCGGGTCGAGACCGGCCTCGATCGGGTGCGGCGCTACGTCGACCTGCGCCGCCGGCGCCAGCTCCGCCGCGTGGGCCGCGGCGGGGGCGAGGCGAGGAAGGTCGACCGCGTCATCGACGACGACATCGCCGAGATGTCCCACATCGCCGGCAAGGAGGCCGAGCGCTTCCCCAACACCCCGTCGGGCGACGCGGCCCGGGCGCTCGTCGACGCCTTCTTCGCCAACGGCGTCGCCCCCATCACCCAGATCCCCTATGACGAAGAGCTGGCCGTCGTCGAGAACATGATGCCGCTCATGCGGGCCGAGCACGGCGAGGCCATCGAGCTGCTGGGTCTGGAGCGCCTCGTCGCCCGGGTCGAGGCCCACCTGCCGCTGTACCGCGACGCGCTCGCCCCCGACGGCGCCGTCAGCGCGGCCGAGCTGGCCATGGCCTACGAGGCGATGCAGGTGGGGCTGCTCCAGGTGGTGGGCTGGGTGGTGGTGATGATCGCCGACGCCGAGCTGCGGGCCGAGCTGCTCGCCCCGCTCTTCGAGCACGACGCCCAGCTCGCCGCCCTGTTCTCCGCCCGCCGCCGGGGCAGCGCCGGGGGCGAGGAGGACGTCGACACCGACGACATCGACCTCGACGAAGAGGCCCGCGCCGCGCTGGAGGAGGCCCGCCGCGCGGCCGAGGCCGAGGCCGAAGCCGCCGCGGCGGCGGCCGAGGGCGAGGTCGACGGCGACGTCGAGGGCGACGTCGAGGCCGCCGCGCCCGAGGCCCCCGCGCCCGACGTCGAGCCGGGCAGCAGCCGCCGGCCGCTCCAGCCGGTCCAGCCGCCGCGCAGCGACTCGGAGTAGCGGCCCGCCCGTGCCCATCCCACCCTCACCGAACCCCCCACATGATCCGACCGCCGCGCCGCCCCCGGCCTGCGACCGGGCGCTCGCCCGGGCGCAGGCCGCGCTGGCCGCGGCGCCGTTCGAAGACGGCGTCGCGCACGCGCGCGGTCGGTCTCCCGGCTCGACTTGAGAAGAGCACGGCCCGGCGACGGCCCGGGCAGCGCTGCGGGTGGGCACGGCGGGCCGGCTCTCGGTGACTCGGGACGCGCCAACAGCGTTGCTTGTGCCGTGCTCGTCTCCGGCACCCCCTTACGGGGGCGGGATCTCCGCGCCTCCTCGCGCTCGCTCCGCTCGCGCTGCGTCGTTGCTCCGACCCGTCCGGCGTAGCCGGATGCCTTCGCTGCGCTCGGCGGCTCGCTGGCGCTCGCGTGCTCGCGCGCTCCATGCGGGTGTCGTACATGCTGGCCACGGGCGGGGTGAGCGGTGGCTCTCGCCTAGGCGGGCGCGCTCGCGTCTCGCGCTGCGCGCTCGACCGGCTTCGGTCGGCGGTGCGCCTGACAGCGGAGTTCCCATCCATCGACATGCAGGACGCCGCCGTCCAGGCCGCGGAGAGCTGGGGTGATCCCGCCCTGGCATCACTGCTGGCCGCGCGAACGCTCGGGCCGCGATGGCTCGATGACTATCGGGTGTGTGTCTGCGCGGCGCTGCGCGCGTCGCGCGGGTAGGGGGCGGGGGCGGCGCTCTCCCGCGTCGTCGACCCACCCCGGACGGCGCCCACTACGGGCCGTGATCCCTTCGGCCGGGCGGCCCGCGCCCGACGGCCCGCGGTCCCTTCGGCCGGGCGGCCCGCACCCGACGGCCCGCGGCCCCTTCGGCCGGACGGCCTCTACCCGACGGGCCCACCCGGCGCGACCGCCGCGCTACGCGCCCTCGCCGATGGCTTCGGCCACCTGCTTCACCACCGCCGCCGCCCGGGGCGAGACCTCGGCCGCCGCCTGCGCCTCGGCCAGCAGCGCCCGGGCGCCGTCCGCGTCGCCCCGCAGCGCCCGGAGCTGGATGGTCGGGATCCACAGCGTCAGCCGCAGGTCGGCGTCGTCGATCCCGTCGAGCAGCGGCAGCGCCGCGTCGGCGGTGGCCGCGGCGCCGTCGAGGTCGCCGGCCTCGATCTGGGCGGTGAGCCGCAACGAGAGCTGCATGATCCGCTGAGGCGCGGGCTGTGGGCCATCGAGCAGGTCGGCGAGCGGGGCGGTCGTCAGCGCGTGGCGGGCGTGTTGCTCGGCGATCTGCCGCCGCAGGGCGCGGATCTGCTCGCCGATGTCGTCCCGCTCGTCGGGGGCTGCGAGCCGGGCGGCGAGGCGGGCGGCGCGGTCGAGGTCGGCGTCGGCCTCGGCGAAGCGGCGCAGGCCGGCGCGGGCCTGACCCCGGACGGTGAGCAGATCGAGCTGCTGCCGGTCGGGCGGGCCGGCGTCGAGCGCGGCGGTGGCCAGCGCGTCGGCCCGGTCGAGGTCGCCGGCCCGCGCGGCGGCGAGGGCCCGCAGGGCGGGGGAGGGGGCGGCGTCGAGCGCGGCGAGGGCCTGGCGGACGGCGCGGGCGTTGTCGGTCTGGCCGAGGGCGTCGAGGCGCTCGGCGGCCCGGGTGAAGGCGGCGCGGGCGTCGTCGGCCCGGCCGAGGGGCGCGAGGGCCTGCCCGGTGAGGACGGCGGCGGCGGCGGCGGCGTGGTCGCCGGCGTCGAGCGCGGATTGCTCGGCGGCCTCGGCGATGCCCAGCGCGTTGGCGGGGCGGCCGGCGCGCAGGGCGGCCTGGGCGGCGGCGAGGCCGGAGGGGGTGGAGGGCTGGGCATTGCCCATCGACCGCATCATCTCGAGCGTCTGTTCGACCGCGGCCAGATCGCGGTCGGCGCCCAGCGACTTCAGGAGGCTGACCGCGCGCTCCAGCATCCCGACACCGGCGGCGCGCTCGCCCGCGGCGAACACCATCTGGCCCAGCATGCCGAGTGAGATCGCCATCCCTCGGCGGTCCCCCAGCTCTTCGAGTACGGCGATGGATTCACGGAGGAGGCGGCGGGCCTCGTCGGGGCGGCCCTGTTGGAACTCGATGCTCGCCAACTGGTGCAGCGAGGCCGCCCGTCCCTGGCGGTCCCCCAGCTCTTCTGCGACGGCGATGGATTCACGGAGGAGGCGGCGGGCCTCGTCGGGGCGGCCCTGCTGGAACTCGATGCGAGCCAACTCGTGCAGCGAGGCCGCCCGTCCCTGGCGGTCCCCCAGCTCTTCTTTGACGGCGATGGATTCACGGAGGAGGCGGCGGGCCTCGTCGGGGCGGCCCTGCTGGAACTCGATGCTCGCCAACTGGTGCAGCGAGGCCGCCCGTCCCTGGCGGTCCCCCAGCTCTTCGTCAACGGCGATGGATTCACGGAGGAGGCGGCGGGCCTCGTCGGGGCGGCCCTGTTGGAACTCGATGCGAGCCAACTCGTGCAGCGAGGCCGCCCGTCCCTGGCGGTCCCCCAGCTCTTCGAGTACGGCGATGGATGCACGGAGGAGGCGGCGGGCCTCGTCGGGGCGGCCCTGTTGGAACTCGATGCGAGCCAACTGGTGCAGCGAGGCCGCCCGTCCCTGGCGGTCCCCCAGCTCTTCTTTGACGGCGATGGATGCACGGAGGAGGCGGCGGGCCTCATCGTGGTTCCCACTCTGGGACTCCACGTAGGAAAGGTCGAACCACACCCCGCTCAGACCTTTTTTTTCACCGCACGCCTCGAAGATCGCTTCGGCTTCGGAATACCGCTTACGGGCCTCTTCCCATGCGCCCCGGTCCCGCAGGAGGGTGGCGTCCCGCCGCAGCCGCCAGCCCTTGGCCGGGCCCTCGTCGTGCCCGGCGGCCTCGAGCCGCTCGCGCCAGTGCATCATCAGCGACCACAGCCCCGCGCGGTGCAGGTAGGCCCCGCAGGCGTCCACCGCCCCGGCGATCGCCTTGCCGACGTCGGTGCCCGGCCCGCTCGCCCGCCAGCCCCGCTCGAACACCGCGAACAGGTGCTCCACCCGCCGGGCGAGCTGGTAGCCGTCGCGCGCGTGGGTCTGCACATGGGCCAGCGCCGCGGCGAGCAGGGCGCCGTCGACCGCCGCCGCCTCGTCCGGGCTCAGCGGGTGCGCGCGCCGGGCGAACTCGGCGACGGTGGGGTGGAAGGACGCCAGCCCGTGCGCGGCGTCCCACTGCATCAGCCCGGCCCGGACCGCGCCCCGCCGGGCCCGGGTCCAGCGGTCGGCGGCGGCCTCGAGGTCGGGGGCCTCGGCGTCGGGGGCCGCGCCGGCCAGGGCAGCCAGCGCGGCGATGGCCTCCGGCTCGGCGAGCGTGCCCACCGGGAAGGCCGGCAGCGCCCGCAGAAGCGCCCGGCCGGCCTCGTCGAGCAGCGCCGTCGACGAGGCGAACAGCCCGTGCATCTTGTCTTCGAGCGCGTCGGCGGCCAGCTTGCGGGCCTGGGCCGGGGGGCGCTCGACCTCGGGCAGCTCGGCCCGCAGCGTGGGCAGGCCCTCCTGGGCGACGAGGCCCACGGCGACCTCGATCATCTTGGGGTGGCCGGCGACGGCCGCCGAGAGCGCCGCCGGCAGGCCGCCGACGCGGCCCCGGTCGTCGGGCGCGACCTCGAACTGCGTCAGCTCGCGCTGGCGGGCGACGTGCATCACGTAGCGCGGGCCGGCGTGGCGGCCCAGGCCCCGGGTGAGCGCCTCGACCTTCATCCAGGGCCACTCGTGCAGGGCCTTGGGCGAGGGGCGCAGGGTGAGGATGGCCTTGCTGCCGTTGAGCGGGAGCTGCTCGACGAAGCGCAGCAGGTGCTCGAGGGCGCCGTCGGCCAGGGTCTCGAGGTTGTCGAAGACGATGAGCGTGGGGTGCTGGCCGGCGTGGGTCAGCAGGCGTTGCACGATGCGGCCGGTGCGCTCTTCGGCGGGCAGCAGCAGCGCGGCCCGGGCGAGGTCGAGCAGCTCGCGGGCGGTGGGCGCGTCCCAGGTCATGCGGGCGCTGGCCTCGACGACGCCGCCCGGGAAGCGCCACGCGTGGCGCTGGGCGACGGCCCGGGAGAGGGTGGTCTTGCCGATGCCGCCGACGCCGACGATGGCCACGCCGCGCAGGTTGGGGTCGGCCAGCCAGCCGCCGACGCGGGCCGACTCGGCGGCCCGGCCGAAGAAGCGGGGGACCTCGGGGCGCTGGCCGACGGCGGTGGTGCCGTCGTAGACGCGGGGGCCGTCGTCGGCGCCGAACGGGCCGGGGATGCGGTGGCCGAGGGCGCCGTAGCGGTGCAGGTGGCGGAAGGCGGCCGGGGGGTCGACCTTCGCCAGCGCGGTGCGGGCGCTCTCGACGGCGACGTCGGTGGGCTGACCCTCGGTCAAGGCCCGGTAGAGCGCGCCGGCGAAGGCCACGGCGCTGCGGTCGGCGATGGGGGCGTCGTAGCCGATGGCGACCGGGACGGGGCGGCCCCGGGCGTCGTCGCCGTCGGCGAGGACCTGGGCCAGCCCCCGGGTGGAGGACGAGGCCGAGTGGCAGGCGTTGAGCACGGCGATCTCGACGCCGGCGTCGCGCAGGGCCTTGGTGATGTCTTCCCGGTCGACCTTGTGGGGGTTGCCGACGGGGTCCTCGAAGAGCAGCGAGCGGGGGCCGCCGTGGCCGGCGAAGTGCAGGACGTGCGGGGGGCGGCCGGCCTGCTTGCAGGCGACGAGGGCGCCTTTGAGGGCGTCGAAGGTCGGGGGTTGCAGGCGGAAGAGGGTCACCGGCAGCCCGCCCTGCTTCGCGGCGGCGCACAGGCCGTCCCACTCGCCGCGCATGTCGAGCGGGGCGTCTTCGGAGAGCGGGTTGGCGGTGACGACGAGCACCCGCAGGCGGTCGCGGCCACCGCGGGTGAAGGCCTCGGCGGCCCGGGTGGGCGCGGCGGCGGGCGCGGGGGGGCCGTCGGGGCGCGGGGCGTGGTGGTCGGCGTCGCGGAAGGTCATCGGCGGTCTCCTGCGGGGGCGTGCAGGATGGATCAACGGCGGGCGGATGGCGATGACTCGGGCGTTACACGGCCGTAATGGGCGTGGGGGTGCCGGCGCGGGCGGCGTGGTGGCATGCTGGCGGGCACGGACCGGGAGGGGTGCATGGCGCTCACCGAGCGAGAGCAGTTGACGGTCGAGATGGACTGCCTGCGGCAGGTGCTGGTGTCGCCGGAGCGGTACTGGCGGCGCCGGCATCAGCCGGTGGACGTCGCGGGGCTGGTGGCCGAGGGCCGGGCGCTGGAGGCCGAGTGGGGCGGCGCCTGGGATGACGAGGCGATGGGCGCGCTGCGGCGCGAGATCCGGCCCACGCTGCGGGGGCTGGGGTTCGACCTGCCAGAAGGGGATGTGCCGCTCGATGCCATCGCGCCGCTGGATCCCCGGAGCAGCGAGCGGGCGCTGTGGCTGGCGGGGTTCGAGTCTCGGGTCCGCCGTGGGCTGGGCGACCGGCTGCACCTCTTGGAGCGTTCGTTGCGGGCGACGGCCGATGGCATCGCGGCGGCCCGGCAGTCGTTCGCCGCGTCGGCCCCGGATGAGGGCCCGCCGCGGGTGATCGTGCGCTATGAGGTCGCCGATCGGCCGCTCGACAGCGATCAGATCCATCGGCTGGCGGTGATCGCGGCCACGTGTGGGCTGGATCGGGACCTGCTCCTGCACGAGCACGAAGAGACCGTCGTCCGGTTGGATGACAAGACGAACCGCCTGGCCCAGCACAAGGCCGACATCATCCGCCTGAACCAGATCGCTCGGGACGTCGCCTACAGCGTCGCCCTGCGATCCTGGTTGCGAGAGGCGGTGAGGTTGCTGGGGCCGCGCTCGGAGCGGGAGGAGGTCGAGGCGCTGCTGGCGGGGGTCGAGCGCTGGATCGTCGCCCGGAAGGTGGCGGGGCCGGGCTGACGCGGGCCTCACCGCCCGGCGGTCACGCTCAGCCCCTCGACCTCGGCGTAGACCGCCGGGTCGAGCGCGGCGGCGGCCTCGGGCTCGCCGCGCAGCGTCTTGGCCAGGAAGGCGGTGGTCAGGTGGTCGACGAGCGCCAGCTCGGCCGGCTTGTCCCAGGCGGGGTCGTCGCAGATGTAGGCCCGCATCTCTTCGGGGAAGCCCTGCATGAAGGGCAGATCGTCGCAGGACGAGACGCCGACGAAGTGCTCCGACCCCTCGAAGGCGACCAGGGTGCGGTCGGCGCTGCCGATGTGCTCGAAGGCGAGGCCGGTGCCCCAGTCCCAGGGGGAGCCGGTGTCGGCGGTGCCTCCGATGAGCAGCGCGGGCACGGTGACTTCGGCCAGGCCCCGGGCGCCGAAGAGGTGGGCGTCGCCGGCCAGCGCGACGATGGCGTCGATCCGGTCGTCGGCCAGGGTGGGCCACAGGCCCTCGGGGGCGGCGTCGAGGCCCATCTCGGCGGTCAGGGCGTCTTCGGTGAACGGGTCGCAGAGGTAGCCCTGCACGAAGGGGTCTTCGACGTCGGCGCAGCTCTCGGCGTGGCCCTGCATGTCGAAGCGGGCGCCAGCCAGGGCGAGGGCGGTGTAGCCTCCGTAGGAGTGGCCGACGGCGGCGATGTGCTCGGGGTCGACGTGGGCGCTCAGCGGGCCCGAGAGGGCGAAGTCGAGGGCGGCCGAGATGTCGGCCGGGCGGGCGATGGAGGCCCGCACGACGTCGGGGGCCCAGTCGTGCTCGGTGTGCTCGGGGGCCACCACGACGAAGCCATGGGATGCCATGTGCTCGGCGAGCTGGTGGTACCACTCGGGGTTGAGGCCGAAGCCGTGGGACAGCGCGACGATCGGGTGGCGCCCGGGGGCGGCGTCGGCGTCGGCGAGGGCCCGGCCGTGGGCCGCGACCGGGTCGGCGGGGAAGCCGGGGAACTTGAGCACGAAGGCGTATTCGATGTCGCCGTCGGCCTCAGCGGCGGCCGGGTACCACGCCTTGATGGTCAGGCCGTCGGCGTCGTCGACGCGGTGGCCGACGGCGTGCGGGCCCCGCTCGACGTAGGCGGTGGCCGGGTCGGCGGGGGTCGGGGTGTCGCTGTCTTCGCCGCAGCCGACGAGCGCGGCGGTGGCGACGAGGGCGGAGAGATACAGAGCAGCGGTGCCGCGGCGCGGAGTCATGGCGTCCTCCCGGATGTGTATGGCTGTCATCGATGGCTGCTGGCCGTCGATGGGTCCCGTGTTTGGGATGTCCTCACTGTAGGGGCCGGGGCGGCGCGCGGGAATGGTCGATTCCGAACACGCGGTGTGCAGAATTGCAGGGGGGGGGCGCGGGGGCGAGGATCGGGCCGCGCCTACTCCCGGGTGACGCGCAGGATGACGTCGCCCGCGCCGCAGCTCCCCCGGCCGTCGCAGCCGCTGCTGGTCACGTAGAGGTCGCCGTCGGGGCCCATGACGACGTCGCGCAGGCGGCCGTAGTCGCCGCGCAGGTAGGTCTCGCTGGTGACGACGTCGCCGTTGGCGTCGAATCGGATGCGGTGCAGGTGGCCGATGTCGTCGCCGAACCCGAGCACGCCGATGAAGGTGTCGCCCCGCCACTCGGGGATGGCGTCGCCGGTGTAGATGGCGGCCCCGCCGGGGGGCATGGCGTTGGCCCAGGTCATCGCCGGGGCGAGCATGTCGGGCGCGGTCTCGCAGGCGTAGATGTCGGGCCAGCCGAGGTTGTCCCCGGGGGCGGCGATGGTGATCTCGTCGTGGCCGGTGCGGCCGCCTTCGGTGGGGATGCCGCTCGGGCCGTGGTCGGTGACGACCATGCGCCCGTCGGGCAGCCAGTCGAAGCCCTGGGTGTTGCGGATGCCGTACAGCCAGGTGGCCGAGCCGGGGAGGGGGTTGTCGTCGGGGATGGCGCCCTCGTCGGTGATGCGCAGGATCTTGCCGGCGAGGCTGTCGGTGTCCTGCGAGGTGTCGGGGCTGCCGGCGTCGCCGGTGCCGACGTAGAGGTGGCCGTCGGGGCCGAATCGCAGCCGGCCGCCGTTGTGGTACTGCCGGGCGGGGATGTCGTCGAGGATGATCCGGTCGGCCTCGGCGCTCTGGCCGTCTTCGGCGAGGGTCCACCGCTCGACGCGGTTCGCCGGGCCCCGGGCGGTGTAATAGAGGTAGATCCAGCGGTTGGCGGCGAAGTCGGGGTGCAGCGCGAGGCCGAGCAGGCCGCCTTCGCCGGCTTCGTTGACCGGCACCCGGGCCAGCTCGATCCGGTCGCCGGGCGCGGCGGGGTCGATGCGCAGCAGGGCCCCGTCGCGCTCGGTGACGATGAGGTCGCCTCCGGGCAGCCAGCCGATGCTCCACGGGACGTCGAGGCCCTGGGCGACGATCTGCACGTCGACGTCGACCTCGCCCGGGTCACCGTAGCCCCGGGCGACGCGCTGGCACTCGGCGGGCGGCAGGGCCATGTCGGGCGCGGCGTCGGGCGGGGCCGTGTCGGGCGCCATGTCGGGCGCGGCGTCGGGCTGGGGGCCGATGTCGATCGGCGGGGCGGTCTCGGGCATCAGGTCGAGGGGCACGCCGCGGTCGGCGGCGGCGTCGGGCAGGCTGGCGTCGCGGTCGTCGGCGGTGTCGTCGTCGCAGCCGGCGGCGGCGGCGAGCAGCAGGCAGATGCAGAGCGTGCGGGTGCGCATTCGAGCCTCGTCGATGGTGGGGGTGTTGGATGGGAGGGGCGGCCCGCCGGTCGCGCGCCGCAGGGGGGTCAGTCGATCATCTCGAGCGGGCCGACCCGGTCGACGGCGGCCTTCCACGCGGGGCGGGCTTCGATGGCTTCGAGGAACCGCAGGATGTCGGGGCGGCTCGAGAGGTCGGCTCGGGCTCGGGCCCCCATGAGGCCGAAGCTCATCTGGATGTCGGCGCCGCTGAAGGTGTCGCCGGCGAACCACGGCCCGGCGGCGAGCGTGGCGTCGACGAGGTCGAGCTGCGCGTCGAGCGAGGGGTCGAGGTAGTTCTCGCCGACGGCTTTGGCGAAGAGCTTGCCGATCGGGCGCAGGATGAACGGGATGGGCGGGCCGGCGAGCCGGCCGAAGACCAGCTTCATGACCAGCAGCGGCATCATCGAGCCTTCGGCGAAGTGCAGCCAGTAGGTGTAGGCCCGGCGCGCGTCGGGGTCGGTGGGGCGCAGGTCGGGGGCGTAGTGTTCGACGATGTACTCGATGATGGCCCCCGACTCGGCGACGGTGGTGTCGCCGTCGGTGATGACCGGGGACTTGCCCAGCGGGTGGACGTCTTTCAGCTCGGGCGGGGCGAGCTTGTTGATGGCGTCGCGGGGGTAGCGCTTCACGTCGTAGTCGACGCCGGCCTCTTCGAGCAGCCAGGCGATGCGCTGCGAGCGCGAGTTCTCGAGGTGGTGCAGGGTGATCATGGGTCTCCGATGGTCGGGGAGGCGGGTTCAGAACGTGCGGGGCTTCACCGTGACCGCCGATGGGCGCGGCTCGCCGGTGCGCAGCTTCGCGCTGGGGGCTCTCTTGGGTGGGGCCTCGCCGGGGCGGCGGCCGAACCACTGCTCTTCGGGCGTGGGGTCGCGGCCCTCGACGAATGTGGCGTCGGCGAAGCGCAGCAGCAGGGGTTCGCCGGGGTGGGTGTTGCTCTCGGCGAGGTGGCCCCGGAAGGTGACGACGCAGCCGGTCTTGCCCTTGCAGGCGGTCTTCAGCGCGGCGTAGGCCGGCTCGGTGAACGCGACCGGGGGGAAGTAGCCGTCGAGGCGGGCCTCGGCGGGGGTGGTGCGCCGCTCGAAGACGTGCAGCGCGCAGGTGCGCCGGGCGTCGATGCACAGGCCGGGCAGGGCGTAGCCGGTCCAGGTGTAGATGCGGTCGTGCCACGCCTCGCGCACCTCGCTCGACTGCCGATCGAGCTGGGCCGGCGGCACGCTGCGCAGGCGGGCCCACTCTTCGGCGAAGGCCCGCGGCTGGCGGGGGTCGGGCTTCGGGGGGGGCTTGGGGGTCGGCTTCGGGGCGGGCTCGGCGGGCTTCGGGGCGGCCTTCGGGGCCTGGGCGGTCTCGGCGGTGGCCGGGGCCTCGGCCTTCGGGGCGTCGTCGGATCCCCGGCAGCCGGTGGCGGTGAGGCCGAGGGCGGTCAGCAGCAGGGCGGCGCGGGTCACGGGCGGTCCTTTGCGGGCGCGGCGCCGCGGGCGGCGGCGACCTCGGCCATCAGTCGGGGGTGGGCGTGGCGGTTGAGGGTCCAGGCCCGGTCGAGCCACTTCCGGGCCTCGGCGTCGCGGCCGCGGGCTTTCTCGAGCAGGCCCCGGTGGGCCATCAACGTGGCGTCGGGCGTGCCGTGGGCGGTGGCCGCTTCGAGGTGGCGGGCGGCGGCGTCGAGGTCGCCGGCCCGCAAGAGCGCGAAGCCCAGCGCGTCGTGGGCGTAGACGCCCTGGCGCTGTTCGAAGTCGGCCCGGGCCTTCTCGACGGCGGTCTGGGGTTCGATGGCGCGGTGGGCCAGGTACAGCGCGATGGAGCGGGGGTCGTCGAAGGCCCCGGCGGCGGCCAGCTTCGCGTCGAGCGCGTCGGCTTCGGCGGTCTGCCCGGCGGCCCGCAGGGCGAGGGCGCGCCACTCGGCGGTCTGCTCCGAGAGCCGGGCGGTGTTGGAGGCGGCGAAGGTCTGCGCGGCCCCGGCGGCGTCGCCCCGGGCGAGCTGCACCCGGCCGAGGCCGAAGAGGGCCCCGGCGTGCTCCGGCAGGGTTTTCAGCGCCGCCCGGTAGGCCGCCTCGGCGTCGTCCAGCCGGGCCCGATGCCAGTGCAGGTGGCCGATCTCGCTGAGCACGAAGGCCCGCGGTTCGGGGTCGGTCCGGCCGCTGGCCCGCAGCGCCTCGCCCCACATCTGCAAGGCGCCGTCGATGTCGCCGTGCAGCCAGCGCAGCCAGGCGGCCCGGCTGAAGGCGGGCAGGGCCGGGCGCTGCTGGAGCATGCGGTCGATGGCGGCCTCGGCGGCGGGCATGTCGCCCAGCGCGAGCGCGGCGTCGGCCAGCAGGCCCCAGGCGGCGGTGTCCTTCGGATCGGCGGCGGTGAGGGTCTCGGCGATGCGCCGCACCTCGGCGAACCGGTGGCCGACCCGGTGGACCAGGGCCCGGATGTGCAGGGCCTGGGGGTGCCCCGGGCGGCGCTTCAGGGCTTCGGCGGCGGCGGCGTCGGCTCGGCGGTAGAGGTCCTCCCGCTGGGCGAGCCGGGCGGTGCGGATCCAGGCCCGGCCGAGGTCGACCCAGCCGTCGGCCCGCTCGGGCAGGGCCCGCGCGGCGGCGATGCGGGCGGCCAGCTCGGGCGCGGTGGGGGTGCCGGCGGGCGGCGGGGTCAGCGCCGGGGTCTCCGCGGCGGGGGCCGCGGGCGAGGCGTCGGGCGCGGGCGGGGGAGGGGGTTCGGACCGACAGCCGCCGAGCAGCGTCAGCCCGACCGCCGCCGGGACGACGATGCGCGGTCGGCGGCGGTGGCGGGGCGGGCGGGTCAATCTGCGTCGTCGTGCTGGTGTACGAAGCCCTCGTGGGGCATGCCGAGCCAGGGGAAGGTTGCCATATAGGGCACGTCGTTGCCATTCACCCCGTCGTTGAGCGCGTTGTTGGGGGCCAGCTCGCCGAACGTGCCCCCGCCCGCGGTGGGCTCGGCGCTGAGGATGCCGCCGCCGACGACCCGCTCGAGGATGTCGACCACGTCGTCGCCGACCCGCCGGCCGTTGGGGAAGCCGCCGAAGTCGCCGGCGATCACCCCCAGGGGGTCGTAGCCGCCCTCGCCCATGCCCACCGGGGGCACCGCGACGTTGATCCGCAGCAGGTCGGCCGGCTGGAGGTCCTCCCGGCTGGTGGCGGTGCCCGGCAGGAAGCTGATGACGGCCACCATGTCGCCCCGGGGCGCCGAGGGCACCTCGAGCCCGTGCACCCCGGCGAGCAGCCGCGAGAGCTCCGGGTCGACCACGTAGCCGGCGATGTTGCCCAGGTCGTCGGCGGGGTGGGTCCGGTTGAACTGGTCCTTGAACTCGAGCGGCACGACCACCTCGTTGATGAGCGGCAGGCCGAGCCGGCTGACCTGGATCCAGGGGCCGAAGTCCCGGGGGTCGGCGTAGCGCCGCAGCGCGCGGTGCTTGCGCCGGCTGGCGGTGGTCCACACCCCGAGCACGGCGTCGGGGCCGCCGAGCGCGACCGGGTCGAAGGTGGGCTCGACGCCGCCGTTGGTCAGCGCGGCGACCGGCAGCTCGATGGCCAGGGTGTTCACGTTGAACCCGGCGGTGCCGTCGACGGCGGTGTCGCTGCCGAGGCCGGCGACCCGGCTGATGTTGAGCAGGTCGAAGATGGCGTTGATGTCGAGGTAGAAGCCCTCGTCCCGCGGCCCGGCGAAGATCTTGTAGCCGTCGCCCATCCACACCGCCTGCTGGGCGGTCGCGGCGTAGTCCGGGTTCGAGCGGGGGCCGATGCGGGCCGGCGCGGTGGGGATGTCCCGGGCGATCACCGTGCGCTGGTGGTTGCCGTCGCCGTCGATGTCGACCCGGGTGACGGTGTAGCGCTGCACGACGTTGCGGTTGGGGTCGTCGGGCGCGCCGATGGGCCCGGTGTTGTAGAGGAAGGTGCCCCCGCTGCGCACCTCGGTGGTGAACCGGAACTGGAAGACGACGTCTTCGACGGCGTCCCCGGTGTTGTCCACCTTGATCTCGTAGAGCACCGAGTCGGCGAAGTCGAAGTAGTTCGGGCCGCCGGCGGGCTCCTGGAACGGCACGTAGTTGGCGATGAGCGTGATGCGCGCGCCGTCGCCGGGGTCGGGGCCGTCGGGGCTGAGGAAGGCGTAGACGTCGGTCGAGTCCGCCGTCGGGTCCTGGGCGATGAGCGGCGCTTCGCGGTGGCTCGAGGCCCAGGCGGCGGTGGTCAGCGCGGCGGCGCCGAGCAGACCGAGGGTGATACGGATGGGGGTCTTCATCAGTTGCCTCCGGTGATGACGGTCAGGTCGCCATTGGCCTGGGCGTCGAGGGCGAACCCGATGGCGTCGTCTTCGGGCAGCGCGGGGTTTCGGGTCACGTACAGGTCGAAGCCGACGAACAGGAGGCCGTCGAGCCGGAGCGCGCCGAGGGCGCCGTTGCCGTGGATGGTCAGGTCGCCGCCGACGAAGCCGTCGCCGACCCGCAGGCCGGCGAGGCCGTCGTTGTCGCCGATGTAGGCGTCGCCCGAGACGAAGTCGGGCAGGCCGTCGATGCCGGGGGCGGCCTCGGACGCGGTGCTGACGATGTAGCTGCCCACGACCCGGTTGATGCGCCCGAGCGACATGCGCTCGAGGTCGGGGTGGTCGCCGATGTAGAGGTGCCCGCCGACCGACTCGAGGCTGGCGAGCGAGAGGTCGGTCACCGCGGGGTTGTGGTCGATGTCGACCCCGCCGCCGACGGCGCTCAGGCCGCCGAGGTCGACGGTGAGCAGGTCGGCGTTGCTGCTGATCTCGACCCGGCCGGTGACGGCGCTCAGGGCGGGCAGCGAGAGGTCGACGAGCGCGCTGTCGATCACGATGAGGTCGCCGTCGATGCGGGCCACGCCCCGCAGCGCGTCGACGTCGGCCTGCTCGCGGATGCGGCGGTCGCCGACGGCGTTGGGCGAGGGCGCGTTGCACACGTAGGAGACGTCGTCGATCTCGCCCTCGTCGAGCGCGCCGTCGCGGTCGTCGTCGACCCCGGCGAGCAGCGCGACGCCGCCGTCGGGGCAGTTGACGCCCGGCGGCTCGGGCACGGTGTCGACCAGGGCGTTGGCCCCGTCCTGGCCGTCCTGGCCGTCCTGGCCGTCCTGGCCGTTCTCGCCGTCCTGGCCGTCCTGTCCGGCGGGGCCCTGCTCGCCGTCCTGGCCGTCCTGTCCGGCGGGGCCTTGCTCGCCGTCCTGGCCGTCCTGGCCGGCGGGGCCCTGCTCACCCGGGTCGCCCTGGGGCCCCTGCTCGCCGTCCTGGCCGTCCTGTCCGGCGGGGCCTTGCTCGCCGTCCTGGCCGTCCTCGCCGGAGAGGCCCTGCGGCCCCTGCTCGCCGTCCTCGCCTTGCTCGCCCTGGGGGCCTTGTTCGCCCTGGGGGCCTTGTTCGCCCTGCTCGCCCTTGTCCCCCGGCGGCCCTTCGGGGCCTTCGGGGCCGGGCGGCCCGGCGTCGCCCACCGGGCCCGCCGGGCCCTGGGCGCCTTCACACCCGCCGATCACCAGGGCCGCGAAGGCCAGCAGGGTGATCGACAGGCGCCGTTCGCGTCGTCGCATGTGGTTTCTCCTCCGTTCGATGAACGGGGCGGTTGATGTCGACCGCCGCGGGTCGGGCCGGGGCGGGTCGTCGGCCGACGGTGCGCGCGGGTCGGCCGGGGGTGGGGGGTCCTCTCTCTACGGGTACGGGGCAGCCATCCGATCGGATGACGCGTCGCTCACTCGTCGACGCAGACGCCGCCGCCGTCGTAGCCCGCGTGGGGGCAGTGCAGGGCCGGATCCATCGCCGCCGGGAAGCTGGCGTGATACGCCCGGCACTGCACCGAGTCGCCGCCGGTGGCGTCGAAGGGCCCGTCCTGGTTCAGCTCGAGGCAGCCCGCCCGGCAGGCGGCGCGGGTGGGGTACTGGGCGTCGTCGCCGGTGCAGTGGGCGTCGAGCTGGTCGCAGTAGGCGTCGCAGATGCCGCCGCACACCCCGCCCCCGCCGATGGAGGCGTGGGCGCAGTGCAGCGCGGGGTCGGCCGCGGCGGGGAAGCTGCCGTGGTAGATGCGGCACTGCACCGAGTTGCCCTCGACCGTGCCGTCCTCGCCGTCGGTGGGGAACGCCTCGCAGGCGGCCATGCACGACGCCTCGTCGGGGTAGATCGGCGCCGTCTCGCCGCACTGGTCGGCGTAGGTCCGGCAGTAGACCTCGCAGTAGCCGCCGCAGACGCCGCCCCCGGTGTTGCCCGCGTGGGGGCAGTGCAGGGCCGGGTCGAGCGAGGCGGGGTAGCTGCCGTGGTAGATGCGGCACTGCACCGAGTCGCCCTCGGTGCTGCCCGCCGGCGCGTCGGCCGGGAACAGCGCGCAGGCGTTCATGCAGGTGTCGCGGTCGGGGTAGCTGTCGGGGCAGTTGGCGTCCATGCGGTTGCAGTAGACCTCGCACCGGTCGCCGCACACGCCGCCGCCCTCGGGGGTGACGTGCTGGCAGTGCAGCGCGGGATCGGCCAGCGCGGGGAAGCTGCCGTGGTAGGTGCGGCACTGCACCGAGTCGCCGCCCACCGCGTCGAACGGGGCGTCGTCGGGCAGCTGCCCGCACTCTTGCATGCAGGTCTCCTCGTCGGGGTAGGTCTCGGGGCAGGTCTGGCCGACGATGTTGCAGTAGGCCTCGCAGTAGCTGCCGCAGGCCCCGCCGCCGTTCATGCTGGCGTGGGGGCAGTGCAGCGCGGCGTCGTCCGCGGCGACCCCGGCGTGGTAGATGCGGCACTGCACGGTGTCGCCGTCGGTGTCGCCGTCGGCCCCGTCGGTGGGGAAGAGGTCGCAGACGTCCATGCAGGTCTCGGCGTCGGGGTAGGCCCCGGGGCAGTTCTCCATCATCTGGTCGCAGTACGACTCGCACAGGTTGGGCCCGATGCAGACCCCGCCGCCGTCGGCCGAGGCGTGGGGGCAGTGCAGCACCGGATCGGCCGCCGCGGGGAAGCTGGCGTGGTAGATGCGGCACTGCACCGAGTCACCGACGGTGTCGCCGTCCTGGCCGTCGGTGGAGTACAGCAGGCACGAGGCCCCGCAGGTGAGGTTGCCCGCGGGGTCCTGCTCGCCGCAGTGGGCGTCGTAGAAGTCGCACAGCACGTCGCAGTACTCGCCGCACACGTCGCCCCCGGTCAGGCCGGCGTGGGGGCAGTGCAGCACCGGGTCGACCGCCGCGGGGAAGCTGCCGTGGTAGGTCCGGCACTGGAGGGTGTTGCCCTCGGTGTCGCCCTGCTCGCCGTCGGCCGGGATGACCTCGCAGGCGACCATGCACTGCTCGAGGCTGCCGTAGGTGTCGGGGCAGTGGGTCATCATCTGGCTGCAATAGCCCTCGCAGCCGGTGCCGCAGACCCCGTCGCCGCCGTCGGGCGCGGTGTGCGGGCAGTGCAGGTCGGGGTCGAGCGCCGAGGGCACGCTGCCGTGGTAGATGCGGCACTGCACCGAGTTGCCGTCGAGCGCGAACAGGTCGCCGTCGTCGGGGAACGCCTCGCAGGCGTTCATGCAGGCGATGCGGTCGGGGTAGCCCAGCCGGTCGTCGCAGTTGGCCTCGACCCGATCGCAGTAGTTGTCGCACCACGAGCCGCAGACGCCGCCGCCGCTGAAGTAGGCGTGCGGGCAGTGCAGGTCGGCGTCCTGCTCGGCGGGCAGGGTCGCGTGGTAGATGCGGCACTGCACGCTGTTGCCGTCCACGTCACCCGGCTCGCCGTCGAGCGGGATCTGGCCGCAGAAGTCCATGCAGGTGTCGCGGTCGGGGTACAGGTCGCCGCAGTTGGCCTCGACCCGGTTGCAGTAGACCTCGCAGTACTCGCCGCAGGTGTCTTCCCCGGTGGGGCTGGCGTGCGGGCAGTGGGTCTCCGGATCACCCAGCGCGGGGAACGAGCCGTGGTAGATGCGGCACTGCACCGAGTCGCCGGCGGTGGTGTCGGGCTCGCCGTCCTGGGGCAGCGCGGCGCACTCGGCGGCGCAGGTCTCGGCGTCGGGGTAGAGGCCGGGGCACGAGTCTTCGGTGATCGCGCAGTAGGCCTCGCAGTAGGTGCCGCAGACCCCGCCGCCGCTGGCGCCGGCGTGGGGGCAGTGCAGGTCGGGATCGTCGGCGGCGACGCCGGCGTGGTAGGTGCGGCACTGCACGGTGTTGCCGGCCTCGTCGCCCTCCTCGCCGTCGAACGGCAGGGTGCCACAGACCGCCATGCAGTCGACCTCGGCGGGGTAGCTGTCGGGGCAGTTCTCGGCCATCAGGGCGCAGTAGGCCTGGCAGGCGGCCTCGCCTTCGCCCTCACCTTCGCCTTCGCCCTCGCCCTCGCCCTCACCTTCGCCTTCGCCCTCACCCTCGCCTTCGCCCTCACCTTCGCCTTCGCCCTCACCTTCGCCTTCGCCCTCACCTTCGCCTTCGCCTTCGCCCTCACCTTCGCCTTCGCCCTCGCCTTCGCCCTCGCCCTCGCCTTCGCCTTCGCCCTCGCCTTCGCCCTCGCCTTCGCCGCCCATGTCGACGACGGGGTCCTGCGGGTCGTCGTCACAGCCCACGACGCCCATGCCGAGCGCGCACAGCGCCAGCCACACCAGAACTCTGATCGGATTCATCTCGGTCTCCCCCCGGGTAGTCTCCGTAGCACACTGCATTCCCGGCCCGCGATCAAGGCGACAATCAGTGACGACTGTCGGATGGCTTCTGATGACGCCGCATCATCCGAACATCCGCATCCCGGTCACCACGAGGCCCAGGCCGACCAGCCCGGTGAGCATGATCGGCAGGCTGCGGCGGGCGATCGGGTGGCGCCCCGCGAACGCGAGCACTGGAAACAGTACGCCCACGACGGCGATCTGGCCGATCTCGACCCCCAGATTGAAGGCGACGAGCGGCGCCAGCACCGCCCCGTCGGGGGGCAGCATCTCGGCGAGCAGGCCGGCGAAGCCCAGGCCGTGCACCAGCCCGAAGCCGAAGCAGATGGCGATCGCGGCCGCCGCCGATCCCCGAGGGCCGTCGCCGCCGGGGTGATCCAGCGTACCGGCCCGCCACCGGGCGAGGCCCACCGCCGCGGCCACCGCGATCGAGGCCGCGATCAGCGCCTCGACCGGGCCCGATGGCAGCACCAGCACCCCGGTCGCGCCCAGCGCCAGGGTGATGCTGTGGGCCACGGTGAAGGCGGTCACGACGGCCACGACCCGGCGCAGGGTGCCGCAGCCGATCAGGATCGCCAGCAGGAAGGCCAGGTGATCCCAGCCGATCAGGATGTGCTCGACGCCCGACAGCAGGAAGGCGCCGAACGAGGCGTCGCCCCCCGCGAGCGCCAGCGGCGGGTCGGCCCGGCCCAGGGTGAACGGGGCGCTGGCGTCGCCGAGGGTCAGGGATCCGATGGCCCGCAGCTTCAGCCGGGGGTGGCGGGCGGCCTTCCAGTCGAGGGCGGTGGCGTCGGGGCAGGGGGCCGACGCCACGACGGCGATGCCCCGCAGGCCCCGCGGCTCGACGGCGGTCTCGGCCCAGCGGCAGCCGCCCTCGAACGCCAGCCACTCGGGCAGCGCCCGGGCGATGGCCCGGTACAGCGCGTCGTCCTCGATGGCGGCGTCTTCGTCCAGCCCGAGCAGGTCGAGCGCGTCGACCCGGGCCAGCAGAACTTCGGCCCGCACCCCGTCGGCGGTCACCCGGACGTCGAGCCGGGCCTCGCCGGCGTCGTGGGCCGTGGCGGGCGTCGGGCGCAGGGCGGCGACGATCAGCGCAGCGAGGGCGCAGAGCGCGAGGCGGGTGGGCATGGCGTCCTCCGGGTGGAACGCCGGCACGGTATCCCGAATCGGGCGGCGGCGCACGCCGACGCGATCAGCCCGGCCCCGTCTGCCAGCGCTCGGCGAGGGCCCGCACCGCGGGGTCGGAGCGCCCGTAGCTGACGATGGCCACGTCCAGCGCGCCGCCGCCCCGGGCGGCCACGGCGTCGAGCGCCCGGGTGATCGCGTCGAAGATCCACGCCCGGTCGTTGCCGAAGACGCCCCCGCCGAGCAGGGTCAGGAAGACCCGGGGGTTGCCGCTCTGCGCCGCCGTGAGCGCCGCGGCGTACAGCGTCGCCTCGTAGGACGCCTCGAGGACCAGCCGGGCGAAGGGGGCCCACTGCGCCGGGCGGCCGCTGCCATAGGCCACCGGCAGCGCCGAGCCATAGATCTGGGTCACCCGGTGGCCGGCGCCGTTCAGCGTGACCTCGACGTCATGGTGCAGCCCGACGCGCAGCAGGCCCCGCAGCCGGTCGCGCTCGGCGGCGTCGCTCGCGGCGAGCCGGTCGGTGATGGCCGCCCGGCCGGCGGGCGAGAGCAGCGCGTAGCCGTTGGCCATCGTCCAGAGCTGTCCCCGGTTGCCGAGCGCCTCGCCCACGTCGGCCAGGCAGTCGATCTGGCGGTCGGCGGTCTGGCCGCGGCCGCCGCCCACCGGGGCGAAGTAGTTGCGGTAGATGGTGCCCGCTCCGCAGGCGATGGCGCAGGCCGGGCCCTGGGTCCGGTCGCGCTCGTAGATCCCGACGCCGGCCTCGGGGGTCACGCTGTAGTCGGTCATCTCGAGCAGGTTGAACTGCGAGGCCGCCTGGAAGACCGCCCCCGCGTTCTGCGGGTCGAGGTGCATCGCCTGCACGTCGCCCACCGCCTCGCGCAGCGCGGGGCGGCCCGGCGGCAGCTTCGCCGCGTCGAGTCGGGCTCGCAGCTCGGCGAGGCGCGGCGTCTCGAGCCGCCCGCAGCCGAAGGTCCGGCCGTTGGCCGCGCTCGTCATGCGATCGCCGTCGACCGTGATCCGGTCGTGGATCCCCTCGCGCTCGGCGAAGCCCATCAGCGCCTCGAACCAGGTCATGGGCCCTCCCTTCGTCGGTTCGGTTGTCGGGCATCGCCGTCTTCGGCGCAAGGGTCGGGCCACATGCGGTATCGTGCCGGCTGGAGAACGCGGGGGGAATGCCATGCGCGCGGGTCCGAGCCGCTTCGCTTCACTGTTGTGGGTCCTGCTCTTCGGCCTCGGGGCGGGCTGCGCGGACAGCCAGGCCCCGCCGGGCGACGTCTGCCGGACGGCCGATGACTGCCTCGCCGATCAGCGGTGCGTCGACGGGGCCTGCCGCCCGCTGGCCGACATGGCCCCGCCGCCGATCGACGCGGCGGTCGACGCCGGGCCGCTGCCCGACATGGCGCCGATCCGGGTCATCGGGGATCCGTGCGACGACGGCGACGACTGCGTCACCGGGCCGTGCATCGAGGCGGCGGGCGACGGGCGGCGGGTGTGTACCGGGCCGTGCAACCCCAACGACGACGCCTGCCCCGAGGGCTTCGTCTGCGCGGCGGTGAGCAACGCCGGGCCCGATCGCACCTTCCTGTGCTTCCCAGCGGCTGAATTCTTGTGTCGGGCGTGCGAGGACGACAGCGACTGCGGGGGCCTCTCCGACCAGTGCGTGCCGATGATCGACGGCGACTTCTGCGGGCGGGCGTGCGACCTGCGGGCGTGCCCCGAGGGCTACGGGTGCTCGTTCGGCGAGGAGGGCGCGCGGCCGCAGTGCGTCCCGCTCGAGATGGTGTGCAGCGGGTGCTTCGACCCCGACGGCGATGGCTACGGGGTGGGGCAGGACTGCCTCGGCGAAGACTGCGCGCCCGACGACGAGGCGGTCTCGCCGGGGGCCGACGAGATCTGCAACGGCGCCGACGACGACTGCGATGGTGGCATCGACGAAGGCTTCGACCTGATGGGTGATCCCATGACCTGCGGGGCGTGCGACGTGCAGTGCCGCTTCGAGGGGGCCGAGGCGCTGTGCGAGGGCGGGCAGTGCGCGCTGGGGCCGTGCCTGCCCGATCGCTACGACCTCGACCGGCGGCTGGACAACGGCTGCGAGTACTTCTGCGAGGGCGATCCGGAGGTGGCCGAGGTGTGCAACGCGGTGGACGACGACTGCGACGGCAGCGTCGACGAGGGCCGGCCGGGGGCCGACGAGCTGTGCCAGACGGGCGATCCCGGGCGCTGCGGCGCGGGCTCGACGGCGTGCGAGGCGGGGGCCATCGTCTGCGAGCGACGGTTCGAGCCGCTGCCCGAGACGTGCGACGGCAGCGACGAGGACTGCGACGGCGACATCGACGAGGGTGATCCCGGGGCCGGGGTCGCCTGCGAGACCGGCGAGCCGGGGCGCTGCGCGACCGGGGTGCGGGTGTGCGAAGAGGGCGGGCTGTCGTGCCAGCCGAGCCCCGGCCCGCGGGGCGAGATCTGCGACGATGGGGACGATGACTGCGATGGCACCGTGGACGATGGCTGCCCCAGCGCGGTGCGCACCGGGGCCGACCGCAACCTGACCGCGTTCGGCGGGGGCGGCGGCGGCGCGTTCCGGCTGGCCTGCGGCGCGGGGCAGGCGGCGGTCGGGGTCGACGTGCGGGCCGGGGCCGAGATCGATCAGGTGGAGGTCATCTGCCAGCAGGTGGGGCTGTCGGTCGACCGCGGATCGACGCCCCACGGCTTCACCACCCGGGCCACCGGCGGGCAGGCCCGCACCGGCACGGCCGGCGGCGGGGGCGGGGGGCAGGTGACCTTCGTCTGCCCCGGGGGCAGCTTCTTGCACGCGCTGCAAGTGCGCAGCGGGGCCCGGGTCGATCAGGCGACCTTCACCTGCGCCCGGCTGGAGTTCGTGGGCTACCCCGGCGCGCCCCGGCTGGCCCGGTCGGACACCGGCAGCCGCAGCTTCGGGGGCAACGGCGGCGGCGAGCGGCCGACCCAGCGCTGCCGGGACGACGAGTTGATGGCCGGGCTCTTCGGGCGGGCCGGGGCCCGGTTGGATCAGATGGGACCCATCTGCCGAGCGATCGGAGCGCAGGTCCGGTGAGGAGCGGTATGCGGAGCACGGGGCACGGGGCGCTGATCGGGGTGCTGTTGCTGGGCTGCATCGAGGTGCCCGAGCGCGCCGCGGTGGCGATCGAGCCGGAGGACGGCGCGGTCGTCGACGACATGGGCCGGGGCGAGCCGCCGGTCGACGTGGGGCCGATCCGGCCCGATGCGCTGGGGCCGGTCCGCGATCGGGGGCCGGTGGATCGGGGGCCCGACGTCGATCCGATGGACCGCGGGCGCCCGCCCGATCAGCGGATGGTCGACATGGCGCTGCCCTGTCCCGGGGGCGGCACGCCGACGGAGGGGGAGCTGGCCCTGTGCCTTCGGGTCGAGACGTGCGATCCGCTGCCGGCCCCTCGGGCATCGCACGAGATGGTGCAGGTGGTCGATGGCCAGACCGGCGCGCCCCGGATCCTGGTGGCCGGCGGGACCCGGGGCGAGCCCAGCGGCGTGATGCTGGAGCCGGGGACCTTCCTCTACGATCCCGCGGCCGATAGCTGGCAGGGGGCGGGCAACTTCACGAGCGACAACGAGGGCGTGCACCGGCACACCTTGACCGCGCTGCCCGACGGGCGGGCGCTGCTCGTCGGCGGCAGCAAGGATCCGGCCCCCGGAGAGGGCAACCAGAGCGAGTCGTTCATCTTCGACCCCCGCACGACCTGGGAGCGGCCTCGGGGCGGCTGGCGCGACGACGGCAACTTCCTCGGTCGGTCGATGCACGCCGCCGCCTGGGATGCCGAGGAGGGCGAGATCCATGTCTCGGGCGGGCTGAGGCGAGGTGAGCACGATGACACCGGCGACCTGCAAGAGAGCCACGGGTGGACGCCGCCCGGGCTGGAGGAGTTCGACGACAACGGGCAGTGGGGCGGTCGGGAGCGGGGCGATCCGAAGCTGTTCGGGCATCACCTGCTGGCGTTGGCCGACGGCACCCTGTTGCGGTTCGGGGGTTGGCGGGTGGACTCACAGGCCAGGGCGGCGGTGGCCGGCGGGCAGCCGCTGCGGTGGGATGGCGACGATTGGGTGCCGCTCGAGCGGAGCTTCGAGCATATCGACGGGCCGGTGGTGCCGACCCCCGCGGGCATCCTGCTCGTCGGGGGGACGCCCCCGGCCGATCCGGCGACGTCGGCGGCCGTCGGTCGGCGGCTGCGCCGGGTCGAGCTGCCCGAGGGCACCCCCCGGGTGCTGCCCGAGCTGCGGGTCCACCGCAGCCGCCCGGGCGCGGCCCGGATCGGTGAAGGGGCGCTGGTGGTGATCCTCGGCGGGCAGGCTGAGGATCCGAACCGGCTCGCGGTCGAGGTCATGGACGTCGCCGACGGGCAGAAGGGGCTGTTGATGGTCGATCTGGCGCTGAGCGGCGAGTGGACCGATCCCCGGGCGATCCGGCTGCCGGACGGCGACGCGATCTTCGTCGGGGGGCGGGTCGATGGGGTGCCCACGACCCGCTGCGTGCGGGTGGGGCTGGGGGAGTGACGCCGGGATGCCACCGCGCCCATCGGAGCGATGGCACCGGGACCGGGTTCAGCTCCGCCGACGGCGCCCGAGCAGCGCCAGCCCGATGAGCAGCCCGCCGAGCAGGGGCAGCCCCCGGCCGTGACCCGGGTGGGCCACGCAGCCGAGCACCTCGCCGTCGCCGTCGGGGCCCACGACCACCAGCGGGTCGTCCTCGCCGGTGCCCGTGTCGCCCCCCGGCGCGCCGGCGTCGGCGCCCGGTCCGGGGGCCCACTCGCCCGGGGGCGCGTTGTCCTCTTCGTCTTCGACGTCCGGCTCCGGCTCGGGGGGCGCGGGGGCGGCGTCGTTGTCCCAGTCGTCGGCGATCCCGTCGCCGTCGGCGTCCCCGCCGCCTCCGGTGCCCGCGCCGCCGATGCGGCCCTCGTCGTCCACCGGCCCGTCGACGACCCCGAGGGCGATGCCCGCCGGATCGCGGGCGATGCGATCGATGCCCCGCTCCGCGTAGTCGGCCTCGTCGATCAGCGCGAGGTGGCTGCTGTAGCGGGTGATGATGCCGTAGGTCCGGGCCAGCCGCACCGCCTCGGCGACCCGCTCGTCGGTCTCGCCCTCGAGGTCGATGGTCCGCTCGAGCCGGTCGGCCCGGGCCTTGGCCATCAGGGGCGCCGCGGCGCGGTGCAGGGGGCCGTCGCCGGTCGGCAGGGCGGGCACCGGCTGCACCCGCTCGACCGGGCCGCCGTCGGCCTCGCCGGTGAGGCGCAGCGTCTCGGGCAGGGCTCCGATCAGGCCCAGCAGCAGCTCGTCGCCCGGCAGCACCCGGCCCAGATCGCGGTCGGTCTGCCCCACGGCGAGGGTCGCGTCCCGCACGCCGCCGGCGACCGCCCGGTCGACGAGGGCGAACAGGTCGCCGGCGATCTCGCCGTCGTCGAGCGCGAAGGCGACGTCGCCGCCCGACCCCGAGGCGAGGGTGGTCAGGTAGTGCTGGTCGAGGTTGGCCCCGATGCCGAAGCTGAAGATGCGCAGCGCGCGGGCGGCGACCTCCAGATCGCGCAGCGCGGCGGCGGGGTCGTCCTGGCCGGCGGTGGGCCGACCGTCGGTGATGAGGACGAGGTCGGCCCGCTCGCCGGCGATGTCGGCCGCCGCGCTCAGCGCCTGGTGGATGTCGGTGCCGCCCGCCGAGTCGATGCCGTCGAGGAAGGTCAGCGCCTCGGGCACCCGGTCGACGCCGACCAACTCGTCGGTGAAGATCTCGAGCCGGTCGTCGAAGGCGACGATGGTGAACTGGTCGTCGTCGCCCAGCCGCTCGATGACCCGGGCCACGCCCCGCCGGGCCTCCCGCATCTTGGCCCCGCCCATCGAGCCCGAGCGGTCGAGCACGAGCACCAGCCGGCGGGGGCTGATGGGCAGGTCGTCCAGGTCGGGGGCGTAGTGCAGGTGGCTGTGGGGCTGGAAGCGGTCGCGCACGGCGTCGGGCGCGTCGGCCGGGGCGGGGTCGGGGGTGTAGGTCAGCCCGCCGACCGGGCCGGGGGCCTCGATCGGCTCGAGGTCGACGAAGATGTCTTCGTCGAGCGGGTGCGCCGGGTCGATCAGCGATCCGCCGGTCTCGCCGACCGCCGCCACGCCCGGGCCGCGCCAGCCCACCATCCGCCAGCCGGCGGGCGCGGTCACCCGCAGCGCGAGGGCCGCCGGGCGGCCGCGGCCCAGGTCGGGGTTGGCCAGGGCGAAGCGCAGCGCCCAGCCGTCGGCGGTGCGCTCGACGAGGTGCGCGTAGCGGATCCGCAGCCGCAGCCGGTCGGCCTCGTCGGGCGCGTGCACCTTGGCCCGGTAGAAGTCGCGCCCGATCTGCTGGACGAGCAGCGGCGAGGTGCGGGCCTCGGCCGGGGTCTCGTCGAAGACCCGCCGGCCCTCGCGCCGGCCGAGCGTCTCGGCGACGGCCCACCGCTCGTCGTCGGGCACCCACACCGCCGCCTCGTGCAGCGCGGCGCCCGGGGGCAGGGGGAACCGCAGCTCGCCGGCGGCGAGGGCCTCGCCGGTGATGGTGGCCTCGATGCTGACCGCGACGTAGCGGCCGACGATCTCGGCGTCGACCTCGAAGCCTTCGAGCACGGCCTGGGGGTCGTCGGGGCCGGCGCGGAACTCGAGCGCGGCGGCCGGCGCGGCCCAGGCGACGAGGAGCGCGGTGAGCAGCGCGGCGAGGGGCGATGGTCGGGGGTGCGGTGCGGCCATGGAACGGGTCTCCGTCGACGTGTGCCCTCATCGACACCGACCCCCCGGCCGATCTTTCACCCGCCGCCCGACAGCGCCCCCAGCAGCCAGCCGATCAGCGCGAAGAGCCCGTAGCCCACCGCGCCGAGCGCGACCAGCAGCGTCGCGGCGACCCCCACCAGCATCGCCTGGCTGGTGCGCCGGGTGCGCTCGGGGTCGGCCATGGCCTTCTCGAAGAGCGCGGCGTTGCGCCGGTTGGCCTTCCACGCGAAGTCGAAGAGGTCGCCCAGCAGGGGGATGGCGCCCAGGGCCAGCTCGAGCAGCACGTTGCCCGCCATGCGGGCCAGGATGGCCGGGCGCACGCCGGCGTGGGCCGCCATGAGCAGCACCGAGGCCGACAGCGCGGCCCCCAGCGCGTCGCCGATGCCGGGCACGAGGCCGATGAGCCCGTCGATGCCGATGCGGCGGTCGGTGCCGGGCAGGGGGAAGGTGTCGTCGAGCAGGCGGGCGACGCGGTGGGCCCGGCGCACCGCGGCCGGCGGTGGGTCGGCGGGGCGGGGCGCGGGCGGCGGGGGATCGGTCATCGAGATGGGCTCCGCGGGCGGGCCCGGGCCTTCGGCGCCCCGGGCGGACGGCGCCAGGATGACAGAAAGCCGACCCGGCCTCTACGGCGAGCCCCGAATCCCGAGAATCAGGCGTCGGGAGTGTCCCTGCGCGTCGCGTTCTGCCACAATCGCCGCCGATCTTCTCCAGGAGGCAGGGATGGCGGACGATGATCCCGACGGCCCGCTCGGGCCCGGGGACAGCCGGAGCGAGACGACCTTGGACGACATGCGGGAGGATGTGATGGCCCGCCGGCGGACCCAGCGGGCCCTGGGCTACGACTGGGGCGGCTACGACCTCGCCTCGCCGTGGGACACCGGGCACGAGATCGTCGCCGTCGGTCACCGCAAGCCGCCGTCGAGCGGTTCGGTGGTCGTCGACGGCGATCTGCTGCGCAGCCGGCTGCCGACACTGGACGAGCTGTGCACCCCCGCCCGGGTCGCCGAGCACGGCGCCCGCCGGGTGGAGTACCTCGCCCGACGGGTGCTCGAAGAGTCGGCCGAGGGCATCGAGAGCGGGCTGCCGGTGATGCGGCGCACGGTCGAGTACACCCTCGACGAGCGCCTGCGGCGCCGGGTGCGGGGCATCATCAACGCGACCGGTTCGGTGCTGTCGAACGCCCTCGGCCGGGCGCCGTGGAGCGACTCGGCGCTGACCGCCGCCCGCCGGGCCACCGGCTACGCCGACGTGGACTTCGACCCGGGCAGCGCCCGCTGGGGCGCCCGGGGCAGCTCGGTCGAGGATCGGCTGTGCGCGCTGACCGGGGCCGAGGCGGGCCTGGCGGTCTCGAGCCACGCCGCGGCGCTCATGCTGGCGCTCTCGGTGGCGGGCGGCGGCCCGGTCGTCGTCGGGCGGGGCGATCTGGTCGAGCTGGACGACGGCCGCCGGCTGCCCGAGCTCATCCGGCTCAGCGGGGTCGACGCGGTCGCGGTGGGCACCGTGAACCGGACCCAGGCCCACGAGTACGCCGAGGTCGTCGACCGGCACGCCGAGGGCGACCGACCCATCGCCGCGATCCTCACCGTGCTGCACGACACCTTCCGCCAGGTGGGGCGGGTGGCCCGGCCGGCGCTGTCGGAGCTGGTGGGGCACGGGGTGCCGCTGGTGGTCGACCACGCCATCGGCGCGCTGAGCGGGCCCGGGCCGAGGACCGTGGCCGGGGCCATCGAAGACGGGGCCGATCTGGTGTGCTTCGCCGGCGACGGCCTCGTGGGCGGGCCGCAGTGCGGGCTGGTCGTGGGGCGGGCCTCGCTGATCGAGCGGCTGCGCAAGCACCCGCTACACGGTGTGTTCCAACTCGACAAGGTGCTGCTCGCCGCGCTCGAGGCGACCCTCGACGACCGGCTGCGGGGGGTGCCGACGCCGACCGATGTCATGCGCGGCTTCCCGCTCGACGAGCTGCGGGTCGCCGTCGAGCACTGGCAGGCGGTGCTTCAGGATCGCGTCGATTGCGCGGTGGTCGACGTCGAGGGGCCCGACGGGCGGGCCCCGAGCGATCTGCCCTCGGTCGCCCTGGCCATCCACGGGCCCGACCCCCGGGGGCTCGCGGTGGCGCTCGCCCGCAGCGAGCCGGCGGTGGTCGGCCGCTTCGAGGGCGGCGCGCTGCTGCTCGACGCCCGCACGGTGGTGCCGCTCAACCGCGGCGGCCGGCTGCTGTCGGTGCTCGAGGCGGCGCTCGATCGGCTGATGCTCGACGAGAGCCTGTCCTGAGCCGCGCGCCGGGGCAGGCTCTTCAGTCGTCGACGCAGCAGCGGAAGCCGACCGCGCCCGACGCGACCTGGGGCGCGCCGTTGCCCCGGAAGTCACACCGCCACAGGCTCTCGACCCGGTCGACGAAGCTGCCCCCGAGCACCGGGCGCACGACCCGGCAGTCGACCTCGTTGGTGCACTCGGCCCACTCGGCGACGTTGCCCGACATGTCGAACGTGCCCTCGGGGCCCTGGCAGCCGGCGCGGCTGCCGGTGGGCTCGGGCGCGCCGCCGGCGGTGTTGCACGCCGCGGGGTCGTAGGCCCCGCCGTAGGGGTAGGCCCCGCCGCAGCTCCGGGCCCACTCCCGGTCGGTGCACAGGCGCTTGCCCCGGGCCCGGCAGGCGGCGAGCGCGTCGGCGTGGGTGACGTTGACCCACGGCTGCACCCCCGACCGGCTGCACGCCCGGCTGGTGTCCAGACCCAGCGCGTCGGCCCGGGCGTCGGGGCGGCTGGCCTCCCAGCGGTCGATCCAGATGCGGCGCCCGTCGACGTCGACCCGCACCATCTCCTCGCCCCGGGGGATCTCCTCGTCGACGGTGCCGTCGCAGTCGTCGTCGATGCCGTTGCACACCTCGCCGGCGGGCTGCCCGGCCTCGGCGGTGCACCGGAGCTGCTGCCCGTCGGCGTCGCACACCAGCACCCCCCGCCGCAGGCACGCGCCCCGCCCCTGCTGGCACGGCTCGCCCTTGTCGGCCAGCCCGGGGTTGGCCCCCGACTCGTCCACCGCGCCGTCGCAGTCGTTGTCCAGGTCGTCGCAGGTGAACTCCACCGGCTCGTGGGCCGCGGGGTAGGGGCATTCGAATCCGTCGGCCCCGGCGCAGACGGCGACCAGCCCGGTGCACAGCCCCGGCCCGCCGCAGCCCATCGCCGGCGGGGGCAGCCCGTCGTCGATCAGCCCGTTGCAGTCGTTGTCCACCCCGTCGCAGATCTCGTCCCCGGGCACCTCGGCGCAGGCGTACTCGCAGCCGTCGATGGCCAGCCCGTTGGCGTCGTAGAACCCCGGCTGGCAGCCGGCCACCGAGCAGACCCCGTCCAGGCAGGCGACCACCGCGCCCGGCCGGTCGCAGCGGGCGTTGCACGCCCCGCAGTTGTCCACGTCGCCTTCGAGGTCGTAGTTCTCGTCCACCTCGCCGTCGCAGTCGTTGTCCGCCCCGTCGCAGATCTCGGCGACCGAGGCCGCGTCGTCGGTGCACACCACCCCCGCGCCGTCGGCCGCGCAGGCCACCACCCCGCCGGGGCAGGCGTCGTCGTCGTCGCCGTCGCACAGGGCGCCCACCCGGTCGAAGTCCTCGTCGATGGTGCCGTCGCAGTCGTTGTCGAGCCCGTCGCAGCGGGACTCGCGGTCGGCCTCGTACTCCAGCGGGTAGGGGCAGACGAAGCCTTCCGCGCCCTGGCACACCGGGCGGGTCGCCGCGCAGACCCCCACGTCGGCGCAGGCCGCCTCGGGGGGCGGCGCGACCCCCTCGTCGATGGTGCCGTCGCAGTCGTCGTCCCGCCCGTTGCACACCTCGACCCCGTCGTCCGACCCGGCGCAGGGGTACTCGCAGCCGTTGGCCGTCGCCCCGTCCAGGTCGACGAAGCCCGCCGCGCAGGCCTCGATCGAGCAGACCCCCGCCGCGCACACCCCCTCGGCGTTGGCCGCGTTGCAGTCGACCCCGCACCGCCCGCAGTTCGCGGTGTCGGTGTCGAGGTCGAAGCCCTCGTCGACCAGCTCATCGCAGTCGTTGTCGGCCCCGTCGCACAGCTCCCGGCCCCGGCGCACCTCGCGGCACACCGTGCCGGCCCGGTCGGGGCTGCACACGACGGTGCCGTTGGCGCAGGCGTCGTCGTCATCCCCATCGCACGGCTCGCCGAGCCCTTCGAAGTCCTCGTCGATCTCGCCGTCGCAGTCCTCGTCCTGCCCGTCGCAGCGCAGCTCCCCGTCGTCGGTGACGCCCTCGGGGTAGCTGCATGTGATGCCATCCGGCCCGCACGCCGGCCGCGACCCGCGGCACAGCCCCTCGCCGCGGCACTGCACGTCGCTGATCACCATCTCGTCGATGACCCCGTCACAGTCGTCGTCGGCCCCGTTGCACGCTTCATCGGCCCCCGGCGTGCCGCAGGGCAGCTCGCAGCCGTTCTCCGGGCGCCCGTCGAGGTTGATCCAGCCCTCCTCGCACTCGGCGATGCTGCACCGCCCCGACAGGCACATCGCCGAGGCCACCCGGGCGGTCAGGCAGGCCCGGCCGCAGACCCCGCAGTTCTCGATGTCGGACCCCAGGTCGAAGCCCTCGTCGGGCGTGCCGTCGCAGTCGTCGTCGGCCCCGTTGCAGATCTCCTCGGCCAGCCCCTCTTCGACGCCGGGGCAGATGGCCTCGCAGCCGTCCGCCGAGCGGCCGTTGTCGTCCACCCGGCCCGGCTCGCAGCGCCGCACCCGGCACTGGCCGCCGAGGCAGGCCGGCACTGCGAACGGCAGATCGCAGGCCACCCCGCACGCCCCGCAGTTCTGCGGATCACGGTCGAGATCGTCCACGTCGTCCACGATGCCGTTGCAGTCGTCGTCCTCGCCGTTGCACGTCTCGGGGAAGGGCAGGCAGCCGGGATCGACCGGCACCGTCCCGCCCCCGTCGGGCGTACCCGGCTCGACCTCGGTCGGGGCGACGCAGCCCAGAAGGGTCAGGCCGGCGAGCAGCGCCAGCCCCCGTCGGCGGCGCAGCGCGAGCGGGATCACGAGCAGCAGCAGCCACGCGCCGTCGCTCGGGCCGTCGCCGGGGGCCGCCCGGCAGCTCTCGTCGTCGACCGCCGGGGTCGGCTCGGGGCTCGGCGGGCCCCCGTCGCACACCCCCCCATCGCACGGATCGGGCTCGGGGTCCGGCTCGGGCTCGGGATCCGGCACGTCGGGGCGGCACTCGACCTCGCCGTCGGCGGCCACGGCGCAGGTGCTGCCGGTCGGGCAGCGGGCGGCGAGGCACGGGTCTTCGGCGCAGGCCCCGCCGGCGCACACCTCGCCCGCCGCGCACGACTGCCCGGCGCACGGATCGGCCTCGCACTCGCCGTCCGCGCAGCGCTGGCCGTCGTCGCACTGCACCCCGGCGCAGGGATCGATCATGCACATGCCGCCGATGCACCGCTCGTCCGCCGCGCAGGGCAGCTCGACGCAGGTGGCGAAGCACTGGCCCAGGCGGCAGCCGAAGCCGGCCGCGCAGTTGATCAGATCACAGTCGTCGGGCAGGCACGCCCCGCCGACGCACACCTTGCCCGGATCACAGCCGCCCTCGACGCAATCCCCCGGCTCGCAGGCGCCCTCCCGGCAGTACTCGCCCTCGGCGCAGTCGGTCTCGGCGCAGGGATCGACGCAGGCGTCGGCCCGGCAGATCTCGAACGCCCGGCAGGCGCGGCACGGCTCCTCGATGCAGTAGCCGCCCTCGCACATCAGGCCCGGGGGGCACTCCTGGTTCTGGCACGGATCGGCGCAGACCCCGCGCACGCAGGCCGACTCCCCGGGGCACTCGACCATCTCGTCCGTGACCCCGTCGCAGTCGTTGTCCTGCCCGTCGCATACCTCGGGGCTCGCCGCCGCCGCCGGGCAGGCGCTCCACCGGCCGCCCTCGCAGGCCTGCATGCCCTCGCCGCACGGGGTCTGGCACGGGCGCATGAGCTGCTCGTCGAGCGTGCCGTCGCAGTCGTCGTCCAGGCCGTTGCAGGTCTCTTCGATGGGGTCGAGCGCGGTGCAGCCGCCCCACGCGCCCTCGACGCAGATCTCGGTGCCGATGCCGCAGGCCGAGTCACACGCCTGCTCGAGCTGCTCGTCGATCGCGCCGTCGCAGTCGTCGTCGGTCCCGTCGCAGGTCTCCTCGACCGGCTCGGGCGCGTCGCAGTCGCCGTACTGCCCCAGCACGCACTGCTGCACGCCGTCGCCGCACGCCGAGCGGCAGGCCTGGGTCAGCCCCTCGTCGATGTTGCCGTCGCAGTCCTGATCGACCGCGTCGCACTGCTCGGGCTCGGGCAGCGGGGCGTCGCACGCCGAGTAGGCCCCCCCGACGCACGCCTGCCGCCCCTCACCGCAGGCCGTCACGCAGGCCCGGTCGAGCGACTCGTCGGTGGCGCCGTCGCAGTCGTCGTCGATCCCGTTGCACCGCTCGGGCAGCGGCGCCCGGGCCGAGCAGGCCACGAAGGCCCCGCCCACGCACTGCTCGACCCCCTGCTCGCCGCAGCCCGCGTCGCACGGTCGGCTCAGGGCTTCGTCCACCGTGCCGTCGCAGTCGTCGTCGGCCCCGTTGCAGACCTCCTCGCCGGGGGCCGGGGCCGAGCAGTCGACGAACGCGCCGTCCACGCAGCGGGCCAGCCCCTGGCCGCACGCCGACTGGCACGCCTGACGCAGGTTCTCGTCGACCACCCCGTCGCAGTCGTCGTCGAGCCCGTTGCACAGCTCGGCCACCGGAGCCGGCGCGTCGCACTGCACGAAGCTGCCCGCCACGCAGCGGGTCTCGCCGGCCACCCCGCAGCCGTTGGCGCACGGCGCCCGCAGCCCCTCGTCCACCGATCCGTCGCAGTCGTTGTCGACGTTGTCGCACCCCTCGGCCCGGGGCTGGGGCGCGGTGCAGCCGGCCCACGCGCCGGCGATGCAGACCTCGACCCCGGCCCCGCAGTCGCTCGCGCAGGCCCGGGTCAGCCCCTCGTCGAGCGCCCCGTCGCAGTCGTCGTCGACCCCGTTGCACTGCTCGGCGGCCGGCTCGGGGGCCGTGCACGCGCCCAGCCCGCCCTGGTTGCAGACCTGCACCCCGACCCCGCACGCGCTCTCGCACACCCGATCGGCGCCCTCGTCGACGCGCCCATCGCAGTCGTCGTCGGCCCCGTCGCACACCTCGGGCGCGTCGCCGACGAGCAGCCCCTCGACGAGCACCAGGGCGTCCTCGAAGTCGTTGTCGCCGCCGCGGAAGAGGTCTTCGAAGCCGAAGTAGAAGGCGTCCTGGATCCGGTTCGAGCGGTAGACCAGGTGGTGGATATAGGGGTTGACCGGGTCTTCGAGGTTCAGCCGGGGCTCGGAGTAGTAGATGTAGCCCACGTTGTCGTTGACCGCGCAGTTGGGGTTGCGCCGCCCGCCCCCGTCGACCCGCTCGGGGGTGATGAGGAAGAACCCGATCGGCCCGCCCCGCCAGCGGCCGGCGGCCCGCTCCTGACAGAAGTCGACCTGCCGGGTCACGAACGGGTTCTCCGGCTCGACATCGCAGGTGAAGATGATGTGCCGGTTGGCCGGGTTCGAGACGTCGTCGCCCAGGTTGTACCAGCCGAACGCGTTCTCGTAGCCCGCGCCCTCGGCGATGAAGCGGAAGGTCAGCACCTGGGCCGGGGTGAAGACCTCCGGCACCAGGCTGGCGTCGTTGCGCACGTCGATGCCCTCGTTGAGCGGGGGCGTATTGATCGCGTTGTCGAGCGTATTGCCCGCGGGGATGGCTGCGCCGTCGGGTTGCCGGAGCTGGGCCCCGGCCGGTGACGAGAGCAGAAACAGAGCGGCGGCGATCAGCAGCGGAGGGCGCATCCGAGTCCCCTGGTGTTTGTCACAAATCGACAGCAATCCGTAAACACTCTCATTATTCACACGGGGGGCGGGTCGATTCAATGGGTCATCTCACCTCTTGCCCACCGTTGACCCGGGCCCGAGCAGGCCCCACCATGCCCCCGCAGCCCCCTCCGAGTCGAGCCGAAGGAGATCCGTGAGCCCCCGTGCCCCCACGCTCGTCGTCGCCGCCCTGCTCGCCGGGTGCAGCGCCCACCGACCCCCGGCGGACGCCAGCCGCGCGCCGCCGGACGCCGCCCCGCCCGACGCCGCCCCGGACGCCGCGCCCGACGCCGCCCTGCCCGACGCCGCGCTGCCCCTGGTCGTGCCCCCCGAGGCCGCGGCCCGCCCGCTGGACGAGGCGGCGATCGCCCGCTGGCGGGCCGATCTCGGCGCCGCGCTGGCCGCGGCCGGCGCCGTGGGCTGGAGCAGCGTCGTGGTCGTCGGCGGGCAGGTGGTCGACCGCGCCGTCTCGGGCCGCCCCGCCTCGCCCCCCGGGGCCCCGCCGCTGACCCCCGAGGCGCCCCGCCCGATCGGATCGCTGACCCGCACCGTCACCGCGCTGCTCGTCGCCGCGCTCATCGAAGAGGGCCACATCGACTGGTCGGCCCCGGCCACCCGCCTGCGCCGCGACTGGGCGGCCGGCGGCACGCCGCCCACGCTCACCGAGATGGTCTGCGGCTGCTATGGCGTCGACGCGGTGCCCGGCACGCCCCCCGCGCGGCCGGTCGAGGTGCTCGACCGCCTGCGGGATCACATCGCCGCCGGGGACGCCCTCGAGGCGATGCCCACCCCGGTGCTCGCGGCGGCCGGGGGCTACCTCGCCGCGCTCGGGGCCCCCTCGACCCCCATCGAGCCCGCCGCGGCCTACGCCGACCAGATCGCGTCCCGGGTGGCCGGCCCGCTGGGGCTGTCATTGAGCGTCGGGCCGCCCGGCGCCGCGCTCGCCACCCCGTTCGCCCCCGACCGGGGCGCCTGGGCGTCGCTGGACGATCTGGGCAAGCTGGCGGTGGCGTTGGTGGCGCGGGGGGCGACCCCCAGCGGGGGGCGGGTGGTCGAGGGGCAGGCGGTCGAGGCGCTGCTGGCCCCCATCGACGGCCAGCGGGGGCCGGCGACCCGGGCCGGGCTGGCCATCGAAGAGCGCGGCGCAGTGCGGTTGAGGGTCGGAGGGGGGCCGGCCGCTCGGGGCACGCTGCGCCTCGCCCTGGCCGACGAGATGGCGTGGGCGGCGCGGGTGGAGGGCGGCGTTCAGGAGGCCGTCGACACCGCGCTCGCCGCGTCGCTGGACGGCCTGCTCGGGCTGCGATACGGCGTGGGCGCCCGGCCGTCGCCGGGCCCACCGGCGGGCGCGGCGTCGGACCCCGCCGACAGCCGGGACAGCACCCGCTGAGCGCCCATCGTCGTGGCCAGCCCCAGCGCGGTGTGGCCCCCGGAGTCCCGGGCCCGCACGTCGGCACCGAGGGCGAGCAAGGCGTCGACCGCCTCCGCCCGATCGAACATCGCCGCGAACATCAACGGCGTGCGCCCCTGGGGATCGCGGGCGTTCACGTCGGCCCCGTGGCGGGCGAGCAGCTCGACCATGGCCCGATCGCCGTGGAAGGCGGCCCCGGCCAGCGGGGTCTGCCCCCGATCGCCGGTCAGCTCGGGATCGGCCCCCCGGCGCAGCAGCGCCTCGACCGTCTCCTCGTGGCCGTGATAGGCGGCCAGCATCAGCAGGCTGTCCCCCCGCTGATTGGCCAGGTTCGCCGGCGCGCCGGCGTCGATCAGCGCGCACAGCCCGGCGGTGGCGCCGGTCCGGGCGTACTCGAACGCCCGCTGCAGCAGCGCGAGGATGTCGTCGTCGATGTCTTCGGGGCGTGACATGCTACCTCCAGTGATCCGCGGCGGACGGGGGATGCCTCGGGCGGCGTGGGCTATCGCCCGGCCGCGCCCTTCTTCTCGGCGATCGCCTTCTCGAGCCGGTCGCCGAAGTCCGCGTCGGCCTTGCGGAAGTACGACACCGAGCGCTCGACGACGCCGTCGATCGTCACCTGCGACAGCCCGCCGGCGATGCGGTCGACGAGCCGGCCGCGCTCGGCCTCGCTCATCACCCGGTACAGCATGCCCGCCTGCACGAAGTCGTCGTCCTCGGCGTGCTTCGCCTGCGGCTGGGCGTGGGCCTGCCCCGACACCTCGATGCCCGGGCGCACGTCACCCGTCTCGACCGGTCCGCCCCGGCTGTTGGGCTCGTAGTTGGCCGAGCCGCCGCCGTTCTCGGTGAAGTTCATGAAGCCGTCCCGACCGTAGTTCTGGATGCCGCGGTCGGTGCGGGGCCGGTTGACCGGCAGGTGCACGTGGTTGATGCCGAGCCGGTAGCGGTGCGCGTCGCCGTAGGCCCACAGCCGGGCCTGCAGCATGCGATCGGGGGAGGGGCCGACGCCGGGCACGAACTCCGCCGGGTCGAACGCCGCCTGCTCGACGTGGGCGAAGTAGTTGGCCGGGGTCTCGTCGAGCACCATGCGCCCCACCTCGATGCGGGGGTAGTCCTCGTGGGACCAGACCTTGGTGACGTCGAACGGGTTGAAGCGGTACTTCAGCGCGTCGGCCTCGGGCATCACCTGCACCTCGAAGCTCCACGACGGGGGGTCGCCGGCCTCGATGGCCTCGTAGAGATCGGTCTGCAAGTGCTCCGGGTTCTCGCCGCCGATGCGGGCCGCCTCGGCCTCGTCGGTCAGGCAGTCGATGCCCTGCTCGGTCTTGAAGTGGAACTTGACCCAGAAGCGCTCGCCGGCGGCGTTGTACCAGGCGAAGGTGTGCGATCCGAAGCCATCCATCTTGCGATAGGACGCCGGGCGCCCCCGGTCGCCGAAGAGCCACACGAACATGTGGGTCGCCTCGGGCGAGCGGCTGAAGAAGTCCCAGACGTTGTCCGGCTCCTGCTTGTTGGTGTGGGGGTCGTACTTCTGGGAGTGGATGAAGTCGGGGAACTTGATGCCATCCCGGATGAAGAAGATCGGCGTGTTGTTGCCGACCATGTTCCAGTTGCCGTCCTCGGTGTAGAACTTCACGGCGAAGCCCCGCGGATCGCGGGCGGTGTCGACGCCCCCCTTCGAGGCGGCGACCGTCGAGAACCGGGCGAACAGCGGCGTGCGCTTGCCCACCTCGGAGAGCATCTTCATCGAGGTGTAGCGGGTGACGTCGTGGGTCACCTCGAAGTAGCCGTAGGCCCCGCTGCCCACCGCGTGCACCACCCGCTCGGGGATGCGCTCCCGGTTGAAGCGGGCGAGCTTCTCGGTGAGGTGATGATCCTGGAGCAGCACCGGGCCACGCTGCCCGGCGGTCTGCGAGTGCTGGTTGGTGCCGACGGCGGCGCCGCCGTCGGTGGTCAGGGTCGGTCGGGACATGGTCTGCTCCGTGCTGCGGGTCTCATCGGGCGCCTCGGCGCCTCGCCTGCACTTCTGAGCAGGGACCGTGCCACGAAGTTACGCCCGCCGAGCCGGCGGTCTCACGCCACGCCCCGCGCCCTTCGTTCGATATGTACCGATATATCGTTCAGCAATCGACCGATATATCGGTCCACCGGTATCTCGGTCGACGCCGGGCGGCCTACTCCTGCCACTCGATGACCGCGGCGTGGGCCATACCGACCAGCACCGTGCGCGCGCCCGCCCGCAGCGTGATCCAATCGTGGCTCAGCCCGGTGACCGTACCGGCGACGGTCTCGCCGTCGACCCGCACGGTGATCGCCTTGCCCAGCAGGTGCCCCAGCGGGTGGACCGGGGCCCCGCCGGCCGTCGCATAGGTGCTGCTCGCCGTCGCCGACGCGGCCCATGCCCGCCGCCCGTCGGCGCCGACGATCTCGACCGCGTCGATCTCGTTCCAGCCGCTCACCCGCGCCGTGTCGAGGTGCACGGTGACCGTGTCCCCGAGGTAGGGCTTCGCGAGCGTGACGACCTTCTCCACCGGCGCCCGGGCCGCCCCGACCGCGTCCCGCCCCTTCCAGACCTCGACCTCCTGCCCGTCCACGGTGACGGTGACCCGGGCGATGGCCCCCGGCGCGTCGTTCTGCCAGATGCGGATCTCGGCGATGGGCAGCGCCTCGGCGTAGGTCAGCGTCAGCCACTCGGCCCCGGCGTCGGCCTGCGCGGTGGCCCATGCGTTCACGCTGTCACCCGCCGCGAAGACATCCCGGGGCCCGGTCGCCCGCTGCGGTGACCAGTCGGCGCCGGCCGCCGTGCCGGGGGCGAGCGGCCGCGGCTTTTCGGCCAGGACGGGGCATGCGATCAAGGTGGCGAGGGCGGGGAGGGCGAGCGCGCGCATGGTGGCTCCCGGGCTGCGATGACCCGCCGAGCCTATCGCCCGGGCCGACGCCGGACAACCGGGCAGCGAATGCCCCCTTCGGGCTGCCGCTGCCTGCGATGCGTGGTAGCGTGGCCTCGCACAGCGAAGGTCCCCGGTGAACGACGCACACCCCGACCAGCGACGGCCGCTCACCATCGAGTTCGACGGGCCCGAGGCCGATCCGGATGTCATCGATCCCCGCTCGGTCTTCGACGTGGCCGCGCGATTCGTGGATCTGGTGCAGCGGGTCGCCGAGAAGACCAAGGGCGAGCCGGTGCGGCTGCGGGGTTTCGAAGTGCGCGACAAGTGCACCCAGATCGTCTTCAACTGCGACGCGCCGCCCGAGCGGCTGGCGTTCGTCAGCGAGCGGGTGCTGGCGGTGGCCCGCGGCGAGGCCCGCATCCCGGGCACCGCCCGCGCCGCCGGGGCCTTCGCCCGGGCGCTGCGCGAGGCCGATCCCCGGCTGCGCATCGCGCAGCGGGGGCGCAGCGGCGATCTGCGGGTGATCCGCGAGCCGCTGAAGGCGCCGACGCCAGCGCATCGCTTTCACGAGGTCGACGAGGTGCGGGCGAGCGTGATCAAGGTGGGCGGTCGCAACCCGCCCCGGGTGCAGCTCGACATGCCCGACGAGCCGCGGTTGCGATGGCTGGCGGTGTCCTCGGAGGACGTCGTCCGGGAGATGGCCGCGCTCTTGTACCGGCAGATCGACGCCGATGTCCGCATCCACCGCGAGGCCGACGGGCGGTTCATCAGCGGGCGGGTGCTGGCGTATCGGCCGGTGCGGCGGGCGTCGGTCGGGGAGATGCGGGCGTGGTATCGCGAGCATCTCGCCCACTGGGACGATGTCGACGACGTCGAGGGGGCCCTGGGTCGGGGGCCATCCGAGGAGGACGAGGGGGCATGACGCGGGGCCTCTTGCTCGACACGGGCATCTGGATCCGGGCGCTGGGACAGCGACACGACGAGCCGGCAGATGCATGTCGGCGGCTGCTGGACGCGGCCTCGGCTGGCGGGATCCCGGTCCACATGGCCGCGCCGACGCTCGCCGAGATGGGCCGCGGCGCAGGCGGCCTCACCGCGGCCCCGTTCGACGTCGTGCCTTTCACCCGCCGGGCTGCGGAGTGCTGCGCGGCGACCATGCCCGAGACCCTGCTGCGCGATGTGCGGCGGTACATGGGCCTGCGCGAGCACTACATCAAGTACGATGCCTTGATCGTCGGCTGCGCGCTCGCCCGGGGTGTGCACGCCGTCGTGACGCTTGACGTGGGCATGCACGCGCTGTGCGCCGAGGCCGGCATGCGTTGCTGCGATCCCCGCCAGATGCTGGACGCGCTGGTCGCGCCGACCCGGGCCCGGCAGGGCGCCCCCGTAGCCGAGTAGCCAGCCGCCGCCGCTCAGGCGCGCCGCGCCCGGCGCAGGCCGAGGCCCAGACCGAAGAGCGCCAGGGCCAGCCACGCGGGCGCGCTCTGCCCGCCCGAGGCGTCGCAGCCCATGCCCATGCCGCACTCGATGGTGTAGGGGTCGCTGGTCACGTACGCGATGACGCCGCTCTCGCCCGCGCTCTCCCAGCCCAGCTCGGCGCTGCCCACGGGCACGTGCACGGTGGGGGCGTCTCCGGGCAGCACCTCGATGCGATCGGTGGGATCCGCCTCGTCGTCGACCCGGCAGGCGCCGACGAGGGGGCAGATCAGGGTGACGGTGGCCTCGCAGTCGTTGGCGACGTCGAGGCGACCGCCCGGCGACCAGTCGTAGGCGATGACTTCGAAGCACTCGGGGCTGTCGTCGTGCAGGACCCGGGTCTCGATGTCGGGCGGGCTCGCGGCGTGGGCGGCGGACAGGGTCAGGGCGAACGCGGCGAGGGCGGCGGTGAACAGCTTCATGGGATTCTCCGAGGATGTGGCCGTCGGCCGTTGTCGCCGAGAGGGGATTGCAGCCGCCGTGCCACACCGCCGGGGCCCGCCGGACGCCGCCGATGGCCCCGCCCGTGAAGCCCGGTTCACGGATCGCGGTTCACGTCCCCCGGCCGCCGGTTCACGGCCCCGCCCGGCGGTCGCCCCTTGCCGCGTCGCGGGCGTTCGTGCATCATGCGCGCCGCTCACGACGAGGGCCGCGATGGCGATCCGCCCCGACATCCCGCCGAAGAATCTGACCGAGATGAGCCGCGAGGCGATCGCGGCGCTCGTCGCCGATCTCGGCGAGCCGGCGTACCGCGCCGACCAGATCCACGGGTGGGTCTTCCAGCGGGGGGCCCGGTCGCTCGACGCGATGAGCAACCTGCCCAAGCGCCTGCGGGCCCGGCTCGCCGAGGCGGGCTACGCCGTCGGTCGGGTCGAGGTGGGCCAGCTCCGGGAGAGCATCGACGGCACCCGCAAGCTCGCGGTGCGGCTCGACGACGGGGCGGTGGTCGAGACGGTCCTCATCCCGATGGGCGAAGGGCGCTTCAGCCAGTGCGTCTCGTCCCAGGTGGGCTGCGCGCTCGACTGCAAGTTCTGCTACACCGGCACCCTCGGCCTCAGCCGCCACCTGACCCCGGGCGAGATCGTCGATCAGGTCCTGCTCGCCCGCACCCTGGTGCCCGACGACGTGCGCATCACCCACATCGTCTACATGGGCATGGGCGAGCCGCTGCACAACTTCGACGGCGTCGTGCAGAGCATCCGGGTGCTCACCGATCCCGAGGGGATCGGCTTCAGCCCCCGCAAGATCACCGTCAGCACCAGCGGGCTCGTGCCGAAGATCAAGGCGCTCGGCGAGGCGGTGCCGGTCAACCTCGCCATCAGCCTCAACGCGTCGAGCGATGCCATCCGTGATCGCATCATGCCCGTCAACAAACGCTATCCCATCGAGACGCTGGTCGAGGCGGTGGATGACTATCCCATCCACAGCCGGGGCAAGATGACGATGGAGTATGTGCTGCTCGGCGAGGTCAACGACAGCGACACCGACGCCCACCGGCTGGCCCGGGTGCTGGCCCGGGTGCGGCACAAGGTGCGGATCAACCTCATCCCGTGGAACCCCTTCCAGGGGCCGGGCTACGACCGCCCCGAAGAGGCGCGGGTGCGCGCGTTTCAGCAGATTCTCGAGCGGCGGCGCTATACGGTGACCGTGCGCACGACCAAGGGACTCGACATCGACGCCGCCTGCGGCCAACTCGGCGAGCGGCCGGCGAGCTGAATCCGCCGCGGCGGGAGAGGGGGAGAGCATGGCAGAAGGCACCGGGATCGTGACCGTCGGCGTCATCGGCGGCAGCGGCCTCTACGACATCGAGGGGCTGAGCGACGTCGAGGAGGTCAGCCTCGACACCCCGTTCGGCTCGACGTCGGACGCCTTCGTGGTGGGCACCCTCGAGGGCGTGCGCTGCGTGTTCGTGCCCCGCCACGGCAAAGGCCACCGCCACCTGCCCACCGAGGTGCCCTACCGGGCCAACATCTGGGGCCTCAAGAAGCTCGGCGTCCGGTCCGTGCTGTCGATCTCGGCGGTCGGCTCGCTGCGCGAGGACATCGAGCCGGGCCACCTCGTCGTGCCGGACCAGCTCATCGATCGCACCCGCACCCGCCCGTCGAGCTTCTTCGGCGAGGGCTGCGCGGCGCATGTGCAGTTCGGCGAGCCCTACGAGCAGGGCTTGCGGGCCGAGCTGCTCGCGGCGGTGGGCGAGGTGGGGGCGAAGGTGCACGACGGCGGCACCTATGTCTGCATCGAGGGCCCGACCTTCTCGACGAAGGCCGAGAGCCACCTCTACCGCGCGTGGGGCTGCGACATCGTCGGCATGACGAACCTGCCCGAAGCCCGGCTGGCCCGGGAGGCCGAGCTGGCCTATGCCACCCTGGCCCTGTCGACCGACTACGACTGCTGGCACGCCGAGCACGGCGAGGTCAGCGTCGAGGCGGTCATCGCGGTGATCAAGCAGAACGTGGCCACCGCCAAGTCGGTGATCCGCGCGCTGTGCCGGCGGCTGGCGACCCTGGGTCACATCCAGTGGCCCAGCCACTCGGCCCTGGGGCACGGCATGGCGGTGATGACCCCCGCCGAGCGCATCCCGCCGGAGACCCGGCGCCGGTTGCAGCTCATCTGCGGGGACTATGTGTGGCCCGGGGAGCAGATCTGATGGCCGATGGGATCCTGGTGGTCGGCAGCGTCGCGTTCGACGATCTCGAGACGCCCCACGGGGTGCGCGAGGGCGCCCTGGGCGGCTCGGCGAACTACTTCAGCGCGAGCGCGAGCCTCTTCGCGCCGATCCGGCTGGTGGCGGTGGTGGGTGACGACTTCCCCGAGGCCCACCTCGAGGCGCTCGAAGCGCGGGGGGTCGACCTGAAGGGGCTGGAGCGGGTCGAGGGCCCGACCTTCCGCTGGAAGGGGCGCTACGCGGCGGAGGACGCCGACGCCGAGACGCTCGACACCCAGCTCAACGTCTTCGAGCACTTCGAGCCGAAGATCCCCGCCGACTGGCGCAGCACCCCGATCGTGTTCCTGGGCAACATCCACCCCCGATTGCAGCTCGACGTGCTCGATCAGATCGACGCGCCGCGGCTGGTGGGGGCCGATACGATGAACTTCTGGATCGACGGCGAGCGCGAGGCGCTGCTCGAGGTGCTCGCCCGCATCGATCTGCTGGTCATCAACGAGACCGAGGCCCGCCAGCTCGCCGGGGACGACAACATCTTCAAGGCGGCCGACGCGGTGCGGGCGATGGGGCCGAAGATCCTCATCGTCAAGCGGGGGGCCTACGGGGCGCTGCTGTTCCACCCCGAGGGCACCTTCTTCGTGCCGGCGGTGCCGCTGCGCGAGGTCATCGACCCGACCGGGGCGGGGGACACCTTCGCCGCGGGGGTCATGGGCAGCCTCGCCGCCGACGGCGCGGTCGATCTGCCCGCGCTGCGCCGGGCGGTGCTGACCGGCACCGTGATGGCCAGCTTCGCCTGTCAGGGCTTCAGCCTGGACAAGGTGATGACCGTCGAGCGGGCCCACGTCGAGGCCCGGCTCGAAGAGCTGCTCATCCTGATCCGCCCCTGAGCGAACCGCCCCGGAGCCCGGGGGGTCATGCCTCGGGGGTGAGCGCCGCGAGCGCGTCGGCTTCGGCGACCCGCCCCAGCGCCCGATACTGGCGGATCGCGATGGCCCGGGCCGAGGCCGCTCGGGCCGCCAGCGCCTCCGCGCCCCGCCGCCCGGCCCGGTCGAGCAGCCGGGCCACGTCCAGATACACGAAGTCCAGCGCCCGCACCGGCCCCAGGCCGCCCCACGCCCGATCCCAGGCCGCCCCGTCGCCCGCCTCGGCGGCGCAGGCGAGCAGCACCGCCTCGGCGTAGATCCGGTAGCGGGGGTTGCCCGCCCGCACCAGCCGGGGGTGCGCCCGGCGGGCCCGCTTGCGGGCGGCGTCGGGGTCGTCCCGGGCCAGATCGATGAGCGCCAGATTGAGCTGAAGCAGCGCCGGCAGAAAGGTGTCGTCGGGCCCGAGGATGCGCAGCGCCTGGCGATACGCTTTGGCGGCGGCCTCCAGATCGCCCCGCCGCCGGCGGATCTCGCCGAGCTGGTTCCAGGCGTTGGTCATCTGCAAGCGCCGCTTGGGCACCCGGGGCACCGACTTGTCGGCCAGCCGCCGCAGCAGCGCCGCCAGCAGCGCCTCGGCGGTGTCGAGGTCGTCGCGCAGGTAGGCGTTCATCGCCCGCAGCAGCCGGGTGGCGCCCAGCGAGATGGGCTCGCCCAGCGCCTCGCACAGCGCCTCGGAGTCGGCCAGCCGGGCGTCGGCCCCCGCCAGATCGCCCTTGTCCCGCAGGCAGCGGGCGTACTGGCGCAGGGCCCGGGCGGCGGTGGCCCGATCCCGGCGCAGCGCCCGATCGACCGCCTGCCGGGCGTGGCGCAGCCCCAGCCCCCGGCGCAGGCCGTTGAGGTGGGCCGACCACGAGATCTTGAGCGACAGCCACGCCGGATCGGTCGGGGTGAGCCCCATCCGGCGCCCGGTCCGCATCGCCCCGGCGAGCAGCTCGGTGTCGGCCGCGGTCACCGCGCCCCAGGCGTCCTCGGCGGCCTCGATCGCCGCCTGCCAGCAGGGGAAGGCCGCCCCCGCGTGCCCCGCCGCCTCGAGGTGCAGCGCCCGGCGCACCGGATCGGGCGGGCGGTCGTGGCGGGCCCCGTGCACCGCCAGCCCCGCGGCGCACGCCTCGTGCCACCGGGCGAGCCGGCCGGCGTCCCGCGCCCGATCGCGCAGCGCCTCGCGCATCACCGCGTGACGGAAGACCAGCCCGGCGCCGCTCTGCTCGACCAGCCCCGCGTCCAGCAGCCGCTCCACCGCCGCCGCCGGATCGGGCGCGCCGGCCTGCTCGCGCACCGCGGCCCACTCCGTCGGATCGACGATGGTCCCCAGCACCGCCGCCAGCTCCAGCGCCGGGCTCGGATCGGGGATCAGGCCGGCGAGCAGCGCGTCGAGCCGCATACGGATCAAGTGGCTCAGGGTCGGCGGCTGGGGCGTGGGATCGGTCAGCCGGTGCCCGTCGGCGGTGCCGGTCAGCGCGTCGGTGTGCAGCCAGTGGCGCAGCAGCTCGCCGGCGAACAGCGGGTTGCCCCGGGTCAGCTCGACCAGCCGGCGCCCGGTCTCGGGGTCGAGCGTCAGCCGGTCGCCGGCGCTGCGGCCCTGGCTGGTGGGGTCGAGCGGCCCCAGGGCGATGCGCAGCGCCGCCGGCCGCCGGGTGAGGGCCTCGAGCATACGCGCCGTCGCCCGCTCGGCCGGCTGGGCCGGGGGGCGGGCGGTCATCACGAACAGGACCGGCAGCGCCGGGTGGTCGTCGAGCACCCGCTGCACCAGCCGCACCGCCGGATCACCCCACTGCGCGTCGTCGATGCGCAGCACCAGCGGACGCCCGGCGGTGACCGCCGCCAGCCCGTCGATGATCGTCGTCGGCACCTCCCGCTCGGCCAGCGCGATGCCGAAGCCGTCCACCGTCGCCCGCAGATCGGGGCTCTGCAAGGCGGCCAGCGCCGCGGCCAGGGGCGCGTCGACCCCCAGGCGGCGGGCGATGTGGGCCCCGGCGACGTCCGGCGCGAGGCCGTCCAACCGCAGCATGCGGGCGAACAGCGGCCGCAGCCCGTAGGCCGGCCCCGGGCCGGGCCCGTAGGCGACGTGGCCCGTCCGGGCCTGCCCCAGCTCGTGGGCCCGCTCGGCCAGCCAGTCCATCAGCCGGCTCTTGCCGATGCCCGCCGGCCCGTCGAGCACCGCCAGCCGCGCGCCCCGCCCATCGACGACCTGACCCAGCAGGCGCCACAGCCGATCGCGCTCGGCGTGGCGCCCGCGCAGCCGCATCTCGCGCAGCTCGGCCAGCGAGCGCCCGCAGCCGGCGAGGTGGGGCGCGGCGACCCCCGGCGGGCGGCGCCAGTTCTCGGGGCGGGGCGGCCGGGTGTCGCCGACGGGGCCCCGGCTCCACGCCGTCTCGCCCAGCGCCACGAAGACCGGGGGCGACAGCACGGTCGCGTCGTCCTCCGTCGGCGCCGATCCCGCAGCCTCACCCGGCGCGACGGGCGCCGACATCTGCATCAGCGCGACCGCGGCGTCGGCCGCGAACCGGAAGCGGCGGGCGGGGGACTTGGCCAGCAGCCGCCGCAGCCAGCCCTCGAACGCCGCCGGCACCGGCACCACCGGCTGCATCTCGGGCGGATCGCGGTGCAGGTGGTGCAGCATGATGCTGTTGACCCCCAGCCCGGCGAACGGCGCCCGCCCGCACGCCAGCGCCCAGCCCAGGCAGCCCAGCGCGTAGAGATCGGTCCACGGCCCGAACGCCCGCCAGTCGTGGCTGACCTGCTCGGGGGCCATGTAGTTGGGGGTGCCCGAGGGCAGCGGCGCGCCCGCTTCGCCGGCGTGCGCCTCGTGGCCGAAGACCAGCCCGAAGTCCGACAGCACCGGCCCCCGGGCGCCGAGCAGCACGTTGGCCGGCTTGAGATCGCGGTGCACCACCCCCCGGGCGTGGGCGTGGGCCAGGGCGTCGAGCACCGTCAGCAGCGCGGCCCGGATCACGGCGAAGGGCACCTGCCCCCGGCGGGCGTCGAGGGTGCCGTCGCCGTGCCAGTCCATCACCAGATACGGCGCCCCGTCGGGGATCCGCCGATCGAGCGCCGGGCCCAGCCCGGCGGGCAGGGTGCCGTAGTCGTGCACCCGGATGATCGCCGGGTGATCCAGCCGGGCCACCGCCCGGACCTCGCGCCCGAAGGCCGACAGCCAGCCTGGCTCCTCGGCCCCCCGGGTCAGGATCTTGATGGCCACCGGGGTCTCGCTCGGCCGGTGCACCGCCCGCCAGACCTGGGCGGTGGCGCCCTTGCCGGCGGGGGCCTCGACGGTGAAGGGGCCAATCTGGCGGGGGATCTCGCGCATGCCGCCGGATGATAGCCCGTCTGCGGTCGACGGGACACCGCTCCGCGGGCCCCGCCGCGGGGCTCATATTCCACTTTTGATGAAAATATCCGTATCAGGCACACTTCGGGAGCCTACGGACCGGGAGGGCCGACCATGCGTACGCTCATCGCCACGCTGATCCTGCTCATGCCGCTGACCGGGCTCGCCCTGCCCGACCAGTTCTTCCAGGAGGGGCTGGTCCTCGACGACGAGGGCCGCCCGCTCGACGGCGAGCACCGGGTGCGCCTGCGGCTCTTCGCCGCCGACCGGGGCGGGGCGGCGCTCTTCGACGAGATCCACCCCGCGGTGCCCTTCGTCGGAGGCTACTACGCCGTCGCCGTGGGCAGCGTCGAGCCGCTCGACGCCGCGCTCTTCCGTCGGGGCCGGCTGTACCTCGCGATCTCGATCGACGGAGGCGCCGAGCTGGCCCCCCGGACCCCGATCGCCAAGGTGCCCGGCGCCTTCACCGCCGACGTCGCGCTCGACGCGGTGGGCGACATCACCCCCAACAGCGTGAGCATCCCCGGCTTCGGGCTGGTCATCGACGAGAACGGCCGCTGGGTGGGTGATCCGGCGGGGCTCGGCGGGGGCGGCGACGACGAGGGCGACGATCCGGCGACCCTCCTGGCGAAGCTGCGCACCGTAGACGGCCAGGGATCGGGGCTGGACGCCGATCGGCTCGACGGGCACGACTCGACCGCGTTCGTGCGCACCGCCGAGCAGATCCTCGAGCGGCTGCGGGGCGCCGACGGCCAGGGATCGGGGCTGGACGCCGACCGGCTCGACGGGATCGACAGCAGCCAGTTCGTGCGCACGGCCGATCAGGTGCGCGATCTGATCCAGCAGGTGGACGGGGCCGGCTCGGGGCTGGACGCCGACCGGCTCGACGGCCTCGACAGCAGCCAGTTCGTGCGCACCGCCGATCAGGTGCGCAATCTGCTTCAGCAGGTGGACGGGGCCGGCTCGGGGGTCGACGCCGATCGGGTCGATGGCCTCGACAGCAGCGTCTTCATGCGGGCCGACCGGGACACCGGCACCGCCGGATCGCTCACCGTGCGGGGTGATGTGGCCGTCGGCGGCGGCGCGGCGATCGACGGGGCCCTCGCCGCGGGATCGCTCACCGTCGCCGGGCGGGTCGGGATCGGCGTCGACGCCCCGGGGGTCGCGCTGGACGTGGCGGGGGACGTCCGATCGAGCGCCGCCCGGGTGCAGCAGGTCGAGCTGGCCCCGCGGGCGGCGCCGCCGGCCGATCCGGTCGAGGGCACCGTCTACTACGACCGCGTGCGAGGGGTGATGGCCTTCGACGGCGCCCGCTGGCAGCCGCTCTCCCGGGGCGTGGTGCAGGGCGGCGACGACGACTGCGACGCGGCGACGGCCGGCACCATCCGCTGGACCGGCGCCCGCTTCGAGGGCTGCGACGGCGAGGCGTGGAGCCCGTTCGGGGCCGGCGGCGGCGCGGGCGGCGGCCCCGGCAGCACCCGGGACGTGGCCGGCCTGCACTGCCTCGACCTGCTCGAGCAGGGCGTCGAAGAGAACGGGGTGTATTGGATCGATCCCAACGGGGGCAACGCGGCCGATGCCTTCCGCACCTACTGCGACATGCTCACCGACGGCGGCGGCTGGACGCTGACCGCGCGCACGGTCTCTGCCGGGCTGACCCCCGAGCAGCGGGACACCATCCGCCGGGGCACCTGGACGGTCTACAGCGACACCGGCTACGGCGACCCCGACCCCGCCTCGCCGATCTACTGGCTGCCCCTGCGCCATTGGCATACGCTGACCAGCCGCTTCCCCAACACCACCTTCTGGTCGCGCACCAACCGCGACTCGGTGCGGGTGCGCGGCTTCACCGTCGCCGACGCCGGCGCGGCCCACGCCTGGGACTGGCTGGGCGGGGTGCCCGGCCACCGGGAGATCATCGCCGGGCTGCGGGGCGACACCTTCACCACGCTCGACCGGGACAACGACACCTGGGGCCGCAACTGCTCGTCGGAGAACGTCGGGCTCAACGGCGGCTTCTGGTACGACGACTGCCATCAGCTCAGCATGCTGCACAGCAATGGCAACGTGTACGCCTTGTTCAGCAACGTCGACCACCGGGTCGACTTCGACGAGATCTACCTGCGCCCCGACCCCGATCCGCCGCGCCCCGACGCGCTGCGACGGAGCTGCATCCAGATCCGCGACGCGGGAGAGAGCGTTGGGAGCGGGCGCTACTGGATCGATCCCAACGCCGGCGATCCCACCGACGCGGTGTTGACCTGGTGCGATATGGAGAGCGACGGCGGCGGCTGGACCCTGGTGGCCAAGACCGTCGCCGCCGAGCTGGGCGCCGCCGAGCGCGACCTCATCCGCCGGGGCACCTGGGCCGCCTACTCGACCCATGGCTATGGCAGCACGCGGACCGACGCCGGGGCCTTCTGGATGCCATTGGTGCAATGGAACGCCCTGACCACCGCCCACCCGAACAACGTCTTCTGGTCCCAGACCAACCGGGACGACGTGAAGGTGCGCAACATGCGGATCGGCACCGCCGCCGAGGGCCACCCCTGGACCTGGGACGCGGTCGTCGCCGGCGCCCGGGGCCTCATCGACAACATGCGCGGGGCCCGCTTCACCACGCTCGATCGGGACAACGACACCTGGGGCCGCAACTGCTCGTCGGAGAACGTCGGGCTCAACGGCGGCTTCTGGTACACCGACTGCTATCAACTCAGCATGCTGCACGACAATGGCAACATCTATGCCTTGTTCAGCAACGTCGACCACCGGGTCGACTACAACTACCTCTACATCCGCTGACCCATCGGACGCCGGAGAGCCACTGTGTATGTGATGCGTCGCTCATGGCTGATCGCGCCGGCCCTGCTCGTGGCCCTCGGCCTGTGGGGCTGCGATGACGGCGAGCCCGCCCGATGCACCCCGGGCGCGACCCAGGGCTGCGTCTGCGCCGACGGGGCGAGCGGGGCCCAGACCTGCGACGAGAGCGGGGCCGCGTTCGGCGCCTGCACCTGCGCGCCCGACGCCGACGGCGCCACCGACCGGGGGGTCATCGACCGCGGCCGCGCCGACGCCACCTCGGATGCCGCGCCCGACGCCGGGGACGCCGGGGCGGACGCGGGCGCCGACGCCGGACCGCCCGACGCCGGCCCGTTCGACGCCGCCCCGCAGTGCGGCGTGGACGGGGACTGCCCCGGCGCCCAGCGCTGCGAAGCGGGGGTCTGCGTCGAGCCCGCGGTGTGCGCGGCCGACGTCGACTGCCTCGGCCCCCGGCTGTGCGTGCGCGACGCCTGCGCCGACCCCTGCGCCTCGGACGACGGCTGCCGGGGCACCCGGACCTGCGTCGACCGGCGATGCGTCGAGTCCGATGTGTGCGTCGATCCCACCGACTGTGATCCTGGGCGGGTGTGCGCCGACGGGATCTGCGACGACGCCTGCGGCGTGAACCGGGTCTGCCCCGACGGTCAGATCTGCGGCGACGACGGCCTGTGCGCCGAAGACCCCGACGGCTGCGTCGACGACAGCGGATGCCTCGCCGAGCGCCTGTGCGTGGCCGATGTCTGCGCCGACCCCTGCCTCGAAGACGCCGCTTGCCCCGGCAACCGGGCGTGCGTCGACGGCGTGTGCCCCGAGGCCGATCCGTGCCTCGTGCCCGAAGACTGCGATCCCGAGCGACAGTGCGTCGACGGCGCCTGCCGCCCCGAGTGCGGCCCCGGACGGGCCTGCCCCGACCCGCTCGTATGCGACGCCGACCGCGGCGCCTGCCGCCCCGACGACGGCTGCGCGGGCGACGCCGACTGCGCCGAGGGGACCCATTGCGCCGAGGCCCGCTGCGTCAGCGCCTGCGCCGACGACGCCGACTGCCCCGGCAGCCGCCCCTGCGATCGGGCCCGCGGGCGCTGCCTCGAGGCCGACCCCTGCCTGGTGGAAGGGGACTGCGACCCGGGCCGGGTGTGCGAAGCCTTCCGCTGCGTGACCGTGTGCGACGCCGATGACGACTGCCCCGGATCCCAGACCTGCGCCGGCGGCCGGTGCGTCGAGCCCGACCGCTGCGCCGACGACGCCGACTGCCTCGGCGCCCGGACCTGCCAGGGCGGCGTGTGCGCCGACGCCTGCGTCGATGACTGCCCGGGCGCCCAGCGGTGCGTGGACGCGCGGTGCGTGGGGGCCGATCCCTGCGGCGACGACCTCGACTGCCCCGGCGCCGAGCGCTGCCGCGGCGGATCGTGCCGCCTGCCCGACTGCGCGGTCAGCGCCGACTGCCCGGCGGGGGTGTGCCTCGACGCCGTCTGCGTGCCCGCGCCGCCGTTCACCTGCGGCGACGCCGCGCCGTGCCCCCCGGCCCAGGCGTGCACCCCGGCCGGCGTCTGCGCGCCCGCCGGCCTGTGCCTCGACGACCTCGTCTGCCCCGGGCGGGCGCCGATCTGTGATGGCATCGGCCGCTGCGTCGCCTGCGCCGTCGACGCCCACTGCCCGGCCGCCGAGCGCTGCGATGACACCCGCTGCGTGCCCGACGGGGCCTGCGCCGCCGACGCCGACTGCCCCGGGGCCCGGGTGTGTCTCGATGGGATCTGTCTGCCGAACGCGGGCTGCGTCGACGACGCGCTGGGCGACGCCCGCCCGCCGGCCGCGCTCGACGCCCGAGCCTACGGGGGCCTGATGTGGTGCGACGATACGCTCGACCGCTACCGGATCGAGATCCCCGCCGACGAGGGCCGGATCATCACCGTGCGCCACGCGGGGCTCGGCGATCTGGCCCTCGAAGTCACCGCCGCGGGTGATCCGGCGACGGTGATCGCCCGGGACGACGGGCCCCACGGCTTCGACCGGGTGGCGCTGCCCGTGGCCGACGAACCGCGGGCCGTCGACGTGCGCGTCACCGGGCGGGGCGGGTTCGACACCCCGTATGCCATCGTCGTCGACGCCATCGGCCCCGATGACTGCCCGCCCGACGCCCACGAGGGCGTCACCGGCAACGACCGCATCGACCGGGCCACGCCGCTGCCCGACGACGTCGACCGGGTCGAGCTGACCCTGTGCCCCGGCGACGCCGACTGGTTCGCGCTGAACGCCGCGGTGGGCATCGACTGGCGCTTTCGCATCGAGCCCGCCGAGCCGGTCGCCGTGGCCGCGACGCTGCACGACCCCGGCGGCTTCCCCGTGGCCCGCACCGAACGGGTCGACGGCGCCCTGGTCGTGCTGCATGGCCCCACCGCCGATGGCCTGTACCGGCTCGAGCTGAGCGAGCTGGGCGGCCCCACGCCGGTCACCCTCACCCTCGACCGCGCGATCTCGCCCGAGGCCGCCGCGCGGGCCTGCCTCACCCGGCCCCGGCTCGACCCCGGCGCGCCGCTGCCCGTGCGACCCACGCTCGATCGCTTCGGCATCGGCTGCGGCGACGGGCCCGACGCCGTCGCGCACCTGCGTCTGCCCGCGCCGACCCGGATCGATCTGACGCTCGAAGGCAGCGCCGATCCGCTCGCCTCGGCGCTGGCCCTGCGCCGGGGCTGCCCCGGCGGGGGCGACCTGCTGTGCGTGCCGGGGGATGCCATCCGGGGGCGGCTCCTGCCGGCGGGGGACTACGCGATCATCGCCAAGGCCCCGCCCGGCGGCGATCCCCGCCTGCGCCTGACCGTGCCCGATCCGTGCGCCGCCGACGTGGACTGCGGCGACGGCGCCCGCTGCGTCGGCGGGCTGTGCCAGGACGACTGCCTGCGGGACGATGACTGCCCGGGATCACAGACCTGCGTCGCCGCCCGCTGCACGGCGCCCGACCGCTGCGTCGACGACGGCGACTGCCCCGGGCTGACCGCCTGCGAGGCGGGGGCCTGCGTGCCCTTCGAATGCAGCACCCACGATGACTGCCCGGGGCTGTGCGTCGACCGCCGCTGCGCCGACGGGGTGCCGGTGCAATGCGATCCGGGCGCTTGCGCCGGGGCCCTGATCTGCGCCTCGGGGGCCTGCGTCACCGACGGCCCCTGCGCCGCCGACGACGACTGCGCCCCCGGCGCGCCGCGGTGTGATGCCTCGGGTGACTGCCTGCGCTGCCTGGGTGATACCGACTGTGAAGGCAACGGCATCTGCGACGGCGGGCGGTGCAGCTACGGCGGCTTCTGCTTCGCGCCCGAGCAGTGCCCCGGCGACCGGACGTGCGACCCCGACGGCGTCTGCGCCCCCGCCCCGTGCGACGGCGACGCCTACGACGGCCTGCCCCTCGCGCAGCGCCCGCCGGTGCTCGACCGCCGGGCCTATACCGGCCTCGTGCGCTGCGATGGCACCACCGACACCTACCGGGCCCTGCTCGCCGACGACGAGGGGCTGCGGGTCGAGCTGCGCCACGACCCGGCCGCGGGCGACCTGCGGCTGCGGCTCACCGACGCCGACGGCCGCGCGCGGGACGCCGATACGCCGTTCGGCGCCGAGGTGCTCGCCGTCGGCCCCGGCGCCGGCCGGGTCGACATCGCCGTCGACGGCGCGCCGGGCGCCTCGACCCCCTACAGCCTCACGCTGACCGCGTTGGACGCCGACGACTGCCCGCCCGACCCCTCCGAGGGGCTGCGGGACAACGACGCCCCCGCGCGGGCGACCCCGATCGCGCTCGAGCCCCGCCCGCTCGGCCTGTGCCCCGACGACGTCGACCACCTCGCGCTCGACCTCGACGCGGGCACCCGGATCCTGCTCGACGCCACCTGGGACGCGGGCGGCGCGGGCGTCGACCTGGCGCTGCTCGATCCCGCCGGCGCGGTCGTGGCCGACGCCGAGCGCCTGGACGGCGGCGACCTGCGCCTGGACGCCGCGCTCGCCGAGGGCGGCCGCCACATCGCCCGCTTCACCGCCGGCGAGGCCCCGGCCGAGGGCACCCTCTCGGTCGTCGCCGTCGCCGCCGAGGACGGCGCCGCGCTGGCCTGCGCCGCCGCCCCCACCGTCGAGCCCGGCGCCCCGCTCGCGCTGCCCCGCCGGGCGCCGGTCGATCGCTTCACCCTGAGCTGCGGCCGGGGCCGGGAGACCGAGTACGTCGCCGCCTTCGACCTCGCCGCGCCGGCCGTGGTCGACATCGAGCTGGAGGGCGATCCCATCGGCGCGGCCTTCTCGGTGCGCGGTGACTGCGCGGACGGCGCCGGCGAGGCCACCTGCGTCGAGCGCCGGGTCGAGGGGCTGCCGCTCGCCGCCGGCCGGTGGTTCGTCATCGTCGAGACCGGGCCCACCCTGGGGCCGCCGGCGCTGCGGGTCACCGCCCGGGCGCCCTGACCTCAGTCGGCGCGGGCGTCGACCACGCCGCCGCGCGCTGCACCTCGGCCCACACCGGGTGGTCGCGCAGGGCCCGCAGCGGGCGGCTGGCGATGAGCTGATCGGCCACCAGCTCCGGCGCCGGGGCCGCCGCCAGCCCGGCGCGGATCGCCTCGGCCGCCGCGTCGGCCCGTCCGGCGTCGGCGTGCACATCGGCCTGCATGCGATACAGCGTCGCCCACTGCTCGCCCCGCCGCTGGGTCTCGGCCGTGCCCGACGGCGGCGGCAGGTGCTCGAGCAGCGCCATGCACCGCGCCAGATCGGCCCGCGCCGCGCCCGCCCGCCCGGCGTCCCGGTGCATCGCCGCCCGGGCCTGCCACAGCGCCAGCCGGCGGTCGGCGTGCGGCGAGCGGGCCACCTCTTCCGGGGTCTGATCCTCGACCCCCAGCAGCGCCGCCCGGGCGGCGACCACCACGTCCGGATCGCGCCCGTGCTTGTCGAACGCCGCCATGAACACCCGCCACAGCAGCTCATCGGCCGCCGGCCCCAGGCCCCGCCGCACCAGCGGCGCGAAGTGCAGCGGATCGCGCAGCACCCGGCCGCGCACGAAGCGCTCGAAGGGCGACCCCGGCGCCAGGCGCGCCAGCCGGGCCAGCACCAGCGCGTCGGCCTCGCCCCACCGCCCCAGATCGTAGAGCGCCGCCGCCCGGATGGCGTCCGCCCGCTCGCCCTCGACGCCGCTCAGCGCGGCCAGCGCCTCCGCCGGCGCGGCGTGGGCCAGCGCCCGCCCGGCCCCGTGCAGCGGATGATCGCCCGCCGCGTCCCCCGGGTGCCCGTCGACCACCCGCAGCCCGTCGAGCACCAGCCGCTCGATGCGCACCCGCATGTGATGCCCCATGCGGCGGTCGCCCGAGCCCGAGACGATCTCGAGGTACAGCCGGGCGTCGGGGGCCAGCGGCGGCGCCGGGTGGGTGGTGTAGTCCTCGCCGGTGCGCTCGACGTTGGTCGCCAGCCCCCGCTCGGGGTCGAGCTCCACCCGGGCGAAGATGCGGTGCCCCCGCGGGGTGGCGACCCGCCGGTTGAAGAACACCACCTGCTGCCCATCGGGCCGCACGAGCTGCGCCCGGTGATACACCACCGATCCGCCGCCCCAGCCCAGGCTCAGCACGTTCGTCAGCGCCCGCCGCGTATCGCCCTCGACCGCCACGAGCTGCACCCCGAAGCTCGACCCGTACTCCACCCGGGGCACGCGCATGTCGATCTCGATGGCCACCGGCCCGCCCGTGCGCTCGACCGGCAGCCGGGCCATCGGCCCCGCCATGTCGGCGGTGATCTCCAGCGCCCCGTCGCGGTCGACCCGCAGCCGATCGGGCACCGGCACCCGCCACCGGGGATCCAGATCGCCCCCCAGATCGAACGTCACCCGGCGAGCCAGCCGCGCGTCGAGCGTCGCCCGCCGGGCCAGGGCCTCGGTCCGGGCGGCCGGGGCCAGCCGGTGGGCCAGCAGCCGGTCGAGGGTCGCCCGCTCCTCGGCCCACAGCCGGGCCGCCCGCTGGGTCCGGGCGGCCCCGCGCAGCGCGTCGACCGCCCCCGGCTCGCCCCCGTACAGCGTCGCCGCCCGGAGGAACAGCCCCGCCGCCTCTCCGTAGCGCTCGCGCTGCTCGGACAGCCGGGCCGCGTTGGCCGCCGACGCCGCCGGGGCCAGCCCCAGCCGAACCTGATGCTGCCAGGCCTCGATCGCCTCGTCGACCAGCCCCAGCCGCACCAGATCGCGGATGGCCGCCGCGCGGGGCCCGCCGCCCTCGGCCAGCGGCACATCGTCCGCCGCCGGGATCCGCCACACCGGCAGATCGACCGCCGGCGCCCCGGCGACGCCCAGCACCCACAGCCGCGACCGCTGCGCGGCCCGCACCACCAGCTCGTCGTCCCCGTCCCCGTCCAGATCGGCCGCCGCCAACGCGTCCAGCCCGGGCAGGGCCACCGGCGCGCTCCAGCCGTCGGCCAGCCCCCGGTACACCAGCAGATCGCGGCTGAAGACATGGGTCGGAGACGCCGCCAGATCGGACCGCCCGTCCCCGTCGAAGTCGCCCACCCGCACGCTGATGTCGCCGTCCTCGTCGGTCGCCGTCGGCAGGTGCCCCCGGATCTCGAGCCCGGCGTCGGTCCACTCCAGCAGGACCAGCCCCGGCGGGTGACCGCTCGGCGCCTCGGGGGGGAACATGCGCGGCTCGGGCGGCTGGGCGCGCAGCGCGGCGGCGATGAGCGGCGGTCGCCCCGGGCGGGGCACCGGCCGCACGTCGAACACCGCCCCCAGCTTGCGCCGGGCCGCCAGCAGGAGCCCGCCGCCGGGCGCCGCGGTGTAGATCCGCACGTCGTACGTCCGCCACTCGGCGCTGCCGATCACCAGCGCCGGCCCCCGATCGCCGAAGTCGGCCACGAACATCGCCCGGGGCTCGATGCGGGTCGCGTCGGTCGGCGGGTGGGGCACCGACCGGCGCCACGACCCGTCCGGCTGCTCATCGAACGCCGACAGCCCCCAGCCGCGGGCCCCGTAGAGCGTCTCCCGCCCGTCCCCGTCCAGATCACCCAGCGCCAGCAGCCGGCTGCGCTCCAGCGGCGCCAGCGTCCGCCAGGCCCCGCCCTCCAGCCGCAGCAGCCGGTGGGGCGCGTCGCCCTGGAGCCCGGCCACCAGCCTCGGCCCCAGCGGGAACGGGAACTGACCGTCGGGCAGCAGGGGCACCCGGGTCGGGCGCAGGGCCGGGGACCCCGCGCTCAGCAGGTGAGCGCCCACGTTCAGATCGAGCGCGCCGTCCCCGTCCACGTCGGCCAGCCCCTGATCCCAGGTCCACACCCGGCCCCCGAGCGCCTCGTAGGTCCAGTCGGTGGGCGCCGCCCGGCTCAGAGCCGCCAGCATCGGCCCCCGATCCGACCCCAGCGCCCGAGCTCTCTGCGCCGCGACGGCCAGCCGCCCGACGAGCGTCGCCCCCTGCACCGCCAGCGCGCCCAGCTCGACCCGCCGGGTGGGGAACCGCCGCTCGATCGTCTCCAGCAGCGTCTCCAGGGCCGTGCCCCGGCGCAGCTCGACGAACAGCCGCCCCAGGGTCAGCATCGCGTCGAACGACTCCGCCTCGTGGGTCGCCGTGGCGTACGCGCTCGCCGCCGCGCCCAGGGCCGCCGACCGATCCTGCCGCTCCAGCGCGTCCTCGGCCCGGCTCAGGTGGAAGCGGGCCAGCGCCCGGGTCTCCTGGACCTCGCGGCGCAGCGTCACCTCGCGCTCCACCGCCGCGGCCGCCGACACATCGCCCGCCGCCCGCAGCCGCCGCCCGTCGACCAGCGCCTCGGTCAGCCGGGTCTCGGCCGCCGCCTCCCGGGCCGCCCGGGCCTCCCGCTCGCCGTGCACCCGCCACGCGTCCGCCGCCAGGGCCACCACGACGCCCACCAGCACCGTCACCGCCGCCCCGATCAGCCCGCTGCGCGCCGCCCGCACCCGCCACCCGAACCGCCGCCAGATCCCGGGCAGCGCCGCCTCGACCGGCTCCCCCCGAGCGAACCGGGCCATGTCGTCGGCCAGCGCCGCCGCCGAGCCATAGCGATCACCCGGATCGTGGGACATCGCCTTGTGGCAGATCGCCGCCAGATCGCGGGGCAGCGCGCCGTCGCCGGTGTCGGCCGGGCGCCGGGGCAGCCCGCTGTCGCCGCTCTCGGTCGACCGTCGGGGCAGCGCGCCGCTCACCGCCCGATACAGCGACGCGCCCAGCCCGAACACATCGGTCGCCGGCCCGATGGCGCTCAGATCACCCACCGCCTGCTCCGGCGCCATGTAGGCCGGGGTGCCCACCACCTGCCCGGTGCGGGTGCGCTCGTCGGTCGACTCCAGGAAGCGGGCCACCCCGAAGTCGATGAGCCGCGGCGTATCGTCGGCGTCGACCAGCACGTTGGCCGGCTTGACATCGCGGTGGATGATGCCCTGCCGATGGGCCGCCTCGAGCCCCCGGGCGACCGGCTCGAGCAGCCGGCAGGCCCGCAGCGGATCGAGCGGAGTGTCGGCGATGAGCCGGTTCAGATCGGACCCGTCGACGAACTCCATCGTGAAGTAGGGGCAGCCGTCGACCAGCCCGATGTCGTACACCTCGACCAGCGCCGGATGATCGAGCCGGGCGATGGCCCGCGCCTCGTCCAGAAACCGCGCCAGGTGCCGCTGCGGCGCCAGCCGCCCGGCGAGCAGCACCTTGAGCGCCACCGCCCGGTCCAGCGCCGGATCCCACGCCTTATAGACCACCCCCATGCCGCCGGCGCCCAGCTCGGACAGCACGGTGTACCGCCCCATGCGGCTGCCCACCGCGCCCGACGGCGGGTCGAGCGGCGGCGCCTCGTCCCACGACGCGGTGTCGGGGCGCAGGGTCGACACGCTGAGCGCATCACGGGGCGCAGCGGTGACGCTGTCGTCCTCCCGGTCGACCGAAGTGACCGCGCTGACCTGCGGCTCGGAGTGCAGCCGCTCGCCGGCGGTCGAATCGCTCTTGGGGTCGCCGTGCGGCCGCTCCGACATCACGCCTCCCGCGGCCACTGTAGCGCAGTCGGGCGACGCCCGTGATGCGGGGTCCGCCGGGGGTCCCTGTAACACCTGTCATGAGCCGGTCTCGAAGACCCCCATCGCCTCGTACCCCGCCGCCGCCGAGGCCCCCGACGACGCCCGCGGCGACGGCCGGGGTGGGGTTCGGCGCGCCGCCGGCGGCGTCCCTGATCGCGCCGCCGTACGGTGGCGCGCTCTGCACGGCGCCGTCCTGCCCGGCACCCGATGGGTGAGCGAGCGGCCTTCGGGGCCCGGCGCGGGCCGCGGTCGAGGTGAAGCTGCGGCGCTCGGGCCGCGGGCGGGATCGTCCGGGGCGCGCCGCAGGGTGGCCCGGGGCCAGGGTGGATCGACGGGCAGGGTGGGTGTCGGGCGGCTCGGGCCGGGGGCGGCGTCGCTCGACGGGTAGGCGGGCGTCGGCCGGAGCCGGGGCGGATCGACGGGCAGGGTGGGCGCTGGCCGGCTCGAGCCAGGGGTGTTGTCGCTCGCCGGGTAGGCGGTCGTCGGCCGGAGCCGAGGTGGATCGACGGGCATGGTGGGCGATGGTCGGCTCGGGCCGAGGGTGGTGTCGCTCGGGGTATGGGACGATGCCGCGCCGGGCGCGGGCGGATCTATGGCCATGGTGGGCGATGGCCGGCTCGGGCCGAGGGGGGCGTCGCTCGGGGTATAGGACGACGACGCGCCGGGCGCGGGCGGATCTATGGCCATGGTGGGCGATGGCCGGCTCGGGCCGAGGGGGGCGTCGCTCGGGGTATGGGACGATGACGCGCCGGGCGCGGGCGGATCTATGGCCATGGTGGGCGATGGCCGGCTCGGGCCGAGGGGGGTGTCGCTCGGGGTATGGGACGATGCCGCGCCGGGCGCGGGCGGATCTATGGCCATGGTGGGCGATGGTCGGCTCGGACCGAGGGGGATGTCGCTCGGGGTATGGATCGACGCCGGCTCCGGCGGGCAGCGGTCCACCGACGAAGCGGCCGGTCGGCGGCTCGGGCCGAGGGTGGTGTCGCTCGGGGTATGGATCGACGCCGGCTCGGGCGGGCAGCGGTCCACGGGCGAAGCGGCCGGTCGGCAGCTCGGACCGAGGGGGACGTCGCTCGGCGTATGGATCGACGCCGGCTCGGGCGGGCAGCGGTCCACCGACGAAGCGGCCGGTCGGCAGCTCGGACCGAGGGGGGCGTCGCTCGGGGTATGGATCGACGCCGGCTCGGGCGGGCAGCGCTCCACCAGCGAAGTGGCGGGTCGGCGGCTCGGGCCGTGGGTGGGGTCGCTCGGGGTGTGGAGCGATGGCGGCTCGGGCCGGGCTCGCGCCACCCTTGAAGTGGCGGGTCGGCGGCTTGGGCCGGGGGTGGCGTCGCTCGGGGCGTGGCTCGGCGGCGGCTCGGGCGGGGATCGGGCCACCCTTGAAGTGGCGGGTCGGCGGCTCGGGCCGGGGGTGGTGTCGCTCGGGGTGTGGCTCGACGGTGGCTCGGGCCGTGATCGCGCCACCCTTGAAGTGGCGGGTCGGCGGCTCGGGCCGGGAATGGCTTGCTCAGCGGGTACCGGGATGGCGGCTCGGGCGGCGATCGGGCCACCCGTGAAGTGGCGGGTCGGCGGCTCGGGCCGGGGGTGGCGTCGCTCGGGGTGTGGAGCGATGGCGGCTCGG